>JAKSLF010000005.1 GCA_024401355.1 Bacteroidales bacterium | reverse complement strand
GGTGGCAAACGCACTATCTCATCTGTCGATTTCATCGGACTTGAATGGGACGACGTATCTACTGGTACCTACACTTTCTTCGCTGCAGATGTTGTCGGCATGGAAAGCACACAGACTACTCTCCAGCAGTGTACTACCAACAAGAACCTCTATCGATTCAAGGATCTCTACGGCAAGGGCTTCAGCCTCAAGTTCTCTACCCTTCCCGACTTTGAGGATACCGATGCCGATGGCACTTTCCAGTTCATGCGTGTTGCTGCACAGTCTACTGGCATCTCTTTCGGCGAGTATGGCAACGTTAGCGTTAGAGATATCGGCTACTGGCAGGGCAACGACGCATTCGTTACTGAATATGGCTACAACGGTGCATACTACCTCGATGGCTCATACGCTTACCTCTTCGTTCAGTACTATGGCGCCAACAGGGTTGATAACACCAATAACCTCGGTTACGACTACGACGAATACGTAGCTGACTAAGAGGGTTCTATTCGCTGTAATTTATTCATAACTATACAGCCACATCTGCTCCACTCTCATCTCGAGGGTGGAGCATTTGTCTCCTCTATACACCAACCCATCATTTTGATTTCTCACTTTTTTTTACTATATTTGCTTCAAAAAGATAACAACTATGCAAGATATAAGAGTAGGATACGGATACGACGTCCACCAACTTAAACAAGGACTCGAAATGTGGATCGGTGGAGTCAAGGTCGAACATACTATGGGATGGGTCGCACACTCCGATGGCGACGTTCTTATCCATGCCATCTGCGACGCCATTCTCGGCGCTGCCGGTATGCGAGACATCGGTTACCACTTCCCCGACACTTCCGACGACTTCAAGGGCATCGACAGCAAAATACTACTCCGACGTACTGTCGACCTCATCGCCACTAAAGGATATCACGTCAGCAATGTCGACTCCACTATCGCTCTACAACGACCTAAAATCAAACCACTCATACCCGACATGCAACAGACTCTCGCCAATGTCATCGGTATCGATGTCGACCGCATCTCTGTCAAGGCCACTACTACCGAACACCTCGGATTCGAAGGTGAAGAAAAAGGTGCTTCGGCATACGCTGTCGTACTTATCTGTAAATGAAACTACTCACACGTTATTAACAACCATTGTTAATAACTGCTCCAAAACTTGTTCAAAACAGAGTAAGATACTAACACCCCTCTCTCGTAATAAAAACATATCTTTGCAACGAATAATAAACTCGTAATTCGTAATAACGCATGGCAAGAATAATAGCAATAGCTAATCAGAAAGGCGGAGTAGGAAAAACTACTACAGCCATCAATCTCGCAGCTTCTCTCGCAGTTCTCGAGAAAAAAGTGCTCATCATCGACGCCGACGCACAGGCCAACTCCACTTCCGGCCTCGGATTCGACGTCCGCGAGGTTAAGACTACCATTTACGAATGCATGGTAAGCGACGCTAACCCTGCCGACGCTATTCTCAAATGCGATATCGATAACCTCTACCTCATGCCTTCTCACATCGACCTCGTCGGTGCTGAGATCGAAATGCTCAATATGTCCGACCGTGAGAAAATCATGCGACGCATGGTTGAACCACTTCGCGACCAGTTCGATTACATACTTATCGACTGCTGCCCTTCACTCGGACTTATCACCGTCAACGCACTTACAGCTGCCGACTCTATCATCATCCCTGTACAGTGCGAATACTTCGCACTCGAAGGTCTCGGCAAGCTCCTCAATACTATCAAAATCATTCAGAAGCGACTCCATCCCGACCTCGAAATCGAAGGATTCCTTCTCACTATGTACGACGCTCGTATCAACCTCTCCAACCAGGTTCTCGAAGAAGTCAAGAAACATTTCAAGGATATGGTTTTCAACACTCTCATCCCTCGAAATGTCCGACTCAGCGAAGCACCGTCTCATGGCAAACCTGCCATCATCTACGACGCTACTTCCAAGGGAGCACAAAGCTACCTTAACCTCGCACAGGAGATACTCGACAAAAAATACTAATTAGAACCTTTATAGGCTTACTTTTTAAAAACACCCACATTTACCAACTGACAACATGGCAAACAAAGGAATGGGACTCGGACGAGGTTTAGGAGCACTTATCTCCGACGCCGAAGAAGATAGAATCATAGAACAAAAAGCCCTCGTCAACGAAATAAATATTAGCGATATCGTCGCCAACCCTTGGCAGCCTCGTAGCGACTTCGATGAAGAACAACTCAACGAACTCGCCGAGTCTATCAAACAGTGCGGCATCATCACTCCTTTGACTCTCCGCCAGCTCAACGATGGTAAATACCAAATCGTTAGCGGCGAACGCCGATTCCGCGCTTCAAAAATAGCCGGACTCAACACCGTTCCTGCATACATACGAGAAGTCAACGACGACGATATGCTGCAGTACGCACTTATCGAAAATATACAGCGTTCCGACCTCAACCCACTCGAAGAGGCCATTAGCTACCAGCGACTCATGGACGAATGTAACCTCACACAGGAACAACTCGCCGAAAAGGTTAGCAAAAAACGCTCTACCGTCACCAATTTCCTCCGACTCCTCAAACTCCCTGCCGAAATTCAGGCCGGACTCAAGGAAAAACTTATTTCCATGGGACACGCACGAGCACTCGTTAGCGTCGACGACCCACAAACACAGATTATGCTCTACCAGCAGACTCTCGAATTCGGCTACTCCGTTCGACGCGTCGAAGAACTCGCACGAGAATACAACGAGCCTTCTTCTCCAACCGAAGAAAAAACAAAGACTAAGTCGAAGAAAACACCATCTTCTACCGGAGTCTACGAAACTATGAGAACTAACCTCTCTAAACTCTTCGGCACCTCAGTCAAGTTCGAACGCAAAGAAGATACAGGCAAAGGTAAGATTACTATCCCTTTCGCTTCCGACGAAGAACTCGAACGTATCCTCTCCGTACTCGACCAGCAAAACAAATAATTCGCATCCTTGAGATACGCTTTTACCATATTATCACTTCTCGTTGCCACACTTGCCTTCGCACAAGCCAACAACACCGAGGCTCCACAGGATAATAACGAACCACGACTCGAAGGAGAAAAGGTCGAGTCAGTCGTTATTACTATTCCTGCCGATACCTCCGTACTCGTCATGCCTAATGGCGACAAATACATACGCTCCATCGGACCACACTCCATGGGACACTCGCCACATACCGCAACAATGTATGCAGCCATTCTTCCCGGATTAGGTCAGATATACAACCGTAAATACTGGAAACTGCCTATCCTCTACGGAGGTATTGCAGCTCTTTGCTACTCCATCCACTTCAACAACAAATACTATAAGGAATACAAAAACGCATACCGCGATTTCGTCATAGGCGACCCTAACAACAAGAGCTACGTCTATATCGTCGAACATCGTACTTCACTTACTGTCGAAGAGGTTGAAACTACATATCGCAGCTGGTTCCAAAATGCTCTGAAAAACAAGAAGGACTACTACCGACGCTATCGCGACCTTAGCTACTTCGGACTCATTGGTGTCTATGTACTCCAGATTGTCGATGCCGCCGTCGATGCACACTTCTTCACTTTCGACGTCTCCGACGACCTGACTCTGCAATGGCAACCATCTCTTCTACCCGAAGAGTCAGGAAAAACCGGAATAGGAGCATCTCTATCATTCACGTTCTGACAACGATAGCTTCAACATCCCATTCCAATAAAACTAATCAAAAACCCAACATCAGTAACCATGATCTACGCCATAGCAACAGCCAACGAAGCCACTTCCTACGACTTCAACAACCATACTGCAGTCGTCATCGACGTACTACGTGCAACAACTACTATGTCTGTCGCACTCCATAACAAAGCATCACAAATAATAGCCGTTCGCACTCCCGAAGAGGCACTGGACATACGTACTCGTCTGGGCAACGATATTCTCCTCGGAGGAGAACGCAACGCCGACAAGATTGACGGCTTCGATCTCGACAACTCACCACGTAGCTATACTAGCGACGTCGTCGCCAACAAGACTATAGTAATGACTACCACCAACGGTACACAAGCTATCAATAGCTGCCAATCCGCTAAGCATATCCTGATAGCTTCTTTCCCCAACGTTGTCAATACTCTCTCTGTTCTTGGCGAAATTCTTTGCAACGAACCTTCATCTGACGTCTACCTGATTTGTTCAGGTACTGAAGGACGTTTCACTATAGAAGACGGACTATGTGCCGGACTGATTATTCATCACCTCGAAGGCGAAAAGTCCGACTTCGCCATCGCTCTCGAACAACTCTATCTCTCTTCTTTCAACAATACTAAAGTACCATCAATCCTCTCTTCAGATACCACCGCAGAAACTTTCTGCCAGATTAATTCTCTTCTCAAAAACGTTACCTCACGCGGCGAACATTTCAAACGCCTCCGACGCAAAGGATATGAAGCCGACATCGATATATGTTTCAACATCTCTCTTCACCATAACGCCATAGAATGTAAAAACGGAAGAATATATTCTATCAACTAACATCCTAACAATATGGATAACATATACAATAAAGAAAATAATCCCGAAGCATGGTTGGCCTGGCAACTCGTAAGCCAGACTTCTATGAACATTTTCCTCACCGGAAAGGCTGGAACAGGAAAAACTACGTTCCTTCACAATCTCCACAAGCATTCTCCTAAAAGAATGGCTATCGTTGCCCCAACTGGTGTTGCTGCTATCAACGCCGGCGGTGTTACTATACATTCTTTCTTCCAATTGCCTTTCTCACCTTTCATACCCGGCGCTAAACTGAAGACCGACTATACTATGCGCAAAGAGAAAATCAATATCATCCGTACTCTCGATCTCCTCGTTATCGACGAGATAAGTATGGTCAGAGCCGATCTTCTCGATGCCGTGGATACTGCACTTCGTCACTTCCGACGCAACAACTCTCCATTCGGCGGCGTACAGCTTCTGATGATTGGCGACATACAGCAGCTTCCTCCCGTTGTTGTCGAGTCCGAACGCCATATCATCGAAAGCAACTACCCTACTCCATATTTCTTCAGTTGCCACGCACTCAACAATAGTCCATACGTAATAGTCGAACTCAATAAGGTCTACCGACAAAACGACCAGAGTTTTGTTCAACTCCTTAATAATATTCGCGACAACCATATCGACGACGCAACTCTCGATGCTCTAAATGCCCGATATAAGCCCGAATTTGACCCTGACGATAATGAAGGGTACATCCGGCTCACTACTCACAACAACCAGGCTGATTCTGTCAATAATCAAAAGCTCGATTTGCTCCCGTCTCCCGAAGCACAGTTCAACTGTCAGGTGACTGGCAATTTCCCCGAAACTTCATACCCCGCCGACAAAGTTCTCAAAATTAAGGTCGGCGCTCAAGTGATGTTTCTCAAAAACGATAAGTCCGGCGAACACCGATATTATAATGGCAAAATTGGTAAGGTCACCGATTTCAACGACAAAACCGTAACTGTAAAATGTCTCGCCGACAATATCGAGGTAATTGTCGAATACGAAGAATGGGCAAACACACACTATAAACTCGATCCAGAGACCAACGAAATAAGCGAAGAGATAGAGGGAGTCTTCAAGCAACTGCCTCTTCGCCTGGCTTGGGCCGTTACAATACACAAAAGCCAAGGCCTTACTTTCGACAAAGCTATCATCGACGCTCAACAGTCTTTCGCTCACGGACAAGTCTACGTCGCATTAAGCCGTTGCCGCACTCTTGAAGGTATCGTGCTCAGCAGCCGCATAACTGAACAATCAGTTATTTGCGACTCCGCTGTGACTTCGTTCATCTGCAGCCAAAGCTCTCGCACTCCTTCAGAAAACAATGTCGAAGATATGAAGGCTGAATATGCAGTCGAACTTATCAAGCAACTCTTCAACTTTAGGCACATTACTTCCAGCGCTTTCAGAATCGAACGACTGCTCGACGAAAACTGCATCAATACTCTTCCTAAACTGATTGCGGAACTAAAGGCACTACTCACTTTCGCCACCAACGAAATTATTTCCGTTTCCGACCAGTTCCTCACTCTATGCACCAACAAACGCATGGAAGGAACCGACATACGTACCGACGAACAACTGATGAATAGAGTAAAGAAAGGTGCCGACTACTTCACAACAAAGGTTACATCTATTCTTTCCGACTTCGTAAATAAAACAGATATAGAAATCGACCGTAAAGATGTCTCCAAGCCTCTCGACGAACTCCGAAAACAAATGGATAAGGACATCTCTGTTAAACTGGCCGAACTCAATGTAGTGGCAAAAGAGGGATTCGACACCGAACTCTACCTCAAAACCAGAGCCCAAGCTATCATAGAATGCGAGAAAACAACAAAGAAACCAAAGGAAAAGAATACACAAACGTATGCTATTAGCGACATTAGCAATCATAAACTATACGCAAAAATTGTCGCATGGCGCCGTCAAAAGGCCGCCGAACTCGATGTCCCTGCCTTCCACATACTCACACAAAAAACCGTCATCGAAATCGCTGCCAAAGCACCTCAAGACCTCTCCGAACTAAAAAAAGTATCAGGCATCGGTCCTACCAAACTCAAACAGTTCGGCGAAGAAATCATCACCCTCATCACCAGCAACACACCCCCACCCAAGAAATAAAATGCAAACAACTCAAGGCGACTTTTCTGCTTGAGTAGAAGAAACTTTGTTGGCGAGCTGTTCTGGCTGGAAGCCAGTATCTGAGTAACCGGGGGCATCGCCCTCGGAGACAAGTGTAAGGCAATACCTCGCACCTGGCTACAACGTATGCCGGACCATACACCGAACATAAAACACAAAAGGCCCGCACCCCAAGATGCGAGCCTTTACTATTTACTTATCAGCTTACCCTCTCACTTCACCACCAACCTTCTTACCATCAATGATGTTCACTCCTCGCCAGGAAGCAAATCCCCACCAATCATTTTGTATTTTTGAAAACTATTCAATACATTTGCATACCAATACAATACATTCATTATGCCAGAGATAGCTAGATTTTATGGAATAATTATAAAGATGTTCTTTAAACCCAAAGAGCATGAACCTTCACATATCCATGCTATCTATAATGAATATGTAGGTTTATTCAATATTCAGACATTTGAAATGTTTGAAGGGGATCTTCCAAAGAAGGCTCAAGAGCTAGTAACCGAGTGGCTCACTCAGCATTCTGAAGAGTTACAGAAAATGTGGGAAAAGCAGGAGATAACTAAATTGCCACCATTATGATACCAAGAATAAATAAACTCACAGTGCTTGACAACTACATTCTATATGTAGAATTTGACGATGGATATAAGGTAAAGTATGATGTGATGGACGACATCAACACTCTGCCAGCCTTCCGTTCGCTCATTGATGTGTATGGATTATTCCAACAAGCTCAGTTAGACACGAGCCGTACATGCGTCTATTGGAACGACGAAATAGATCTTGCAAGTGATAGCATATATGAATATGGCACAGCCGCATGATTAGCTGACATATTTGTTCAAACATAAAACACAAAAAGGCCCGCACCCCTAGATGCGAGCCTTTATCTTTACATAGTCACTTACCCCCTCACTTCACTATCACCTTCTTGCCGTCGATGATGTTGATGCCTCGCTGAGGAGCCGAGAGCTTGCGGCCATATATGTCATATATGCCTTTCACCTCTCTCTGCATCTCTATCACGCCAACAGGTGTTGGTGTCGACTTGTTATATGCCACCTCGATAGTGTCATCGGCTGTCACGCCTACAAGAGTGAACGATGTTTCGCTTTTCTTGATTACAGAGACATCTGCCGACAATGCTTTGTTGCCCGACGAAGCTGGATAAACGACATTGCCATTCACCTTGATCTCGCTGACACTATATCCCTCCTCGAGGTCAACATTGATATCAACTTTGTTGTTGTACACCTTCACGATGCTTGCGATGCCACCTTCGCCATTTATCACGTTTGGCACATCACCTATCTCAATGAAGTTGTAAAATCCACCCCAGAACCACTCATAGAATGGCAAGAGTCCATCTGCAACATAAACAGCCGCATAACCTTTAGAGTGGAAGTATGAAACTGTGTAGTCGCCAAGTATCGTCAAGGCTGGCTGGTTAGTCTTTGTCAACAATGTTATTGTGTTGAGTTTACACTCGTCATAATATGGATTTGGGAAAGCAGAGCTACCAATTACTGTGACAGTTGATGGAATCGTTACGCTCGTCAAGTTCTTGCAACCATCAAATGCATCAGAACCTATCGAAGTCACACCTTCTGAAATAGTAACGCTAGTCAAGCCATCACAATCTTCGAATGCAGATATATCGATTGAAGTCACACTCGAAGGGATCTCTACCGATGTCAAGCTGTTGCAACCAGAAAATGCATAATCACCTATCTCTGTCACACTCGAAGGAATCACTAATTCTCCCTCTACTTTCTTTCCATTAATATACAAATCATAAGAATGAGAAATTACAGTAGGGCTCCATTGCTTATTGCACCACTCTTCCAAAGAGCCTGTATAATCAATCCTCGTGACATTGCAACCAGAAAACGCACCCGAAACATTAGCCATATGATTCACACTCGAAGGAATAGTCACCGATGTCAAGCTGCTGCAATTAATAAATGCATAAGAACCTATCACGGTTACACCCGAAGGAATCACTACTGATGTCAAGCTGCTACAGTCTTCGAAGGCAAATGAGTGTATGGATTTAGTGCTGCTATGAATCGAGCAAGATGTAATATCTGCATTCTTAGCCTTCATCAATAATAAGTAAGGATTTTCCGTGTTTCCAAGATACAAACCATTGTCATACTCATTGTATGTCAAGCTGCTGCAACCAGAAAACGCCTCATCATATATCGAAGTCACACTCGAAGGAATGACTACCGATGTCAAGTTGCTGCAACCAGAAAACGCAGAAGAACCTATCCAAGTCACACTCGAAGGGATCACTACCGATGTCAAGCTGCTGCAATCATGAAATCCGCCTCCATCTATCGAAGTCACACGATAGGTCATTCCCTCATACGTTACAGAAGATGGGATAACAACATCACCTGAACATGAGCCCCGATACACAGAAACCTCGTCGGTTTCATCATACGACCAATAGCGGAGGCCATCCACCTCAAAATCCATCGCCCATGCCTGCACTCCTGCAAGCAAAGCCACAATCGTAAGTAATAATCTTTGTTTCATAATATTTAGTTGTTTTTATTTATATATTTCTTAGCTACTTCTACTATATCGTCAACACCTTTACAGACAAGTTCACCAATAGCTTGTCCACCAAAGTTTTTTACAATATCGGTGAAGACCTCCTTGATATTCTGTTTGTTATGCTCTTCCTTCAATTTATTGGCAACTTCTGCATCAACTGCCTCCAGTATTATTGCAAAGTCTTCAACATTTATCTTTACAATTTCAAAATTGAAAGAACTGTCAATGTAAGATCCTTTATTCTTCAATATATTCGACAGATAGTTTCTGAGCGCTATGTTTTCTATGGGGAAACACAGATAGTTATCGTCTTTCGACATCTTTGCTTTTTTCAGCGATTCCGACAACTGTTCTTTATACGACACTCCACTTGGATACCTGAGTTGAGCTTCGTATGCAAGTCGCTTCACCTTCGACTCTGGCAAACGCAACTCAAGACTGATGTCGTAGTTGCTTTTGCCCCTCAGTCTTTCTTGCATGAGCTGTGAGAAAATCCACACCTCGAAATCATTCTTATTCATAGAGCCAAATCCCCTTTGGACGTACGCCCTTACGAACTCTTCAACAGAAGATTTGCTGTTGATCTTTTCCATAATTAAATTTTTCCTCTGCCAGCCACTCCAAATCTATAAACCAGCATTTTTCAATAACCCTCCCATAACCTCTATACACAAAAAAAACGTGGAGTCATTCTCTGACTGTCCACGTTCCGAGGTCGTAGGAAAAACCTTTTACAGTTGACAGATACAGAGAGACATCCACGCTGATAAGTATATATGTTCTCCTCTTGGTGTACCACGAGCATAAATGCCCATAGCACACCCTCAGGAGGTATATACCTTCCCGTGGCGTCTATCTCTACCTTGCCTATTGACTGTAAAATCCAAAATTTCCTACGTTTCAGAACGTCAACCGACAGGCGAATCATAGCGCCATTCTTATGTATAAAGCATACTCCCACACCCACACCGCTCCTTCGAGCTATGCCCTCAGCGTGGAGGTACTTTGCAGTTTTACGTATTATTTCTCATTTTGTTATATGTTTAGGAGGAAAAACAACCGTGTCCTATACTGAAATACCCCAAAAATCAACTTTGACCACTTTGACCGCGACCATTCCACGTTTTCTGCATTTTACTCCAAATAGTTCGTGTTTCTATTAGTTAAAACGCCTATCCGCTTTGTTAATTCTACCTCCTCCACCTTAACGTCATTTAATAATCTTTCACTATTTAGGCCGCCTCGACTTTCGACTCCTTTCTCGGAGGGATAACGGTACCTTACCGTACCTTTACCATACCTTTTTGACTCCATCGCAAAAGGCATTTCTTTAACCTACTTTAACGATGGTCATGGTCAAAGTTGTCAAACTCGTTTTCCGGCTTTTTTTACATCTTTTTTAACAAACAAAAAGCCCGAAGCATAATGCCTCGGGCTATATTTAACATTTCGGTGTCCGATTTACTGCTCACCTTCAGCATACTGCTGTACCAATGAAAGTACGGCACGAGCACATGCCTCTGAACCATTTGATGTACGAACTTTCAATTTGTATGCTCCTGTCTTTGAACAGTTGAACTGGAACAAGTTGTACACCTTACCACCAGCTGCATTGATACCGATTATCTTGCCTGCTGCATCGCTAATCTCTATTGTTACATTCTCCGAGTTAGTTGCGCCATTAGCAACATTTATCTGATATTTTGTACGGCTGTTAAGCACTACTGAAAACTTGACACCATCTGCCGATCCTGCTGGAATCTTAATGTCAAAGTCCTTAATGTACTGCTTGTCTCCCATCGCAGCAAGAGCTGTCTTCATCAGTTCGTCACCACATTGTGCTGATGCTGCACATGCAAATGACATAACTGCAACCAATATTAAAAATAATCTTTTCATGACTTGCAAACTTTAAACTGTTATTCGAGATTAACCTACAACAAACTGACGTGCCTGCTTTACTTTCTCAATGATCTCCTTCACCTGATCATCTGAAATCTCTACATGAGTAATCTCATTCTGGTCAATTGTCAAGATACCATCAACTTCCTTTGTAATAGGCTCACCAAGTTCTGTTGTGATGCGCACACCATCATAGATCTTCTTGATATCATCAATCTTTGCTACAAGATCCTGGAAGTTCTTGTCTGTCTTGCTATAGTTGTTAAGGATGATAAGAAGGATGTTTACTATGTCCTTCTGCTCACCAAGACGATTAATCAACTCCTTGTCTCCTGTCTGCTCTATTACCTGGCTTGTGATGTAAATACCCTCAAGCCATGCACCAGCAACAATTGCTGTACTTACGTTCGAACGCTTCTGCTCACGAAGATACTTGTCCATCTGGTTGAAGCTTGATACTGAAAGCTGCTTCAAAGAATCCAAGTTTGTGCTGTTTGTTGCCAAACGCTTCAATGTCTGGAAGTCAAGGAACTGACCTACATTCAATCCGTCTGCCAAGTCCTTTACTGCTACAAGGAACGACACTACTACTGTGTTCTTGTTGAATGTATTGATATAGCCAAGGTCTGCACTATATACACCAAGGTTCAACGCACGCTTGAAGCTTGTGTTATAGTTCTTGATATTATCAGTCTCATTCAACATCTGCTGAGAAAAACCAGCACCAGAGTTCTTAATCTGGTTTGCCATCTCTACAGGTGAAGAAATGTTCTGTATCATATCATTGACTACATTCTCAGAAAGCTGAAGTGGAGCATCTGAAAGTGTATCAGCCGACATATCAAAATCATTGTTTCTTGAACCACCGCCAAGACCACAACTTGTCATGAATGCCACACTTGCAATAAGAGTAGCAAATAATGAGAGTTTGTTAATTTTCATAATATAATTCTTTTAGTTATTTTCTTTTTTATCAACATTTTCTGTGCCAGACGAAGCTTCTGCATTCTGAGCCTGAGCCTCAGCGGCAGCTTTCTCTGCTTCCTCCTTGGCTTTCTTCTCTGCTTCAGCTTTCTTCTTGGCCTCTTCCTTGGCCTTCTTCTCTGCTTCTTCTATTGCTTTCTTTTCAGCCTCAGCTTTTTCAGCAGCAGCCTGAGCAGCAGCTTCTCTCTTAGCCTTCTTTCTCGCTGCACGCTTCTTGCTTATTTCATCCATCTTGGCTGCAAGCGGAGTCGCCACATGCTCTCCAAGGAATTCAAAGCCCCTATGCGCCCAGTCATAATACAAGGCTATATACAAGAATATTGTGATCAACCATATACATGCCATGTTAAACCATAGTGTGTCCCAATATACACCAAGGAAATACTTGGCTGGAGCAAAGAACTGCATTCTGCACTTAATCCAGTCGCCTGGCTCTGGTTCTGGCATCTGATAGATCGGATCAAGTATCTGGATCAATCTATCGCCATCACGCAACATCTTGTTCTTATCAAAAGTTTTACGGACTACATCCGAAACTGTTTCATTAAAGTAGGCATCTTTTAATGCATTATACTTTTCTGGCTGAGTTGAAAGAAGATACTCTGTCGTTTTGTCTCGCTTGGTATTCGCCTGACGGAACATCTCGGCATATATCATCGTCAACTGCTCAATATACTCCTGTGTCTGGTTGTATACATTGCCATTGAACTTATCAGGAGTAAGGTTGTCCAATCCATTGAAGTCTATCTGTGGATGACGATTCTTCTCCTTGCCAAGCTCATTGTGCAGAAGTGCAAGGTCGCCAATATATACAGGGTCGTCTGTTTTGCCCGCTTTATATTTTGCCAATACTCTGTCAAGGGTCGTTGTCAATTCAGGCATAATATATGTCTGTCTAAAGTCAGCCCAACTTTCCTGCATGGCTGTCTCAAACAATACACTATGGAATTTATTATGCTTAAACTGATATACTATCAGACCTTCGTATGCATATCGTGCAGGTATGAATTCTGCAACAAACGGAACTTTGTCTACTGATGCTATAGTCTTATTCAGCTTGTCAAATGTAAACATCGCTCCACCCAATACCATCTGAGGAATCATCAACAATGGTATCATAATGTAGATGGTTACAATGGTGTTGAATGCTGATGAAATTATCAGACCAAGGATATTCGATGATACCGACACAGAGAACAACATCAGGAAGAACTCCAGATTCATTCCCTCAAATCCTATCACCGCATTGCCCACTAAGATGAAAAGAAGCATCTGTATCGCTGACAAGCCCATCAATATCAATATCTTAGACATCAAATAGGCCGATCGGCTCAGGTTAAGGAACCGCTCCCTCTTCATAATCTTGGCATCCTTGAATATCTCCTCGGCACTCACAATAAGACCAAAGAAGATAGAGACGATTATACCCATGAATATATATATAGGTATATTCTCGTTCTCTCTGAAGATGTATACATCAGAATCAGGATCTACAATATAACGCACAAGATATGCAAGCACAAAACCTAGGAACGGCGCCTCAAGCACGTTCATAAGTATATACTGAGTGTTGCTTATCTTTGCCCAGAAGTCTCTTCGGGTATATATGCAGAACTGACCAAACCATGAAGGCAAGTCCAACGAACGAGGTGGCTCCTCATTCACAGTCTCCACCTTTGGCAGTACTATATTCTCGTTATACTTGTTGTTCCACGACTGAGGCTGCACCTTACGCTTGTTTGATGTACCACCCCATTCGTCTATTACCTTTGCTTCAAGTACGTTGAATACAAGTTCCGTATTGACGTTACCACACTCCGAACATGCTCCCTGGTCTGCACTTGCCTGACCAATCTGCTTCTTCGTATAGGTGATTGCACCTACCGGATCACCATAATATACAGGATATCCACCCGTATCAAGGATGAACATCTTGTCAAACATCTTATAGATATCCGATGATGGCTGATGGATTACGACAAATACAAGTTTGCCATTCTTCACAGCAAGCTCACGCAACAGATTAACTACATTTTCCGAGTCACCTGAAGACAAACCTGATGTAGGCTCGTCCACAAACAAAACTGCTGGCTCTCTGATGAGCTCCAAGGCGATGTTCAAACGCTTACGCTGACCACCACTGATTGATTTGTTAAGAGGAGAACCTACTACAAGGTCTTTTCTTTCATAAAGACCAAGATTGTCAAGCGTCCTGTCTACAAGAGTTTTTATCTCCTCTTCACTCTTATGTCTAAAACAAAGTTTAGCACTATAATATAGGTTCTCATATACTGTCAATTCCTCTATCAACAAGTCATCCTGAGGAATAAGACCTATGACACCTTCCAGCTTTTCCGGTTCCGTATGAAGATTTCGACCATTTATCAACACCTCGCCCTCTGAAGGCTTCTCATTGCCACAGAGTACATTAAGCAATGTGGTCTTACCAGCACCACTCGCACCCATGATACCTATCAACTGACCTTCACGTTCTGCCATGTTGATATTTCTCAAGCCAATGTTGCCGTTCTTGAATTTGAACCACATGTTGTTGACCTCATACGAGATCTTGTCGAACTTCCTGTCTGGATTGAATTTTGACTCAACATCAAAGAAACATACTGTCGCTGATGTCGCTTTTATGATGCTTCGAGTCGGGAATGGAGAAACACAATCCTGGGCAAGCAAGTTACCGTTTACATACGACTCGCCGCCACTATAACGCACAAAGTACAGATCAACACTAGCCATATAAAGGAAGAATATCGCTCCCTTCAGCTTGCCTGTCTGTATGTGCAATGCATGTTCAAAATTTATGTCTGAGCGCTCATCGGCTACAAGTATTCCCTTGTAGTCCATCTGTTCAGCCTCGCTCTCCATGCTGAACGCTTTAATTGCCTTTACCTCTTCCTTGTCGAGCTTGAAGGCCAAAACTACGCCGTCGATGACTTCCATTCTTCCGTTTATGTCGGAAGATTTGGATATCGACACACGTATCATCTCATATATACGAACGAAGATTACGGCCTTCTGCTTCTTGACAACTTCAGGATCTTTGGGCACTTTCGTACCATCAGGCAATATGTCATCCTTCTCAAGCTCCTTGCTTATCTTACGGCAAGTACCTATAATTTTAACCGATTCCGAAGCCTTAACGTCACCAGCATTTTCAGGAGTTATAACGTGACCCGTCTCGTCAAGCCTAACTTCAGCGTTCTCATCAAACTTCTGAAGATACAACTCAACTTCCTGCTCTCCGATTTGTGACTGGAGAAATGTTCTTACATAGTTTCTCCCGTCATCGCCTACACCGGCATCCTGCTTGGCAATAAGGCCAAACAGCTTCATCAGTGCTTCAAGAATAGCTTCGCTCATATTACAAGTTTTAGGTCCCAAGCAACAATAAAGCTGCTTGGGATCTCTTTATCGATTGGTTAGAATCCTACTACTTATTTGATGTTCCAGTCTTCGTCACATTCACAATACTCGAATGGAACCTCTACTATGTCCTCATACTCCTCACCAGCCTCTTTGATGTCTTCCTCGTCTTCACGATAACACCACTTTACTGTGACATCACTTCCGTTGTTCTTTATCTCTTCGAACTTCAGAAGAACATCAAGAAGTACCTTTGAAGATGCTGTGTTGAAATACTCCAACTTAAAGGTCATGTCTGTATGGTCGTTTGTCTGGTTACCATACTCTGTTATCCAGTCAAGTATAGGCTGATAGAACAATGTAACATCCTCTGGCAATGATCTGCCCTGAATCAAGAACACACCATTGTCCTTGTCCATAGTCACACTTGGTGTGTCGTCTGTACCTTTAATATTTATTACTTCCATCTCTATCCGTTGTTATTAGTTTCTTGAAATAGTGGTTATAAGGATGAAGAAGCACAAGTCATCTGTCAAGTCCTTAAACTGGTAATCAATTTTATTGCCAGACTTCTTCGCTATATCGATAAATCCAAGGCCCGCACCACCCTTTTCTGAGATGTGACCCTCTTTTATCTGCTGCTTGTATAGCGCCGAAAGTCCTTCCTTGTCAAGACTGTTAATCTTCTGAAGACTCTTTTCAAGGCCCTCACGCTTCGAACGCTTTACAACGTTTCCTGTGATGACATTGTATGACTCCTCGCCATGGCTTACCAAAACTATACCACGACGCTCCTCATTCTCATCATCTGACATCGCATCTGCATGCTTGCTGATATTCTGAAGGCACTCAACCATTACGTTGAAAACCTTACGCTGTACCTGATTCGATTCCTCAGCCTTTACCATGTTCTTTTCTGTAAGGGCTGTGAACGTACGTGTAATCTCCTGAGTAACTACACCCTCATACACAAGATTAATCTCGTTTGCCTGCATTGTATGATACAATTGGTAAGCAAACTCCAAAAAGTCCTGATTCGCTGCTATTCTTCCCATAGTGCTCTAATTAAAAAGTGTGTAAATATAGCATTTATTTTTTTATAATTCAACACCTATCAACAAAACATCATCAACTTGACGTGTTCTGATGTCTGCTTCCGTCTCCGCCGGATCATTCCTCATCCACACGTTAATAAAGTCATTATGAACCTCTTCGTAGATCTCCTTGATCTCTTTTTCGGCTGTTCGATCAAGCAATTCCTTGAAGCGTTTTGTTTGATATTTTTTCTTTTTTTGTCCGTCCAGCTGGTCTGGAAGTCCATCTGAGAATACGTAAAATCTGTCTCCAGGTTGGTATTCTATGACATTATTTTCAAAATCTGGTTCCGGACGACCTGGCAATGGTATACCACCTATGCCCTTTCTCGATCCTTTATATTCCGTAAATTCACTGCCTCGCATATAGTAAAGAGGACGGTGAGCTCCGGCAAATTGCAACTCATGTTTCTCTGTGTCAATGCGGCAAAGACCAAGGTCCATACCATCTCGACCGTTGTCCGGTCTGTCCGGATCATCCTGCTTCAATGCTCTTCTTACTGCCGCATGCAATTTGTCAAGCAATTGCGCCGCTGTCAAGTCCTGACCCGTCTCCACAATGTTGTTCAGAAGCAATGTTCCTATCAATGACAACAACGCACCAGGTACACCATGGCCCGTACAGTCTACTGCTGCTATATAGTATACATTGTCAAAATGATAGAACCATGGGAAGTCACCACTGACCGTATTCTTAGGGAAGTACATCATGAATGTCTTAGGGAAGTACTTCTGGTAATCCTGAACCTCTGGCAACAATGCTTTCTGAATTCGCAATGCATAGTTGATACTATCCTGGATACTCTTGTTCTTCTCCTTGATTTCCTCTTCCTGCTTCTTCATCTGAGTGACATCATGCGCCTGGAAGAGTACCGACTCAAGCTCATCTCCCGATTCACCAAATTCAGGAATTGCTCTTACTTCTACTATTCGCTCTTCACCCTCAAGCTCTATCTGAAGTTCCGACTCTGTCTTTGTATGTGTCTTCTTAAGCAGTTTCAAGGCACTGCTGATGAAGTCTACTATACTCATCGACGGATCAAGCTCGTTTATCTTCATGCTCATCAGGTCGACTACTTCACGCTGCAAGAACTTCGATGCCGCAGGGTTTACGTATACTATCTTTCCATTTGTGCTCGTACGGATAATCATATCTGGAGAGTTCTCCGAAAGCGACTGCATTCGGCTCTTCATTCGCTCCTCACGCTCCGCACGTATTCTTTCGGTTATATCTCTTGTGTTGAAGATAAGACCACGTATCGCTGGGTCATGCAAAAGGTTCTTTCCCTGAGTTTCAAGGAATATCTTGTCACCATTCTTTTTCAGATAGGTATACTGTATCGTCATTTCACCACCAGGCGTGTCAAGAAGATAGTCAAACATTCCTGTAACACTTCTAAAGCCTTTAGGTGTCATCATGTCCTCATCCATGCCATGCACCGTGTCATTTGGCTCATAACCAAGTATTCGACGGATTGATGGACTCTCAAATGTCACTTCGCGGTCTTCATTATATATCGAGATAAACTCAGAGGCGTTCGTAAGCAATGCCTGCAGACGCTTCTGACCATTCTCTACTTCCTGAATCTTGACAGCAAGTTCACGGTTCGACATCTCGACATTCTCCTTCGCCTCAAGCATCTCAAGCGCATTCTGCTGCAACTGCTCTTCGTTCTTCTTCAATGTAGCGGTCATCTCCTGTGATTCACGCAAGAGCTGTGCTGTTCTCTCATTGATTTTCAGGTTGTATATCGTGGCACCTATGACTTTGCCAAGTTCTTCTGCCAACGAAAGGTAATGCTGAGGCAGACGCTTTTTGAAGAATGCCAATTCTATGACTCCCTGAACTACGTCCTCCTGCATAAGAGGTATGATTATTATCGATCGAGGCTTCTGCTCGCCCATCATACCAGAGGTTATGGTAAAGTAGTCCTCAGGAACATCTGTCCTGTATATTATCTGACGCTCGTATGCTGCAGCACCAATAAGTCCTGTTCCTACCTTGATGGTCTTTGTCTCATATCTCCTGCGATTATAGGCATACTGTGTCAAAGTTCTCAATTCATCACCCTCAAGGATGAAGAATGCACCCTGAACAGCTTCATAATACTGAGTAATGCCTATCAATGTCTCAACCGCAAGTTCATCTATCTTATTGTGAGAACGGAGAATATCTGATACTTTTTCCTTGCCTCGTGTAACCCATGAAAACTGACTCTCTTTTTCTTTTGTCTCCATCAGGTTTTTACCAAGCTTCAAGAGTGTCTTGTGAAGGTCCGAATCCGACGATCCTATCATGCCCTCTATCGACTGCCCCGCACCAATCTTGCCAGCCATGACAATCGAACTGTCTATCTGACTCTGCAACGATTCTATATTTGAAGCTAACGTACTTAACTTTATTCTCCTGAAATTTGCCAGATATAGACACAACATCAACAATGCAACAACTGTCATATCAAATATCCAAACGAAGATATATCTGTGCATATATGCAATGTTGCTCAACGTGACGTTCAGACCCAACAAACTAATTATTGAGGTCCAACCTATTAGCAACATCGCCAAAACAGATATAAGCGCAGCATACCACTGCACTTCACTGAATCCTGCCGGCGACAGGTATTTGATATCTAATTTATCTTTTTTGTCTTTCATCTCCGTCTCTCTTAATCGTCAAGCAACACATTGTCTATGTCCTTCCATATATCTGCCACTGCCAGTCTGCTGAAACTTGACACTTCAGCCATTGCCACCACTTTATTATTCTTCTTGATTGGCAATATATACACGTTCATCGACTCCGTCTGACCAAGTCCCGACATTATTGTCAGGCTCTCTGACGGTACGTCAGCTATATGTAACATCTGGCCTGTCTTTATAACTTGGCCAAACAACGCATCCTCTACTGTCACTTCCTTCAGATTAGGGTCTTCTACTATCTCACAGTTTGACAATGCATACTGACCTGCTATCTCAAACACGTCTTCGTCATCCTTCTTCATGTATATCAAGCCACAGCATATATCAGAACACTGGGCAAGCGATTTCAACAGGAATTGTCCCTTAGGGTCTTCCTCTTTCTTCTCCTGCCTGTTCTTCTTCACAGTGTCTATCAATACCTGACTATTCTTTCCAAATGACTGCTGTTTACGCGATGCCATGTTCAAGTCATGTATCTCCGACTTGTAGCCTCTAATCTCCTGGTCTTTGTCTTTCTTTATCTGCTCAAGCTCATCTATAGTTTCCTTCAAAGACGATATTTTCTTGTTTGCAGAAAATATCACATAGCATGTAAATGCCGATGATATTATCACAAGCAATAGGTTTACCATGACAAATACCGCCTGCGGTACATAATATGGCATAAACTGCCAAAACAAGAATACGCATAAAAACATCGACAGCGAAATGAATACCTGAGCCTCCAAAGACATTTCAGCCACTTTTTTATAGCAAGTATTGACAACACCTGCTATTCCGCCCCAAAGTTTTAATGCATACTTTGCTATGAAGCTCCAAGCTTTATGCATAGATGCCTTGACAACGGCCCATACATTTGCTGCCTCGCTTTTCAATATTTTATATATCGACTTCAGTATGCTCATTTCAAATTGTTCAAGAAATCTGTTATTCCATCCGGACTCAATATCAAGTCTGGCTGCATTATCTTCAGCGCCGATTTTGGCATCGTGTCAACCTCTGCTGTCTTCGGATCCTGCACTATCGTGAATCCTTTCTTGTCAGCAATGTCTTTCAAGCCTTTTGCACCATCTTTGTTGGCACCTGTCAATATTATACCCAGACACTTTTCGCGGTATGATGCTGCCGCTGATGATAAGGTATAGTCTATCGACGGACGGCTCTGGTTGTTCATGTCCTCTATCGACAAAGATATTGTTCCGTCAAATTCTACAAACATGTGATAGTTCGATGGAGCAAGATATACCTTGCCTTTTTCGATGCGCTCCTTGTCATAAGGCTCTACTACTTTCATGCTTGACTTTATATCAAGGTTTTCTGCTAATCCTGAACGGATATGCTTCAACCTGTGCATACATATTATTATCGGAAGCTCAAAGTCCGGTCTCAGTTTTGACAGCATCTTTAACACTACCGCAAAACTGCCAGCTGAACCTCCTATTACTACTGCTTTATAATCACTCATGACTCGCTCACTCTACTGTTTATACTCTATATATACTTTCACCAGCCTCGTGAGGTTTCAAGTTTGTCGTCTTTGTAAGCAGCTGCTCTTTAATTCCTATTGCCAGCATTCCACCATCATTAAGCGAAGCGGCAAGGCGCTCTACAGCTTTTTCATGCAGACGTGGACCATATTCAAGCAGTATGTTCCTGAATATTATGAGGTCATATTTCTCTACGGCACTGTCCATAAACCAACCTTTGACAAACGTAACGTTCTCAAGCAAGTTGCTCTTGGGCTTAATGCCGTTTTCTGTCGATTCAAAATAATCCTCATATTTTGTCCCCGATTCCAGTCTTTCGAAGTTCGACCTGTTCACTTCGTCATACTTCTCGGGAATACTCAGCGTCTTTATGTCCTTAAGCGTGATATCTGACTGAACCTGACCAACAACTTTGATGTTGTTAATACCTATCTGGT
Organism: Bacteroidales bacterium; assembly: GCA_024401355.1. Taxonomy (GTDB): domain Bacteria; phylum Bacteroidota; class Bacteroidia; order Bacteroidales; family Marinilabiliaceae; genus W3P20-009. Next base: position 91,178 of record JAKSLF010000005.1, on the reverse strand, counting down.
TCAGCAATACCATAAGGCTATATAGTTCAAATCCATTTGTCAGATTAGGCATCCATACTGTCAACGACTGCTTCCCTGACAATATCTTTCTCAGAGCACGCCAAAACGAAGGGTCTCTGAACATCTCTGTTCCAGGAATTGTCATCAAATGTGCTATCTCATCTGCCTTTACAGCATCATCGAGCATTGACTCTAAATCCTGAACCTTGCGTACTCCTAATTCTTCAAACATTGCAATGACACGACGACGAAAGAAGTTGATGCTATAACCCGTATAGTCAACTCCTATTTTCGCACTCATCTGTGCGCCTATCTCTCGTATGTCATTTATCGTCAAAAACATTAGAGTAGTACTTTCTTCTGATAATATTGACCTGTCTTTGTGAATCTTGTCATCATCTGAGATGTAAGACTCTCCTGCTTACCAAGTATCAATGCCGCACCATCATACATTTTAGAGCATACCATTGACATTATCTTGTTCTGCAGTTTGTCATTGAAGTATATCATGACATTCCTGAAGAATACTACGTCCACTTTATATGCAAACGGAGCCTTGTCCTGAACAAGGTTTTGTTCTATAAACTTTGGCTTCTCCAGAAGGAATGGCTTTACCTTCATTTTGTCTTGCGACTCATCTATGTCAAAATAGTCCTCAAATTTTGCATCAAGTCCACATCCCGCCATAACAGCATTGAAGTTATCCTTGAAATACAAATTGAACCTATATGAATATTCTCCTTTGCGACCTATTTCTAGCACTCGCGAATTCAAGTCTGTTCCTATTGCTCGACACCTGTCCAAGTTCCCTAACAGATGCATCATTATCAAGTTTGAATAGACTTCAAGTCCCCTCGAACAACCTATATGCCAAAAGGTGATTGTCGCACTCTTGGGCAACTGCTGATACAACGTCTTATAAAGAGATATCCACATCGTAGGATCTCTAAACAATTCTGTCGTATTGACTGTTATCTCATCTATGACTTTGTTCTTGAATGTCTCATCTGTCATCACCTTGTCAAGCATCTGCTCAAATGATAACTTTGACTCAGCACTTATCTTGTCAAGACGACGAGATATGGAGTTGTCTGAATAGTCACAGAAATCATAACCCGTCTTGATCTTAAAACTTGCAAGGAACTGCTTGAAATCCATCGCTTTACTCTTTTAATATTAGAAGAGCTCTACTTCTACCTTCTGGATGAAAGCAGTAAACGAGTGTTCCTCACCAACTTCTGCTTCAGAAAGCATCATCAATACAGGTTCCTCTTCACCAAATTTGTTCTTGATAGGCACCTCACGTCGTTCACCGACTATCTTCTTCAAGTCTGGCGTTACAAGTGCCTTTATAAACTCATTGTTCTGTATGCTTTCTGCCGAAAACAGCTTGCTGATGTTCTGACCAAGTACCTCTGCTCGCTCAAATCCCCACAACTGTTCCGCTGCTGCGTTGAAGAATTCAAGTGTTCCTTCATTGCTAGTTGTGAATATGGCATCAAGTGAACCCTCAAGGGTCTTCTCGTTTCTGATCTTTACAGCCTCAATTTCCTTGAACTGCTCCTTCATCTCGTTACGTGTCTCACGCAAGAGTATATCCACTTCATCCTTGCTCTTGCGCATCTCCTCCTCAAGTTTAACCTGCTCGGCAATGTTGGTCTCAAGACTCTTGATGTAAAGCACTTCACCATCATCATCTACTACAGGAGAATATGTCGACAACAACCATATTTCTTCACCTCGCTTGTTTCGACGACGTACACGTCCACTGAATGTCTCGCCTCGCTGAAGTGTCGCCAAGATGTCATCAAGCTGGTTAATGTCTTCCTTGAAGAAGAATACTTTCATACTCTGATCTTCGATCTCCTCCGGCTTATAGTTGAATGTCTTGAGGAAGTTATCATTCACATTCTTGATAGTACCATCTGTCTCAAACTCTGCACTGATTGATGCATGGTTGATGGCTTCAAGAATACCCTTCATCTCAACTTCACGACGCTGGTTCTCTTCCTGTGTAGCACGCATCTCCTCCATGTTCTGGCGAAGCTCCTCTTCCTGCTGACGCATCTTTTCTGACTGCTCCTGAGTTTCACTCAAAAGCTTGCGTGTACGCATGTTGTTCTGAACGTTCGATATCGTAAGGGCTATTGATTCGGCTGTCTTCTCCACAAAACCAATTTCATATTCCTCAAATTCCCTGAACGATGCCATCTCTATCGCACCATATATATCGTCACTTGTCTTCAATGGCACTATGAGCAACGATTTCGGACCTGCCTCACCCAAGCCAGATGTGACATTTATATAGTTGCTCGGAATGTCCGTCATATAGATTGTCTCCTTTTCTAGACCACATCGTCCTATAAGACCTTCACCCCATGATATCTTTTTGTCTGTAAATTTCTTTCTGTCGAATGCTACATGTCCAGTGAGTTCGAAGAATTTGTTCTTGTCATCATCTTTATTCAAAATGAAGAAGCCCGCCTGATTGATCTTCATGTAATCAACAAGGTATCTCACAACAGTATATGAGAGTTCCTCCATGTTATCCTGGTTACGACGAAGGATTTCACCAAACTGAGCCACACCATTTGTAACCCATGTACGCTGTTCCTCCTCTTTTCTTCGCTTCTCCTCTTCCTCCTTGTTCTTCGACAAGGTTTTGCGAAGTTCATCAAGTGACAATATCAATTCGTCGTTCTCCGAACGTTTCTCAATACTGTCAAAATCTTCATACTTGCCCTGACCAAGCGCTTCAACAATTGTAAGAATGTCTGTCGACCTCTTTTCCTCTTCCTTCATCTGCTTGTTCTGCTGGCGTATAATCTTTGACATCCTGTATGCCAAAAGGAAACCTGCCAAGGCACATAGAAATGGCATAATTATAACGACCCATACACCTGGGAATATCTTGATGAAATCAGCTAACGTACGGTCACTGTCATGATATGCATTCGAATCAGCTGCCAAAAGCAATATCAACAATGCCAGAACAAGGCCAAATGCGAATCCACGTATGGCATATAGACGTACCAGATGATTTAGTTTCTTGTTTTTCATCTATCCTTTATTATATCTTTCTATCCTATATTATATCTACCGTACTATAAACGGCTACTTTGTTTCCGATGTTACTTTAACTAGGTGCTCTGTTATCTTGTCAAGCGACAAGACTGTATCAACAGCACCAGCTTTGAAGGCTTCCTTTGGCATACCATATACTATACATGAAGCCTCGTCTTGACCTATCGTGTAGGCGCCTTTGTCATGCAACTCCTGCATTCCCTTGGCTCCATCGTTACCCATACCTGTCAATATAACGCCTATCGCATTGCTGCCCGCATAACGTGCCGCAGATCTAAACAAGACATCTACTGACGGTCTGTGTCGATTGACAAGTGGACCTTCTTTTACTTCTACCACATACTCCTTACCTACTCGCTTCAGTAGCATGTGCTTATTACCTGGCGCTATAAGCACAAGGCCTCTGCGCACTTTATCACCATTTTCCGCTTCCTTGACATCAAGCTTTGATATCTGGTTGAGGCTATTCGAAAATGATTTGGTGAATCCTTCTGGCATGTGCTGCACTATAACTATGCCCGGCATATCTGAAGGCATCGTTCTCAACAATGTCCTGATTGCCTCTGTTCCGCCTGTCGACGCACCAAGTACAATGACTTTTTCTGTGTCTACTATGACATCATTAGCACCAGCTTTGTCCAATACAACATCAGCTGTATATTTTGGTGCCACCGACGGCATACCATTGAATTTCTGTACAGACTCTTTTGCTGCTGGCTGCACCGAAGGCTTATGCTCCACAGGTTGTGCAAGCTGTGGCTGATTATATGCCTTCATCTCTTCAGCAGTTCTTCTCTTGAGCTTCGACTGGGCTGCCGCCTTGACCACATCACGCAACATGATGTGCGACTCCTGGAAGAATACGTCAGGATTCATCGACGGTTTACCAATGACTTCTGTAGCACCATATTCAAGTGCTTTCATTGCCACCTCTGTACCAGCAGTTGTAAGCGATGATATGACTACAACAGGTATTGGGTGCTGAGCCATAATCTTCCTCAAGAATGTAAGACCATCCATTCGCGGCATCTCTACATCCAAGGTTATTACGTCCGGCACCTCTTTCATAATCTTCTTTACAGCAATAATAGGATCTGCTGCAGTACCCATCACTTCTATTTCTGGGTCCTCCTCCAATATTGCCGTAAGCGACTGGCGCACTACCGCCGAATCATCGACTATCAATACTCGTACTTTGTTTCCCATTGCAGTAATATTCTTTTTATCCCTCACAAGAAGTTTTACACTGCGTTATACTTCTCGCTTCTCAAGGAATTTATGTCGAACTTCACCAGTATCGGTGAAGTATAGTATCTTTCGGCCTCGTTTGCCACCCAGACTCTTCGCTATCACTGGTATCTTGTAAGAGTCCAATAGCATACATGCCACTTGTATATTTCGTTCTCCTATCTGTGTCGAAGGCTTGTCACCTCCCACGTCCAGAAGTTCGCCACCACCAAAAACCTTCGCCTCAAGGTCTTCAACGCGGCTTCCCATACAACGCATCTTCTCTATCAACTTGTCAATCGCTATATTTCCATATTTAGGCGATGCCAAGTCATTGCCATTCCATGTTGGCAACATGTAGTGATTTATTCCACCAAAATGCAGACGCTTGTCCCACAGACATACTGCGACACAAGAACCCAGCACGGTCTTTACTACATAAGGTTCCCTGCTGGCAAAAAAGGACGAAGGATATAAGAAATGCTGTAAATATTCCATTCGTCTCTCCTCTTAGAAAAGATCTACATCGTCATCACTACCGTCATCACCAAAAGGATCCTCAAAACTTGACTCTATCACTGCATCCGATTCTGGAATAGATACTGTGAATATTGTTCCTTCACCCTTCTGGCTCTTGACGTCTATCTGGCCGTTCAATACATTGACAAGTGCCTTCGTAATAGACAAACCAAGACCATGACCCTGGTTAATTGAGTTGATACTTGTCTCCAGTCTCTTGAAACGCTCGAAGATGATATTCTGATTCTTCTCCGAAATACCTGTTCCAAAGTCCTGAATTGATATGTTCAAGATGTCATCATCAACCCATACCTTGAGTATGACCTTAGAATCCTTATAGCTATACTTGATAGCATTGTTCAAGATGTTGTTCAATATCTGCTTCAACTTCTCTGGGTCTGTCTTGTAATAGAAGTTCTTTCCATCAAGACCAAACTCTATCTGGTAGTCAAGCTCTATTTCGATATTCATCTTTCGAGCTACTACGATAAAGCCATCTATCACACCCTGTACAAGCGTACGTATATTTACCTTAGAGATATTTGGATTGGCCATTTCACCAGCCTCTATCTTGGCTGCAGTGAAGATATTCTTCAACTGGAAGTCAAGGTTGAACGCTTCATTGTGAATCAATGCAACCATTGACACAACTTTCTTCCAATCCTGCTTCTCTACTGTCAAAATCGACTTAGACAAGCCTATGATTGAAGTAAATGGGTTTACTATCTCGTTTGTTACATTCGAGATAAAGTGACCCTTCAAAGCTTCAGAATCCTTTAGACGCTTGCATACCATCTGGTATTCTCTGTTCAATGCATCCAGCTTCTCTTCCAAGGCTCCACGCTCATCAAGGCGTGCCTTAAGCTCTTTCAGCAGTTGTTTGTCCGATAAGTTGTTCATATCTCTTAGTGTATTATATTCTTTTAAACATTGTGGGCTTAATATTTTTTAGCGGTAAGTCCATATTCGCTATTGACTCCGAGTGACCAATCATCAGGTATCCACCAGGTGCCAGATGCCTGCACAATTTTGTCACCACTTTCTCCTGCGTCTCCCTGTCAAAATATATCAACACGTTTCGGCAGAATATTACGTCATATTTATCTGTTATATCGTAAACCGTATCCATAAGGTTTAGATATTTCAGAGAAATATTTTGCTGCAACTGCGGCGTCACTCTGACTGTCGGATTGACTCGGTCCTTGCTTCGCAAGAAATACTTTTTCTTGAGATGCAGAGGTATCACTTCAACCGTCTTTTCAGGATATACCCCCTTTACAGCTTTATCAAGAACGTTGCTCGAAATGTCCGTGCCTAGAATCGAGAAGTTGAACATTGGGTTCCGCTCCTTGAACTCATTGAGCACTATGCTTATGGTGTATGGTTCCTCGCCACTCGAGCATGCGGCACTCCACACCTTTATGTTTGTCCTTCCTTCAGCCATGAATCCAGGCAAAACCTCCTGCGAGAGAAAGTCAAAATGCACCGACTCACGGAAAAAGTCCGTCTTGTTCGTCGTCACTACACTCAGAAAGTTGTACAACTCATTACGCTGTCCCTCCTCGCTGAAAAAGTAGTTCTTGTATTCAGCATACGACGACATCTTCAATTCCCTCACCCTCTTCAACAGTCGCCCCTGCAACATCACTCTTTTTATGTCCGGCATCTTGATGCCAAACTCAGAGTATATGTAGTCACTGAACGCCTTGAAGTCGCTCTGAGACAACTCTGCCTTGAAGCATTCCAAATCCGAACTTCTCTCTGTCTCTGCCATATCTCACCCGCTTAATGACTATTTCCCCATTATCTTCATCAACGATATTACTTCCGTGTCGTTAAACACTTTGTTTACATCAATGAACATTATATAGTTATCATCAACTTTCGCAGCAAACTGTACATAACCCGGCTTGTAGTTCGTTTCGATATACTGTTTCTTGTCATCATCCACTTCAACCACTTCTGTCACATCATCCACTGCCAGCGCAATGTCAAATACCTGGTCGGCACCCTTGACTGACATCACTATGCAACATGCCTGATCGTTTATGTCTACTGGCTCCATGCCAAATTTCAAACCTGCATCTATCAATGGCACTATGCCACCTCGATGGTCTATCAACCCCTTCATGAATGGCAACTGAGAAGACTGCGTTTTTGGCTCCTCATACTCTATTATCTCGACTACATGCTCTACATGTATTCCGAAATTGCTAGATCCTACAGTGAACGTAAGGTATGTGTTCTTTATCTCATCCATTATTACTCCTCCACTGTTTTTGCCAACTCATCAAGGTTGATCATATATATGAATTTGTCGCCAACATGCAATGTCGCTTGCAACGACCTCTGCACAAGACGGTTTACTTCCACTACTACATCTGCCTGGTACTGCGATTCAGTATAGTCAAACACTTCATCTACTTCGTCAACCTTGAAACCAAGATAACTTTCTGCTGTTCCGTCTACCGAAACAACCACTATCGAAGTCTCTGGCAGGTCATCATCCGATGGCAGACCAAGCATTGCCCTAAAGTCAATCACCGGAATCATGTTTCCATGATTGTTTATGATTCCCATGACATATTCTTTTGCCAAAGGTACTTTCGTAGGCTCTGACATCTCCAATATATGACGTATTCTGACTGTCTCAAAACCAAAGTATTCACCGCCCACCTTGAACGATGTAACCGACGATAATGATACTCCTTCTTCTACTTCCATAGCTATGCCTCCTTCTCCTTTACATCTTTACGATAGCGCTGCTGTATGTAGTAGTTTACCATTCTTGTAGTATCTACGACAAGCGACAACGAACCATCACCCATCACTGATGCACCAGATATCATGTCTACTTTCCTCATGAATCGTCCAAGAGGCTTGACCACTATCTGATACTCACCTATTATCTGGTCTACTACTATGCCAAAGTGCTTTTCACCCGAGCGTACCATTATTATCTTGCTCGTGTCCATCAATGTGTCCATCGAATAGAACATCGAGTTCAGTTCTATATATCCTATCTGCTCACCTCCATAAGTAAATACATTACCCACACCACTATGGTTAAACTGTACTTCTTTTGGTGACAGTATCCTTTCTATATTCGACAACGGGAATATAAACTGCTCACCATTCACCTTTGTCAACAAACCGTCGATTATCGACAATGTCAAAGGCAAATCAAGCGTGAACGTTGTTCCCTTATCTATCTCCGAGTCTATTGAGACTTCACCTCTAATCTCGGCTATCTTGCTCTTTACAACGTCCATGCCGACACCTCGGCCCGACACGTCGCTGACTTTCTCTGCTGTCGAGAAACCACTAGCAAATATGAGGTTTAATATCTCTTTCTTGGCAAGTTTTGCATTTGGATCTACCAAACCCTTTTCAACAGCTTTCTTGAATATCTTGTCAGGGTCCATTCCCTTACCATCATCCGAAAGCTGAATTATTACAGACGAGCCTGAATAGAAAGCCTTAAGCCTAATCGTACCCTTCGGGTCCTTGCCTTTCGCTATTCGCTCTTCTGGCAATTCAATGCCATGGTCACCCGAGTTACGAATCATATGCATCAGAGGGTCAGTCAAATGCTCTATGATGTTCTTGTCAAGTTCTATCTCACCACCTTCTACTATAAACTCAAGCTGCTTATGAAGGTTGTTCGACAAGTCTCTGACTAGCCTCTGGAATCTTACAAGTTCACCGCCAAGAGGTATCAAACTCAGCGAAAAGGCATTCTCACGCAATGCTCGTGTAGTCTTCTCCATTTGCTCTGCTATGGCCGACAACGCCGGTATTCCCTGCTTCTCAGCCATAAGGTTGAGCTGAGCCTGCATTGTCACCATCTCACTAACAGCATTGACAAGCTCGTCAATCTTTGACGATGCTACACGCATTGTGGCTATCTTGGCTTCTTCCTTCTTCGGACCAGCCTCTTTCTTTTCACTCTTCTGAGCTGCAGCCTGAACAGGTTGCTCGGCCTTAGCCTCTTCTTTTGCAGGTTCCTGCTCTGGTGCCGCCTGCTTGAACTGCTCAAAATCTGCCGGAGTCAAATACTTGCCACTTTCCGCAGCCGTTTTTAGCAATGCTTCCAAGACTTCACCACCAGCAACAATATAGTCTCCTGATGGAAGTTCTGCTATATCAACTTTACATTCATCTTCGATAAATATGAAGTTGTCCTGAATGTCGTTGACAGCATCTTGCTCAGTATGAAGCAATACCTGCCAGTTGATTCGCATCGCTAGTGGCTTGAACTGGTTGAATGACTCAACTTTGTCCGTGAATGCCACTGTCTTCCACTCGCCTAGACCTGTAAGGTCATCTACCGTATACAGAGGATTTGTACCATTCTCCAACAACGACTCCATAGGTTCGATTGTCACAAGGTAGTTCTTCGGACCAGCCTTGGCTGCTTCTGCCTCCTTCTTGGCCTTTTCCTCCGCTTCACGTTCAGCTCTTCCCTTTGTCAGCGTTGTGCCCTCAGGAAAGTGCTTCGTAATACGGCCGATAAAATCATTAAGCTGCGCAATATCATCGGGATCAGTAAGTTTACCCTCACCAATGTCAAGCAGCTTCCTGATATAGTCGAGTGACTCAAACGAAAGATCAACTATATCTTTCGTCACTTTTAACTTGTCATTTCTGACAAGATCATAAATCGTTTCAAAGTTATGAGTAAACCTGCTCAAATCATCAAATCCAAACATCATACCACTACCTTTAATAGTGTGCATGCTGCGGAAGATGCTCTGGATAAGCTCAGGGTCATAATTCTCCATATTGCTCTCCAGCTCGAAGAGATTCTCTTCAAGCTTCTCGACATTGTCAAGCGCTTCCTCAACGAATTTCTGTTGGAACTGATCCATAGCGTGTTTAACTTGTAACTCTGTTTACTCTATTCTCGAAATAATCGAATATTTATCGTACGACCTTTGCGATTGCACTAAGAAGCTTTGCTGGCACGAATGGCTTGATAATCCATCCTGTTGCACCTGCTTCCTTCGCCTCCATCTTCTTCTCTGTCTGTGACTCTGTTGTCAAGAAGAGAATTGGAATATGCTTGTACGCATCCATCTCACGAATCTTACGGATGAGGCCAAGGCCATCAAGGTTTGGCATGTGGAGGTCCGTTATGACAATGTCGATTGTACGGCCGTCAAGGAACTTGAGGGCGTCTTCGCCATCAACACCTACCAACACCTCATAGCCCTCATTCTGAAGGGTGAAGTTTACGACCTCACGGATACTCTCCGAATCGTCTACAATAAGAACTGTCTTTGCCATATTTCTTTTACTTTTATTTTATACTTATTTCTACGGCGAGCTTGCGCCTGATCTTTTAATAGTTTAATTCTCGCTCTAGACCTGCCTTCGCCATCAACTGCTTTAAGTCGTCTTTGAGCTCCGACTTGACATGAAACTCACTACCCTTCTCCTTCCACATCCTCTTTACCGCTATCACCATCTGGATGAATGTGATATCAAGGTTCTCAGGATTATCTATAATGAAGCTCACTGGCTGCTCCGGAGTAATTAGTTCTTGCATCTCCTCATATATCTTCTCTATATGATTGATTATAAGGTTGCCACTGAACTTGACTTCCATCGTGCCCTGCTTGTCTGCTGCCACTATCGAATATGGGTTGCTCATCGTCTAAGTCTCCTTTTTTAGAACTTCTCGTAGTTGTCGATGTCATATTCCTTGGTACTCATGCTGCCAAGGTTTATTGTCGCTCCCTTGCGGTGAGTAACCTGCGACTCTTCTTCTACAATATTTTCATCTGTCTCGACTTCTTCCACCTTCGCTGCTGCCTTAGGCTGCTGACTGCTCTGGCTTGTCTTTGCTGCTTCTACTGCAGCCGCATCGAGCTTGAAGAAGCTTACTGCCGCCTTCAAGTTTGTTGCAAGTTCGCTCAACTGTACTGAACTGTTTGTCAACTCGTCGGCTGCCGAAGCATTCTCCTGAGTGATGACATTCAAGTTCTGCATTGCCATGTTGATCTGCTCTGCTCCTGTCTTCTGCTCTACCGATGCAGCAGATATCTCTTTTATCAAGACGGTTGTCTTCTCCATCTCTGGAACAAGCGCCTTGGCCTTGTCACCTGCAAGCTGCGACACTTTCATACCCTGACCGACAAGACTTACTATCTCGTTTGCAGCCTGCTTGCTTCGCTCTGCCAACTTTCTGACCTCTGCTGCTACAACAGCAAATCCACGACCATGCTCGCCTGCTCTTACCGCTTCTACTGCAGCATTCAATGCAAGAATGTTTGTCTGGAACGCAATGTCGCTGATGATTGTTATCTTCTGTGATATCTGGCTCATTGCCTCTGCAGCCTCTGCCGAGAACTGGCTCGACTTCGTTACATTCTCTACTGTTGATGCTGTTATCTTCTCTGTTGCAAGGGCATTCTCCGTGTTCTGGTCGATATTGGCAACCATCTCCTCAATCGCTGTCGATACCTCCTCGGCACTTGCAGCCTGCTCAGATGCTCCCTTGTTCAATTTAAGTGAACTGCTCTTCACACCATCACCTGAATCTACAAGCGCATTCGCATTGTGCTCGATACTTACTACAATCTTACGAAGGTTGGTCACCATCTCTGTCAATGCCTTGGCCAACTGACCAATTTCATCGTTGCTGTCTACATTGACTTCTGCAGTAAGGTCACCATCACCAATAGCCTGAGCAAATGCTACACCACGTTTCAATGGTACTACTATTGACTTGTATAACACATATCCAACGAAGACCGACATCGACATCACTATCAAACTGAATATTATCACAAAGACAAGCTGAACTGTTGACCAGTTGCTGATGCTCGAAGCAATGTCGCTACACTTCAAGTCACAATTGTCTATCAGCGTCTTCATCTCCTGAGTAAGTTCTGCCTCTGCCACGGCAATATCACCGTCACTCTGTACAAGCATCTCAGACTCCATGTAAGCCATCACGTCATCGTAGCTCTCGAATGTTGGAAGGTTCTCCATGACTACCTTCTCAAGACCAAACAGGTTCTGAACATTCGTCTCCACTGTTGCAAGTGTGCTGACAAAAGTAGTATCCCATGAAGATGTCTTTGCCTTCACTTCGTTATACACTGCAAAAAATTCAGTGTCGATTATCTCACGCAACCTCACCTTATCAGGTGAATCTGGCTGATGCTCGATATATACCCAGTTTACAATCAAGCGCTTTGATTCAGTCAACAACGACTGCATCTTGTCCAAGTCCTGCTTAACCGGAATATACTGCTCCGACTCTGTGCTCTGCTGCGAGCGGGTGAAAATATGAATTCCTACTGTCAATATCGCATTCAGCAGGATAAAACCACATATCACTCCAAAGCCTGTCAGCAATTTCCTGGCTATAGACATGTCACCACTAGCCATTCTCTGAATAAAGCCAGACTTCTTGATGTCGCTTACGTTTCCCATATTGTTTGTTTTTTCTCTTAATTACAAATTGATCGCTGCTGTCATCTGTTCAAGCTTCGAACTGAACTGTATTCCTGCGTATGACGCATTCTTCTTGCACAACTCAAATTTAAGCTTCTCGTCTCTGACAACAAAGTTTATCATCGATCCACTGTTAGTCGCACCCTCTTGCTCTGTTATCAAAAGTGTTCCCTTGCCAACCTTGCCCATTATCGTTCCCGATGCACGGCTGAAACTTACCGAACTTGAGCAATATACAACCTGACAGTCCTCCAACTCCTCAGCATTCTTGTATTCCTTGACTACTACATCCTGGAATCCAAACTTCTTGCCTTCCGACTGCTGACGAAGCTGAGACGCCAAATCCTTGTCCTTTATAACCCCTATAACAAAATCACCCTGACGTGCCTCATCTGTCCAACCAATATAACGGATGAAGTTCAAAGTAAGCATAGCCTTGGCCTTTGTTACCTGTGCTCCCACCAACATTGGCAAGCACAATAGTGCTATCATTAATAACAATCTTTTCATATGCTGCAATTTCGTTTTTTCGTTTATAATACTATGTTTTTTCACTTAGCATCAGTCACTCTTCGCTGTCGCCAAGGCGCTCCTTCTGCTAATTAACTCCAAAAATATTCAATAAATACGCAATCCCCAAAAATTTTTTCACTTTTTTTAATCAAAATAATTATATGACAAGAAGACTCTTCGCCACCTCAACGTCATTAACTATCTGATTTTCTAAATCTTCAAGCATTGCAAACCTCTTTTCTTCTCTTATACGTGAAAAAAAAGAAATAGTCATATTTCTTCCGTATATTTTTGAAGAAAAATTTATTAGATGCGCTTCGACCCTGTGTTCACTACCCTTGACGGTTGGCCTCATACCTATGTCTACCACCGCCGGACGCCACATCCCATCAAAGTTCGCCATCGCCGCATATACCCCATCACCCGGCAACATCTTCGACGACTCGTCCAAATTCAGGTTGGCCGTAGGAAAACCTATCTTGTGACCAATGCCATCGCCATGAACTACCGTTCCCGAAACCGAATAACGACGACCTAGCATCAACGACACCTTCTCCATATCACCTGCCATTAGCATGCCTCTGATTACCGAACTGCTACACGCACCATTCGTCTCATCTACATACTGAGTTCCCATTGTACATGGTAAACCTTCATTCTCACATATCTTCATCTCCTCTTCCGGTGTACTCTTTCCTGCACCAAAATGATGATTAAAACCTATGTGAAAATGTCTGGCATTCAACCTGCCTATCAGAATGTCTCTGACAAAACGGGCCGGACTCAATGAAGCAAGCCTCTGCGTGAAGTCAAGTATCACCAGATGATCAATACCCAATTGCTCTATCTGCTCCGACTTCTCACTCAAGGTCGACAACAACCTGACATCACCACCATTGCTCAACACAACTTTCGGATGAGGCCACAATGTCACAACTACTGATGGCAAGCCTTTTTTACGGGCTAGCGACACCAGTTCGCCCAACAATTGCTGATGCCCTTTGTGCACTCCATCGAACATGCCGACGGTGACAACACACCCCTCAAGGCTCAGACCTTCTATTCCTTTGTGTATTTCCAATAGTTTATTCGTGTTTCTGAGGTGCAAAGATAGTAAAAATTTGAGCATTTCTGCTTACCTTTGTGCCCAGAACAAACTTTTTATTATGAAACGCTTTATTTTTTTCTGTAGCTCACTGGGGCTCGCTTCTTTATGTGCCTGCAATAGTATAGATCCTGACAATCACCAGTGCGAAGTTGCCACTTGGGGCCATTTTGCCGATGCTGCCATTAGCTATACTTTTGACGACAACTTACCTAACCAGTTTACAATTGCCGTGCCAATGCTTGAAAAATATAATTTCAGAGGCACTTTTTATCCAATTATTAACAATGTCGACGACTGGCAGATCCTCCAAAACATGGCTGCCAACGGACACGAAATCGGTAGCCATACTATGAGCCATCCAGCTCTCGGAAGTTTGAGCCCCGACTCACTGGAGTATGAGTTGAGCGAATCCTGCAGTTTCATCAACCAGAATATTCCCGATTCCAAGTGCCTCTCTATCGCATATCCATATTGTAATATGCCCGACACAACTGCCGTCTATCGCAATTATATCGCTGCACGTATCTGCGACAACCGTATCGAAGGAACCACTCCTCGCTCTTTCTGCGCCATAAGTTCATTTGGTCTTGGATGCGAATCTTCGCAATACCATTCCATCGATTCGGTCATCGGCATTTTCGATCGCACTAAAGTCGCTGGAGGTTGGAGCTCATTGCTCATCCACGAAATTGGCGAAGGCAACGGATACTCACCTATATCGGTGGCCGACCTCGATTCTACTATGTCATACCTCGACAACAATAAGTCTTCATTCTGGGTCGCTCCATTTATCGACGTTGTCAAATATATCAGCGAACGAGGCATCTCTAAGATCTCTCTTATCGACCAGACCGATGATAGCATAACTCTTACGTTCAGCTGCACTCTCGATCCTCTTGTCTACAATTTTCCTCTCGACATTCGTCGACCACTGCCTGCAGGATGGAGCGGAGCTGTCGTAACTCAATACGACAACAAAGAACAAATTGATGTACCTTCGTCTATTAACAACGGATACATCTATTTCAGTGTTGTCCCATCAGCCAACGTAATTGTTATTAAACGCGACTGATTTATCGAACCTTCAAGCAAGGCTTAAGCATATTTTCAAAGATCTTTATCGAACCTTCGAGACTATCTTGACAGATTCTCGGAGGTTCTTTTTTTGTTATGGTCATACATCCTGCGATAGATGTTTGCCATTATCGCACCTGATATATTATGCCACACACTGAAAAGTGCACCTGGCACTGTCGCCAAAGGATACAAACCAAAATGCAGAGCAGCTAGCGAACTCGCTAAACCCGAATTTTGCATGCCTACCTCTACACTTATTGATATACGCTTTTCAAGCGGCAACCTCATCACAATTCCTACAACATAACCCAACACCAAACCTAACATGTTATGCAATACTACAACAAGCAGTATCAACATTCCTACCGACATTAACTTTGACGCATTTGCCGCAACAATACCAGCAACAATTGCCGCTATCATCAGTGTCGAAAACATTGGAAGATACTCCGTCGCTCTATTCGTCAACTCCGAGAAATAATGCTTTACGACAAAACCTACCGCTATTGGCATAATGACTACCTGTACTATCGAGACAAACATGTCCATTATGTTCACGTCTATCATGTTACCAGCCAACAGATAGGTAAGCAGTGGTGTCAGAAATGGTGCAATAATGGTCGATACACTGGTCATTCCAACCGATAAGGCAAGGTCACCCTTTGCCAGATATGCTATCACATTCGATGCTGTTCCACCCGGACAACATCCGACAAGTACCACACCAATAGCCATACCTGGCTCAAGTCCAAATACCTTCGACAATGTCCATGCTATTGCTGGCATGACTGTAAACTGAGCCAGACACCCGACTATCACATCCTTCGGCCTCATGAATACTATCTTGAAATCCCCAAAGTTAAGAGTAAGACCCATGCCAAACATCACAAGCCCAAGCATCACGTTTATATAACTTGTCTTCACTACACTGAACACTTCAGGGAAAATAAGTGCAGCAATAGCCACAAGCAATACTATCAGAGCTATGTTGTTTGATATTAACCGAGCTATACTTTTCATCATTTACATGCAAAAAGCGACTGCCACCCTACGGAAGCAGTCGCTCTATTTATTTATGTATACCGTTTACTTATTAGCCTTGCGGTTCATCAAGTCGTGAGCAAGTGGAGTTGCAAGCAACATTGAAGAGAATGTACCGATGAAGATACCTACTGTCATTGCAAAGATAAATCCACGGATAACTTCACCACCGAACAAGAGGATCACAATCAATGTTACAAGAGTTGTAACTGATGTGTTGATTGTACGTCCCAATGTTGAGTTAAGTGCCATATTCATTACTGACTTTGAGTCAGCCTTTGGATTGTTGGCAAATGTCTCACGTATACGGTCGAAGATAACCACTGTGTTGTTGATTGAGTATCCGACAATAGTCAAGATAGCCGCAACAAACGACTGGTCAATCTCCATTGAGAATGGCATTACTGAGTAGAAGATTGAGAACACACCAAGTGTAAAGATTACGTCGTGTGCCAAAGCTACTACTGCACTCGCACCGTATGCCCAGTTGCGGAAACGGATGAAGATATATACAAACATCACGATGAGCGAGAAGATAATAGCATATACCGCCTTCTCTGTGATATCCGATGCCATTGTAGGACCTACCTTCTGAGAACTCATGCGGTAGTTTGAAAGGAACTGCTCGCGAGATACATTCTCTGGCAAGAAGCTCTTCACACCTTCATAAAGCTTTGTCTCTATTTCGTCCTGTGCCTCTTCACCTGTGTTGTTGATTCCATAGTTTGTTGCTATGCGAACCTGGTTCTCAGTACCGTATGTCTTAACCTCTACGTTCGAACCGTCAAACTGCTTGAGCAAACCACTCTGTACATCTACTGAAGATACTGGCTGTTCAAAACGTACTACGAATACCTGACCACCTGTGAAGTCAATACCCTTGTTAAGACCACGTACTGCAAGTGAACCAATGCAGATCAACATTACTACTGATACTACTGCATAATAGAGCTTCTTCTTACCGAGGAAGTCGATGTTCACATTCTCCATGAAATGCTCAGTAAGGCTTGTGCTGAACTTCATGTTCTCGTCCTTCTTTGCGAAATACTCAATGAAGATACGGCTCATGAACACTGCTGTGAAGAATGATGATACGACACCTATCATAAGTGTAGTGGCAAAGCCCTTGATAGGACCAGTACCAAATACGAAGAGAATCAACGCTGTGAGGAATGTAGTTACGTTCGCATCGACAATTGCCGACATTGCGTTACCATAACCAGAAGCAATAGCGCTCTGGGCAGACTTGCCCTGCTTCATCTCCTCCTTGATACGCTCGAAGATAATCACGTTCGCATCGACCGCCGTACCAATTGTCAAGACTATACCTGCAATACCTGGAAGTGTAAGCACTGCACCAAATGATGCAAGTACACCTGCAAGGAAGAAGAGGTTGGCGATAAGAGCCAAGTCAGCTACAAGACCTGCCTTAGGTCCGTAGTAGAATACCATATATATAAGTACTACGATGAAAGCGAAGAGGAATGACCACAAACCACTTTCAATAGCCTCCTGACCAAGTGATGGACCAACTACGTTATCCTCAACAATTGTTGCAGGAGCAGGAAGCTTACCAGACTTGAGCACGTTAGCCAAGTCCTGTGCCTCCTCAGTAGTGAAGTCACCAGTAATCTGGCTCGAACCACCTGTAATCTCCGACTGTACTGTTGGGAAGCTGTATACAAAACCATCAAGAACAATCGCAATTGACTTGCCGAGGTTTGCCTTTGTGAGCTGAGCCCACTTGCGAGTACCCTCAGAGTTCATGTTCATCGATACCTCGTATGATGCACTGTTCTGCGAAACATTCGACTTTGCATTTGTGATAACGTCACCCTCAAGTGGAGCACGGCCATTGTTCGATGTAGACTTGATTGCTACAAGCTCATAAACCTCCTCCTTCGAGTTCAAACCTTCAAACATGCTCTGAGCACGCTTTGCAGGAATAGCCTTTACTGTCCAGAGAAGCTTCAAGTCACGTGGCAATATGCGACGTACCTTGTCACTTGCAAGATACTTGTCGATTGTTGCCATATCCTTCTTGAGCGCCATACCTACTACAGGACCATAGCCCGCTGGAGTGAAATGGAGATAAGAAGCTATTGACTTAACCTGAGACTGGTTCTGAACTGCTGTAGAATCAGAGTTCTCTGCAAGAAGCTCATCAACACTGCTCTTTGCCGAATCAGCTGTTGCCTCTGCTGCTGCGTTCTCTACAACCTCGCGAGTTGCAGCCTCAACCTCAATGAGCGACTGCATGATTTCGCTGTTGTTATATGTCTCCCAGAACTCAAGGCTCGCTGTTCCCTGGAGGAGCTTACGTACACGCGCTGGCTCAGTTACACCTGGAAGCTCAACGAGAATACGACCTGCCTTATCCTGAAGACGCTGAATATTTGGCTGAGTTACACCAAAACGGTCAATACGTGTACGCAACACGTTAAATGCATTCTGGATTGCTGCCTCAGTCTCGTCCTGAAGAACACTGATAACCTTTGAGTTTGACATATCACGAGTGATACGGTCCTTCAAGTCTACTGTAGCAAAGATTGTTGCAAGCTGACCGTCTGGATTGATCTTCTCAAACTCCTCACGGAATATCTTGAGGAAATCCTCATTCGAACCTTCATTCTCACGTACAATAGCATTGTCCATTGCCTGAGTGAATGTTGGATCTGTGCTGTAGTTAGAGAGTGCTTTGACAATGTCTGACACCTTCACCTCCAATATGAGGTTCATACCGCCCTTCAAGTCAAGACCAAAGTTGATCTCGTTGCTCTTACACTCCATGTAAGTGTATTTCTTGAGGAACATGAAGTTGTAGACCGGTTCATTAGCTATGGAGTCAAGATAAGCCTCCTCCTTCTGTGCGTCACCTTTGGCGAATGCCTTAGCGTCGCTCTCCACTCTACGTGTGAAGTAAGTGAACGAAAGTTGGTACAAACATACCAAAGCCAACAATATGGCAAATAGTCGTACCGCGCCCTTGTTTTGCATTTTTAAAAAGTATTTATACTGTCTGTTATTATTTTTTTTACTTCTTCTCACATCGCTAGATGTCCCAAAAGGGCACACCCCACCATGTAATGCCCGCAAAGTTACGCTTTTTCAATTAAAAACTATAATTAATAATTAAAAATTTATCCGACAACCTTCCTTTTTCAGTTTGGCACACTTGTTGCATTGCTCTATTCGACAAACAATATTATTCATCATTTAACTCGAAGAGCCATGAAACTCATATTCAATATTAGCATTGCCCTCATCACTTTGGCATCATGCATGACTAACGTTTCTGCTCAAAACAGAGCGCTTAGCCTCGACAACGGCACTATCAAAAACTGCGGACACCACGCTTATCAGGGCGGCGAGTCACTTACATATACAGTAAAATACGGATTCATCACCGGCGGACATGGATATTTCACCGTACGCGATACTATGCTCAACGGTGTTAAGACCAACCACGTAACTGTCCGTGGCGAAACTGCAGGTATCGTCGACGTATTATATAAGGTACGCGACTCATACGAAAGCTTCATCGATCCAACTACACAAATGCCTATCAAGGCTATCCGAGACATCCGTGAAGGTGGCTACACCAAATACGAAGAGGTGAAATACAACCGCATCGACTCTACTGTCAACGCCGAGAAAACTCGCAACGGCCAATACTCACAGTGGATCGAAGAGGTCCCTGCCTACACTCTCGATATGGTATCTGCTTTCTACCACGGACGTAACAACTCTTTCAACGACGACCTCGTTGTTGGCGATACCATCAAATACACCACTTACTTCGGTAGCAAGGTCTACCCACTCATCATCCGCTACCTCGGACGCGAAACTGTCTCTACTGCTATGGGCAAAATCGAATGCTACAAGTTCTGCCCAGTAACCGAGGAAGGACGATCTTTCAAGACCAAAGACGCCATGCAGGTCTGGATCTCATGCGACGAAAACCGCATTCCTATCAAGATCAAGTTCAACCTCCTTGTCGGCTCTTTCGTCTGCGAACTTACAAAATACGAAGGAATAAAATACAATATGAAGATGAGCTAGCTCATCTGACAATCTGTCACTCCAATTTTTGCTAACCATGTTTCTTTACCGGCATGTCTTCTACGGCATGTCGGTTTTTCATACATATATTATATATGATATATTTTTTATATCTTTGCAATGCTATAATTATAACTTAAACTTAATATGCAACTATCACGTCTATTTAATGCACTCGCCGCTTTCGCGGTAGCTATGACTATTTCATCATGCATCGAAGAAAACAGCGATGATAAAAAATTCCAAATCTCCCTCCAAGGCTACATGCTGGAAGAAGGCGAAGGTGCCAATACCACTTTCACTCCCTACTTCTTTTTCAACTCTAACAGAGAAGAACACAAAATCTCATCTATCGACATCGATGGTCTAAGCAACGCACCCGATAGTCTTCTTGATGAACTCACTTCCATCAACGACTACTGCTACATGACCACCGGCAATACAAAAATCAAAAAAATTACAGACATCAACGGAAAATACTGCATTACCGCAAAGGCAACAACAGGAGAAACATTTTCCGACATTTTCAATATCGATTACGACGCTAAGGACGGACTCGACCCTATCGTCCTCGACACTCTCTATTACGATGGTGCATATATCAAAGCTACTGTCAAAGAAATTAAAGGTGCTTACTCTATAGGATTCATCTTTGGCTCATACAACAAAGACGGCAAGCCAAAACGCGAATACTACAGCTATTTCAAATCTGTCACAGCTCCTAATTTCTACAACGGCAAAATCGAAATTTCACAGCCATTCTATACCACTTCACAACTTCAGAGCGATTTCTGCGAAGTCAAGGTTTTCGCCACAACATACAACTCCATCTACCGCGAAAGCAGAGTCAAGACTCTCGTGAAGGACCAGAAGTTCTTCATGGAAGACGCAAAATAAAAAAGAATATAACTAAAAGGACGTTCTACTTACCTGACAAATTGTAGTAGAACGTCCTTTTTTATTTTAGTTAAGTGGTCAAATTTGATTCCCGACCTGTTTTAACAATCAAACTTATCGTATCGTAATGGCATTACCGTTGTAGTCAACTCTCTTTGAAATGCCACCTACTACTTTAACGTTGAACGTACGCTGTCCTATCATTCCTTCAAACGAACCCTGACGCTTCGAGACACTAAGTGTCTTTTTCGCATCGTTCCACTTAAATACTATAGTGCTGTATTCACCCTTTTCATAGTTATAGTTGTCACCTTCATCTTCATAAAGAGTGAATTCGGCATTTGAACCTGGATATACTATAATGTCAATGTCCTCCCAGTCTGCAACATTTGCATATTGTACTTCTTTGTTGCACAAAGGCAGAATTGTACCAGCCTTGACAAACAAAGGACAATGAGCCAGAGTTCCATCCGCATGAACCGTCTGTCCGCCGTCATATTTCTTGTTTGTCCAGTAGTCATACCACGACGCACCCTTTGGAAGATACACATCAAATGTCTTCGATGCATTCCAGTCTGCCTTGAACCCGTCCTGATAAAGAGTCTTGTTTCCACGGTCCCAACCCGACATTTCATCTGTGTCATTTGCCGTCTCCGGCGTATAGAGCGCCTTGACAACTGGTGAAACAAGTAGCGAACGTCCAAACATGAATTGCCTGTTGTTATCCCACACAGCCCTGTCTTCCTTGAAGTCCATGACTAAGGCACGCATGAATGAATCGTCATTATGACTAACCTGCCAGCTTGTACTATATATATAAGGTAAAAGCTTATAACGCAATTTCACCGCACCAAGAAGTGCATCATATACAGGTTCACCTGGTTTGCCATAGTGATAAAGTTCACGATATATTTCGGTTCCGTGGCTACGCATCATTGTAGAAAATACTCCAAACTGCATCCAGCGTACATAAAGCTCCTGGTAGAGAGGGTTGTGACAGCCTGTCTGGTCAAGCGATGTCTTGTTATAGGCATTGGCAAAAAATCCGCCAAGGTCCGTATTTACATTCGGATTGGCTGTAAGCGTATAATTCAGACATATTGGTATCTGCTTACGAAACGAGTCCCATGACGATGACACGTCACCACTCCATGTGTTGGCACCTGTTCGCTGCTGTCCCGCAAAATAGCTCCTTGTAAGTATGAAAACTCGCTTAGAGTTATCAGCGGCACGCTGTTTTTCATATACACCTTCAACCGTACATAGTGGAAAGGCATTGCGTACCATTCGCCACGACCCTATAAAATCCTTGCCATCTGCCGGATTTGTAATGGCTTTCGTCTCGTCAAGGTCCGAATCCGGCCAATACAGATGATCTGGATCTGTCGAGTCCATCCACCACGCATCAACACCTGCCTTATGCAGACGACTCAGGTTCTCCCAATATATGTCACGTGCTTCTGAACTATATGGATCATAGCATCGTACCCCACTTGGATAATCCATGTTAGGTGGCCATGCCGAGAGTCCACTCATTGGCCATGTCTGGAAACTATAAAGCAGATTCTTGTCTGCAAGTTGCTTGTATGCCTTTGTGTGTGGACCGAAACTTGCCCAAATGCTTATGCTCATGTGCGCATTTGTATTATGCACATGCTCTATCATATTTTTATAGTCGGCAAAGTCTTCATTCAAAAACTCCATGGCATTCCACAGATAATTGTTACCCCAATATTGCCAGTCTTGAATGATTCCGTCTAATGGCACACCAGTCTTGCGATATGTGTCGACAACTTCAAGCAATTCTTTCGACGACTTGTATCGCTCACGGCTCTGGTGAAAACCATAAGTCCACAATGGCAACATAGGCACATGACCAGTAAGATGACGCATCTCACGTACCACTCCATCAGCATCTTTGCCATACATAAAATAGTAGTCTACCTTAGTGCCAACCTGCGATTCAAGTGACAATTCTCCAGCATCAGAAAGCTGCGTAGGTGAATAGTTGTCCCAATAGACGCCATAACCTTTAATGCTCTGGAAGAAATGTGCAAAATCCTCAAGATTAGTCTGTATCATCAGACGGTCTTCACCACGTAGGTTCATCTTGCCGTTCTGCATCATTCCAACACCATAGATTGGCTCATCAACATCCAATGCAAAATTCTGGCGAACTTTATAACGTCCCTTGTCTGGCCCGTCATTTATTGTCGTGAAGGCATGACTGCCTTCCTTTAGAAGCGTATTGCCATTCTTGTCGGTAAATGTTACTGAACGACTGTTTTCATCAACTATTACATTAAGGGCCGAAGTACTATAAGTGACCATATTGCCCTTTCTTGATGTCTGCACTTTGACTTTTTCCGGTGTTGCCTTTACAACAAGAGACAAGTCAATATTCTTGCTCATGTCCGGAGCATTCTTTGTCACACGCACTATCTCTGGCGTATAGAATACAATCTCCTGTGCCATTGATGCCAATGACGCCAGAAGAGCTAAGGAGGTTATCAGTCTTTTCATTATAATAGTGATTTACTAGTAATAGTCATAACAATTTACTGGCCACCGAGGCGGTCAAAGAACACGACGACGTCGTCCCACGTCTTGAATGGGTCTTCACCAAAGTGTATGAAAGTTCCCATGAAGTCTTTTGCACCATTAACCTCACGGTCGTCAATAAGGTAATCGCCATAACTTAGGTTCTTGTGATGCGAAATTATCAAACGGCGGAACGCACCAACACCAAGATAACGCTTCACCCATTCAAGCTTGTCGCTCCAAGCCGTCGGATTTGTGAATGGCGCACTCGAAAGTATATAGGTGTCATAGCGTAGTGAAAGATGCTTAAATGCCTTTACAGCACTTGGCAGAGGTTCCAGACCAGCAAAAAAGCCCGGAGTGTCATACAGATGACCGTCATATTCCTTCTTCGACTCCTCCGACAACTTACGCCATCCGTTGTTATAGTCGGCCAATGTGTTGTCAAGGTCAATATAAAGTATCGGCTTCTGGCGACCATCCTGCTTGTCGTTTATCCAATTGATGACTGGAATGACCGAATTTATAAGAGCATGGTCGTTCAAGTGATGTTCGCCATCAAATGTTATGGCATTTATATAATGCGTCGAGAAGATTCCTTGTGTGTGTACAACGGGGTCTTTGTCGCCGAACAGACCATAAACACGTTCTCTACATTCTTCTTCGCTTACTTTCGAGAAGTTATTTGCAGCAACTTCACGATATTCGTCAACAATATCCTGAGTCATCCAGAACTCTGTCTCACCATCTGCACGTTTATTGAGCCATTTCTGCTTGCCCATGGCATGAAGCGTTTTGAATGTCTCAGCTATCTGAAAGGCAGGATTGACAAGAATACGGTCATAACCATATAGTTGCTCGGCATACATACCTCCCATTGAGGTTCCTATAATAAGATCAGGCTTTTCTTCGTCACATATTTTGTGGAGAAGGTCGATAGCAGCCTTTGCACTTAACGGCAGGTCGGGCGAAATGACTGTGGCCTTAGGAAGCAATATCCTCAAGCTCTTTGCCGTACCACTTGCACCCGATGATGCAAACCCATGTACATATAATATCTTCTTACCCTCCATTAACCAAGGGAACTGAGTCACCTGTGTCTCCATTGCTCAAAAATATTTTTTTATTCGCTGGTACAAAGATAAATCTTTATACGCACCAAAACAATTATTCAACATTAAATTGCTAACTTTGTCGGCAAAACCACTGAAAAACAAATACACACTTATATAATCATGACCGTAGGAGAAATATTACGTAACCGCAAGACAACCGGCTTTTCAATAGAGGTACTGCCACCAGCAAAGGGAAGCAGCATACAGAAAATATATAACAGCATCGATATGCTTAAGGAGTTCAATCCTTTATTTATTAATATCACAACACACCATTCAGAGCCTGTTTACGAAAACTCTTCAGACGGTCTGCTTAAGAAAGTGTTTGTTCGCAAGCGCCCTGGTACAGTAGCTGTTGCTGCTGCTCTTCAGAAAAGATATGGCATTCCGACTGTCCCACACATAATCTGCAACGGCTTTACCAAAAGCGAAACTGAATATGTCCTGATCGACCTCAACATTCTTGGCGTTCATGACCTCTTTGTTCTTCGTGGCGACATGGACAAGGAAATTCTCGTGCCACAAAACGAATGTCATCTTCATGCATCAGACCTTATAGGACAGATCAACGACCTTAACGACGGAAGATTCCTCGAAGGCACACTCAACGATCCTCTCGAAACTCGTTTTTCATTCGGTGTTGCCGGCTATCCCGAAAAACATGCCGAAGCACCTAACATCGATAGCGACATCCGCTACCTGAAGCAGAAGGTCGATCTTGGTGCCGAATATATCATCACACAGCTTTTCTATGACAACCAGAAGTTCTTCGACTTTGTTAGCCGTTGTCGCGCTGCCGGCATCAATGTACCAATCATTCCAGGGCTAAAGCCATTGACAAAAAAACGTCAGTTGTCTATATTACCACGAGTGTTTAACTGCAACATCCCAGAAGATTTTGTCAAGGCTGTAGACAGCTGCAAAGACGATGAAGCAGTAAAGCAAGTAGGTATCGAATGGCTTACACAGCAATGCAAAGAGCTTATGGCCGCTGGTGTACCCGACCTTCATTTCTATACTCTGATGGCTTCCGACAGCGTCAAGGCTGTGGCAAAGAATATCTTCTAAAACAAAGAATATCCTCAAAAAACTAGGACTTCCCTTTCTCGGGAAGTCCTTTTGTATATTAGCTATAGATTAAAGTTTTGCAGAAACACTTCCTTTTCGGCAGCTATAGTGTCAGCATTGAAAATTTGTTGTACCTGCTCGATACTTACACACGACCAGAAGTCGTAGACAGCTGATGTACTCTCAACGGCAAAAATGCCCTTGGCACCATTTATGTTGCTATTGAGAGAAGGCGGATTGCCTGAAAAGAGCTTACCGCCGTCGTACTGGGATAAAAGCGTCGAAGCATGGAGGAAATAATACTCGTCGTCAGAAATGCGTGAGACACATACAAGCAAATGATTCCACTTCTGGTTCCAAATGCTGTAGGATATATTTGAAAGTTCAGGGTTTATACGAAGCGTATATTCGCCATTTTCGAAATACTTATTGCTGAAAATGGCATAGGTATTCTCCGTGCCACCCATCCATGTGCCATATGTCTTGATGACAGTATCGCCAAGATTCATGTTGACACGCGACTGTCCATCGTTGAGGGCAATGTCATTGTCAAAAGAGAAATCTGACGACAAGTAGTAAAGATTATTGTCTACCCGTTTCCATATAATATTGTTAAAAGAATTCTCGTTAGAATCATAATAATAGTCATAAGGATAAAAATATGTATTCTGACTATATATGGATAATCTATAAAAATGATCCTTTCCGTCATCAAGAGGTTCGTTGATGGTGATGTAGTAGAGAGGAGAGGACCGCTCATCGAACACTCTCTTGAAGTCCTTAATGACAACTGGCTGGTCTACCACACATTGTGCTGATGCATGAATGTCAAGAGTGTCACTGTCTACAAATAGTTCTACCTTATCGCCTACATTGAAATGACAATCAGTAAGTTCGAAATCACCTGACCTATATGAAGAACCTTCACCAGAGGTGATACCACTATGTGTCAACTGACCATTCACATAAAGGGATACCGACATTCCATTACGATAATTAACCTCCATCGAGTTTTCTTTGGTGACAGCTATCTCAATAGTGTTCTTCCTGGTGACATTATTGAGTATTGCACGTATGTCGGCTGTGGCCTTATGACGAACAGTAATATCAATGTCTTCATTTTCGCATGAGCAGATGGTTAATGCAATAGCAACGAACAGAATAATTTTCTTTATCATAGTATGTCGTTTCATTTTTAAAAGGTCATTGTATAGGAAAATGATGGCAGAATAGGATTCATGCACATAGTCTTGACGCCTACGCTCCAATGGTCGTCGACATATTTTTCGTCCATGAATGCCCAGTCGGCATTGTGATGGTTGTATGCGTTCATGAGACCTATAGCGATGGTACGTTTGAACCACTTGCGCTGACGGTGCATCATGAAACTGAGGTCGAGACTATGAGTGTTAGGCAACCTGTAGTTATTTCGTCCATCGTAATAGAAAAGGTCATGCATATTCCACCAATCTACACTCGTAATCACAGCATCAATGTTTGGCGATATGGCTTGCATTGAAGAGATTGTGGCCATAGTACCCGACGATAGCGACCAAGATGCAGCGAACTCATAGCGGTTGCTAATATGCCACATGGCGTTGATATTAAACTTATGAGGGCGGTCAAAATCGGCACGGAACCATTTGCCGTTGTTGACATTACGGTCAAACTTGCGTTCACTCCTACTAAAGGTGTAATTGACAGAACCAGTGACAGGACCTTGAGTGCGACGGATGGAGAATTCTATGCCTCTTGATACACCTCGTCCAACAGCCACTATTTTCTCCCAATCCTCACCACTATTATTGAAGCCATAGCCATCCTTATAATCGAAGATGTCTCGCATCTCCTTATAATAGGCCTCAGCACTAGCCTCCCAACCCTCCAGACCATTGTAGTATAAGCCCATGACGAATAAGTCGCTTTCCATAGGCTTAATATTCTTGCTTATTGGCATCCATAGATCGGCAGGGATGGAAACGCGGCTAGTAGTAAGCAGGTGAACATACTGATGCATACGTGTATAGGCACCCTTGAAACGCATGCCATAACCAGCCTTGACCGTGAGTGACAGACGTGGCTCGACAGCCTTATAAAGTTTGCTCTCTATGACAAAAAACGGGAAGCGAAAGCCTACATTGGCATTGATGTGGTCACCAAGGGCAATGTCATCCTCAATGTAGATATCAGTCTCGTTACCAATGCGTTTGTCACTATCGTGACTTCGACCAATGAAGAACAGTGTGTCGGCAGTTTCCACTTCATGAATGACACTCGACTTGTCTGGCATAAAGCGGTGAAGAGTATACTGAAGACCAAACTTGACATGATTGCTATGGTTGGGATTGTAATCGATGTCATACATGGCCATCCAATCGTCAATCTGGCTATTTGAATTCATCTTATCGGTTATGCGCTCATGCGACGCATCTGTTGCATCCTTCTTGACGCTATTGGTATTTGCATAGTCGCAGTCGAAATAGAACTTGTTGCGTGCAAGTGTCATGTTGGAAAACACCTTGTGCGAGAAAATATGGTTCCAGCGGAGCGACCCCATAGTATTTCCCCATCCGAGAGCAACATCCTGCTGATTGCAAGTTTCACCTATGTTGACTTTATAACCATTGTTTTCCTTCTGGCCCATCTTGTCACGACCCATGTAGAAAGTAGAGAAAAGACGGTTACGATCATTGAAAATGTGGTTTATCTTGGCGTTAATGTCATAGAAATTGAACTTCAATGGCAAAAGCATATCGACAAGACTACGACGGAACGAAACGATGAAGGAAGTCTTGTCGTCGCAAATAGGTCCCTCGAGAGTGATATGGCTAGTAATAGTGCCGAGCGTAAGCGAGCCGTGATAATGCTGCATGTCGCCGTCCTTGGTACGCACGTCTATCACCGACGACAGGCGTCCCCCATAGCGCGATGGAAATGACGAGGAGAAAAAGTCGACACGCTTCGTGGCATCAGGCGTAAAAGCCGAAATGAAGCCAAAAAGATGGTCGACATTATAAAAAGGTACACCATCAAGCAAATAGAGATTCTGGTCACGGTTGCCGCCCCTGACACTCATAATGGATGTTCCCGAGACACCACGCTGAACACTTGGAAGCATCTGGAGAGCTTTTAACACATCTGGCTCACCAAGAAAAGATGGCATAGACTTGATGGCTCCTATGTCCATGGCCACGGCACCTGTACGCGACGACATGATGCCAGTCTCCGGACGTGTAGCCTCGACAACAACCTCCTCAATACGATTGTCCGTAAGCAGTTCGATAATCATGGCCGTATCAGCCTGAATGCTCAACGCTACACCCTTGGAGATATAGCCCATATACGAGACATGGAGCATTGTATAACCTTCTGGCAAAGTGAGGGAGAAGAAACCATAGCTGTTGGTCGTGGTGCCCTTGTGGTCGTTAACCGAATAGACCGTAGCGCCAATTAGAGTCTCACGTGAAGTGGCATCAATCACATGGCCGCTTATAGTCTTGACGTTGCTTTGCGCAACCTTGTCATAAAAAAGCATAATGTGTTGCCTTGTTCTCTCATAGCGAATACCTTCAGGCTCCATGACTTCCTTGAGAACATCAGCAAGAGTCGCACTTTTGACATTGATGTTAAGCGGCTGACGAAATACAATGTCGGAACCATAGACAAAGGTATAAGATGTTTGATCCTGAATGGCAGAAACAAAGTCGTTAATGGTGGCAGCCTTTAGCGAAAGCGTTATATTCTGGGCATGCGTTCCAATACTCATCATCAGGGCCATCGTTATAGCAATTACTTTTGCAATTGTCTTATTATTCATCTGACAGTTTATTTGTGGATATTTTAGTTGTTACATATTATAAAGACAATGCCAACATAAAAAATCCCTATGCAAAAGTATGAAATTTTTGAATTTTTTGCCTTCCTACTTTACACGTCCTCTTCTATCACAAAATACCCATTTTTCACTTTTTCATCATACTTACCATTTCAAAACGTAAATCACAAAATCACCTTACCATATCGGGACCATAACGAAACTTCTCCGGATGGATGTCAACAAGCAGCTATCTGCTTGAGGGCACAACTGAGCTGGTCGGGACATGAAGTGCCTTTGCCACCACAGTCTATGCCTTCGAGACGTGATATGACATCTTCTACCTTCATGCCTTGAACGAGCTTGGCGATGCCCTGAAGATTACCATGGCAGCCGCCAAAAAATTCTACAGACTTTACGATGCCATCTTCAACATCGATAGTTATGACACGACTGCATGTGCCCTTTGTAGCATACTGATATTTCATATTGTAATTAATAAATTATCGAACCTTCGAGGGATGAATACCCTACTTTCGTCGTATCTTCATACTCTCGCTTCCTACCTTGAGGATGAATACACCATGTTGATTGACAGGTATATCGACTGTCCCATTCTTGGCTACACCCTTGAAGATGGCAACTCCCTGAAGATTATATAACTCGACACGCTCACTCTCGTCAACATTTTCGAGTGTAAAACCACTGCCGTTGTCACTATAATTCCAATTGGTTATCTTGACGTCCTTGATACCTACTTCACCTATAATGGCATTGACAGATACCGATGCACAGTCTGGCATTGTGAATGAACATATTGTGTCCGCAACAACCTTTTCTGAAGTGGTACCATCAGAATATGTCTGCTTTATAATCCATCCACCAATAGGTTTTTCATCTTTCAGGTGACCATGGATGGTCATCACTCTATTCTTGAAAAATTTACCATCAAAGACACCCTTGCTAAGCCATACTTCATTCATGGCTGTAATTACATTGTCTGTTATATCCTTGTTGACCGTAAGCTTGACAGGTGTACCAAGCTTGTAATAGCTGGCAACATGAGAATAGAAGAACGATGTGCGGTTGCGAAGCCATGTCCTTGCATTATTAACCTCATCAGAATAGTTAGGCCACCATGGATTGATGCCTTGTCTGTGGTATGTGTATTCAGTTCTTATCAAGCTATACATAGGATCCCACACTTCACGGGTACCAGCTTCGTTAAGGAAGTCACCCATATATACCGCAGTACGGTCAAAAAAGACATCCCTGAATTCTTCAATCTCCATCATGCGACGGAAAAGTCGTGTGTTGTCGTATGAATTGGCACCCCACTTGCGATTTGAATCGTAATCGGGATTATGGAGCCAGTCAAGTGTCTTATAGTTATAAGGTGTGCCATAGAGTCCCATTCCAAAATCGGTATCTTTCACTATGAATCGCCATATTCCCTCTTCTGTCCTTGGACGCCAGGCAACGATATTGTTGCCAGGGAAGTCCTGATTGTTATAGTACAGGTTCATAATCATCAGGTCTGCATATTCGCTCCAATCTATCCACTTTGAGTACTCTTCAAGAGTATGACCCTGCTCGTTATAGAAGTTCTTGAAGGCATTGAAATTGTCCCAGGTGCCAGTTTTTAGTTCGACATTGTTTTCAACCATATCTATGTCTTCAAGCCCATCATAGTTGCTATAGATGTTATCCTCATTGCTTCGCTCCCTGATGCAGAGAATGCCGTGGTATTCACCATTGATATATACCACAACAGGCTTCCATGCCTGCCAGTCAAGATCGACATGGCTCGACATTGTACGCTGAATTATAGCATCACGCATGTAGAGATAGTCGAAGTCGTTGCCGGCATTGCGCAGAAGAATCGATTTGAACTTGTTGATGCCTGGCTTCTGGTCAGGGAAAAATTCATAGTCAAAACGCTTGACACCAAATCGCTTGTTGGCATATACTGCCATAGACTTCAGCTTGTTAGAGCGTGTGGCTCCGCCCTGCACACGCGTTTCACACAATTGGTTTATCACCGACTCTTCACCCGCTTTTTCAAAAAGCTCAAAATTTATCGGACGTCGCCAGTCATTTTCATAGTTTTTCTTACTTCCTGTACCTTCGACAAAGATACCGATTTTATTGTCATTTAGATATTTGTCATTAGTAGCAATAGACACTATAGGAAGTGTCATGGTACGTGGGAAATAGACAAACGACTGCACGGCAGAACGAGGCGACAAATAACCATTGCAGAAAATCTTTGCCCTGACAATCTTAGTAGAATTGATGGTCAATGGATGAGTGTAGAGTTCTGATGTCTCTGTAGGCTCTGTGCCGTCAAATGTCATTCTTATTTCTGCTTCCGCAGGAGCATCTTCAGGTATGCTCAATGCAAGGTTTATTATTTTAGAGCCGGTGACTACTCTACCCTTTTCGCTGAAGATAGGATCGGGAAGTATCTCTTTGCAAACTTCGCCACAATTTGCCGCACCTGGAGTAGGTACTGCCATATAGCCCCAATCATCTGCATTGTCTGTTGTTCTGCCATAGGCAATATTTGGAGCAGGCTGCTTCTTGAGATTCTCAAGTTTGTCAATCACTACATTGTCGCTGAAGAGATAAACGGCACAACCTTTTCCTGTTTCTAGCCTAAAGGGAGTATGCATGCGTGTCTCAGCCTTGTCGCAATAGACAAGAGCATAGTCTCCAGCATGTAAGATTCCACCTGCTTTAAGGTTCCACGCAGATGAAGCATCCTCAGTGTCAGACAGAGAAAGATGACTCATGTCTACGTCGTCAGAGCCCGCATTATAGAGTTCAACCCACGAATCTGGAAATTCGTTAAGGTCGTCCATAATACAGTCAATATTCGACTGCATAATCTCATTTATGACTACCTGTCCATCAACATCGACCGAAGTCATGGTCATGACACACATGCCAAGCACAAAAAATGAACTGCTTTTAATAAGGCTCATAACAAAATTGAGTTTTACATTTTCAGACAAAAATAAGAAATGATATTTTATTTTTTATGGTTTTACGATAAAATATGGTTGTAACTATATAAAACCAAGTCATTAACAATGAAAATAAAAATAATTCATTAAATTTACGTCACTCATTTGAACTCTAATACTTCAAACTTATGAAGAAACTGAATAAAGCGCTTACACTTGTAATGCGACCACTTTTAATAGTTGTTGCATGTACAACTATTGCTTTTTTATACGCTTTTTATTATACATCAGATAAGGTTGAGAATTACCAGATGGGTATTCTGACGTCACGCGTCAAAAACATAGGACAATCACTCGCAAAGGCACGTGAGAAAATGAAACACGTGACGAAAATGGTCGATTCTGAGCAGACCCACATGGCCGATTACATCAATAACCGTGAGTCTATTAACATTGCTAACGAACTCAAATGGATCACCACAACAACAGGTCTGTCTGGCTTCATCATAACAGACAAAGACGGTTATGTCATCAGTTCTTCACATGATGGTATCAACATGGGCAAGCTCAACAAGATCATTACAGAGACTTTTGAAAATGGAATAATACTGGGCTGTGGCGACTTTCTTGAAGGTCTAATATGCACTTATACGTGTAACTCTATTCATGACAAGAATGGCGACGTCGTGGGTGCTGTCATTGTCATCGGCTTTGTTGCCAACGACAGGGAAAGCATCATGACAATCCGTCAGGAACATGGTGTACATGCATCATTGTTCCGCGATGGAAGATGCATAAATTCAACTTACGATATAAACTTCGAAGAGATAAAACTGCAATCTGAGGCACTCGACACTTGCATGAATAATCATAACATCTGGTATGGCAAGGGTTATCTGAGAGGCGAACTTGGCTATGAAGCCTGTATGCCACTCCGCGACTACGATGGGTCGACAAAAGGCATAATGAAGCTTCGTGTAGAGAAGACTGTTGTCAACACCATAACTGAAGATATAAGTTATATACTTATTGTCGTATGGATTGTTGTCACCATTATTATCTTTATTCTTCTATATAGTGTCAACAAGCGTATTGTCAAGCCACTTGTTTCAATTGTAAAAGATGTGAAGGTAGTTGCGACAGGCGATTTGACTGTTGACATAAAACGTTCAGACTCATGCATGGAGATTGATGAACTTGCATCTGAGGTCGACACTATGATAGAAAAGATTCATAGTGTAATACAACCTATAGTGGAAACTTCCAAAGAGGTCGTTGGTTCTATATTGCAACTCAGCAATGCATCGATGAACATGTCTAATTCGGCCAACAGGCAAGCAGCATCGCTCGAGGAAATATCAAGTTCGATGGAAGAGATGGGTGCCAATGTCCAGCAAAACACCGACAACTCTGTTCAGACAAACACTCTTGCAGAAGATATCAACACTATGATTGACGAAATGGGTACATCTACAAGCAACAGCTATGAGGCTATACGCAACATTGCAAATGATGTCAACGCCATCAATGAACTTGTGATGCAGACAAATATATTGGCACTGAATGCCTCGGTAGAGGCAGCACGCGCCGGAGAACATGGTAAGGGTTTCGCTATTGTAGCCAAGGAAGTGGGACGTTTGGCTGACCAGACGCATGAAACTGCCGATGGTATCAACCAGACTGCCAATTCAAGTATCACTGAGGCTGAAAAGGCTTACAACTATGCCAATGAACTTCTGCCTAAGATAAATCATGTGGCAGGTCTTATCAAGGAAATTACTGCTGCAAGCATCGAGCAGAATGCAGGAATAAACCAGGTCAATGCGGCTATCAACGACCTTAATCGTGTAACTCAGGAAAATGCCGCAGGTGCAGAACAAATAGCTGCAAGTGCACAAGAGCTTCAGCGTATGCTCGAAGATATGACAAAAGCAATCAATACCTTCAAAGTAAAATAAAATATAAGTACATCAGTAAAAAGAAAGTGGCAACGGATGAATCCGCTGCCACTTTTCTTTATGTTATGAATATACGACTATTACTTCAAACCTGCCTTGAGTGAACGTATTACAGCGCTGTTGAATCCAGCATGGTCAAGTTCGTTAAGACCCTTAATAGTAACACCACCAGGAGTTGTCACCTTGTCAATAGCCTCTTCAGGATGCCATCCTGTCTCCTTGAGGAGCGATACGGCGCCCTGCATTGTCTGAAGGGCAATCTGCTTTGCCTGGTTAGGGTAAAAGCCCATTTCACAACCACCTTCCATCTGGGCACGTATGTAACGCATCACATAAGCTATACCGCAACTTGCCATCATCATGCCAGGACCTACAAGATTCTCAGTCACAACAAGTGTGTCACCTACCATATCATAGAGAGCCTTAACCTGTGCAAGAGCTTCGTCAGTAGCCGATTTGCCCTTGGCAACAAAACTCATGCTCGCTGCAAATTCAGCGGCAATATTAGGTATAACATAGAAGAAGTTGCCTTCTGCACCAAGAGCTTCAGCAAGCTTGTCTGTGGTGAAGTTGGCAGCATCAGATACAACTATCTGCTTCTTTAGGTCGATTGCAGCCTTGATTTCACCAAGCACTACAGGCATGAGCCATGGCTTTACTACAACCACAATAATGTCGGCACCTGCAACGGCTTTGACATTGTCGGTAGTAATATTAATCTGTGGGTATTTAGCTTTGAAAGAGGCAAGAAGCTCTTCGTTCTTGTCAGAGATTGTAATGCTGTCGACTTTGCCGCTTTTTGCCCACCCGTGGATGAGAGCACCGCCCATGTTGCCAGCACCGATAACAGATATCTTCATTGTGTTGTATATTATTTTATATCATTGTATAGAATACAACAAAGTTAGTTTGAATTTATCGGAATAGCAAAATAAAAGGCGGATAAAATATTTACTTCTTGACAATCTTTGTTGTACGCATTGTACCATCAGAAAGCTTTTCTACGAGGATGTTAACACCCTTGGCAGGCTCGCTAACTTTGGCACCAGACAATGTGTAGTATTCGCTTGAAATAACTTCAACATCTGCATCTACTGAAGCAACTGGAGTTACCTTTGATTTGCACTTCTGTACAGTGATGCCTGTAAACGTTACTGCAGCACCATCCTGTCCCCAGAAATTGAATACGATACCGTTATCGATAGCGTTCTTAATGTCGGCAACATAGAAAGAAACTGAGTTAGAACCAGTTCTACCGCTCAACTCGTATATGCTAGGCCAATTTTCTATATTATTACATACAGCACCAACGCCCCAGCCTTCATGTTCAGCCTGCATGCCTGCTGCTACATTATATGTAACAGTAAGGATGTCATAGTCACCAAGTGACTTCAATGTCTCTGAAGTGACTGCTGTGTTCTTGTCTTCGTTGACGAGAATTGTTGAAACTGCAGTTGCAGCAGCATAATCGATATCAGAAATAAGAACAGCATCGAATGAAACGCTTGATTCAGTAGTGTTTGTACTCATGTTCTGTAATGCTATCTGCTGTATGTCTTCCAGAGTGGCAATCTTTACACGTACTACAGAACCTACAGCGGCATTTCCAGACATATCAACTTTGTCAGTAGTACCCTTAGAGTCCTGCACGTTGACACGAAATTTCTGCGCAAGTGATACCGACTTGAATGTTATTTCTACGATTGCACCCTTTGTTTTGTCGTAAGTAATAGGATCACTCTTATACATTCCTGTAACCCATGCCCATTCCTTATCAGCTGGAATTTTACATTCAGCATTTGTAGCAAGAGTAGTCTTTGTCTGTGCCGAAGCAGCAATGGCAAGTCCGCAAACTGCCAATAAAGTAAGTAACTGTTTTTTCATTTTAAATTGATATTATAAGATTCTGGTGGCAAATATATGTATTATTTTGAAATTACAATTATATTTCATTAATATTTTTTTCTTTTCTATAACGCAGGAATGGGGTGATTGAATTAGATGAATGTAGGTACATAAAAATTTCCGCCCTCTCATGCCGAAACATGGAAGGCGGAAAAATCAAATTGTTATGATGCAGTTGTTTTTACTTTTTCATGAGCCACTGGTGAACACCCTTGGCTGTTTCGCGACCACGTGCAATGGCACGAACAACAAGGCTGGCACCTGTAGCAGCATCGCCTGCGGCAAATACACCCTCGACACTTGACATGCCATTCTGGTCAACTTTGATGTTGCCACGAGCGTCAAACTCAACTCCAAGCTCATTGACAAGTCCTTCGTGTACTGGTGAGACGAAGCCCATACAAAGGAGAACAAGTTCGGCATCAACCTGGAAGATTGTGTCAGGCTTCTCTACCATCTGCATACGTCCTGTAGCAGGATCTTTCTGCCATTCAACCTCAACGAGTTCAACTTTCTTGACATTGCCCTGGTCGTCACCGATGAAGCGCTTTGTGTTGAGCAACCAACGACGGTCACAACCTTCTTTGTGACTAGAAGTAGTCTTCAAGACTGTAGGCCAGTAAGGCCAAGGGTTGCCTGGAGCACGGTCAACAGGTGGCTTAGGCATAATCTCAATCTGCATAACTGAGCGAGCTTTCTGACGGTTAGATGTACCAACACAGTCTGAACCTGTATCACCACCACCTATTACAAGTACAGGCTTGCCTGTAGCAAGAATGCGGTCCTTATCCTTAACTTCATCGCCACGTACAACGTGGTTCTGCTGCTGGAGGAATTCGAGTGCGAAGTGCACACCTTTGAGCTCACGTCCCTCAACCTTGAGGTCACGTGGCTGACCAGCACCAATTGTTACGACGATAGCATCAAATTCCTTCTTGATCTTGTCAAGCTTCATATTGACACCCACTTCCTGATTCACCTTGAAGGTGATGCCCTCAGCTGTAAGGACTGCCACACGGCGGTCGATAACTTTCTTTGAGAGTTTGAAGTCAGGAATACCATAGCGGAGAAGACCACCTACAGCATTATTCTTCTCGAATACAGTAACTGAGTGACCAGCCTGATTGAGCAGGTCGGCACAGGCAAGACCTGCAGGACCACCACCGATAACAGCTACTTTCTTGCCAGTACGCTTTGCTGGGATGCGTGGCTTTACTATGCCCAGATTGAAGGCATGTTCAGCAACGGCTGCCTCATTTTCGCGTATGGTAACGGCTTCGTTGTGTACGGCGAGTGTACAAGACTTTTCACAGAGTG
Source organism: Bacteroidales bacterium (assembly GCA_024401355.1). Classification (GTDB taxonomy): domain Bacteria; phylum Bacteroidota; class Bacteroidia; order Bacteroidales; family Marinilabiliaceae; genus W3P20-009. The sequence continues at coordinate 53,496 of JAKSLF010000005.1, read as the reverse complement.
CAGGGCAGATGCGTCCTGTAAACTCAGGGAAGTTACTTGTAGAGTGCAATATATTGTAAGCAAGCTCCCAGTCTCCCTTGAAAGCGGCATCTTGCCACTCTGGGGTCTTGTTGCCAAGTGGGCAAGCCCAGTGGCAGAAAGGCACACCGCAATCCATACAGCGCGATGCCTGGAGCATTCTATCATTTTCGTTTAAGGTCTGTTCAACCTCGCTATAGTCTTCTATGCGTTCGGCAAGTGGACGGTAACCACCCTCTTTACGCTCGACCTTCATAAATCCTCGTGGATCTCCCATGGTATTTATATGATTGTGAATTTCGAATTTCGAAATCGAATTCTAATTCTGGGTTTTTAAATCGATTATTACTACTCCTGGTTGTGTGGTGCGTCGGCAGTCCTCTTGATCTTCTCTTCAAGTTCCTTGAGTTTCTTCTCTTCGAGTACTTTCTTGTATTCGAATGGAATAACTTTGACGAACTTGTGTACGTAGCGGCTCCAGTTAGAGAGCACGGCACGACACTTAGCAGAGTTGGTGTAGAGGAGGTGCTTGTTGAGGATGCTCTGAAGTTCGAGAACGTCATCTTTGTCCTCAACTTTGCAGAGGTCGACAAGACCCTTGTTGCAGTAGTAGTCGAAGTCGCCGTTTTCGTCGAGCACGTATGCTATACCACCGCTCATGCCGGCACCAAAGTTACGTCCAGTCTTGCCGAGCACTACAACACGTCCGCCGGTCATATATTCGCAGCAGTGGTCACCAGCACCTTCAACAACAGCAGTTGCACCAGAGTTACGTACAGCAAAACGTTCGCCTGCTACACCACGTATTGAGACGAAGCCCGATGTGGCACCATACATCAATGTGTTACCAGTAATAATATTCTTCTCAGGTACGAACTTGCTTCCTACTGGAGGTACGACGATGATCTTACCGCCCGAGAGTCCCTTGCCGAGATAGTCGTTCGACTCGCCTTCAAGTCGGAATGTAACTCCCTTGGTAAGGAATGCACCGAAGCTCTGTCCTGCTGATCCAAAGAATGTTGCGTTGATTGTGTCTTCAGGAAGACCCTCTTCGCCATAGACCTTAGAAATCTCACCAGAGAGCATTGCACCTACTGTACGGTCTACGTTGTTTATCTCTTTCGAGATCCATACGCGCTGTCCACCGTGGATTGCTATTTCTGCCTGCTTGATGAGGTCATAGTCCATAACACCATCAATCTTGTGCTTCTGCTCTACGCTGTTGAATATAGAGAAGCGCTTGCCAGCCTCGTTGAAGTAGAGGATACGCGACATGTCGATGCCGCCTGTCTTCCAGTTGCCGACGTTCTTGTCCTGCTCGAGGAGGTCTGTACGTCCGATGATTTCGCTAAGGCTACGAACACCAATCTGTGCCAGAGTCTCACGAACTTCACGTGCAATAAAGCGGAAGTAGTTGATGAGGTAGTCAGACTTGCCGATGAAACGCTTGCGGAGCTGTTCGTCCTGTGTAGCAATACCAGTAGGACATGTATTGAGGTGACACTTACGCATCATGACGCAACCAAGAACGATAAGTGCGGCAGTAGCAAAGCCATATTCCTCGGCACCGAGGCATGCCATCTTGATGACGTCAAGACCTGTCTTGAGCTGTCCGTCGGTCTGCAACTTGACACGTCCACGGAGGTTGTTCATCACAAGTGTCTGCTGAGTTTCAGCAAGACCGATTTCGACAGGCAGACCTGCATGCTTGATTGATGATGCTGGGCTGGCACCTGTACCACCTTCGGCACCCGAGATGACGATGAGGTCGGCATGAGCCTTGGCAACACCAGCTGCAATTGTACCTACACCACTCTCTGACACAAGCTTGACACTGATCTTGGCCTTAGGGTTGGTACACTTGAGGTCAAAGATGAGCTGTGCAAGGTCCTCGATAGAGTAGATATCGTGATGAGGTGGAGGCGAGATAAGAGTAATGCCAGGTGTAGAGTTACGCATCTTGGCAATGACGTGGTCTACTTTGAAGCCAGGGAGCTGACCACCTTCACCAGGCTTAGCGCCCTGTGCTATCTTTATCTGAAGTTCGTCGGCATTGACAAGGTAGTTGTTTGTAACACCAAAACGTCCTGAAGCAATCTGCTTGATAGATGAACGGAGAGGTCCGTGGAATCGTGCAGAATCCTCACCACCTTCACCGGTGTTACTACGTCCACCGATAGAGTTCATGGCAAGTGCCATAGCTTCGTGAGCCTCTTTTGAGATGGCACCGAATGACATGGCGCCTGTTACGAAGCGCTTCATGATTTCCTCTTCGCTTTCTACTTCATTGATGTCGATTGCTACGCTGTCTTTGAGCTTGAGGAATCCACGTATAAAGAGTGGAGCCTTGTTGTCGGCGTCAACCTGCTTGCTGAACTCCTTGAATTTAGAGTAGTCGTTCTGCGATGTAGCCCACTGGAGGAGTGCTATTGTCTCAGGGTTCCATCCGTGCTTCTCACCATACTTGCGGTAAGCAAAACGGCCGTCGATGTCAAATACATCAGAAGCAGCAAAGTCCTGCTCGCCAAAGGCACGCTTGTGGAACATTTCAACTTCCTGTGCTATTTCCTTGAATCCTACACCACCAATCTTAGAAGGAGTACCAGCAAATGAGGTGTTGATAACTTCTTCAGAGATGCCGACTGCCTCAAACTGCTGAGCTCCATGGTAACTGAGGAGGGTAGAAATACCCATCTTCGACATGATCTTCAAGATACCCTTGTCGACTGCATGTATGTAGTTGTCACGTGCTGTAACATAGTCGCCCTGAATCTTGCCTTCCTTGATCATCTGTGAGATTGTAGCAAAGGCAATGTAAGGGTTGATTACCGAAGCACCATAACCGAGAAGGAGTGCAAAGTGCATAACTTCACGTGCGTCGCCAGCCTCAACGATGATACCAACCTGCATACGCTTCTTGGCACGGATAAGGTGATGGTGAACTGTTGCAACTGCAAGAAGTGAAGGTATAGGAGCCATTGACTCGTTGACATCCTTGTCCGAGAGGATGATGTAGTTCTTCTTCATGTCTACAGCATCTTCGGCTGCCTTACAGATGCTCTTGAGAGCATTCTGGAGTCCAACACCACCACTGCCTACAGGGAAGAGGGTAGGAATTGTGACGTGAGTAAATGCTGTATTGCGGTCGTCGCGAATCTTTGCAAGGTCGGTGTTAGTGATGAGTGGGCTCTCAAACTTGAGTGTGCGGCACTGCAGTGGTTCCTCTGCAAGGAGGTTGCCATGTATAGAGCCAATGTAGTGTGTGAGCGACATCACAAGACCCTCACGTATAGAGTCAATTGGTGGGTTTGTGACCTGAGCAAATGTCTGACGGAAGTAGAGGAAGAGGTTCTGTGGCTTATCGCTGAATGCAGCAATTGGTGTATCGTTACCCATAGAAGATGCAGGCTCGTTGCCTGTGTTGGCCATAGGTGCGATAGTGACGTTGAAGTCTTCCTTGTTATATCCGAATACTTTCTTATATATTTCATATTTGTCACCTACAAGCGCTACTGGCGACTTTACTTCGCTCTCGATATCGTCGAGCGAGAAGCGGTTGTTCTTCAGCCAGTTCTCGTAAGGGTGCATACGTGCAAGCTGCAATTTAGCCTCATCATCAGGAATGATAGTACCAAGCTGAGTGTCGACGAGGAGGAGCTTTCCTGGACGGAGACGTCCTTTTTCCTTAATTTCCTCTGGATCGAAAACCTGTACACCAACTTCAGATCCCATGACGATCATGTCGTTCTTGGTGATGATGTATCGTGAAGGACGAAGACCGTTGCGGTCAAGTGTACCACCTACATAACGTCCATCTGTGAAGACAAGGGCTGCAGGACCATCCCATGGCTCCATGATGGTAGAGTGGTATTCATAGTATGCCTTGAGGCTGTCTGGTATAGGGTTCTTAGAATTCCATGACTCTGGTACCATCATCGTAAGAGCATGTGGCAATGTACGTCCAGCCTGTACGAGGAACTCGAAAACGTTGTCGAGTGAAGCAGAGTCACTCATGTTTGGCTCTACAATAGGGAAGATCTTCTTCAAGTCGTCACCAAAGAGGTCTGACTGAAGAAGTCCCTCACGAGCCTGCATCCAAAGTCGGTTGCCACGTATGGTGTTGATTTCGCCGTTGTGTGCGAGCATACGGAATGGCTGAGCAAGGTCCCATGTAGGGAACGTGTTGGTAGAGAATCGGGAGTGTACAACAGCAATAGCACTCTTCATGCGACTATCCTTGAAGTCAAGGAAGTAGTCGCCGAGCTGGCTAGGTGTGAGCATACCCTTATATATGAACGTCTTCGACGAAAGAGATACTACATAGTATGACTCCTTGTCGATGATGTTGCTGTTTCTGACTTTAATCTCTGCCTGCTTGCGAACAAGGTAGAGTTTACGTTCGAACTTGTCTGTTTCAAGTCCACGGCTGCCAACGAATACCTGTACAATTCGAGGTTCGTTGCGAAGTGCTATTTCACCAACGCAACTGCTATTGACTGGTACGTCGCGGTAGGTTATAAGTTCGAGTCCTTCGCTTTCAATAAAGGATGTGAGAGTGTCCATGCACTTCTGTGCAGCCGACTCATTCTTTGGAACAAAGACCAGACCCGAGGCATAACGGCCTTCTTCTGGAAGATCTGGCACGAGAGCCTTAAAAAATTCATGAGGAAGCTGTATGAGTATACCAGCACCATCACCCGACTTGTCGTCGGCACCCTCAGCTCCACGGTGTGTCATGTTGACATTCACCTGCAAGCCACGACGAATGATGTCGTTAGTCTTTTCGCCCTTGATGTTGGCAACAAAGCCTACACCACACGCGTCGTGCTCATTTTGTGGATCATATAGACCCTGAGCCTTTGGTAAACGCTTTTGCATCATAACTTGAGTGTATTTTTAATAAACAATTCGATTATCTTTGGTTTTCTAATTTATACATCATATTAGGCCTATTTTAATTTCAATTCTTATAAAAAAGCGCTATTAGATTTATAAATCGTTACAAAGGTAAATACTTTTATTGAAAATCAAAAGCGAAGTTGTAATTTTTAACAAAGAGTTAGATAATTTTTCTTATAGTTTGTGAGTAGTATAAGTATTATAGTTATGAATCGTAAGTGTTTTACTGAAAGCAATAACAAAAAACATCACCACAAACCTTAAGCTTGCGGTGATGTCTTGTTGGGTTATAAACCTATATCTGATGATACTAGTTTATTTTAGCCTTTATAATATTTACAGTAATATTTTTTGTTTCGGCTGGAGCAACTCCTGAAACAGTCTGATCTTTTGTCTTACTGCCTGCTACAAGGCTTGATACGTTGTCTGTTTTAGTATCATTATCAGATGCCTCTACATAGATGTTTTGAGAACAACCAGGTATGTAGTTATTTACAGTAATAGTTTTGCTGCCATTAGCAGGAACTGTCACACTCTGACCATAGAAATAGCCTTTGTGTGAAACAGAAGTCGTATTTTTGAATGTCACATTGACAGTAGCATACTCAAGGCCTTCTATGGCCTGTGCTGACTGTGCTACATCAGCTGATTTAGCTGTATTGGCTGTTTCTGCATAAGATGCCTTTGTGGCGAAGAAGGCTGCAGGAACTCGAAGAACAGGAACTTCACCAAGTGTGGTGTATTTAGAACCGTCGAGAGTATACTGTATCTTAATGCCACAAGCCTTGGCAAGCATAGTAATGAAGTCGGCGTTGCCCTTCTTGTCTATGCTGGTAAGCACGTCGTTGTTGTTGTACTTATACTTTTCGTTTTTTGCATTAATGGCACCTACAGCGGCGGTAACATAACCATTCTCAACGGTCATCTCGTGTACCTCTTTCCAGATAAGGTTGCCAGAAGCAAAACCTGTGCTGGCAAAACCTGTGCCTCCATAGAATTCGAATACAAGCTGTATGTCTCCATTGACAACGTTACCTTCGTTAGTGATGACTGTCTGATATGTCAGACCGTCATTATTTTCCATAAGGCATATCTGAGCCTCTGCGGTCATGGCAGTAAGCATAAGAGCTGCTGCTGCCATCATCTTGCTAATAATTTTCATATTATCTTTTTTATTATTCTTTTTATTCCAATACTATTTTCTTTGCAGCCTTGCCGACAAGGAGAATGTAGATGCCTCGCTGCTCGACATTGATCTGCTCAACTTCCTCGGCTTTGTCAATGTGTTTGATGCAGACGCCCTTGAGGTCATAGAGTTCTACTTTTTGTCCGGCAACGTTCGTGAGTTTCACGGCATTGCCGACAACTGAAACCTGCGCGTTGCATTCTGTTTCGAGTCCTGTTGCAGTAGAAATAAATGTGACAGGCGAATACAATGTAAAAGGCATGCCAAAAAGTCCAGCAGAAGATGTGTTGTCTGTTGGTGGTGTAGCTGCCGGCACAAAAATCTGTGCGTTGGCAGCACCACAAAGACCAATAAGGCAAAATGCCATAAATATCAGTCGTTTCATTAGTGTTACTTATTTAGTAAATAATCTCTTTTCGTTTGTTATGCGTCCGCTTTCGTATGTTGTACGGATAATGTTGAGTCCCTTCTGAGGAGCGGAAGTAACAACGCCACTAACACCAATATACTCAACCTTGACAACATTGTCGGAAGAGAGATTGTCACCGATAGCAGTGGCTGTTATCTCGCTATATGAAGCCTTAATGTCGACATTGCCAAGTATGGTAATAGTACGTGGGTTTTCAGTATTATCGTCACTCCACTTAGTGAACTGGTAACCCTCGACAGGTATTGCCTCAACGACTACCTCAGTTCCATAACCAAATTGTTCTGACTCGCCATATTGTGTACCATTGACAAGAATATCATCGCTATATTTACTCATTCCAAAGGCGTTGCCCACTTCTACAGTATATTTTACCGGAGCATATTTTGCTGTAAGCGTAGCATTTGCACCGACGGTGAATGCATACTCCTGCAATGTGCTGACTCTACTGCTACCATTATACCATCCATCAAAAGTGAAATGGGTGTCATCGGCAATAGAAGATTTGACTGTTGCATTATCGCCATGTGTGAATGTACCATTGCCAGTGAGAGTCACAACAGGTGAACCATAGAGACTGCTGCTGTTGCTGATGAGGGCAATAGTATAGGTAGCTGGAGAGAACTCGGCAGTGAGTTCTACAGCCGATTCAATAGTTATGACACGTGGATTATCAGTATTGCCATCACTCCACTTTATGAAGGCACTACCATTCTCTGGACGAGCAACAAGAACCACTTTCTGCAAATAATCATGTTGGAATGATATGGCTTCAGTAGTAGTTTCTTTGTGATGCCTAGAATAATCATTACTGCCATAATAAGCATCTACCTTACCATAGTTGTAGTTGTTGCAAGCTACATTGATGGCATAACCACCCTTTGGCTGGAAAATGAACTCGTAGCCAGGACCTGATGTCTCTGAGATCTTACTTGTGATTTTATAGTTTGAACCATCTTTCGTAAATACGTTCCACACGTTCACTTTAGCAACGGTCAAGTCCATCAGAGAAGGCAGCATTTCCTGTTCGTTTCCAGAAAGATCTGTATAGACAAAGGAATTCGACATATCAGCCTTATCCAAATTGATCCTTTTGAATACTGATATTTTAACGCCATACAGTTCATTATCACCATAAGTGGCCGGTATGGTAAATGTATATTCCTTATCGTAATAAGAAGTGAATGTTTTAATACCACTTGTCGTTATAGAACCATTAGAAGTTCCACTAAGAGTACCATATTGATAAGTGATAGTAGGAATATTAGTAGTCAAATTGGTGCCTGCCGCTATAATTACAGATTTAGGCTTCCAGTAACCATAGAAAGCCAAGTCAGAAGGTAAAGGCAAAGGCAGGGCTGCAGTTGCTACCAATTTTGTACCACTTCCATTTTCTGCCGTATACCATCCGTCAAAATCATATCCCTTATGAGTCGTTTCAGGATTTGGCAGGTTCAAGTTCTTATTGTCATTCACGTAAACAGTCTTCTGACCACTGAAGGCGCCATTGAACATGTCTTTCAAAATAAGTTTATATATTTTGTCTGTATATGTAGAATATGTCGTCTCCAAAACACGTGGGAACGTGTCTACGCCTACACGCATGTAATAACCGTTGCCGTATGCGTATTCACCATTTCCATAGTAATCCTCGCAACTGACGATAGGCTCCATTTCGCATTTGCCATCTGATTCATATTTGCCGACAACAGCTTTCAGAGTAGCGAAATTCGCTGTTTTATAAGGCATACGATATACAGCGTTAGCTAATGTATAAAGTCTGCCATACAATCCGCCTCTGTTGGACTTGGTATCATCGGCATCTTTGCTGCCTGCGCCACGAACAATGCCGGCAGAAAGGCAATATGAGGAATATTTTGTTGGCCTTGAAGTATACTTACCTGCTATACCACCAAGATAATTATATTCGCTAGAATTTCTGGCAATCAAAACGCCGGCAAAGATGTTTGTTCTAAATCCATAAGATTTGTCGTTTTCACCAACAATACCACCAACGTATCCACCTGCCTTGATTCGACCGAAAAATGCACAATTTTCCAACTGAACTGCATTACCAGACAATTTGCCAACAATACCGCCAGCTTTAGAACAATAACCATTTGCTTCCATATAAGGATAGAGGTTGTCATAACTGTTGTTCTTTACAGCATTAAGACCTGTAGCCTCATCACCTACAATACAATTTCTAATGTAAGGAATTACTCTGGCAGTATTGGCATTGTCATACAAAACACCAGCAATAAAACCATTGGTATAGTAAATTTCACTATTGTAGTCGTCATTATATGATATAGAGGCCAAGTTGTCGATATAGCAATCGATCACCTTGCAATTCTCTATTTGTCCAGAGCATCCTCCAGCTATAATACCACAATATGCTGAATGATTTTTCGAACAAATTTCTACAGAAGCATAATGCACAATATACTTTGACTGTCTAATGGTAAGATTGACAATTCGACCAGTTGTGGTGCCTACGCCAAGATTTGGAATAAATCCATAATAGTGGTCCTCGTCATCACCATTATTATAATATGGATCACCATTTTCTTCATAATCAATAAAAAGGCCATAGATGGTGTGTCCGTTGCCATCAAAAGTTCCATAAAAGACATTACCGTCAGTATTGCCTGTGGAAATGTTCTGCCAAACATTAATGCCTGATGTGCCTTTAGTCCAATTCTTATAATTGGCACATGCAGAAGAAGAGTTGAAATAGATGTCATTCATCAAAATGAATGATGCTGTACTTCCCTTCATGTTGTCGCGAAACCAGAGGAGTTCAGCAGCAGTCTTGATCTCATATTTGCCAGATGAGTTTTTTGTAGGCGTTGATGGCGTAATAGCCGCCCACGAAACAAAAGCCGTCATGACGAATATGGCCGTCAGAGCAATTTTTTGTAAATAGTGTTTCATATTATTTTTGTTTATTTTGTTGCTATGTTAAAATGAATATGAAACAAAGGTACAATTATCGAATTAAAAAACACCCTATTTTCCAATATTTTTGACGAACGTCACAAAATCGGTGACGAACGGCGATTTTTTCGTACAAACTGGTGACGAACGGCACAAAAGGTGGTGACGAACGTACTTTTACTGCCTACTTTTATTGGATATCAAAATTCACTTGAGGACCTTGGAGTTTATAAATTCAGTGAATCGATCTTTGTAACTATCGCCTATAGGAATGAAGACATTGCCGAACACTATGCGCTGTCGTTGTATGTCGGTTACTTTGTTAAGGTTGACTATATATGACTTGTGTATACGCATAAAGAGGCTGCGAGGAAGTGAATCTTCGAGACGCTTCATGCTGAGAAGAGGAATGAGTGGCTTATCCTCGCCTTCAATAAAAATCTTCACAAACTCATTCATACCTTCAATATATATAATGTCGGAAAGTCGAACCTTGACTGTACGAAAATCACATTTGATGAATATGGAGTCGTCGGATGCAGGTGTTGCAGTCGATTCGATGCGTCGGCGTACCTTTTCGGTGGCCTGGAGGAGGTCGGCTTGTGTATACGGTTTGAGGAGGTAGTCGACGGCTTCAACTTTGAAACCTTCGATGGCATATTCTGAATATGCTGTCGTAAAGATAATGTAGGGGCATGAAGAGAGTGAACGGACAAATTCAACTCCATTAATGTCCGGCATGTTGATGTCGACAAATACCAAATCGACATTATTACTTGCTAAAAAGTCGGTCGCCTCGAATGCATCACGACATTGGGCAACAAGATTGAGATATGGTATGTGAGATATATAGTTTGATATTTGGGCAAGAGCTAGCGGCTCGTCGTCAACAGCAATACAATTGATGGTCATAGTGATATAGATTAATGACGTTAGATAAATGCGTTATATTGAATCCGTGGCTTTAACAACAGGAATGCTAAGAATAACCGAAAATTGGCCAGACGATTCGTTGATGGAGAGTTCGTATCGCAACGGATAGAGCAGCTCGAGCCTCTGACGTATGTTATCAAGCCCTATGCCATGATGTTGGTCTTTCTGTTTGCTAGCATTGCTATTGAGACAACGGAATGTAATCTTGTTATTGTCGATGGTTATGTCGATATTGACGTATGAGTTGCTGCGATATGACACTCCATGTTTGAATGCATTCTCGACAAAGCTGATGAAGAGAAGCGGTGGAATGAGCACAGACTCTGCAGCATTTGGCAGGTTGCACTTTATGGCTACCACGTCGTCGGGGTATCGAATGCGCATGATTTCTATATAGTGACGAAGAAAACTTATTTCTTTGTCTAGCTGAATGAACTTCTTGTTAGATTCATAGAGCAGGTAACGCATGAGCCTTGATAACTCTATTACGGTCTGCTTCGCCTTGTCGGTATCAATGTCGACAAGTGCATGTATATTGTTGAGAGTGTTCATGAAGAAGTGGGGATTAATCTGGTATTTTAGGTAGTCAAGCTGTGCTTGCACTTCGTTGTATTTTAGTTCCCTGATGGCGAGTTTGTCTTTTTGAGACTTAAAGAAGAGCTCAACAGCTATATTGAATGAAACAAGCAGAAAGACAAGGAACATGTCACCCACCAATGGTCCAAAAAACATGTCGCGCAGATGCATACCAGGCTTCCGTGGTGGAGCCTGATGAGGTGCATGAATGTCATGCGATCCGACATGCAGCGAGTTAAACTTGTTATCGTGCCCTGAAAAATGATGGCCGTCAAAGTCTTCATTCATTGATATCTCATGACGTGGCATAGGAGTCTGCTCTGTCGTTAACTGAGTAACAAAGAATGTGGATAAAGAAAGCAATACAACGCTCGCAATATATATGACATAATGCTGACGCATGAAGAGGCGTGGCACTAGCCATATACAATTGACCAGGAAGATTATAAGGAACGGAATAAGACTAGACCACTGGCTTACGATCACGTGCCAATTGAGTTGGGCAAGACTCCTTTGAGACATAGTAAAATAATTGCCAATAAATGGCAACAGGAGCAATATAACCCAAAAGCCGGCATAGACAATAGCTTTGTGGCTGATATGGTTGAGTATATATTCTTTTATCTTCATCTGTTCGCCTTTATATTACGAGCATTGTATTGAAAATAATTACCATCTAGGACCTGCCCCGAAGCCTCCATTTGCAGAACCAACTGTCGTCACGCTGCTACTAATGGTAAGAGATGATTGTTGTGTTCCTGGAGAATAAGTACCACTGGTCACTAATCCGTTATACTCTTTTCCTCCACTTACGGTTCCACCAGAATAGAGAATATAAGTGCCTTTTTTCAATTCTGGCATAGAAAAAAGTAGAGTAAAGGAGTTGTATGAACGTGGAGAGGTGAACGAGAAGATGTGGTTCCCATCCGAGTCAACAAGTGTATATAATGAATTAGTCGAAGCCGAAGAGCCGGCATAGACAACCGTATTCTGTGTACATTTGCTGCTTGTTGGAGTGCTTGTGCTACCTCCGATGCCGATGAGAGTACCACCGGTGATGGCAAACGTGTTCTGGTCACAGTCGAATCCTTCTTCTGGGGCGGTAGTTCCTGACGAAATGACAACTCCTCCACTAACGGTGATTGTTCCATTGGAGTCGATGCCATCGTTGTTGGTCGCATAGGCATAGAGGCTTCCTCCAGAGATGTCAATATGTGATTTTGCATTTATGGCATCGTCGGCAGAATAGACTGCAATGTCGCCTCCCTTGATATAGATGCTGCTTTTTGACTCGATGCCTTCGCTGCCTTCTGTAGCTCCCGTTGTCCTAACGCGTACTGTTCCTCCAGAGATGCTTATATCACCAGTAACTTTGATCGCTTTAGGAGATGATGAATTGTCTGAAGAAGATTGATCACCAGGCATGTTCCAACCACCTGGACGTGTGCTGGTAGAAGAGGTTGAAGATGCGTATGTGAATAGCGAACCAGTAGTGAGTACATATATAGTACCATCGGCAAGTATGAACTGCTGGTCAACGTTAATGCCTTTGCCGCCAGCACCAATACTTTTGAGAAAAAGGTTGCCACCTACGACGGTAAGTGTGGAGTCACACTTGATACAGGATGCAGAAGACGCATCCTGCTCGTCGTTATCATATTCAGCAGAACCCGTAGTCAACACTATCTGCCGACCACCGGTAATGGTGATGTTGGCGGCAGATTTGATTCCCTTTGAGGCAATGCCGTCGGTGAGGATTTTAATGAGTCCGCCATGTATGCAGATGTCTGAGTCTGAGTCGATACCATCACCCTCCGAGGAGTTGAGAATGAGGATACCGCCATTGTGCGTATAGCCGTCGTTGGTGTGTATGCCATCTTTAATGGAGTTCACTTTGATGTATGTGCCTGCACGTGTGACGATATACTGGTCAGAGCAAATGGCGTGCTTGTAGTTCGCATTAACGAGCAATGACCCACATCCGGAGAATATTATCTGCCCTTCGGCAAAGAGTGTAGCTTTTTCGTCTTCGCCATCAGGAGTGGAATATTCTGGGGCGTCGCTGAGTATGTTGGTTGTCCCATCGGCACAAACTATAAACATACGTTTTTTGCTTTGTATGTCGATGGCCGATCCTGAGGCATTGGTAAGGTTTAGATTGCTTAGCGTAATCTTCGCTTTCTTGTCACTATAGATCTTGAACTGGCCATCAGTTGTGGAGCCTGAAAGGATATATTCAACACCTGAAGCACCTTCTGAAGTGACAATAACATGCGCATTGTCTACATTGACTGCAACTCCAGCTACTTCGCCAGAGATAGTCGCAGAGGTGCCATCAAAGTTGACTATGATGGTCTTTGTGAATGAAGAGTTTTCCACCATATCGTCAGCATCGAGAGTGGAGGTGTTTTCATTCTCCTCGACAAAGGTATTCTCGTCTATCATGTCCCATTCGATGGTGAAGTTTCGCACATCGTAGGCGGCATCAGACGAATTGTAGGATAATCCTGAACTGTCTGTACCCGAATTGTCAATAGTGCTATTGCCCGGTTGTGGCTGGACATAATTTGGAATGTCAGACAATGTGTTGTCTGTGTTGTCGCAACCCACTAGCATAGCTGTTGCGAAGATAAAAATGCATCTTTTCATTTAATGACCTTTTTGTGATTCAACATAAAATAATAATGTGTGGTCTACTAGATGCAAAAATATCTTGTAGGTCAGAAGTAGCCAAATAATATCAAGCAACGGGTCAAAGTTGTCGGGCAACGGGTCAAAATCGACAACGAACGGCACAAAAGGTGGTGACGAACGGAAAGTTACTCTTCCGCTGGCTGCTCCCTGAATTCCTTTGCGTCAAACACTATAAGGTGCGTAAACGAATTGCGGTCGACAGGAATCTCAAAGAAGTAGAGCTCATCACGCTTAGGGTTATGTGTCATATACCTCATGTGGTCGCCAGGCTCGCCTGGCAAGACATAGTTGCAGCCAAAGACTGGTGTGCCGGTGTTCATGTCTACATAGTAGTATGCACCATTGAATTGGTCAACCTTAAAGACGAAGTTTTCATTGTTATAGTCGTAGTCGACACTTACAACCTCACCTATCATAGTGAAGACTGGTGAGTATTCATCTTTCTCATAATCTATGATACACATCGAAGAGACATCATGGATGAAATACCTCGGCTCGCTTCTGTGAAATTTATATGCTACGAGCGTTCCTCCTGCCGAAGGATCATCCGACTTATATTGGTTTGCTACGACATATTCCTTCAGTGTCGGATTTTTACGTGAAACCAGATAAAGATTAGAACTCATAAAGCGGTCTTGCTTAATTATCAACTGCTTTTTGTCGTATGACACGTCAACCGTGCTGTAAAATTCCGTCCAGCAATCATCAACGGTCACCTTATGACCATTTTTACTGTCTACATAGCAGAGGTCAGTGCCACTGTCACCATATTTCTGGCGCACGATGATGCCATAACCATCATCAGTAAATGCCATCGACATAGGCGAAGCGTCAGGGAATTTTAATTTCCCATTACTATCAAACATAGACGTATGATCAAACGACACTACAAACGAATCGACTTCCTTGAGTGTCGTGGCATCAAGCACGTGCACTTTCCTGTCATATATTGCCGCCTCTTCGTATGATGTCACCTTAGTGCCTACATATAGATACCCGTTGTATGGGTTAATGGTGATTACATTCGGGCAAATGTCAAAATCGGCATACACAGGATGCTCAGGGTCCGACATTGCAATGCGATAGACGCGGTGTGGAAACTTGGTTGCCATCCATATCGTCTCTCTCTCATAGTCGGTTATCACCGTTTCTGGCATACCATCATATACATAGCTGTTCTTGCATGTAGCTAATTCTATTTTATCTTTCCAATGATGTCCGTCCTTGAGGCCCTTCATCCTTATTTCCAACTCTAACTTTCGGTCGGTCATGTGATAGAATACCAGACGGTCAACAGTCATCCTCAGACCGTCATCCGACATTTCATAGTCAACTACAAATGGCAATTCCAAACCATCAAGCATTGGCTTGATGGAAGTGACTTCAGCTGGATGGTTGAAAGTGACTTCCAATGTTGGATAGCCAATTGATATCTCATACATGTTTTCGCTATCTTCCGTAAGATTCGGCTTGACTATCTTATAGCTTGCAACCTTAATGGTGTCTAATGCTTCGGGTTCTGGGTCTGGCTTAGGATCAGGCTTAGGCGTTGGTTCTGGGTCTGGCTTAGGTGTTGGCTTGACAATAGGCTCTGGTTCTGGGTCGTCTGTCTTGCAAGATGTCATAGCTAAAATGCCAGTAATGCTCAAGAAGAGCATAAAGCGAGTAAGTTTATTCTTCATGTGTCAATAATGTTATGATAATGGTAATTGGTATTATAACCTTCCCTGTTCGTTTTAGTATATGTAAAGTTTCGTTTAAATATATGGCCACAAATTTACAAAAACTATTTCACCAACATCATCTTCACCCCAAAAAACCTGACCCCAAAAATCAACTTTGACCTTTTGACCGCGACCATTCCACGTTTTCTGCATTATACTCCAAATAGTTCGTGTTCTTGTTAGTTAAAACGCCAACCCACTATGTTAATTTAAGCACCTTCCTCTTAATAACATTTAATAATCTTTCACAAAAATAGCGCCATCGACTTTAGACACTTTTCTCGGAGGGATAACGGTACCTTACCGTACCCTTACCATACCTTTCTGACTCCATCTCAAATGACATTTCTTTAACCCAATTTAACAATGGTCATGGTCAAAGTTGTCAAACTCGATTTTCGACCTTTTTGTTAATTTCTTTAACATTTCGTCACGCCCGCAACACCTCATTTACATGGCTTTTTGGATATATTAACACGTCTTTTTAGAACATTCATATATCTCTCTGTATATCTGCATTTTACTTATACAAATGCATATTTTTCGGCACTTTTTAAGGCAAAAATGCATATTTTTCGGAAATCTACGTTGTCATCAAAGAATAAAGAGGAAGCGCGCACCACGAGTGTAAGTGGTGTCAAGGCAAACCTGTCCATTAAGCTTGTCGGCAAGTACGCTGACGATGTTGAGCCCAATGCCAGAACCTTTGACGTTGCTGTTGTACTTCTTGAACCTCTTGAAGACATCCTGTGCGGCCTCAGGCGGAATGCCTTCACCTGTGTCGGTGACAGAGAAGGTGATGTGTCCAGGTCGCTCGGTAGTACTGACGTGGAGGCGTATTTCACCAGCAATGGTGTGCTTGCACGAGTTACTAATATAGTTGGCCAAAATCTGGCAAATGCGACGGGAGTCAGATTGTATGACGTAATCGTCAGACACTTCGGTTGTGAAGTAGAGGCGAACATTGCCAGGCTTGCGGAATTCCATGCCCTGTATGACGGTACGACAGACGTCGTTGACATTGACATCAGAGATGTTGACAATGTAATTTCCATGCTCGGCATCAGCGGCATCAATGACATCGTCGATTAGCAATTTGAGCATGTTGTAGGCATTGGTGATCTGACGGAACTGCTCATCGCGCTCACTCTGACTCCATGAGCCATCAGGCATGGCAAGGAGCTCGGAAAAGCCCATGATGGCGTTTAGCGGATTGCGTATCTCATGCACCATATTATGAATGAAGGCACTCTTTTCCTTGCTTGCATCGAGTGCGTCCTGAAGCAATTTCTTGCCATTCATCTCGGCAAGCACTTGCTCAGTAACGTCATAGTGGTAACCCGAGAGAACGTGTCCACCCATGATAGGCTGTGAGGTGCCGCCACAACGTACATAACGAGGTCCGAGCGTAGGGTGGTGCCAAAGGTATGTATTCTCGTCGCGTCCATCGGTGATCATCTTCATTACAGAGGCGTTGACCGACGTGAGTGCGTCTGCATCAATGCGGCTGAACCAAGCGTCATAAAGAGCCTCGGGCGTGAGGTGTGCATCGGTGTCGATGGCTAGCAGACGACGCATGGTATCGTCGGCCTGCATGGTCGATTTCTTACCCTGAATGAGAGTAATGTGCCAGATACCCATCTCAGAAGCACGGATAATCGACTTGACATCTTCGAGTGCGGCATGCTGCTGTCGCTTGAGACGTTCGTCAGCATCAACATTAGTAAAGGTTATGGCAATGTCGGTAGCTGGCTGGTCGGTAGAGGCAAATTTGATGAGCTTCAGCTCAATCCACTTATAGTCGTTAACGTTGGTGTTGAAATAGAGAAAACGCTGTGTATGTCTCTTCTTGCTTTTAAGTACCTGACGAAGGAAGTTAGGGTCAGTATATGGTAAAATCTGTTCAAGATGGTCGGGGTGACAGAAACTATGGATGGTCGAGGCAAACATCTCAGTGAATGGAAGCGAAGATGAAAGCGAAAGTCGCAGGTTGTCAGGTGCTATATCGCAGACGTATGAATAGGTGAGCTTCTCCGTGTCTACATTGTAGACGAGTACTACATCATAACCGCTGAAGAGTCCATTGATATACTTCATCTGCTGCTCTATCTGAAATTCACGCTCCTTCGAACGATGAATGTCCTCAAAGGTAAGAAGTGCCAAATGTAACTCGGAAGATATTACTGAGAATGTGGCTCGACACCAGTTGCGTCCCTCAGCGAGACTTCTAAATTCCATAGTGAGCACAGGCTGCGAGGCAAGACGAGAGGCAAGAGTAGACGTGTCGATAAAACGACGGAAGACGTCGTGGAAGTCGGGTGCTACGGTGTTGGTTATATAGTAGTCAAAATTGTCATCAGGGTACTGGTTCATAATGTTATGCCCAAACTGCGACAACTTGATAGCTTGATATTGCCGTGTATCAATGTTGACAAGCAGAACAGAACTATAGTGCTGGGCCACAGCCTCAATCAGCTGTCGGCAATCAGGATCAATGGATAGAAGGCTACGCATGGGTAAAAACTTTATACTTGTTTGTGATTTATCAAATATAGGGTTTAATTATGAAAAATACAATATTTTTAGCAATTTTTTTATATACCTTTGCCAACATGAGCAAGAAAGAAATAATAACAGCAGAAGAAGCTGGTGCGCTGATAAAAGATGGCATGACGATAATGGTTGGCGGCTTCATGACATGCGGCACTGCCAAATCAATTGTGAATGCCGTAAAGGCACACGATCTGACTGTGATATGCAACGACGCAGGTTTCGAGAATGAGGGCTGCGGACGTCTGCTGGCGCGTGGACAAGTAAAACGGCTGATAGCATCGCATGTAGGTCTGAACAAGCAATGCGGAGAACTGGTCAACGCTGGAAAAATGGAACTGAAACTGCAGCCACAAGGAACTCTGGTGGAACAGATTCGTGCAGCAGGTGCGGGCCTTGGAGGCGTTTTGACACCAACTGGCGTAGGCACCATTGTGGCCGACAGTACATGGCCAACGACCATGGAGGGGAAGCAGATCATCGAAGTTGATGGCAAGGAATATTTGTTGGAGAAACCTCTGAAGGGTGACGTGGCAATAATAAAAGGGTATGTGGCCGACGAGTCTGGCAACATACGCTACAAGGGCACACTGAGAAATTTCAACCCACTGATGGCAACGGCATGCAAAATGGTGATAGCAGAGGTGGAAAAGATTGTACCGACAGGTGAAATAGGCCCTGACTTCGTGGAGACACCACATATTTTTATAGACTACCTGGTGTTGAACCCAATGGATGAAAAATAATGAACAAAGAGGAGATTAAGCATTTCATAGCAAAAAGAGCAGCACGCGAACTGGAGGACGGTGACGTGGTTAATTTGGGCATAGGTCTGCCAACGTTGATACCACACTATGTAGGTCAGGACGTGAAGATTACGCTTCAGTCTGAAAATGGCTTCATAGGATTGTGTGCTTGCGACGAGAAGGTGAAGGAAGATGGTATATACTACATTGTGGACCCTAGCGGCAATCCAGCAGGTGTAGAGCATGACGGTATGTTCTTCGATAGCTCGTTTTCGTTTACGATAATACGTGGTGGACATGTCGACAAGACTATACTCGGCTCGATGCAGGTGGCTGAAAACGGCGACATTGCCAACTGGATAATACCAGGAAAGGCTGTACATGGTATGGGTGGCGCTATGGATCTGGTTGTGGGTGCAAAAAAGGTTATTGTAACCATGGAACATACGCAGAAGGGTATGCCAAAAATATTGAAGAGGTGCACCTATCCGCTGACGGCAAAAGGTGTGGTCGACATGATAATAACTGAAATGGGAGTGATGGAAATAACGCCAGAGGGAATAGTACTTAAGGAATATAATCCTCAATATACAATAGAGGAGATAATGGCGGCAACTGAAGCACATCTTATTATAAGTGATGATTTGAAGGTGATGGAGTAAAGGGAAAAGGTACTTCTGAAGCAATAATAAAGAACAAAAAAGGAACCTCTCGAGGTTCCTTTTTATTTTATAGAGAAGACGTGCTAGCGCGTCTAAATACTACTTGATGAGCTTTCCAAGGTCAAATCCAAGTGTGATACGCACGGTGTTAGCCAAAGCCGAATTGTTGTTTGCCTGTCCGACTGTAAAGATGTAGGAAGCGTCAACATTGAGCATCTTGTACTTGACACCAAGACCAACTGTAGCATACTTGAGGTTACCTTTGTTTTCAGGATTGTAGTGGTAACCGGCACGTGCAGAGAAGAGCTTGTTATAGGTGTATTCTATACCACCCATGAAGTCTATTTCCTGGAACTCCTCCTTGGCGCCATTTGGTGCATCAGAGAAGGATGTGAATATTGACTTGATGACTGACTGGTCGTAGTAAGCCATGCGGCGTTCGTATGCTGTCTGGTCAGATTCTGTGTCACTGACATTACGGTATGTAGGCGTTGGCACGAGCAGTTTGTTGACATCAAAGGCAGCACCTATGCGGTTGTAGTTGTCTACATCGTAGAAGAAACCTACACCGAGCTTGAGGTTAGCAGGAAGGTATTCGTTGGTATTACCATCGTCGTAGGTAATCTTAGTACCAAGGTTTGAAATGTTGATGCCGGCCATGAAGTCAGCTGTACGGTCGCGGTCAACTTTGACTTTCTTCTTGAAGTAGAAAGCAACATCGGCAGCAAAGGCGTTGCCGGCAGAGTAGGAGTCATCCTCCTGCTGGAAACCAAGGTCTGAATGGATGAAGCGGAGTGCTACGGCACCAGAGAGCATGTCAGAGAGCTTAAGCGAGTAAGCTCCATCGATGGCAAATTCATTAGGTTTATATGTACCCTGCTCGTCGCCACGCTCGTCATAGAAGACAAGGTCACCAAGCGAGAAGTAACGAATAGATGCACTGACATTGTTACGCTGATTGACTTGATAGTAACCAGCCATATAGAAGAGGTTGATATCGCTCACGAGGCTGCGAAGCCAAGGAGTGATAGAGATAGAGACGCCAGCCTTGGAATCCATGAAGGCATACTTGGCCGGGTTCCAATGCTGCGAATTGACGTCAGGTGTAGATGCAACACCAGCATCACCCATGGCTGTACCGCGAGCTTCAGGAGCAATGTTGAGCATCTGCACAGATGACGGAATAGGATTATTATCTGTCTGTGCCTTGACAAAAATACTACTGGCAATGAGCAATGAAGCAGAAGCCAGAATGTTGAAAAGAGTCTTTTTCATCGTTAATATTAAATCTACAAAATTGGGTAGATGGTCTATTCGATAGGCAAAGATAGTTTAAATGTTTATAATAGCATCATTTTACTGACAAACGTTTAGTGAAAGATCCCTTGCGCCCACTGCTGCTATCGACGTCGACAGAGACGAGATAGAGTCCACGTGGAAGTGTACTGACGCCAGGCACCGAGGCAGAGAGGTCGACTGTGGCAGTATTGGCTGCCGAGACAACATCGAAGGAAGCTCTGGCCATAAGGCTGCCGTCAACTGCAAAGACGCGCACATTGAGCTTGAGTGTCGTAGCACCGTCATTATGTGTGAAACGGAGCATGAGCGGCTGACAAGAGACGTCAAGAGGCGACGGGAATAGTTGCGTCTGACCAAAAGTGATGTCACTACCGCCGACCACCTTGAGGTTAAGGTCGACAGAGGAAGAGTTGTTCACATTGTCCCAAGCTTTGAGCGTGAGACATTGAAGTCCATCGGCAATGCCGCTGAACCTATAGGTAAGGGAGCCGCGAGTGTGACTGCCTGCATCATAGACAAAATCGCCATTGAGGCAGATAGCATTGTTGCGGTCACCATTAATATAGACACATAAATCGTGGCCAGCTCCAAGACCCGAAGTGTTGATGCCGGAAGCATCTTCAAAAGTGGCATAGAGTACAGGATTAGCACCAGAGATTTGTCCATCGTGGAACTGCTCAAAGTCAACCCATGCTTTAATAGAAGGTCCATCGGAGTCAACTTCGACTTTGTCGGCAATGCCACCCACAAGAATCTGGTTGTAGGCGCCGTATGCTTCGTCTTGCTGATTGTCGGCAACGGCATAGAGGAATGCACGACCATACTGGACGTCTGGATTAATGTCTTTTGAGAGCATGAAGTCAAGGGTATAGCGACCATTGCGTACTTCAGCAGAACCTTTATAGACAGGGTTTTTATATTCCTCAAAAGAGTAGACACTACTCTTGAGCCCAGAGGTGTAGGTAGTGGAACGCTTGTCGAAAAGAACGAGTTGTATGGTGCCATTGAAAGTGCTGTCGACATTGCCCGAAGCGGTATAAACAGAACCTGCTATAGTAGACATGTTGAGTGCCTGCAATGGTGTGTCAGAGAGCTCGGCTGGTTCGCCGTTGACTGTCTCAACAGAGACGGAACGACTTTGACGAGGAAGGATGATCGCAGGGTCGCCAAGGTAGATGTACTTGAGCGAATTGACAAGTCCACCTGAGGCAACTTTGCCTCTTGATATGGCTTCACCTATGGTGAGTGGATGTCCCTGAGCATCGTCTGCAAAGAGATAGTCGAGCACAGCATTATTAAGCTTGTAGTTGCTGGTGCTATATACAATACGTGAAGAACCAAGCACTCCAATAAATCCTCCATTAGGGTAGATGAGTCCTTCTTCACTACCACTGAATATATTATGGTCAAAAGGACAGAAATCACATGCGGCTGTGATGAGAAGCGGAAGGCGTGTCTTGTTGGTCAGATGGACAATGTCATTCTGATGAAAAAGTCCGTCGCCCGTAAAGCCATACGCAGCGGCATGTCCAACATAGTCGATAACGGTGCTACCATTGTTGAAGGCGTTCATAAAGTCGGTATGTGCCTGATGATAGATGATGCCGGTGCTTGTCTGTGAAGCCTTGTAGGCCTCGATGAATATACGATTGACAGTCATGTCAGGATAGATCTGCTCAAACTTGGCAGCCATCTTCTCGGCATTAATAAGATGTTCATTCTCGTCTCCATCGTCGGAGGCAAATGTGACAGAAGCTTTCCAGGAACCAGGGTCAAGTGATGACAAATAGGTGATGGATTTGTTGACAAGGTTGCGTGCTTGTTCAATAGTGGAACAAGGGAAGCGTCCGACGCCCACATCAAGACGAGCAGAGACGTCGCTAGAACCTTCGTTGTCGTCAAGCCATCCGAAAAAGTCGTCGGTTACGTATGTCTGCGTAGAGGAGATGGAGTTGGACGACTGATAAGTAGGCACACGGTTGTTGTCCGACTCGAGAATATTGTTGTATGAACCCTGACCAAAAAGAAGAACGCATCGAAGATCGTCTCCCTGACCACGCAGACCACGATCTCGTACCATCTTGACATAGTCGCGGAGGGCAGTCACATCTCGCTTGCCTGATGAAAATTCGTTATAGATCTGATTACATGTAACAACAGCGACAGAAAGACCCGAGTAATATGTGTGGGCTTCGGCAAGACGCTTGGCCTCATCTAAAAATTCATCGACAGTAATGATGATATAGTTGACTCCCTGCTGGGCATGGAGATTCTGATTTGCCACACGGCCAACGAATGAAGGTTCGTCAAAAGTACCATTCGAGGAAAAAGCTACGAAAGAACGGGCATTGTCGACACTAGCAACAAAAGACGAAGAAGTAACATTCATAGCACGAGGTTCAGATGGCGAACTGACGTCCCACACCTGAAGCGACGAAGGTGCATTGGCTATGGAATATCTAAAAATATTATCGAATTCGTCACCGGCAGGAGTACTGAAACGTATCTGCGAAGCATTGGCCATGTCGAGCGGAGAGGTTGTCGTAGCAGTAACATAGTCAATCCATCCACGGTCGGCAGAAGAGTTGAAAGTCATACTGACTGTCACCTTACTGGCAGAAGTGTCGTCACTCTTGAAGTTTACACTTCGTGTGATGGAACGAGCATAGTCGTTGGAACCTATGCCGCTTATGGTACCACTTGCTACATCCTTGCCGTTGAATGTGACGGTATAGCTAGTGCTGGCCGACGATGTAGAGACAAGACGGAAGTCAAGATATATAAGATCGTCAGGCGAAGAACGACGTGGCAGAGACATGTCAATGTTGGCAGTGGACTTCGAGTTTTTGAGTTCCTCACCAAACCAGTCACGTCCAGATTTCTGGAGATTGACATCGTTGTTCTCATGATGTGAATACATGAGAGCTGTCGACGAATTTACCGAAGAGACATCGGAAGTTTCAACAACAGGTGCTGAAGAAGGAACGATACCAGGTGTAGAGGTGTCGGTTATAAAATAGTATGAATGATTGCTGTATGGATTGACAGAAGCAGAATAGCGACTGCCTTCAGACTCCCACGTAACTATACCCTCAGCATAGAAAAGCAAACCTTTATCGGTACGAAGACAAGGAACCTGATGAAGGTCGTCGATACGTAGAGTGTTATTGGAGAATGGAATAGCACTGCCTCCGTTGCCAAAAATAGCTACTTTGGAAGGGTCGGAATAACCCATTTGGCTGAGGGCAGAATTGGTGAGCAGATAAATTCCTGACGAAGACACACTCACCTTAGCCCAATTGCCACTAGCGAGGACAGATTGAGAAGCACGTGGTGTAATAGTCTTATTGCCCTCGGCCGATGCACTAAAAGGCATAAATGAAGCGAGGGTAAGAGCCAGTATGTAAGCCCACTTTTTGTTCATACGCGTAAAAACGATACAAATTTAATTCTTTTTTACTGCTTTGTGGCTATCTTTGCCGTAGAAAAGTATCAAAAAGGTACATTTTGAACATATAACAGAGGCAAAAAAGCGTAAAATGGTAAATGTTACAGGCATAGGCATCATATCGTCACTAGGTGTAGGCGTTAACGAAACACTCAACACGCTAAAGGGAAATAACGTGAAGGAGACACTGCGCAAACCACTGAACTTCAGCACAAAGATAGACGTTCCAGTTGGCGAAGTAGAGATGACGAACGACGAATTGAAAAGCTTGCTTGGCATAGACAAAAAGAAGACCATTTCACGAACAGCACTACTAGGTATAGTGGCTGCTAAGGAAGCTATCAGAGATGCAGGCATAGAAGACCTGGACAACACATGCTTCATATCGTCTACAACTGTTGGAGGCATGGACATGACGCCTACTTTCTACAAAGAATACATGGGCGACAATAACAAAGGACGACTAAGATATGTGGCACAACACGACTGTGCATCAAGCACAAGAATGATAGCAGAGGCATGTGGTATAGGCGGCATGACAACAGCAATAAGCACGGCTTGTTCATCAGCAGCTAACGCCATAATGATGGGCGCTAGAATGATAGAACAAGGACTGGCGGAACGAGTAGTAGTAGGCGGAACAGATGCACTATGTGCATATACTATAGATGGATTCAAGTCGCTGATGATACTGGATAGCGAGAAGTGCCGACCATTTGACGAGACGCGTGCTGGCTTAAATCTTGGCGAAGCGGCGGCATATATTGTGCTGGAGGCTGACAAAGGCAAAAAGCAGACTTATTGTCAGGTGACTGGATATGCTAATGCTAACGATGCATACCACCAGACTGCTGTATCAGCCGAAGGAAGAGGTCCGCAAAAAGCCATGCGGGAAGCCCTGAAGAAGGCAGGTATAGAACCAGAAGACATAAGTTACATAAATGCCCACGGTACAGGTACACCAAACAACGACGCATCGGAATCGGCAGCCATAAAGGCAATATGGGGCGAAAACATTCCGGCATTCAGCTCGACAAAGGCGATGACTGGACATACACTTGCCGCAGCAGGAGCCATAGAAGCTGTCTTCTCGGTATTGGCTATAAAGGAACAGATGGTGTGGGGCAACAAAAATTTCAGCACACCAATAGCCATGACAGGATTGACTCCAACAAGAGAGACAACGAATTGCGAAGTGAATGCTGTAATGTCTAACTCATTTGGCTTCGGAGGTAACTGTTCGGCTGTAATATTTGAAAAAAACAGCAGCAGAGCTTCTCTAAACAGAAATATAAAACACACGCTATATATAAATGCCACAGCAACATACAACGCAGAGTGGGACCTCAAGAGCATCATAACAGACGCCAATATGAGGCGAAGGATGAGCAGACTCGTGAAGATGGGTGTGGCAACAGGACTGAAAGCAGCTGAAGGACAAAAAATAGACTCGATAATAACGGCAACAAGCTATGGATGCCTGAGCGATAGCGAAAAATTTCTGAAGACGGCTATTGAGACCGACGAACAGATGCTTACGCCAACACCATTCATACAGTCGACATTCAACACCATAGGTGGTACACTGGCATTGCTTATGGGTTGCGAAGAGTATAATATGACTTTCGTCAACAGAGAAAAAAGCATGAGCGACATGATCATTGATGCGGCTATAGAAATAGCAAGTGGCAAGAAGAATGTTCTTATTGGTCTTATAGACGAGATGACTCCAACACTTGAGACAATAATTAGACGTATGGGCAAAAAGGGTAGTGCCCTACCGCACGACGACGGAGCATGGTTCTATGTTGTGAGTGCCACAAAGGGAGAAAATTGTATAGGAACAATAGAGGTTGATGACATAAAGAAAACATATAGTCTTAGATAAAATGATGGTAGTGGTAGTCATCATAGCATTGGCTGTTATCTGCATTTTGGCAAGGGAGGTGTATGCGGCAACACATATCGGGGCAAAGATGTATATCGATGCACAATGCACCACTGGCGACGAAAGCATAATGCTTACGTTTGACGACGGACCTCATCCAGTGAACACACCCAAAGTGCTTGACGTGCTGAAAAAACACAATATAAAAGCCACTTTTTTCTGCATTGCCAGCGAGGCGGAAAAATATCCTGACATTGTAAAACGCATAGTAGACGAAGGACATACAATAGGCCAACATACATATTACCACAACCCGATGCACAGTTTCTATACAGGTAAAAAATATCTGGCTGAACTGAAAAAAGCCCACGAAACATTTGAAAAACTTGGCATCAAAATAGAGTTGTTCCGCCCACCTCTAGGTATAACAAACGCCATGATAAGATGGGCGACAGAGCAAATGGGCTATAAAGTAATAGGATGGTCTGTACGGTCGTTTGACACAAGGAACGAGAGCCGCGAAAAGGTACTTGAAAGGGTAGTGCGACAACTGAAAAAAGGCGACATCGTGCTGCTGCACGATAGAATGGATAAGGCAGACTGGCTGGCAGAAAGAATAATAGAAAAAATTGAGAGAGATCTATAATCCTAAAATATTCTCTTTACATTACCTTTGACTTCAGAAGGCTGCTTAGGGCGCTGCTCCTCTGTAGGTTGAGCTTGCGGTTGTGGCTGAAGCTGCTCTTGAGGCTGTTCTAGAGGATCGTCGACAAGGTAGGAATAACGCTTGCCCCATGCCGTCTGATATGAATCTTTATAGTCATTGGAATATATATAGACCTTGCGAATATCGGTATTTAGGAAAGCATAACGCTCGAGAAAAGGTGGCTCGACAGGACGAGAATCAACAATCGAAAGCGCACGACAACCATCGAAACAATGCGGACCTATATTGACAACACCTTCAGGAATATAAAGCTTCTTGAGCGACGTCATACCCATGCATACATAGGGAGGAACTATAGTCATAGTGTCGGGAATATGAACTTCAGTGACAAGCTGATTGTCTATATAAAGACGTCCAGCATACTTGATAGGATTGGAATTTTCACTCTGAAAATCTATAACAAACCAATCGTCAAGCGAACCTCCATAGTTTACTTTGCGAAGTCCTTTACATTGGTAAAATGCACTCTTCTCGATAGTAGTAATCTTACGACCAAGATCAACACTTTTAAGGGCATAGCATCCACTAAAGGCACCAATGCTGATAATATTGGCATTGGTAAGTTTAATAGAATCGAGCTTAATACACCAATAGAACGACTCACGACCAACCATTTCTAGCGAAGAAGGAAGCTGCACGGTAGTAAGTTCCTTGAAGCCTTTGAAGGCATTGTCACCAATAGTTGTGACACCCTCCTCGACAATGACACCAGTGACAAATTTGTTGAAATTGTACCACGGAATAAGGTGGTCCATATTGTCCTCAACATAACCTACCTTCTTCTTCATCTTGGCACGTTCCTTGAGCTTCTGCTTGCGAATTTTGGCTTTCTGCTTTTCGGTAAGGGCAACATTTTCCTCGCTGTCCTCATCCTCATCGCTGATGTATCGAGTAGTGAAATTGTTCATAGGACCACTACCACTTATGCGAATGACTGTACCTTCAAGAGCCCAGTTGAGTCCCGGTCCGCAGGTGCCTGATGTTTCAAGTTCGTCCTGGGCAAAAGAGACGAGCGGAAGAAGAGTCAAAAATAATATGTAGTGGAAAAACCTCATTATCGTGGGTTATAATAATATCAACGTGCCTTGTTTTTTACCAATACTGCCGAACCATACATGTCAGGCAACCAAAGGAAACGCTCAGCTACTGAAGCTTCAAAATGGTCAACTGCCTGACGCACTGTGTCCCAATTATGATTGTAGTCGTGCACAATAATTATACCACCTTCAGAGAGAAGAGGATAAACTACAGAAAGCGTTGAAGACAGCTCGTCATAATCGACAGTATCAATTGATGCAAAGGCAATGCTTGATGATAAATTCTTCACCTCATCAGCAAGATGACCCTTAACAAACGATACATTAGTGGCATTACCTATCGAAGCTTTGAGCGAATCGAGGTTGATACCCTTGATGTTAATCTGTTGACGTGACACTTCACCCTGACAATTTTCACGTACTATCTCTACATCACGATCAGCAAAAAGGTCTATTACCGTCAAAGATCGGTCTGGACTATGACGGTTGACCAAGATAGCCGTATCAGCATCCTCACTGCCGGCAATGAGCACCATGCCCGGAACATGATTGGCATCAATTTGCTCGAGGGCAAACCAATGTGCATAGAAGCGGTTCTTGTCCTGCGCACGGCGTTCAGCTGCTTCGATATCACCATTAAGTTGCTTGCGCTTGCGGGCCTCGAGCCACAACCATGGCTTGAAGACACGAAAATTCCATCCACTCCAGAAATAACTCAAGGCAAGGAGTACAATGATGTTGACTATAATGATGTTTATTATTGCTATCATTTGTGTAACGCCGTGTTATTATTTATTATTCTATCTTTACAAGAGTCTTCTCGAGATTGACTATCGAAGGTATCTCGTGACGGTAGTGAGTGACATAGATGAGCGTAACATCGGGTGTAGAGCAATATTTTTCGATTACATCTTTTGCCAGCTTTTTCTTGCCAACATCAAGACCATGCAAAGGTTCATCAAGAATAAGCAATGAAGGTGACTTGACAAACACACGCGCAAGAAGTACTATGCGTTGCTCACCATAAGATATTTTTACGAATGACTTGTTGGCAAGGTGGTCGGCACCAAATACTTTCATCCACTCGAGTGCCAAGCGTCGCTGCTCGTCGTTAGGCATACGGTGAAGTCCTACAGTATCGAAAAATCCTGTTGCAACAACGTCAATACATGGCATGTCGTGCTGATAATATGTATGCATATCAGGCGACAAATAGCCAATGTGGCTCTTTATCTCCCAAATTGATTCACCAGTTCCACGAGGACAATCGAAAAGCGTTATGTCGTTGGCATAAGCCTGTGGATTATCACCACAAACAAGCGAGAGTAGGGTAGACTTGCCACAGCCATTACGTCCAAGAAGAGCCCATTTTTCGCCACGACGTACTGTCCAGTCAAGATCACGCAAAATCTGCTTTGTAAAGTAGCGGATGTGAACTTTGTTCATAATGACAGCATTCTCATAAGGCTTCTCAGCATCACGCTGTGCTGCACTTGGTAAATTGCCAGGGAAGTCTATCGAGAAGAGCTTGTCATGGAGAGCCTTGTCGGCAAGAAATTCTTCTTTCTCCATAACTGGCAAAACATCCATTGCATGAATAGGTATAACCTTATCTATATATGCCGGTATATCAGCTGGATTGGAAAGAACAAGTATAATCTGAATCTTTTCATTACGAGATATATTGCCAAGAAGATCGTTGACTACATCACGGCTTTCGGCATCAAGACCTATATATGGATTGTCGATAACAAGCACTCGTGGACGCGCCAATAGTATGCGGAATATCTGCATCTTACGCAATTCACCACTCGAAAGGAATATAAGACGCTTGCTAAGTATATCTTCAATGTGGAGGTCACGTATGAGCTGTATATTATTCTTGCATCGCTCTTTGCCAAGTATTTCAGTAACCAAAGGCGACTCCTCGTTTTCAGTAGCATTCCAACGCTGCTGATAATAAACTGCACCACCATCAGACATGCGGTATATGTCGCGGAATGACATATACTTTACTTTGTCACGAGTCAGCTCAACGCCATTCTCACTTAAGCAGACGTATGATGGCTTGCTACAAAGTATGTTGCTGAGCATTATGTCGACAAACATCGACTTGCCTGAGCCGTTACGTCCGATGACTGCTATATTGTTGCCATCAGGTATTTCTATATTTATGGGTTGGCGAAACTGGTAGTCGGGATGTCCCGGTACGGCGTCGCGGAGAGTTATCTTAGCCATTGTGCTCTATATAGTTTATGAATACGCAAAATTAATAGATATGATTGTGAAAATGTAAGATTGAACTTTTTTTAATAAAAAGCATAATTGTCCACCCATAGAAATTTTATTTCCACTTCGTTTCTACGATTATATGCGAAATTGCACACCAAGAAATATTGAATAAGATGAAATGTTATAAGTGCTTTTTTTACTTAGCTGCATTAACTTCTATATGTGGCTGTAACGACAAGTCTGAAAATAGTCAAAGTGAACATAGAGGACCAAAAGAAGGCTTTGTTACTGACAATCCTATTACTCACGATCCTGTAATGGCCAAGGAAGGTGATACATACTATGTTTTTGCTACCGGAAACGGTGTAAGTGTCATGGAGTCTAAAGATCTTAAGAACTGGACTTACAAAAAACCATGCATCGACGAACTCCCTAAATGGCTTAAAGAAAAATTTCCAGGAGCATCTATGCATTTATGGGCACCCGACATTTTCTTCAAAGATGGAAAATGGCACCTTTATTATTCAAGTTCAGCTTTTGGCAAGAATACTTCACTCATAGGACACCTGACAACTACTACACTATCCAACCCTCAATGGAAGGACGAAGGTTCGATAATTCAGTCTATACCCGGACGTGATATGTGGAATGCTATCGACCCTAATATTGTTGCTGGTGACGATGGTAAAATGTGGCTTGTCTTCGGCTCATTCTGGGACGGCATTATGCTTGTCAAGCTTAACGACAATCTAAGTGCTATAGCCGAACCTCAAGAATGGCATCGTGTAGCACACAGACAACGTAGCGAATTTCTCGATGCCGAAGAACCTGGCGACGGTGCTATAGAGGCACCTTTTATATTCAAGAAAAACGGATGGTATTATCTTTTTGTGTCGCTTGATTATTGTTGCCGTGGTAGCGAAAGTACATATAAGGTGGCTGTCGGACGTTCAAAAAATGTCACAGGCCCTTACCTCGACAGAAATGGTGTAAGCATGGATAAAGGTGGTGGAACTATAGTTGTCGAAGGTGATGGCAAAATGTGGCAGGCTATAGGACATTGTTCAGTTTATACCATCGATGGACACGATATTTACGTGTCACACGCCTACGACTTTGAAGATGGAACACCTCATCTTGTTGTAAAGGATCTTTGCTGGGATGATGAATGGCCAGTATTAAAATTTTAAGTAGAATGGAGATACAAGTTCACAAAATTCGTCAGTATAGACTCGTGGCGATTTTTCAATGATTATTTCCGATTCTGACACTTCATTTTCGTCATTACGCCCAAATGTTATTATAGAACGTTTGGGCGTTTTTACTTCATTTGGCTTTACTTTGACCAAGGATATATTATTAAGTCCATGCTTTCCAAATTCTTCTATAAGTGTTTGCGATGCATCATAAGGTATTATTATGACTGCTTTTCCCTCAGGTGATAATAACCTGCTGACCGATATAGCAAGTTCTTCAAATGATAATGTGTCGGTATGTCGGGCCATCGACCTTTTCTGGTCTGGCGCTTTAAGCGAATCTACAAAATATGGTGGATTTGACACTATTACATCAAAAAGACTATCGAATTTAGCTTCTCTAATATCTTTATTTACTACTCTCAAACGTGAAGCAAAAGGCGATTTTTCAAAATTTTCTGTTGCTTGTTCCGATGCTTGATTATCTATTTCTACTGCCGTTATCTGAGCCTTTGAAAATCTTTGTGCAAGCATAAGCGATACCAAACCCGTACCTGTACCAATGTCGAGCATTTTCAACTCATCATCACTCTTCAGTTCATTCCCTGCCAATGCACCAAGTAATACTCCGTCAGTACCAACTTTCATGGCTGTTTTGTCTTGATAGACAGTAAATTGCTTAAACTGAAAATAAGAGTTTGCCATACTTTAAGACTTCATTAAGCAAAGTGTTCAAATATACCTAAGCCAAATAGTGCAAAGTCATATCTTACAGGATCTTCAGGACAATATGAACGCAATACCGACGTTACTTCCTCAACTGCTTTCCAGTCGTTCTGCTTACGTTTCAATATTCCAAATGCTCGACTTGTATTTGCCGTATGTACATCGAGCGGAAGCATCAAATCCGAAGGTTTTATTCCTTTCCATATTCCAAAGTCAACTCCTTCATCCGATGGTCTAACCATCCATCTAAGAAACATGTTAAGTCTTTTTCCAGCAGCACCCGATGCTACGTCTGCTATGTGTTTATATGTTCGCTGCTCTATGTGCGGAAGCATCATCTCACGATAACGAGCTATTCCTTCACGAACAGTTTCACCTTCTTTCGGAGTCATCAAGGTTTCAAGTCCACCATTTTTATAAATATGGCGCAAACCCCTGACCATACCCGAAAGATCTTCCTTCTGGAATGTTCGATACACAAATTTTTCAAGCATCGCAAGGTCATCCTCTGTGGCATCCATTATATAGTTGTAAGGATCGTTGTCAAGCATGTCCATCATGATGTCACAGCTTTTCAATATTGCCTTACGGTTTCCCCATGCTATTGTCGAAGCCAGCATTCCTGCAATTTCTATGTCTTCCTTACGCGAAAAACGATGCGGTATGCTTATCGGGTCATCATCTATAAATGCCGATGTCTGATATAGAATAGTCTTCTCGTCGAGAAATTCCTTGAAGTCCAAAGCTTTTCTTCCTTTTATTGTTCTTTATTTTCTTTTGCTGGATTAGCTTCTACCATATTTGTCAATTCAACAAATTCGGCTACCGACAATGTCTCCGGACGTCGCTGCATAAAAGGATGATCCTTTATTGCTTCATGGTCAAAATTGATGGCACGTATGCTGTTGCGTATTGTCTTTCGACGTTGGTTGAACGTGGCTTTTACTACCATACGGAACAGCTTTTCATTGCAGTCAAGATGATCTACGTTATTACGTACTACACGTATTACTCCACTCTTCACTTTTGGTGGTGGATTAAATACGTTTTCATCTACCGTAAACAAATATTCTATATCATAATATGCCTGCAAAAAGACACTCAATATTCCATAATCTTTGTTTCCCGGACCACTTGCAAGACGTTTTGCAACTTCACGCTGAAGCATACATACAACCTGTGGAACAAGATCTTTATAGTCAAGTATATGGAAGAATATCTGGCTCGATATGTTATAAGGAAAATTACCTATAACAGAGAATATCTGAGGTTTACCATCAGCATCAAGGAATAATTCGTCGAGCTTCATTTTCAAGAAGTCGGCTTCTATTATGTCCTCTGACTTTATGCTAAAATGCTCATGTAGATATTCTACTGACTCTGTATCTATCTCTACAAGTCTTAGTTTTACATCATTACGCTTGTCGAGAAACTGTGTGAGCACACCCATTCCCGGACCTATTTCCAAAGCATTTTGCGTCCTTTCGGTCGTCATCGCATCTGCTATTCGCTGAGCAATAGATAGGTCGGTCAGAAAGTGCTGACCCAAATATTTCTTGGCTTTTACCTTATCCATATATATATGATTACATCGCAAATATAGAAAATTATTACGAGTGCATCGCTCATGATTTAATTTTATAAATTGTTTTTTGTTATTTTGCATCCATGATGGAGAAAAATAATTCATTTATCAATAATCTTTGGATGGTGCTGAGTATTCTGCTTGGCATCGTTGGACTATTATATTTTCTCTGGCATGGATATAATGAATGGAATTCTATAAGGCAAGGATTTAACCTTCTATATAATAATATATGGATTGCTGTTGCCGAACTTTTCCTCATGATTATTAATGTTATCCTCGAAACTTGGCGATGGCGTATTATCGATAATAGTCGACTTCATTCCACTTCTTTCCTCAGTTCTCTTTTTACAATTACTGAAAGTATTGCAATGAGTTCAGCTACTCCTGTCGGAATAGGCGAACACATTGGTAAAATTCGTAAAAGCATCGACAAAAAAGGTTCTGCCATTTCATCTGTTCTAGGTAGTGTTATACAAACTGGTGTTATCATTTTTATGGGTCTCATTGGTATTGCAATATGCAGTAATACAAATTCATACCTCATCAATTACAATACTCTTTTTATTGAAGTTTTTATCCTTATTATAATATTTATAACCGCATTTTTATTTTCTCGATATATAAGCAAAAAGGTAAAAGATATTTTCAAGGAATGGACTTTATCAAAGTTAATAAAGGTAACTTCTATCAATATTCTTCGCTATCTTGTCTTTGCATACCAGATGTATCTTATGGTAACTCTCAATTTTATTCCTTCATACATCAATATAGTAGGTCTTATAATGGTCTACTACATGATCATTACTATTGTTCCTTCTTCTGGTATTGTCGACATGGGCATTAGGGGAAGTGTTGCAACTTCTCTTCTTGGCATTTGGGGAGGTGTTGCTGCTATCATGATATGGATTATTAATAGGGTAGTGCCAGGTATAGTTGGAGCTCTTCGACTTATTCTATAACATCATTTTTTCTGTTATCATATCGAGTAGAAACAATTTTTCTTCAGGTATCTTATAATACTTTTCTTCCAATTCATCATTTACCTTTTCCACCATTCCATCTTTTATAGTCATCGATACAATATCATCAAAATATCGTATATATTTTTTAGGTATATCATTGTATCTTACACCCTTATTGGTTCTAAGACCTAACATCACCACTTCATTATATATATCCTTTTCATCTATATTTTCTATATTCTCTATAAATTGCATATCATACATATAGTCCACATTCATAACCATACTTTCGTCACTCAATATTTTTATATATTCTCTTACGTTTTCTACGTCGTTCCATCTTTTTTTTCCGTCAAAAGAATATGATCCAGGACCCATTCCTATATATGGAATTCTTTTCCAACAATCACTATTATGTCTCGAATGAAAACCTTTCTTACAATAGTTAGATATCTCATAATGATCATACCCAGCTTCTTTCATTTTCATAGTTAGATATGCATACTGGTCAGCCACTTCATCATCGTCAAGTCTTTCCACTTTTCCTTCATTTACCAATCGAGTCAACCAACTCCCTTCTTCATACGATAATGAATAAGCCGAAAGATGTTCCACTCCAAGTCCTATAAATTTATCCACATCCTCCTTAAAAGAAAAGTCTCCAACTTTCGGAAGTCCAAATATCATGTCAACACTTATATTCCTAAAACCTTCCGCCCTCAATATTTCTATTGCCTCATTTATTTTTCTTCCACTATGTCTTCTATTCAAAAATCTTAGCATAGAGTCATTCATACTCTGCACTCCAAGACTTATTCTATTGACTCCACCTTCATATAATGCTTTTGCGAGATTTTCATCAATGTCTTCAGGATTACACTCTACCGTAAATTCCTCAATCTCGCTACAATCAAATTTTTCATTAATATTTCTCAGTACTTCTCCAATTTTCTTCGTTTTCAATATCGAAGGCGTTCCTCCACCTATATATATCGTAGAAATCTTACCATCAATACTACTACTATATATATCCATCTCCCTTTTCAACGCTTCTACATAACCATCCACAAGTCCAAGGTCTACTATTCTATAAAAGTCACAATAGGCACACTTCGACTTGCAAAATGGAACATGGATATACAACCCAATTCGTCCGCTATTTAATAATGAATGTTCCACGTGGAACAATTTGATTTTCAAGTAAATATTATTGAGTTATATACACTTTATATACATTACTCACCACAAAATTAGTAAATAACTTACTTCACTTTTATATATTTAATGATTTTTTATTCAATATTTTTATATATTACTGATATTCAAATATTTATATATAAAATTACTTGTTTATTATTTTATAGATTTTTAATTTTCCGACACTATTTGCCCATTATCATTTTTACATAGGGATACCGTATGGATACCGTAGCTTTACCATACCTTTATATGCCATTTTTTATAACTTCTTTTAATAATTCATTTTTTATGTCGATAATACACCTAGTTATAAACATTTTTATGAAACTATTTGAAGAAAATTCAATATAATGATGATGAATACAGTTTTAATTTGCTTCGATTGTTGATAACTCACGAATATTTCAACATTTATCAACATAAAAATGCCTTAAAACTGACAATTAAAAGCGAACTATTTATTAACTTTGCTGAAAATCTACACGTAGTTTATAGATTTTATATAACTACTTGATAATAAGAATTTTGATATAAATATGCATTGTTAATAACTTATATTGCTATTGTTGACAGATTTTTAAGAATTTAAAAAGCAAGATTTTCTGTCCAAAGTTATCTATAGAACTAACAGTGCATTATAAATATCATAAAATATAGAGTAAAGGATGAATAATATTAATAAAGCCTGGTTGAAAAGTGGATACGTTACCGAGGAAATACCACAAGGTACCGATCTTATTAAGGAAATACAAATTCTTAAGGAAAAAAAGAATGCCATACTTATGGCACACTACTACCAGACAGGTGAAATTCAAGATATTGCCGATATTATAGGTGATAGCCTCGCACTCGCACAAAAGGCTGTAGGTGTTAATGCCGACATTATCCTTCTCGCTGGCGTTCACTTCATGGGCGAAACTGTCAAAATTCTCAATCCTGAGAAAAAGGTTCTCGTTCCCGACCTCAACGCCGGATGTTCACTTGCAGATTCATGCAAGGCCGAAGATTTTAAGTTGTTCATCCAGCAGCATCCCGACCATAAGGTTGTAAGCTACGTCAATACTTCTGCCGACGTTAAGGCTCTTACCGATGTTGTTGTTACTTCTACTAATGCTCTCAAAGTCGTAGAATCTTTTCCTAAAGACCAGAATATTATCTTCGGTCCCGATCGTAATCTCGGCTCCTACATCAACGCTCAGACCGGTCGTGAAATGCTTCTTTGGGATGGAGCTTGCCACGTGCACGAGAAGTTCTCTCTCGAAAAGATTCTTCAGCTCAAGAACCAATACCCTGATGCTGAACTAATTTGCCACCCTGAATGTAAGAAGCCTATTGTTATAGCTTCCGACTTTGTTGGCTCTACTGCTGCACTTCTCACTTATGTCGGTAAGAGCAGCAAGTCCACTTTCATTGTTGCTACAGAAAGTGGTATCCTCCATCAGATGATTAAGGCTTATCTTGATAAGACTTTCATCGCCGCTCCTCCAATCGACTCTACTTGCGGTTGCAACAACTGCGAGTACATGAAGCTCAACACTCTCGAAAAGCTCTATCTTACTCTCAAGTACGAGTGGCCTGAGGTTGTTGTCGATCCTGAAACTGCTCGCCTGGCTCGTCGTCCTATCGACGCCATGCTTGCACTTAGCTGATAATATTTTATATATTATATAAAAGAATAAATTCTTTGCAGCAATTTATTACTAAACCTTTTAAGTTTTTGAAGATGATTCAATTAAAGAAAGAAATGTCAATCTTGCTTGTCGAAGACAATGTGCTCAACCAGAAGCTCATGTACTTCAACATGACTAAGATGGGTTTCAACATGAAGACTGTCAACAATGGTCAGGAGGCAGTCGACGAATTTAAGGAAAGGTCATACGACTTCGTTCTTATGGACCTTATGATGCCTGTTATGGATGGTTATCAGGCTACTCAAGCCATCCGTAATATTGAAAAGGAATCTGGCAAAAAGTCATACATCATCGGACTTACTTCCAATGTATATGACTCCGACAGAGAAAAATGTCTCGATATTGGTATGGATGAATTTATGTCCAAGCCTTTCGATATAGACAATTTTGTAAAGATTTTGCAGAATAACGGATACGTATAGTATTCTATAACTTTTAAATGTATTGATGGAAGAAGGACTCGATATACGACGAATGGGCAACGAATCTGAAATGGACCGTAAGTTAAGGCCATTGACATTCGACGATTTTACCGGACAGGCTGGCATTGTCAAAAACCTTAAGGTATTCGTCGAAGCCGCCCGTTTGCGCGAAGAACCTCTCGACCATGTTCTTCTCTATGGACCTCCTGGTCTCGGCAAGACTACTCTCTCTGCTATTATTGCCAATCAGCTTCATGTCAACATGAAGACTACTAGTGGTCCTGTTCTCGATAAACCTGGCGATCTAGCCGGCATCCTCACTAGCCTCGAACCTAATGATGTTCTTTTTATCGATGAGATTCATCGTCTCAGCCCTGTCGTTGAGGAATATCTCTATTCTGCTATGGAGGATTATAAGATTGATATTATTATAGATAAAGGACCTGGAGCTCGTACTATTCAGATTGATCTTAATCCTTTCACTCTTGTCGGTGCTACTACTCGTAGCGGTCTTCTCACTAGTCCTCTTCGTGCTCGTTTCGGCATAAATCTTCATCTCGAATATTATGATGCTGAAACTCTTGCCAAGATTGTCCAGCGTTCTGCTTCTATTCTTGGTGTCAAGATAGATTACGATTCCGCTTTCGAGATTTCTCGTCGCTCTCGTGGTACACCGCGTATTGCTAATGCTCTTCTTCGCCGTGTTCGCGATTTTGCTCAAGTCGTTGGCAATGGAGTGATTAATAAGGAAATAACAGACAGCAGTCTTTCTGCTCTCAACATCGATACTTACGGTCTCGACGATATGGATAGAAAGATTCTGCTTACTCTCATAGATAAGTTCTCCGGTGGTCCTGTTGGCATTTCTACTATTGCTACTGCAATAGGCGAAGATGCAGGTACTATCGAGGATGTATACGAACCTTATCTTATCCAACAAGGTTTTATAAAGCGTACTTCCCGCGGACGTGTTGTGACCGAACTTGCTTACAGCCATTTCGGACGTTCCGGATTTCAGTATGAAAACACTTTATTTGATAATTAGTTTGTAATGGGAAAATTAAAGTCACTTGCAGGTGATACTGTCATATATGGAGTAAGTACCATTTTGGGTCGTATGCTCAATTGGTTGCTTATGCCTTTGTTTATTCGTACCATCCCAATGGCCGAATACGGACTTGTGGTTAATGTATATGCCGCTATTTCTGTCCTGCTTGTTGTTGCAACTATGGGTTTCGAAACTGGCTATTTCCGTTTTGTCACTCCCGACAATCGCAATCGTCTTCTCGATTCCATGTTGAGTACTGTTCTCGGCATTAGTGTTGTAATTATCTCATTTTTCGCTCTTTTCAGCGATTTCTGTTGTTGGATGGTCGAGCTAGACTCTTCTCGTGCTAGTTCACTCATTATCGCTACTGTAATAGTTCTTGTCGATGCTCTTAATGCTATTCTCTTTGCCGAATTACGCTACGATCGCAAGTCTGTTAAATATTCTGTTCTAAGACTTGTTCAAGTTGTTGTAACAGTTGTTTTCACGTTGCTTTTCCTTTTCGTTCTTCGTGGAAATATTATTTGTGGTATAGATTTTAATCAGATTACCGATCTTAATGGAATTCTTCTTTCTAATTTGATTGGTTCTCTCTCTAGCATTTTCTATTTTCTTCCTGGCTTTGTTCGTCGCTCTCATAGCTACGATTTCAAGCTTCTCAAAGATGTTGTCATATACTCTATTCCACTTGTTGGTATGGGCTTTTTCGGCATGTGCAATCAGCAGGTCGAGAAGTTTATGATTCCTAAGCTTGTCAATGCCGACGATGGTCTTGTCGAATTGGCTGTCTATGGTGGCAATTTCAAGATAGGCGTCCTTATGGCTATTTTCACTCAGTCTTTCCGTCTTGCTTTCGAACCTTTCTTCTTTAAGGAAAGTAAGGATAATGACAAACGCGAAATATATGCCGATGTAATGAATTATTTCGTTGCTTTCGGTATGATTATATATGCTGGTGTAATTTTATTTATTCCTTTAATAGATAAGTTCATTATTACTCCTGCTTACCATCGTGGAAATGTTGTCATTCCTTTCGTTCTTGCCGGACAGCTTTTCTTCGGTGTTTACTATTCGCTCTCAATGTGGTACAAGAAGATTGACAAGACTTATTATGGTATCATTATGAGTTTTGCTGGTCTTCTAGTCAATACTGTCCTCAACTGGTTCCTAATTCCTGTTCTTGGTATTACTGGTGCCGCTCTTTCTGCTATGATTGGCTATGGTGTCATGATGATTCTTTCTCTTCTGCTTGGCAATCATTATTATCCAATTCCTTATAAGTGGAGTTCTATTCTTTCACTTGTAGTTGTTGGTTTTGTTGCTACTCATCTTTTCAAATGGATTAACGATGAGTATCTTGGCAGTTTTTGGATTATAGGTTCACTTATTGGTGTTGCTATTGCCTCTTATCCTTTTATCATGCTTATTGTCAATAATTTACGTTCAAGAAGAATTAAATAATTAATTTGTGCATTATGAATACTACTAAGATAAAGATTATAAACAAGAGTAACAATCCTCTTCCAGCTTATGCTTCCGAAGGTTCTGCAGGACTCGATCTTCGCGCTTTTATTGCCGAACCTATTGTTCTCAAACCTCTCCAGCGTATTGCTGTTCCAACAGGACTTTTCATCGAGCTTCCTCAAGGTTATGAAGCTCAGATTCGTCCTCGTAGTGGTTTGGCTCTCAAGTCTGGTATTTCCGTTCTCAATTCTCCTGGTACTATTGATAGCGATTATCGTGGTGAGATTAAGGTTATTCTTGTAAATTTGTCTGCCGACGATTTTAAGATTGAGTCTGGTGACCGCATTTGTCAGATGGTTATTGCTCGTCATGAGTATGCTGAGTTCATCGAGGTCGAGTCTCTCGATTCTACTGAACGTGGCGATGGCGGTTTTGGTCATAGTGGTGTGAAATGATTATTTTTGTTTGATGATGTATAGATTATACTCGATATTATTGGCTCTTGTCTTGAGCGTTGGGTGTTTCGCACAACTCACCGATCAGCAGAATCATTTGTTCTCGTTGTTCTTCAACGAGGCTCTCAAGAACAGACTCAAAGGTGATTACCAGAAGTCTGTCGAGATGTATGTCAACTGCTTTAAGCTCGACGAAAAGTCTGCTGCTGTTCCCTACGAGATAGCTCGCATTCTCCATCTCTCTAACGACCTCGAGAACGCCAATAAGTTTATTGACTATGCTCTCGCCAATGATGATTCTAACAATCAGTTCTATATTCAGGAGGCTGTTAATATCAAGTTGGCTTTAAATAAGTTTAACGAGACTCTTCCTCTACTCGATAAGCTTATTGCTGCCGATAAGAATAATGTTGATACTTACCTTTTAGGAAGTTCTGTTGCTACTCAAATGCAGAATTATCCTAAGGCTCTGGCCTATGTCGATGCTATTCCTTCCGACTTGCAGGCCGAGGATTACGTTCTTCCTACCAAATATGATATTCTTATGAAGATGGGCGAAAAGAAGAAGGCTTATAAGCTAATCAATTCTCGTTTTAAGAAGCATCCTAAGGTTGCCAAGTATAATTTCTTCATGGCCGACTATCATTTCCGCACTAACAAGAATGTCGAAGGTCTTGGCTACCTCAAGTATGCTACCGATTGTGAAGATGGCGATATCTATAATTTTGATATGGCTTCTTTGATGCTCAAGATGGATAAGACTGACTCTTTCAAGCATTATTCTATGCGTGGTTTTTCTTCTCCAAACATCCAGTCTAATGTCAAGTATAACAAGCTTATTTCTTCTCTAAGCAACCAGAATATGCTTCCAAAAACTGTCGATACTCAGAATTTCTATTATTCTGTTCTCGACACTCTTGTTTCTCAGTATCCCGACGAGGAGCAATTCTATGCTGTCTATGCCGAATATTGCACTAACAATAATAATGCTGAAAAGGCTATCTCTCTCTACGAATCTCTCTATCAGAATGTAGGTTCTATGTCTGTTGAGTCTTGGCGCGATTTTCTTCTTAAACTTTCTTCTTTTAGCAAATACGACGATCTTCACAACTATTCTGATATTGCTCTGAAGACATATCCCGATGATCCTCTTATCTTGCTTCTCAATGGTGGGTACTACATAACTATTCAAGATTATGCCAAGGCTCTTCCACCACTTCGTAAGAGCTATAGTGTTCTTTCTTCAATGGACACTAACAATCGTCTTCAGTCTATGAAGGTTGCTGTCATGAGTGAGTTGGCTACTTCCTATTATTTTGTCGATAGTGCAAAAATTGCCTTTTTCTACTTCGATGAGGTTCTGAAGGTTGACCCTTATAATGCTACTGTTCTCAATAATTACAGCTATTATCTCTCTCTTGAAGGTATAGAACTCGACAAGGCCGAAACTATGGCTCGCAAGGCTAATGAGATTGATCCTGGAAATTCTACTTTCCTCGACACTTATGCTTGGGTTCTCTACCGAAAGAATAATTTTACTGAGGCTCTTTTTATTATCGAACGTGCTATGGACTCTCTAAAGTCCGATCATGATAATTATGAGATTTACGATCATTATGGTGATATTCTTTTCATGAATAATAATCTCGAAAAGGCTCTTGTCTATTGGAAGAAGTCTTACGAAGAACATCCTACTGATTCCGTAAAAAAGAAGATTGAAATTAGTGAAAAGTAGTTTTTACATATTGCGTCTTAAGGTTCTTTTCCTTGCTTTGACTTCTTTGCTTATTCTCGATTCATGTCGAAGTAGCAAGAATATCGAAGTAAGGGATAGTTCAACTATTGCCTCATCTCGTAAGGAGTTTTTCGACAATCTCTATTCTTCTATGAAGTCTAAGACTGAAGGTATTAATAGCTACTATTCACGCAAATTGTCTGTTGCTTCCGAAGGTATTCCTCTCTACAATAGCTTGAATGCTCAACTCTATATGACTAGCGACAATCATATTGTTTCCAAGGTCTATCTTCCTTTTCCTGTTATGGAGGTTGCAAAGGTAAAAATCGATAATGGTTC
This sequence comes from Bacteroidales bacterium, assembly GCA_024401355.1. Lineage (GTDB taxonomy): Bacteria > Bacteroidota > Bacteroidia > Bacteroidales > Marinilabiliaceae > W3P20-009. Next base: position 10,684 of record JAKSLF010000005.1, on the reverse strand, counting down.
TCTTACTTTTGATAGCAAGCCTCTTGGCAAGAATGGTTCTTTTGATTGTCCTTCTAAGTTCGTTGCTTCTATTCGTGCAGCCTTTTTAGGTTGCGTTCCCGATGTCTATACTTATTTCGGCGAATCCGATTTTTCTAAATTTACTCTCTATATTCTCAACGATAGATATGTGCTCTACCGTAAGAGTTCCCAGTTTGAGGTTAATATCGTTATTAATAGCGATTATACTCTTCATTCATTATCTTCTGTAGGTAATGATATCAATTTGAATTTTTCTTGCGATAATTATGAACTTACTGATGGTTTTACCATTCCTAAGAATATTGTTATTTCATCATTATTGAATAATGCCCAATATGAGGCTAAAATTTCAATTAAAAACATTGTTCTTAATGGTAATTCAAAAATAGAATATTAAGGCAAATATGGGTCGAATTTTAGGTATATTATTTTTATTGTCGTTCACTCTCGCTTCTTATGGTCAGACTCTTACTGATCTTAACAACGAGAAGGACGCTATTTTGTCTCTTATCGAGGAAAGCAATAAGCTCTTGACTGACTATTCCGATAAGAAGACTTCCGAACTTATGCAGATATCTGTTATCGACGATAAGATTGCTAAACGTAAGCGTCTTATTAATATTTATAACAATCAGATTTTTGCTTATACTAGTCAAATTAAGACTCTTATTATGCAGCTCGATTCTCTTGAAAATGAAATTTTCCGTCTTAAGGAGGATTATAGCAAGATTATCTATCAGCAGAGTATTAATAAGATGGACCGTAATGGTCTTGTTTATCTTCTCTCTTCCAAGTCTTTCAACGAGAGTTATCGTCGTTTCCTTTTCATGCGTCAGTACAATGATTATCGCAAGCAACAGGCTGAACAGATTAAGGTTAAAAAGGAGTTTTTCAATAAGTTGAAGGAAAATGTAATTGCTAAACGCGAACAGCTTGATAAGATTCTTCTCGAAACTAAACGTGAGTCCACTAATCTTGAATATGAGTTGTCTCAGCGTCAGTCTAAGGTTCAGCAGTTTACTCAGCAACAGTCTAACCTTACTCAGCAGATTGCTGATGCTGAAAAAAAGAAGAAAGAACTCGAAGAAATGATTGTTGCCATGATTCAGGAAGAGGCTCGTAAGGCTCGCGAAAATGGTGCAAATCAAATGCTTAGTTCAGATATCAATCAGAATAAGGGACTTCTTCCTTGGCCATGCGACAAATATGTTGTTGTCAGCAATTTTGGCGAGCACGAACATCCTCTTGTTCCTTCGCTTACTATTCGTAATAATGGTATTGATATCGATGTACTTGATAGTAAAAAAATTCACCCAATTCATGAGGGTAAGGTTTCTAAAATAATTATTATTCCTGGAAGCAATGCTTCTGTCATTGTTCGTCATGGCAACATTCTTACTGTCTACTCTAATCTCTCTGAAGTTTCTGTCAAGAAGGATGAGACGGTTTTTGTTACTACCGAACTTGGTAAGGTCTATTCAGGGTCTGGAATCAACTCTAATGTTTTGCATTTCGAATTATGGAATTCGGAAGAAAAACAAAATCCGCTTGATTGGCTTCAAAAATATTAATTGTTTTGTAACCTAATCTTCATTAATCACGTATTAATAATCAAACACGTTAGATAATGAGTAAAATACACATAGACGATACGATAGAACTAACTTCTGATCTTCAGAATATTAGTACTATTGAAAAACTGATTGATAACCAGTCAGCGCTATGCTCATTTAACGATGAGGTTTATGGTAAATTATTGCTCGCTGTTGTTGAAGCACTAAATAATGCTATCGTTCACGGCAATAACCTGGACCCTAATAAGAAAGTTATCGTTCATTACCTTATCGACGATAATATTATCGAATATACCATTTCTAATGAAGGTGATCCTTTCGATCCTGATTCTTTTCCCGATCCAACTGCTCCCGAAAATCTAGAAAAAGATTGTGGTCGTGGCATTTTCCTCATGCGTCACATGGCCGACAATGTTGAGTATTCAAATGAAGGTAGAACAGTTAAGCTTACTTTCAATTTGACGGAGGGATAGTTCTAATGATTACTTTTGTTGAAGAAGAGGTTAATGCACGTCTCAAAGAACGTCGCCTTATTAAGAAATGGATTAAGCAAGTAGCTGAATCATACAATTATAAGCTCGGAGATATTTGTTATATCTTTTGTAATGATGAAAAGATTCTTGCAACAAATATCGAATTCCTACAACACGATTATTATACTGATATTATCACTTTTGACTACGTTGAAGGTGATATCCTTTCTGGAGATATGTTTATATCAGTTGATACCGTAAAATCTAATTCTGAGCTGTTTAGCGGCTCTTACGAGGATGAATTACATCGTGTTGTCATTCATGGTATTCTCCATCTATGTGGTCTCAAGGATAAGGCTCCTGCTGATGAGAAGAAAATGAGAGCTGCTGAAGATAAAGCTCTCAAAATGCTTTCTCAACTTAAGTCTTCTATTGTTGACAAATAATTGATTTCTAGTTATTTATATTCTTTAATCTATTAAAAGTACTGCTTAATGACTTTTGAATATGATGTCATTGTAGTTGGTGCTGGCCACGCTGGTTGTGAGGCCGCAGCAGCATCTGCCAATTTAGGTTGTAAGACTCTTCTTATTACTCTTGATCTTACTAAGATTGCTTCTATGTCATGCAATCCTGCTATTGGTGGTATTGCCAAGGGACAGATTGTTCGTGAGATTGATGCTCTCGGTGGTTATACTGGTATTGTTACCGACCGTACTTCTATCCAGTTTCGTATGCTTAATCAGTCTAAGGGACCAGCTATGTGGTCCCCACGATCTCAGTGTGACAAAACTCAGTTTTCTTTAGTTTGGCGTTCTATTCTTGAGTCTCTTCCTAATCTTTACATGTGGCAGGACTCTGTTGACGGTTTAATTGTCGAAAATGGTGAGGTTCATGGCGTTCATACCAAAGAAAATGTTAATTTTAAAGCAAAAGCTGTTATAATTACTGCCGGAACATTCTTAAATGGTCTTATTCATATCGGAAACGTAAATTTCGAAGGAGGACGCATGGCCGATTCTTCTACGGGCGGCATAAACACTCAGTTATGTAAACTTGGTGTCCGCATCGACCGAATGAAGACTGGTACTCCTGTTCGCATCGATGGACGTACTATTAATTTTAGTAAGACTACTGAGCAACCTTCCGAAGATAATGGCTACCATTTTTCTTATATGCCTATTAGTAATAAGGAACTGAAACAGCTTCCTTGTTATATCACTTATACTAACCAGGAGGTTCATAAGATTCTTCGCGATTCACTTCCTGATTCTCCTCTTTTCAATGGTACTATAAAGTCTAAGGGTCCTCGCTATTGCCCAAGCATCGAAACTAAGATTGTCAATTTCGAGGATAAGGATCGTCATCAGTTATTCCTCGAACCCGAAGGTACACAAACCGTAGAGTATTATCTCAATGGTTTTAGTAGCTCTCTTCCTCTTAATGTACAGTTCGATGCTATAAAAAAGATAGATGGTCTTGAAGATGCATTCATTTATCGACCTGGCTATGCTATTGAATATGATTATTTTGACCCAACTCAACTCGAAAGTTCTCTTGAGTCTAAGGTCGTAAAGTCTCTCTTTATGGCCGGACAGGTCAATGGTACTACTGGCTATGAAGAGGCTGCCGGTCAAGGACTTATAGCTGGAATTAATGCCGCTCGAAAGGTCAACGGACTCGATCCTTTGATTCTTCGCCGTGATGAGGCTTATATCGGAGTACTTATCGATGATTTAGTTACTAAGGGTGTCGACGAACCTTATCGTATGTTTACTTCACGTGCTGAATATCGTATTCTTCTTCGTCAGGATAATGCTGATGAGCGTTTAACTCCTATTGGTCGTGCTATCGGTCTTGTAAATGATGAGCGTATGTCTCATTATGAGTTGAAACAAAAGCATAAGTCTATTATTAAGGATTTCCTTTCATGGAAAAAGGTTACTCCTGAATCATCTGCTGATTTTCTTGAACGAAAGGGTACTGATAAGCTTCAGTTTTCACACCGTCTCGATCAGATACTTCTACGACCTCAGATTACTATATTCGATCTTGTTGATGAATTTCCTGATCTTAAGTCTAAGGTCGATAAGATTCCCCACTCTTTAAGAAATGAAGTTCTCGATTCTGTCGAAATAGATATTAAGTACTCTGGTTATATCAACCGTGAAAAACAGGCAGCTGAAAAGCTTAACCGTCTCGAGTATATCAATCTTCGTGGACGTTTCAACTATAAAGAACTCAATGCTCTTAGTTTTGAGGCTCGTGAAAAGCTTACAAAGATTGATCCTGTCAATATTAGTCAAGCTCGTCGCATTCCTGGTGTTTCACCTGCTGATATATCTATTTTGCTTGTTCTTTTGGGACATTAGCTTTTATTGTTCCACGTGGAACATATAATGTATTCTTGTGGCATTATAATTAAATATCAATATTTATATGAAAATACTAGGTAATATTGTCGACATTCATTCTCGACGTATATTTTATGGTAGTATTCTCATCGATGGTAATATTATCAAGAATATCGAGGTTATCGACGATAACGAAAGGGTAGGCGAGAGGTATATTGCTCCCGGTCTTGTAGATTCTCATGTTCATATCGAAAGTTCTATGCTTACTCCTCGTCGTTTTGCCGATATGGCCGTAAGATATGGTAATGTTGCTTCTGTTTGCGATCCTCACGAAATTGCCAACGTTCTCGGCCGCAAAGGTGTAGAGTTTATGATGAACGATGCTCAGTTGTCCGACTATAAGTTCTTCTTTGCTCTGCCATCATGTGTTCCTGCTACTCCTTTCGAAACCAATGGATCCAGCTTTAATGCTTCAGATATGGATGGCCTTGTCGACAGGTCTGTCGCTTTGGCCGAAATGATGAATTTTCCTGGAGTCCTCTTTCATGATAAAAATGTTGAAGATGAAATCAATCTTTTTAAGAATGCTGGAAAACCTATCGATGGACATGTTCCTGGACTGACAGGTGAACAACTCCAACAGTATGTCTCTGCCGGCATTTCTACCGATCATGAATGCTCTAACGTTAATGAGGCTTTGGAAAAGCTTAATCTTGGCATGATGATCCAAATCCGAGAGGGTAGCTCGGCTCGCAATTTTGATGCTCTAAAAGATCTCTTCTTTGTCGATAATGGCAAGTGGATTGATATGTTGATGCTTTGTACCGATGATGCTCATCCCGATGATATTCGTTCTAGAGGTTATATTAGCCGTTTTCTTAAGCTTGCCGCTGATAATAATATCTCTATTTTCGATGTCTATAAAGCCTCTCTTGTCAATGCTGTCAAGCATTATAAGTTGGATGTCGGTTGCCTTAAAATAGGTGACAAGGCCGATTTTGTTGTATTCAATAACCTTCATGATTTTGCTGTTAATCAGACTTTTATTAATGGTAAATGTGTCTATGATAGTGCTTTAGAATATAATAAACAAACACTTAAGGTAACTCCTATTAATAACTTTATTGATAGAAAATTAAACATATCCGATTTTTCTGTCTTAGCAAAGACTAATTCCGTAAGGGTTATCGTTGCCAACGAAGGACAACTGCTTACTGATGAGTACCTGTGGAACCATGGTTTTTCCATTGGTCAAGAGGTTTATCCTTCACTCGACGACGATATTCTCAAGATTGCTGTTATCAATCGCTACTCTTTTGCTCCTGTCTCTGTTGGTTTCATCAAGGGTGTCGGTTTGAAGCGTGGCGCTATGGCTTCTTCTATCGCTCACGATAGTCATAATGTTGTAGTTATTGGTGCTGATGACTCTTCTATGGTTAGGGTTGCTAACGCTCTTTTCAATTCCAAGGGTGGAATTGCTCTTACCGACGGAGATTCTCTTAAGCATTTGCCTTTGCCTGTTGCAGGTATTATGACTGACTCTGATTTCAATGATGTTGCCGACGATTATCTCTCTCTGCTCGATTTTGCTAAGAATAATTGTAGTGTTTCATTACAGTCTCCTTTTATGACTATGGCTTTTATGTCGCTGCTTGTTATTCCTAAACTTAAGCTTGGCGATAAAGGTCTCTTCGATGTTCAACAGTTTAAGTTTGTCGATCTTTTTGTCTAAATGATATGAAATACACTTCTGATTCTGAAAGACTCTCTTATTTGCGTTCTTTGGTGGAGGTTCTGCCAGAGTTGCCAGGTGTATATCAATATTTCAACGAAAACGATAAGATTATTTATGTAGGTAAGGCGAAAAACCTTAAGCGTAGGGTTTCGTCTTACTTTATGAATAAAAACCATAATCTCAAAACTCGTATTCTTGTCAGCAAGATTTGTAATATCAAGCATATTGTTGTCAATTCCGAGAATGATGCTTTTATTCTTGAAAATAACCTGATTAAGAAACTCCAGCCTCATTATAATATTCTTCTAAAGGATGGTAAAACATATCCTTGGATTGTTATCAAGAATGAGCCTTTTCCACGTGTTTTTCTAACTCGTAATGTTGTTAGAGATGGCAGCTACTACTATGGTCCTTACTCTTCTATAACGCAAGTTAGGGCTATTCTCGATATGCTCAAAAAGCTCTATCCTATCCGCAATTGTTCGCTCGACCTTTCTCGTGAAAAGATATGGCAGGCAAAGTATAAGGTTTGCCTCAACTATCATATTAAGAATTGTTGCGGACCATGTATTGGCGAAATTGACTCTGATACATATAATTCCTATATTGCCGATATTAAGGATGTTCTTCGTGGCAATTCTCTTGCTGTTATTCGTGCCTATAAACAGCAAATGTTCGATTATGCCGAGGCTCTCGAATTCGAAAAGGCTCAGGAGATTAAGAAGAAGGTCGATGTTTTGAGCAATTATCAGTCCCGTTCAACGGTTTCTGTCAATTCGGCTCTTACTGTCGATGTCTTTTCTTTTGTAAGAAATAGTCCATCAGATGCTGCCTCCGATAACCGTTCTTCTACGTGCTTTGTCAATTTTATCAAGGTTGTCAATGGTTCTACTATCAATTCTTTTACTATGGAGTTTAAGAATCATCTTGATGAAGAGCCGGCTGAAATCTTATCTTATGCCATAGAAGAGGTCCGTGAGAGGGTAGGGGTGATTGCTCGCGAGGTGGTAGTTCCTTTCCTGCCAGATGTCCAGTTTGATAATGTCAAATTTACTATCCCTCAGTCTGGTGATAAGAAGAGTCTTCTTGAACTATCCGAAAAGAATGCCCGAATGTATAAGCTCGAACTTGTCAAGCAGGAGGGTATCAAGAATAATGATAGCCGCGAAGAGAGATTAATGCAGACTATTAAGGAATGTCTCGATCTGAAGTCTCTTCCTCACCATATCGAATGTTTCGATAATTCCAATATTCAAGGCACCAATGCTGTCGCTGCTTGTGTAGTCTATCGCGACTGCAAACCGTCTAAGGATGAATACCGCAAGTTCAATATCAAGACTGTCGAAGGTCCCGACGACTATGCTTCTATGTATGAGGTTGTCTACCGTAGATATTCACGACTTAAGGATGAAGGCAAGGAGATGCCCGATATTATAATCGCCGATGGTGGTATCGGTCAGATGGAGGTCATACGTCAGGCTACTGAAGATGCTCTTGGCCTCCATATCACTATTATGGGCCTCGTAAAGGATAATAAGCACCGCACTCGCGAACTCCTTTTGGGCTTTCCACCAAAGACTATTGGTATTGGTAAAAACGACCAGATTTTTAAGTTTTTTACTCGTGTCCAGGACGAGGTTCACCGCTTCGCTATCACTTTCCATCGTGATAAGCGTAGTAAGTCTATGCTTCAGTCTTCTCTCGACCTTATTAATGGTATAGGTCCTAAAACTAAGGAATCTCTGCTCAATACTTTCAAGAGTGTTGCCAATATCGAAAAACAAGATCTACCTTCTCTTATTGCCGCTATTGGTCAGTCAAAGGGTAAAATTGTTTACGACTATTTTCATGTTCCACGTGGAACGGATTCTTAATCCAAATGTTATTTAATTGAATATCATATAGTTATATCAGTTATTTTCTCTCCTTTTGTTTTTCTCATGGCTTAATATACCACATTCGTGTGATATAATATGACCCATCTGTGTTATTTCCTGACATGCTTTGTCACCGTAACTTTGCATTGTCAAATTAAAGGAAGTATAACCATAAAAACATAGACAATATGAGAAACAATAAGAGTAATATTCTGACTTTTATAGCATTGGCTTCAACTGCTGCTTTTTCATTTACTGCATGCGATGATGATAAAAACGAAACTCCTGTAGGTGTCATCTCCGAAGTTGTAACCGACGATGCTACTGCACTTGCTACCGTTAATGGTACTTTTTCACACTGGCAGCCTCTAAGTTCATCATTCTCTTTCATTATCGAACTTAATTCCAATAAACTGATTTCGTTCGAGGGTGAAGAAAATGAACCAGGACCTGTTAACAGCCGTTTCGAGCAACAGCCTGATACTTGGTACCAGATTAAGGTTTTCAACCATCTTTTCCTCGGCATTACTGAGGATAATAATGCTATTGCTGAGATCGAAAAGGCTTACGCTGCTAAGCAGGTTACTACTCAGGGTTATAATGCCGCTGTAGGTAAGGCTAAGTTCCTTCGTGGTCTCGCTTATCTCTATCTCGTACAGCTTTGGGGCGAGGTTCCTGTCTATACCGAGGCTGGTGGTAGCGCTACCGAACGTAAGTCTATCGATGATGTTTTTGCTCAGATTATCAGCGACTTTACTGATGCTGAAGAACTTCTCAACGATTTCAATGGCGATCCTGTTACTCCATCACGTCAGGCCGCACAGGCTCTGCTCTCTCGTGCATATCTCATCTGGGGTGATAATCCTCTTACCTCTTCCGAGGTCGCTGCTATAGCTTCATCACAAAAGGATCCTGCTTTCACAACAACTGCTTCACGTCTCGAAAAGGCTGTCGAATATGCCGATAAGGTTATCTCTAGTGGCAAACTCGCTCTCGACCCTGACTACGCTAAACTCTTCGGCCGTGAATACGAAAGCAACCGTCGCGGCACCAACGAACATCTTTTCACTATTCACCACGATGGCGATAAGTCAGATGCTCAGGGTAACCACCAGACTCACTGCTCATGGACTTTCCCATTCCTCAATGGCGAGAACGGACGTGGCTTCAACGAGAATCATACTGAGGTTGCCGACGATGATCTCTATGACGACTGGTTCGCTGAATATCCTACTGACAAACGTCTCGCGAAGACTTATTTCACTTCTCTTGTCAACCCTGAAGATAACAAGGAATATACTTACTATTCACCTGTCTATACTCCAGTGAACGGCAAAGGTGTTGACCAGAGCTATGATAATGCCGAGAATCTCGAGATTACTTTCAATTCTGTCGACCGCATCGAGATACGTTATGCCGAAGTTCTCCTTATCAAGGCCGAAGCTCTCGTTCAACTCGGTAAAAATAGCGATGCTGCTGAGCCTTTCAACCAGCTTCGTAAGCGTGCCGGCATCGAGACTGTAGCTGCTCCAACGTTCGAACAGATTAAGCGCGAATGGGACTATGAGTTCACCTACGAGCAGAAGTCTCTTCTCAATAGCCTCCGCTGGAAGGATCTCATATCTTCTGTTCAGCAGGTCTCTAATTACAAGCACTTTGACGATAGTTATGCGACATCAGGCGCTATTGGAAAGGATGGTAACGAGGTTTCTTCTTTCTTCGCTAAGATTCATAAGCACCTCGTGGCTAAATACAACAACGTGAAGGGACGCCACTATCGTCAGCCTATTCCGACTGGCCTGACGGGTGAGGACCTCCATATCGAACAGAACCCTGGTTATTAAAGTCTATAAGTTTTAAGTGTTGGGAGAACCGATTCCAATGTATTTCATATACAGAGTCGGTTCTCTATTTATTTATCAAATTATCAAGACTTTATGTATAATTTTGACGAAATAATTGACCGACGCAATAGCGACTGCCTCAAGTACGGAGTTCTCCAAGATCGCTGGCATCGCACCGACCTTCTCCCTCTTTGGGTGGCCGATATGGATTTCCGCACTCCCGATTTCATCCTGACCGACCTTCGCTCTCGTCTCAATCATGAGATTCTTGGCTATACTGCCTCACATCCTTTGTGGCGTTCGTCGATTGTCGAGTGGCTTTCTGCCCAACATCAATATGTTGTCAAGCCCGATGAGATTACTTTCATTCCTGGCATTGTCCGTGGCATCGCTTTCGCTATTCAGACTTTCACGCAGCCGGGCGACAAAGTGATGATGCTCACGCCTGTCTATCACCCTTTTTTCCTTGTCACGGGCAACAATAAGCGTGATGTCGTCCGTCACCAATTGGTCCTGGGCGACGATAACCGTTATTATATCGACTTCGACAGATTTGCGCAGGACATAAAGGGTGTCAAGATTCTTATCCTCTCCAATCCTCACAATCCTGGCGGTAGGGTTTGGACACACGACGAACTCGCTCGCATTGCCCACATCTGTAAGCAGAACGGCACTATCGTCCTCTCCGACGAGATTCATGCCGACCTCACTTTCGCTCCTCATCGCCATCTGCCTTTTGCTACCGTGAGCAACGAGGCTCGCGACATTAGCATCACTTTCGGCTCGCCAAGCAAGGCTTTCAACTG
>JAKSLF010000049.1 GCA_024401355.1 Bacteroidales bacterium | reverse complement strand
ATGAAATGTGGGAGAGTAGGTAGCCGCCCTTTTAAAACAACGAGGAGATTCTTCTGATGAAGAGTCTCCTCGTTACTTGTTTAATTATCAATTATCAATTGTCAATTTTCAATTGCTAATTGCGAAACGATTTTGTATCTTTGCATAAAATGATATACTATGGAACAACCTCAAAAGAATACTAAACTTGTAAATAGGTTCCGGTTTGTCGAACCTCCTCTATATCAAGTCGTAATGCACAATGATGACGTTACTACTATGGAGTTTGTTGTTATGGTTCTTTGTGTCGTGTTCAATAAGTCTGAAGCAGATGCTAACGATTTGATGATGCAAGTACACAACAATGGCATGGCTATTGTTGGTGAGTACTCGTTAGATATCGCTGAATCAAAAGTTCAACGTGCTACGGCAATGGCTCAGAAAGCCAAGTTCCCGCTTAGACTTACAACTCAAAAGAAACAATAGAAAATGGAAATTAAATATACTCGTTCTGTCGAAGATATTATTCGTGCAGCTATTGGCTTGGCCCATCAGATGTTACACGAATTTATTACTCCCGAACATGTCCTTACTACTTTGATTGACAACCCGATGTTCATCGAGGCTCTCGGAGCTGTAAACGCTGACGTACATGGACTGAAGAGTGAACTTGAGCGCTATTTGTTTACAATGAATTCCTTGCCTAAGGAACAGGAACAAATGCCAGAACTCTCGTCTCAGTTCCAAGAGATGCTTGCTAAGTCTGCCATGGTCGCCAGCCGAATGAACAATCAGGTCATCACCGTTCCATTTGTCGTCGACAGCATGCTTAGTCTCAAGGATTCTTGGGCTCAGTCTTTGCTGAGCGCTTCTATCAATGGCAAGCACTCTTCATTCATGTCTGTGCTGATGAACAAGTTCTCTGATCGTAGCGAGGTCGTTGAAGGTAATGGCGGACTCTCTATTCGTGTCGTCGGACATCAGGTCTCAGTTCCAGAACCTGCAGATGATTCTGCTGAGTCTGGCAACGCAAAACGCTCAGGTTCTAAGAAGACTAATATCAATTTTACTCGCGACATTAGCGAACTCTGCCACGATTATAATAAAATTATTGGCCGCAAGAATGAAATGGCCAAGATTATCGAATCACTTTGCCGCTACGAAAACAAGAACGTTTTGCTTATCGGTGAAGCTGGTGTCGGAAAAACTGCTATGGTCTATGGACTAGCACAACATATCGAGGCAGGTGATGTGCCTAAGCGTCTTAAGAATGCTAAGGTCTTTGAGGTTGATATTGCAGGACTTGCTGCCGGAGCTCAGTTCAGAGGCGAACTTGAAGCTCGAATCAGAACTGTCTTGGATAGCATTGTCTCTGTGGCAAAGTCTGCTATTGTCTATATTGATGGCATTCAGATGCTGATGTCAATCGGACAGTCTGCCGATGCAGGTGTCGATGTAATCAATACGATAAAGTCTTATTTCGTGATGGACAATATGTTCTTCATAGGTTCCTCTACTCACGATGAATTTTCTAAATACTCTCATCGTAATAAGTCTTTCATCAGCCATTTCCAGCGAGTTGACATAAATGAACCTTCCAAGGAAGATTCTATTTTGATTCTTGAAGAACTGAAGGAGAAATTCGAAAAGTATCACAAGGTGACTTATACCGACGAAGCTATAAAGGCAGCTGTCGACTTGAGTGTACGACATGTTCGCGACCGCTTCCTGCCTGATAAGGCTATCGACCTTATCGACCAGGCTGGTGCACATAGTGAGGCTGGTAAACGTCGTAAAAAGACTATCGGCAAGGAAGAAATTGCAGAGACTATCAAGATTCGTTATAATATAAAGTCCGTAGGTGAAAAGGATGAAACTCAGCAGATAGCTACTCTCGAAAGTCGTATTAAGGCAAAAATATACGGACAGGATCAGGCTATCAAGAGTGTTGTCGAGTCTGTTCATCTTTGGAAGGCTGGATTGACAGATCGTGAAAAGCCGATTGCTAATCTTCTCTTTGTCGGACCAACAGGCGTTGGTAAGACTGAGGTTGCGCGAACATTGGCAGAAGAGATGAATGTACCGCTAGTTCGCTTCGATATGAGCGAATATGTCGAGAAGCATACTGTTGCTAAGCTCATTGGTTCACCAGCCGGATATGTCGGTTATGACGATGGAGGTCTGCTGACTGAGGCTATCCTTAAGAACCCTAATTGTGTTCTTCTTCTCGATGAAATTGAAAAGGCTCACTCTGATATTTATAACATTCTTCTTCAGGTGATGGATTATGGATCCCTTACCGATAGTCGTGGCAAGAAGGCTGATTTTCAGAATGTAGTTCTTATCATGACTAGCAATGCTGGAGCACAGTATGCTCATACTGCTTCTCTTGGCTTTGGCTCTACAACTACAAGCGGAAGCTTTATGCTTGGTGAGGTCAAGAAGACTTTTAAGCCAGAGTTTATCAATCGTCTGACTGGTACCGTTGTATTCAATGATATGGACGAAACAATGGCCGACATGATTCTTGATAAGAAGGTTAAGTTGTTTGCCGAAAAACTCAACGAGAGAAGTATCGATATAAAGCTTTCTAACGAGGCTCATAAGTGGTTGCTTAACAAGGGTATAACCAAAGAATATGGTGCTCGTGAGATTGATAGAGTATTGGGCCGTGAACTCAAGCCTTTGTTTGTCAAGGAGATTCTTTTCGGTAAGCTCAAGAAGGGTGGTAACGTTGTCGTCTCTGTCGAAAATGACGAACTTCGACTCGATGTGACTAAGGCCGAAGAGGAAAATGCCTATGTTGAAATCGTAACCGTAAGCAAAGCTCCACGACGCAAAAAGGGAGATGTGTCTGGCGCACCTGCCGCAAATGTCACTCGTAAGAAAAAGTCTGATGTAGAAAAATAGTTTCGACAACCATGGTATATATGCTAAATAAGGATGTTTTGGCTTTCCCGAATCCTCATTACGGCGAGCCTGATGGTCTGTTTGCGGTTGGGGCCGATTTGTCCCTCGACCGTATGATATTAGCCTATTCCAATGGCATTTTTCCATGGTATTCTTTTCAGCGAGGCGACGAAATAATGTGGTATTGTCCAATGGAACGTTTCGTCATCGACCCTAAAAAGATTCATATCTCTCATTCGATGAGAACTCTTCTCAACAAGAATCGTTATACTTTTACTGTCAATGCCGACTTTAGTAGGGTTCTTGATGAATGTAGTACTGTCAATGGTCGATATGAAGAAGAAGGTGCGTGGTTGGGGCCCGATATCAAGAATGCTTTCAAGGCTATGCACAAAGCTGGTTATGCACACAGCATCGAGGTTTGGGATGGCGAAGAACTTGTTGGCGGACTCTATGGCGTTCTTGTTAACCGTTGTTTTGTTGGTGACAGCATGTTTTCACTTAAGCCCAATGGCTCAAAAATAGCACTTGTCGCTTTGTCAAGGATTGCTGTTCAGAATGATGTCGTCATGATTGACTGCCAGCTCGAAACTCCTCATCTGAAGTCAATGGGCGGACAGACTATCTCGTACGATAGATATATGCAGATTATCAGAGGTGAGGTTGACTCTATTGAATAATTAAAAAGCAGATGTTTTGCTGCTCTTTGTTATTGAATTTTATTATATTTGCCTTAGAATGATATGAAAGATATGGTTAATATGAAATATATATTTGCAATGCTTCTCATGACAGTTTTTTCTGTCTTGACGGATGCTCAGGTCAATATCAAGGTAAAGGTTGATAATTATTTCAATCAACCTGTCGTGATGGGGTATTACTTCAACGGTCAGATGCTGGTGAAGGATACTGTAGTGACTGATGCTGGTGGAGTTGCGCTTTTTCATAAGGAAAAGAAATATGATGAAGGTGTATACTTGATATATATACCTGAAAAGTCTTATTTCGACATCATTATGGGTTCCGATCAGGAATATGAAATCAGTTGCGATACTTTGCCTAACATGCAGGAAAGAGCTAAGGTAAAGAATTGCAAGGAGCTCGAGAATTTTCTCACATATCAGAACTATCTCGCAGAAAAGCAAAAGGTCTATAAGCAGTTGTCTGATGACTATAAGGCAGCTTCTGGTAACGAAGCCCTTCAGAATGAACTCAAAGATAAATTCGCTGCCGTTGACAAGGAGGTCAAAGAAAAAAATTCAGCTGTAATCGAAGCAAATAAAGGCAATTGCTTCGGACTCTTCCTTGAAGGACTTAAGGAAATTGACATTCCTGAGTTTGATGTCGTGGCTTCTACCCAGGAAGAGAAGGATTCGCTAATACACCAGAAACAGTATTATTACTACCGCAATCACTATTTCGATCATCTTAATTTGCAGGACGACCGTACTCTTCGTACTCCATATTTCGTCAAAAAGCTTGACAAGTATTTTAATGACGTTTTACCGCAAATACCTGATACAGTCGCTGCCGAGTGCATCCGTGTTATCGAAATGTCAAGGGGCAATGATGAGTGTTTCCGTTATATCACGTCTCATCTCTATAACTTGATGAATAACAGCAAGATTATGGGTATGGATGCCGCTCTTGTTGCTATTGCTGACAAGTATTATCTAGCCGGACAATGTCCATGGACCGAGAAGAAGTTTATTGACGACCTTAGAGAACAGGTCGAAAAGATTAGGTATACTCTTATCAATCATAAAGCTGTCGACCTCAAGAAGATGCCATCAGTCAATCAAGGCGAGTATTTTACACTTAGTGAGGTCGATGCACCATATACTATCCTTGTTTTCTGGGAACCTTCATGTGGTCATTGCAAGATGGAGATTCCTCAGTTAAAGAAGGAAGTTTGGGATAAGTATGCTAGTACTGGTATAAAGATTTTTGCTGTCTATTGCCAGACAGAATTAGAACCTTGGCAAAAGTTTATCGAAGAAAATCAACTCGAAGAATGGATGAATGTCTATGATCCATATAGAAGAACCAATTTTAGGACCTATTATAACATCAATAGTACTCCTCAGATTTTTGTCCTTGACAAGGACAAGACTATTATAGCAAAGAAGATTGGTGTTGACCAGATTGGTGGTTTCCTCGATTTCATGATGAACAAAAAGTAAGGTGATATATGGCATTAGTAAACGACATAATTCGTTCAATAGTTACTCACTCACCTAAAGTCTATGCTTCTATAATTGCATTTGGCTCTATGTTGACTATGGCCGCTTGTGTTGATGAAAACAAAGACTGTCCAGCTCCCAAAATATATTTTGCATCTGACGGTAAATATGAGATAAGCATTGACGATACCCTTAAGCTAAATCCTCGTATAATCTATGATCGCAATTCCAAATATACATGGACTGCTAATGGTAAGGAATTGTCCAATAAACTTGATATTGAGTTTGTACCAGAAAAACAGATAGATTATCTTTTGACCTTTAAGGTGGAAAATGATAATGGCGAAGATGAATACAATGTTAATATTTCTGTTGTGAATAAGGTCGATTTCAGCCTCTTTGATAACTATACCATTCCCAAGAAGAGTAAGTTTTCAATGATTCCTGATACCTTGTCTGATTTCGTGATTGATGATATTGTATTCTCAAATTTTGTAAATGCAGATACAACGATGTGGTCCGGTTTTGCATATAGTAATAGGAATGATATCCAGACCACTGTTTCAGTTTCTACTATTGGCTGTGCCTATTCTTCTACGGCACCTGACAATTATATGGCTGTAAGTTGTTATTCGCCAGGTGCGATAATTCGTTTCGGAAGAAAGTACACGGTGAGGTCAATTGATATTGCTTCTGATAATTTTGCATATATCGTATCTAAATTCGGTTATGTCAATGACGATGGATCGTTATCAGTTGACTATTTGAAATCTGGTGATTATGTCAGTCTTCACGTCAAGGGACTTGATGATGAAGGAACGCAGATATCTGAATTTGTTTATGATATTTTTGATTGCCGTTTCGATAGACCTGCTAAATATATCAGATTGTCTGATTGGACTACAATTGAACTTTCGTCTCTTGGTGAGGTTGCTGGACTCCAGTTTGAAATCGAATCAAGTGTTGCAGATTTCCCTCCGTTCTTTTGCATTGATAATATGAAGCTTCAAGATTAATAGTTGGCGAGATGGATAATGAAATCGAAAATATATCGAAGACAGAGTACTTTGTCAGTCTTTTGTGGACATTCTTTAAAATAGGTTTCTTTACCTTTGGTGGTGGTCTTGCAATGATTCCTTTTATAGAGGATGAATTTGTGAGTAAGAAGAAATGGTTGACTTCTGACGAAATGACTGATATGGTATCTTTGGCGCAGACTTTTCCCGGAGTTGTTGCTGTGAATGTCAGCATTCTTGTTGGACATCGTATGGCAGGCATTATAGGTGCTGTTGCAGCTGCTATTGGTACTGTTCTTCCTGCATTACTGTCAATTGTCTTGATTGTTAAAGTTCTTTCGGGATATGAAGACAACCAGTATGTTAAGATGATATTTGTAGGCATTAAGGCAGCTTCTGCAGCTTTAATACTTGATACAGTAATAAGGATGAGTCGTAAGGCTATTAAAGATAAAATAGGATGGATTATAGCATCAATAGCCTTGTTGATAGTAATGCTAAATTATAGCGCTGTATGGAGTGTTATTATGGGCGCATTTGTCGGCTTCATCTGTTATAGAAGTAAATGTGATAGACAAGAGGGTAAATAGATATGTTACACTTGCAATTGTTTATAATATTCTTTAAAGTCGGTTTGTTTGGCTTCGGAGGTGGATATGCCATATTGCCTATGATATATCAGGATGTTCAGGCTTTTGGTATTATTTCTGCCGAGGATTTTTCTAATCTTGTTGGTTTGTCACAGGTTACTCCTGGTCCGATTGCTATAAATGCGGCAACATACGTTGGCGTCAAAAGTGATGGACTGATAGGTTCACTTGTCGCTACTATAGCCGTATCTTTACCGTCTTTCATCCTTTTGCTTATTGCTTTAATGTTTATCAAGAAATTCAAAGAAAATATTGTTGTACAATCTATTCTGCGAGGCATTAAACCAGCAACAGTTGGATTAATGGCAAGTGCTTTTGCCTTTATGGGTGGTACTGCATTATTTAAGGAATATGACAACATTGATTTTCTTTCGCCATCCATGATAATTAATTCTGCTGATTGGCTTGCTGTGTTTATTTTCATATTGACATTTATACTGATCAAAACTACAAAACTTGGAGCTATTAAACTTACTCTACTCGGAGGAATTTTAAGTGTAATGGTTGGTATTGTTCTCAATATGTCATTTTGATATAGTTTAAAACTGATAATTTATTGCTTACTAATATGAATAGGTTGTTGTGCATAATTGCATTGCTAATTGCAATGATTACAATAACGTCGTGTGTAAAACGTTTTGAAAATGTAAAAGTCGGCATGACTACGTCTCAACTGAAGGATGTTGTCGGTAGTCCGGATAGTATTAGAAATGATTTCTTTGCAGAGGTTTGGTTTTATGAAACACATTTGGTGTCAGTATCGTGTGATACAGTTACTTTGATAAGAAACAAAGCCGAAATCCAAGCTGAAGTTCGTGATATGCAGAAAGAAATTGATAGGCTAAAGGCAAAGGGTTATTAATCTGAGATTACGTATGAACCTTGATATAGAAACCCTTCTGACTAATACTATACTAAGTGATAAAAATGCTAATGTCTGGAAGGGAGATTACGTAATTGATAAAATGGATAAACTGGTCTCTAAATTGTCACGTGATACCAGTAGTCGTGCTTTTTTTTCTGTTTTTGATGTAGAAAATTGTTTCCGAGGGAAGAATATTGATATAGTCAAAACAACATGTTGGATGCCGTCTGGCTACGATGGTGTTCGGTTGAATGTTGTATTAAATAATATTAGGTGTTCTCTTTTTTTTGAAGAGAAAAAGGTTCGTCTGCAAGTAGAACTAAATGCCTTTATGTTGGACAAAAAGGTATACGATGTTACGTCAGTCGATAGTAAAATACTTGTAGATGGCATGTTGGCTGTTGATGAAGAAATTGGACAAGTTTGTAATAGTTGGGCTGGTTTGGTTGGGCAATGTACTAAAAAAGTTAAGATGATAAAAATGCAGTATATTGCAGCAGAGGGATATTTGAGACAACAATTGAAGGAATCTAATTTGAAGTTTGAATTGAATATGACTTCTGAATGTATTGTTGTGTTTCTAATTGCTGATGGTGAGAAAGAATTGACAACTTCATTAACTTTGTCTGATGACTTTAGGTTTAAGATTGATTCTCTGATAAACGAAATGAATAAATGGCTTGAATGCAGCAATCGTTAATTTGGGGTATTGTTTTATAGTTTATATCTGTTTGTTTCTTACCTTGTATTGGCAATTGCAGCATTTGTCGTTACATCCGTTTCCACATGATTTGCATCCTGTACCATTTTTGCGTAATGTTTTAATGGCATAGTATGCTCCTATGCTCAATATAATTAAAACTAATATGCTTGGTATGTTCATATCTAACAGAATAATTCAATTATAGCTTTTACCACAAACGCGATTATCCATGCTACACTACATTGTAATACCACAGTAAACCATGCATATTTATTTCCTAATTCTCGGCGAATTGCTGCGATTGCTGCTACGCAAGGCGTGTAGAGTAGACAAAATACAAGAAGTGCAGCAGCGCTTGCAGTTGTGAGCGTAGTAGTGATATCTACAGATTCGTATAATTGTTCCAGCGTTGAACGTACGCTTTCTTTGGCCATGAATCCTGTCGCTAATGCTGTTACTATACGCCAATCGCTAAATCCAAGAGGAGTGAAAATCGGTGCTATAATTCCAGCAATAATGGCAAGCATTGAAGAGTCTGCGTCTACCATGGAGAGTCTGAAGTCAAAATTCTGCAGGAACCATATTACCATAGATGCTACGAAAATTACTGTAAAAGCTTTTTGGAGAAAGTCTTTAGCTTTATCCCATAAAAGTAGGATGACATTTTTTGCACCAGGCAATCTGTAGTTAGGCAACTCCATGACAAATGGAACGGCTTCTCCCTTGTATATGGTTCTTTTGGCAATTAATGCGACACAAATACCTACAAGAATACCTGTAAGATATAATGCTATAATTAAGAGCCATGAGTATGTTGGGAAAAAGTAGTCTATAAAGAACGCATATATTGGTAATTTGGCGGTACATGACATGAACGGTGTCAGTAGTATTGTGAGTTTTCTGTCTCGTTCGGATGGCAGAGTACGGCTAGCCATGACACTTGGTACTGAGCAACCGAAGCCGATTAGCATTGGTACAATAGAACGTCCAGAGAGACCGGTTTTTCTTAGCATTTTATCGCTTACGAAGGCAATTCGGGCCATGTAGCCAGAATCTTCGAGCATTGATAAGAAGAAAAATAGAATAATAATAATTGGCAGAAAACTTAAAACACTACCGATTCCTGCAAATACACCGTCAATAACAAGAGATGTGACAGGGGCACTAACATTCCAGTTTTCGAACGCTTGTGCTGTTAATTGTGTGAATGCTTCGATACCTTCGTCCATCAGATCCTGCAGCCATCCTCCCAATCCTTCGAAAGTGATGTAGAAAATGACAGCCATAATAGCTAAGAATGTTGGGATGGCAGTATATTTTCCTGTAAGAATTTTGTCTACTGCGATTGATCGGCGATGTTCTTTGCTTTCTTGTGGTTTTACGACAGTTTTATTACAAAGGCGTTGTATGAAATCGAATCGCATGTCGGCTATGGCAGCAGAGCGGTCGAGTCCGCGTTCTGTTTCCATTTGTGTTATTATGTGCTCGAGAGTTTCCTGTTCGTTCTTGTCGAGCTGGAGAGCTTTGAGTACAAGTTCGTCACCTTCGATTAGTTTAGATGCGGCAAAACGAATTGGTATTTCGGCAGCTTGGGCATGGTCTTCGATAAGGTGCATAATTGCATGTATACAGCGATGTAGTGCACCGTTGTTTTCGTGTGGGTCACAGAAATCCTGTCGCTGTGGTCCTTCCTGGTAACGAGCAATGTGTATAGCGTGGCTTACGAGTTCGTCGACACCAGCGTTGTGAGCAGCGCTGATTGGGATGACAGGAATGCCAAGAAGCTGTTCCATTTCGTTGACACGAACAGTACCTCCGTTGTTATCGAGTTCGTCCATCATGTTGAGAGCCAAAACCATTGGGATATTAAGCTCGAGCAACTGCATGGTGAGGTAGAGGTTGCGTTCGATATTTGTTGCGTCAACTATATTGATAATGCCCTTGGGCTTTTCGTCGAGTATATATTGACGGCTAACAATTTCTTCGCTAGTATATGGTGAGAGGCTGTATATGCCAGGGAGGTCGGTAACGATCGTGTCGGGATAGTCTTTTATCTGTCCGCTCTTGTGATCGACAGTTACACCAGGGAAATTGCCTACATGCTGATTGGCGCCAGTTAGTTGGTTGAAGAGGGTGGTCTTGCCACAATTCTGGTTGCCTGCGAGTGCGAATGTTAATTTGGTGTTTTTAGGCAGAGGATGTTCGGTGGCTGGATCGTGGAATCTGTAGCCTTCCTCGCCAAATCCAGGATGTTCGGAATCTTTAGTTGGTTCGGGTATTGGCTGAGCCAGATCTTCGTTTGTTGCGGGTCTGACAGATATTTTTGTAGCGTCGGCTATTCTGAGAGTTAACTCGTATCCGTGAATCTGAAGTTGCATTGGGTCGCCCATTGGGGCATACTTCATCAGTTTTACCTTGGCTTCAGGGATGATACCCATGTCAAGGAAATGCTGTCTGAGTCTGCCTTCACCACCTACGGCGGTGATTACAACAGTCTGTCCTATCTTTACTTCATTTAATGTCATCGTTGTATGCTTTTTTACTACACCTTGTTCACATGCAAAGGTCATATATTTTTTCTGCAATCTGGTTGCGAGAATCTGGTATATGAACGTTTATTTGTTGTTTTATTATACAAACAAAATTAGTTCAGTTGTGCATGTCATACAATACCTAAAACAGTCTATTTGCTGATGCTATATACTGCGAATCAGGTATTGAGGAAGTGAGTAAATACATTTCTGGCATAAGTCTGGTCCTTGACTCCGGTAGTTTCATGAGACGAATGCATACCAATCATTGGATTACCCATGTCGACTCCGTGAATGTCAATTTGTGAAGTCAGGAGATTGCCGAGAGTTGAGCCTCCAGCGTTGTCGCTACGGTTGGCGAACTTTTGGAATGGTACTCCAGCATTGCGGCACAGTTCCATGAATATTGCGCTGCTGTCGGCATCGGTCATATACTTCTGGTTGGCAGCGACCTTGATGACAGGACCACCATTGATGACAGGGTGGAGTACAGGATCGTGCTTAGAAGGCAGATTAGGATGAACAGCATGTGCCTGGTCGGCAGAAATCATGAAAGAGTTGTATGTCATCATCTGTCGCTGTTCGTCGGTGTAGCCGAGTTTTTCAGCGATGCGTTCGATGATATTCTTTAATAGAGGAGACTTGGCTCCCTGCTTAGTTCCGCTACCGACCTCTTCGTTATCGAAAATGCAGACAATCTTATTTGTTGAGTTGTCGGCTGAGTCGCACATAGAGCATATTGCTGCGTAGGCCATAGAGAGGTCGTCGAGCTTTGGTGCGAGGACCATGGAATCGTCGATGCCGACGATAGTTCCTGGTGTAGTATCGTAGAGATAGAGGTCGTAGTCGAGAATGTCGGCTTTGTTGATGTTGAGCTTTTCGGCAATTGCTTTGTTGAGAGTTGCTTCAGGTGGAAGAACTTCGTCGATAGCCTTGATTAGAACAGGCATGTCGGTCTGCTTGTTGAGCTCGAGACCTTCGTTGACACCACGGTTCATGTGGATGGCGAGGCTTGGGATGATGCCGACAGGCTTTTCGAAGTCGAAGAGGCGTTTTGTCGGGTGCATTGGATTCTCGCTACGGACAATTACTCTGCCGGCGATAGACAATGGACGGTCCATCCAAGTATGTAGAATTGCTCCGCCATAGGTTTCGGTATTGAGTTTTACCATGTGTCGGTCGACCATCATTTCCGGATTAGGTTTTATTCGGAAAGTTGGTGCATCGCTATGAGCGGCGATGATACGAAGTCCCTTGGTGTCGGCATCCTGGTTGACAGTAAAAGCAATCAAGGCAGTACCGTTGCGACGAGCGTAGTATTTGCCACCGGGCATCAGGTTCCAAGACTTCTTGAGACATAATTCCTCGAATCCCTTATCCTTCAGCATCTGTGCCATGTTTTCAATGACGTGGAAAGGTGAAGGACTTTGGTGTATGAAGTTGATAAGCCTTTTAGATTCGTCTATATATTTCTGTTCCATCTGTTAATCTAATCAAGTTGTTGGCGATATCCGCTAGTCTTTTATGTCAAATTCTATTGTTTCTTCTTAAGTAGATCGGGGCGGAGTGCCTTAGTGCGTTCGATGGCTTGTTCCATGCGCCATTCGTCGATTTTGGCTTCATGACCACTTAGGAGGATATCTGGTACCTTCCATCCGTTGTAGTCGGAAGGTCTGGTATAGACAGGAGGTGCCAAGAGATTGTCCTGGAAAGAGTCGGTCAGAGCAGACTCTTCGTCGCTGAGTACGCCAGGCAGGAGTCTGACAACAGAGTCGACGACAACACAAGCTGCCAGTTCGCCACCAGTCAGCACGTAATCGCCGATAGAAATCTCGTCGGTGATATAGTGGTCGCGTATGCGCTGGTCTATACCTTTATAATGTCCGCAGAGGAGGATTATATTGCCAGAGAGTGAGAGATGGTTGGCAATGCCCTGGTTGAGCGTCTTGCCATCGGGAGTCATGTAGATGATATGGTCGTAATCTCTTTCTGACTTGAGGTGGTCGATAGCATCGGCAATAGGCTGTATAGCCATAACCATTCCGGCGCCGCCACCAAAAGGGTAGTCGTCTACCTTCTTGTGCTTGTCTTTGGAATAGTCACGAATATCGTGCAGATGTATTTCAACGTGTCCGGCTTCTTGTGCTCTTTTAATCATAGACTCGCTAAAAGGGCCTTCGAAGAGTGCTGGAAACAGGGTTAATATGTCAATTCTCATCACGGTAATATTTACTGCAAATATACGAAAAATAAATGAAAAAAGCAATGTCAAATCACATCATCAAGTGTTTGACAGCATTGAAAATGCCATTGTCGTCGACACTTGTTGTGATGTAGTCGGCCACGGCCTTGACCTTGTCTTCGGCATTCCCCATAGCGACGCCAGTTCCGGCCCATTGGAGCATTTCGATGTCGTTGCCGCCATCGCCGAAAGCGATAGTTTCGTCGGGGTTGATGCCGAAATGTTCACATATTTTTTCCATACCCATAACCTTGGAGGTGCCTTTCTTGACGATGTCGGTGAAGAGTGGACTCCATCGGGCAGAAGAACAGCCAGGCATCTGTTTCATAATCTCGTTTTCGGTTTCTTCGGAGAAGAAGGAGATCATCTGGTAGATGTTTTCGTTTTCGAGGTTGCGGAGATTGCCTTGAGGAATGTGTGGAAAATTGAGTTGGAGTAGAATCTGGTCGACAACATCGTTGTAGTAGTTGATGACCAATTTGTCGTCCATGACGAAAGTGCAGGGGAAAGAGTTTCCGCTTTCCATGTAGTCGTTGGCACGGACAACATCCTGCTTGTCGATGCAATTGCGGTGGATGACCTTGCCGTCGACCATAGTCATAGCTCCGTTGATAGTGACGTAGCCGTCGAATTTAAGATTGCCGAGGTTGTTAATGGAAAGTATATGTCGTCCGCTAGAGATGAAAAGCGGGATATTGTGTGAGCGAAGGATATCGATGGCTCTGATAGTAGAGTCGGGTACCGTGTGGGTATTGAAACTAACGAGAGTGCCGTCGATGTCGAAAAAAGCAGCCTTGATTGCCATGATGCTGGAGTTGTGATATCCTCTTTAATACTGAAAAACTCCCGCCAGACGATAGTCAAGCGGGAGTGATGCTTCAATTATGTTGTTATGGATTCCGTTATTTACTTCGCAGCTTCTTTAGCCTTGTTAACTACAGCCTTGAAAGCCTCTGGGTGGTTAACAGCGAGGTCAGCGAGAACCTTACGGTTGATC
>JAKSLF010000048.1 GCA_024401355.1 Bacteroidales bacterium | reverse complement strand
GACAGAAACGAAGCAAAGAGCTCGTCGCTGACGCCCTTATGCCTAAACTTCCTTGACAAATCCTACACCCGACAAACGCGCTTCGCTTGAACGGTGCCGGGCGCTTAACGGATTCGCCAAGCAAGTTCTTAACGGCAACGGGCTAGAAGGCGACAGCCCACTTGTGCGGTCCCATGGTTTGGTCCAATGATGGCATCCACAAACCGCACCGCACAAGTGGGGTCGCCTTGAGGTCTCTGCGTTAAGAAAAACATCAAAAACGTAGTGATAGCACAAGGCACCGTTCAAGCGAAGCGCGTTTGGCTTGTGCAACGAAGTGTTGATGTTTTTTAGCAAGAGAACTCACAGCGACGAGTTCTTCTCGCTTCCGTCTTCTGTCGATACAGAAGATGGAAGGCTCGTCCGGCAGGACATTGCGAAGCAAAAGCCCGTCTGGCAAGACAAAACCCTACAACTTCTCGTACTCCTTGCGGAATATAAACCCGTGAAGGGTTTCAGCCGCCGCAGGATTACTCTTGTAGGCGAGGGTGTACTCGTCGTAGGCGTCGTTGCCGGGGCCGGACTTGAGGATGGTGGAGACGATTTTCTGCACCTTGGCGAATTTGTCGGTTGCGGCTTTCTGGGCGGCGGACTTTTCGCGCTTGGCTGGGTGGCAGAGGCGTCCTGAATAGGTCTTGCCATTTCGAGTGGCGGCGTAGAACTCGCTGTCGTGGCAGATCTTGCCCGAGGCAGACTTGAAGATGTCTACTAGTTTCAGTTTCATGGCTTTAAGTGTGTTTTGAGTGTTAAACAATTATCGAAGGCGGCGGTAGTGGCTCAACGTCCTCACGGTAATCAGGGTTTGGCGTGTCTTGCTTGCCGCTGCTTTCGATTTGACAGTGCAAAGGTACGGCGACTGGAAAAGTCACTTTCCACTTAAGGGAGGTTAAGGGAGTTTATTTCCACTTAAGGGAGTTTATTTCCGTTTAAGGGCAACAAAAAGACTTCTATGGAGGTCTCTCGATGTCGAAATGATCGCAGATAAAAACAGTCTGTTTGGGTGTGAAAAGACGTTGTCCTTTTTGATAGCCCATCTCGATGAGTTCTTTTTCGATGAGCTCGAGCCATTTGTTGAACGTCTTGACTGATACTCCTGCTGCATCAGCGAGTTCTTGCCTTGTTGATGATCGTGCCATAGCAATTCATTTTTCCCATAGGGATACCGTAGGGATACCATAGGGATGTCCTTATTAAAATGTTATTATACAATCCAAGTGCGTCAGCTACCATGCATCTGCATCCCGATTGCGAGAACAAAAGTAGGAGATATAGTTATGACCGGTCGGAAAATTGTCCGACCGGTATGAATGAATATGCAATAATTCTGCATATTCCTAATTTGCAAATAATATTCACAAAATGAGGAAGACACAACCAGGGGATCATAGAGAGATGGTCCTCCAAGAAGCTATGCGTGACCTCTTTGTCGCGCTCGATTCAATATATTCAAAGGAAAGTGGATTGCGCTTTATTGACGAGTCTCCGGGTCATTTTTACTATGAGTATTCGTATATATATACGTAAAATATGCAATATTTTGATGATATAAGTCATGTAAAAATTTTTATTATGAACTGGTACATAAGATAGATTTACACGTGAAGTTATATGATTTGGCGATAAAAGTATTATCTTTGTTGATGGTAAGCAATAGGACTCAATGGTCATTGTAGTTGCAGACGGCAGAAATGAAAAAATGAAGGTTTTGGGCATGTAAAGCCTGAATTGACACAATTTTTTTAGTTGTTTGCTTCTGTAACTAACTAGAATACATTTGATTATAGTTTTTGGGTTTTGCTTATTGGAGAATGAAGGGAGGTAAAACTCCTGGCGCTGTTCATTGGTTGTGTAACTTATTCTAAATTGTAAGCCATGGTAGATATTGAAAAATGCAAGGATATTTACGAGTATGCTGCCGCGCTGGGTGTGTCGGTACAGGAGTTGACCATTCCGCAGATGGCGGCCTGGGTCAACGCTGGTAAAGCTCCCAAGGTAGGGAAGTATTATGTGAATATGGTAAATCGTTATTTTGCCTGGGGTGATTTGATGCAGATGAATTTCGAAAAAGCCCAGAGCGTAATGCTCCAGGCTATTCTCGAAGACAAACTTTTTGGAGTCTTCTCTCTCATAACGGAAGGAGTTTATGCGTATTGTCCTAAATTCACCCCCGATGAGCGCTTCCGTTTTTATGTCGGCAAATTTCAGCCATAATATCTTGCATTATTGGAGAATGAAGGGGAGGTAAAACTGTGAAGATTTTTTATTTTTGCAATGTATAATTTAAAGAGTTATGGCTAAACAGGCTACTTTGAGCTATGATACAGAATTCTTTATTCCGAGAATGCCTTTCCGCTATATCACTTGTTTTTAGTTACATTTGCTTCATTATATCATTTTATAGGCATTAGGTGACTACGAAAAGGACAATAAGACTATAGAAGAATTAAAACTGAATTACTTAAAATTGATTGGATATGGAAGTGAATACACTAAAGGATATTAATGTCTGGCAAGATTTTACTGAAACCACTCCAAAGTTTTGGGATGGTTTTTGGGAAAGAAGTGAACTAGGTACAGGTGGAGCAGACCCAGATTCTCGCTGTAAGTTAGCGAAGGCATATCACCAACTCTTATGGAGCAGAACCCTTCCCAATGGTGAAAAAATGATTTTAGAGGATGGCGGAAGCAAATTCTACTTGCGATGGAAAAACTTCTATTTTGGTAGTGATTCTATTACGGCCAGCTTTAGATACTATCGTAACAAACCATTATTAGACCAAGTCAAAGCTGTCGTGGGAGATTACAGAGGATTCGTAGAAAAATATCTGCGAAAGCTTTACACAATAGGAGGGTTGATTATTTTCCCGTCTGGGCCACATCAGGAAGGACTAAATTGTGCCCGAGGATTTAATCCTAGAATTAAGGACAGGAGGGATTTGACTCTTGAGTGTATTAAGATGTACTATGACAATCAACCGAAGGAAATGAACCCATTGCGAAAGTCTATTTATGAGGCAGAGCATACTCCCAATCAAGAATTTTTCAATTTGTTCGTTGATTTCAAGGGATTCATCGATTTCTTTTTTCTTCAAGATTGTGTTGACAAGGATTACAATGTTATTCATACTATTCCAACAACATTGTTTGAGACAAATCCTATACCCAAAGATGTGGATACATATCTAAGGCATATCCAGGTAGAGTTAGATTTTGTGGAAAAGCGAAATAACAGAATTAAAGATTTTTGTAATGGCATAAACGGGAAAATGAATGATTGAACTGGTTCCGGCGGCCATATTAAAATGATTTCTCGGGGAATATTCCAGTCGAAGTTATTTTTGCGAAGCAATAAAACTTGATACTATGAATACAAATTTACCTAAAGAGCTAGAAACGTATAAAGAAGAAGGGTGGGGAGTTCGCTTGATAGGCATGTACAAAAACAATGAGGTGTATGTCATAACTCCTGATATGCTGGCAGAAGAAGGAGATACTGAACTATACACAGGAAATCCAATTCTATTTATTTATGATGGAAAAGTATGCAAAAGAGTTGATTATAGAGATTCGCATAAGGTAGTTGCTGAAGTTATAGAGTATCGTAAGAAGCTGAGAGAGCGTCAATAAAAGACTCATCAAACATACAATTATCAACTCGCATAATTCTTATGCTGTTATAGTTAACGCCATTAATTTTGTTGTGTTTGAGCATTGCTGCAAAACGTTTAGCAGAATACCGCGTTTCCCACCTCATTCTTCAGAAACGAAGCTACTTAGCCTACACTCTGGAAATAGAATTATGCAAGCCCTATGGGCAGACTTTGTCTCGCTAACATTACTGCTTTTTCTGCAAACAATGACACTTTCTGTGCTAAAACCTGCTATGGGGACTCTAAAATGTGTTTTGCTATGGACCTTTCCGGGTGCGATTTTGCAGAAAAGTAATGTATTTTGTATCAGTGAGCTGTGTTTTGTAGAGATGAAGCCTAGTACGAAAGGTGCAATGTGGAGTAAAATCATCCCTCTCTATGCCATCGGTGAATGGATTAAGAAATGAAATATAATATAGGTATGATTTTTTCTCAAAACTTTTCATTATCTTTGCCCCGTTTTATGGCCTTGTGTGGTCATAGGGCTTTTGTTGTACGATAAATATACATTGCAATGAATATATCATATAACTGGCTCAAGAAGTATATCAATCTTGAACTTCCAGCTGAAAAGGTTTCTGAGACTCTTACTTCAATAGGTCTCGAAGTTGATAGCGTTGAAGAGGTCGAGGGCATCCGTGGCGGCCTCAAGGGTCTCGTTGTCGGTCATGTACTCTCATGCGAGATGCATCCAAATTCTGACCACCTGCATGTGTGTCAGGTCGACCTCGGCACTGGCGAACCACAGCAAATTGTCTGCGGTGCTGCCAATGTAGCTGCCGGACAGAAGGTCATCGTTGCCACTATCGGCACTGTCCTCTACGACGGCGACCAGACTTTCACTATCAAGCCTTCAAAGCTTCGCGGAGTGCCTTCTAATGGTATGATATGTGCCGAGGATGAAATCGGCGTTGGCAACGACCACTCTGGCATCATCGAACTCCCAGCCGACACTCCTGTCGGTCTCGCTGCCAAGGACTACTACGGTCTTGAAAGCGACACTGTCATTGTTGTCGACATCACTCCTAACCGTGCTGATGCTGCTTCACACTGGGGCGTGGCTCGCGACCTCTATGCAGCTCTCTCACTCAAGGACTCGAACCTCAAGCTCACTAAGCCTTCGGTTGACAACTTCAAGGTTGACGACCATAGCTTTGAAATCAAGGTGACTGTCGAGAATGCTGATTCGTGCCCTCGCTATTCTGGCGTTGCTATCAATAATGTAACTATCAAGGAGTCGCCTGACTGGCTCAAGAAGGCTCTTCAGTCAATCGGACTTACACCTATTAATAATATAGTCGACGTAACCAACTACGTGCTCTTCGCCCTCGGCCAGCCACTTCATGCTTTCGACGGCGACAAGATCAAGGATGGTGAAATACGTGTTGGCGGTGTTGCTGCAGGCACTAAGTTCGTCACTCTCGACGGCAAGGAGCGTACTCTCCACCAGGATGATGTCCTCATCAAGAATGCCAACAACGAGCCTATGTGTCTCGCTGGCGTATTCGGTGGTCTCGACAGCGGCGTGTCTGACTCGACAAAGAGAATCTTCCTCGAGAGCGCATGGTTCAATCCTGTATGCATCCGCAAGACAGCTCGTCGCCAGCAGCTTTCTACAGACGCTTCATTCCGCTACGAACGTGGTACAGACCCTAACAATACTGTCTACGCACTCAAGTATGCCGCTATGCTCATCAAGGAGGTTGCCGGAGGTACTATCTCAAGTGAGATCGTCGACCTCTATCCTAACCCTAAGCAGCACTTCGAGGTGACATTCAACAAGCGTCGTGCTACAAGCCTTATCGGCAAGGAGATTCCTGAGGAGACTGTCAAGAAGATACTCACCAACCTCGAGATTGAAATCGTTGCCGACAATGGTGAAGAACTCTCGCTCCGCGTGCCACCTTATCGTGTCGACGTCACTCGCGAGGCCGATGTCGTAGAGGATATCCTCCGCATCTATGGATATAATAATGTAGAAGTTCCTGAAGAGGTCAAGTCTACTATAGTATATGAGCAGAAGCCAAACCGCACTAAGCTCCTCAACACTATCGCCTCCCAGCTCAATGCTGCCGGCTACCAGGAGATCATGTGCAACACGCTCACTAAGGGTTCATACTACGACAATCTTCAGACTTACAAGCGTGAGAACTGTGTTGAGCTCCTCAACCCACTGAGCTCCGACCTCAACGTGCTTCGTCAGACACTTATCTTCAGCGCACTCGAGGTGGCACAGCACAACCGCAACCACAAGAACTCTGATCTTAAGATTTTCGAGATTGGCAACTGCCAGTCGTTCAAGACAGGCGACAAGAGCGACCTCAACAACTACACTGAGACTCTCCGCCTCTCTATCCTTATCACTGGTCTGCGTGCCGAGGCTAACTGGAACACTCCAGCACAGCCTGTCACTTTCTTCGACCTCAAGACTACTGTCAACAACCTCATAGCTCGTCTGGGCGTTAATGCTTCCAACATCGAAGAGCTTCCTCTTAGCAACGAACTCTTCAGCGAAGGACTCACACTCCAGATGGACAAGAGCAAGACACTTGCCGAGTATGGTCTGGTAGATTCTAAGCTCCTCAAGCAGTTTGACATCGACGTGCCAGTATACTACGCTGAGATCAACTTGCCTCTGCTCTTCGATAAGAGCGCTAAGCAGAACAAGGTGCTCTATGCCGAACTTCCTAAGTTCCCTGAGGTTAAGCGTGACCTTGCTCTCCTTATCGACAAGAGCGTCTCGTTTGCACAGATTAAGGCTCTCGCATTCAAGGTCGAGAAGAAGATCCTCAAGCGCGTTTCACTCTTTGATGTCTATGAAGGCAAAAATCTCGCTGCAGGCAAGAAGTCGTATGCTGTCAGCTTCTATCTGCAGGATGAGACCAAGACACTTCAGGACAAGCAGATTGAGAAGATCATGGAGCAGCTTATCGCTACATTCAAGAAGGAGCTTGGCGCTGAATTGAGATAGTGATAAAATGGTATAAATATTAGTTTTGCAGGCTTTTATACGGTTTTTGAGCAATAATGATGTTAATTTCGCTATTGACCCCTCATTTTTTTGATTAAAAACTTGTAATATAAACTAAAAAACGTATTTTTGCATCCGTTAATCTTTAATTAACAGAGAGAGAAATAAACTTAATAAGTTAACCATATAAATTTAAGATAATGAATAAGACACAGCTCGTCGACGCTATTGCAGCTAAGTCTGGCCTTACTAAGGCTGACGCAAAGAAGGCATTGGATGCTTTCATCGATGTTACAGCAGAAACACTCAAGAACGACAAGATCCAGCTCGTTGGTTTCGGTACTTTCAGTGTAAACGCTCGTCCAGAGCGCACTGGTCGCA
This sequence comes from Bacteroidales bacterium, assembly GCA_024401355.1. GTDB lineage: Bacteria > Bacteroidota > Bacteroidia > Bacteroidales > Marinilabiliaceae > W3P20-009. The sequence continues at coordinate 7,833 of JAKSLF010000048.1, read as the reverse complement.
ACCCACAGACTAAGGAAACTATCAAGATCCCAGCAAAGAAGCTCGTTAAGTTTAAGGCTGGTGCAGATCTTGAGAGCAAGATTCAGTAATTTTGTGTTTTCACAACTTATAAGGCTGTCCTCCTTACCGAGGACGGCCTTTTTTGTCTGTTCTTATGGATATTCTTAAATATATCGACCGTCTGCGTGATTTTGTGACTCCCGAACGCTACGACCTGCTATGTCGCAAGCTCGGATTACGCACCAGCTATATCGCGGTCGTACTCGAAAACGTACACCACGAACAGAATATCAGTGCCGTGATGCGTACGTGTGAATGTCTGGGTATTCAGAACCTCTATATCATCGAGAACTCCAACCGTCATTCAGAGCATCCGACCATCAGCCGTGGTGCCGACAAGTGGCTCACAATCCACAGGTTTAACCAGCACGACGACAACACTCCAGCCTGCATCGAACATCTCCGTTTAAAAGGCTACCGCATTGTTGCGACCACACCTCACGACGACGCTTCACTCCTGCCACCAATGCCAGGTTTCGGTGCCGGATTCTCATTGCCAGAACGCTCGGACAGTCTCTATAATTTTGACATCACCAAAGGTCCGGTTGCCATTTTCATTGGTAGCGAACGTGTCGGCATATCTCGCCATGTGGTAGATGCGGCAGACGACTTCATAACCATACCGATGGTCGGCTTTACAGAAAGTCTCAACCTGTCGGTGACAGCAGCTATCGTCGTTGCACACCTCAGACGACAACTTGAACAGCTGCCTGACGACGTGCGTGACTCATTGCCAGCCAAGGCATCGCTCACCACCGACGAACGCAACGACATCCTCGTCGAGTGGCTACTCAACAGCATCCGCAATGCCGACCTCGTTGCACAACGCATAAAGCAGGAAATAGGGTAGTGCTCGACTTTTCGGCACTTTGTTTTCTGCTTTCAAGTTATTTTCATTATCTTTGTTTGGGAAGAACAGTAAATAATAAGGAGTTTTGGAATCATCGAATCAATATAAAAAGGATCGCCGTGAATGGACAATCATGAATCTGTTTGCCGAGCACTTCAACCAGTTCCCGATCGGCGAACTGCATAAGTCGGAGCGTCCAGATTTTATCCTCGACTGCCGCAATGGCAAGCGTGTCGGTATCGAACTGACCGAACTCAAATACGAACGTAAGGATACGGAGTTCAACATGCGTGCCCACGAAAACTTCCTAAGCAACATCATGGACTATGCCCAGCAGGTCTTTGCTCGTATGTCCAACCAGGTTCTTGTAGTTGATGTCCATTTTGCTGATTCCATATCCTCTGACATAGTACAACAGCCCGACACAGAAAATGCACAGCTGATATGCAACGGACTTTCTGAGTCGATAGCACATATCGTCTCGGACAATTTGCCCGAGTCGACCGGCAAGCATTATATTGTCGACCGTAATTCGAAATACGGCGACGTCAACCTCCCTTCCATGATTGAGTCTATCCACATAACGAACGTCACCGGTCGCATGGAAGAACCACTTTGGTATGCTAGCATCTCAACCCGAGTGAAACCTCTCACAGTCGAAAGCATCGCACAACGCATCGACGACAAGGACGAGAAACTGCTCGGATATGACCGTTCGTGTGATCAGCAGTGGCTCTTGATCATCCAAAACAGTTTTCTTATGTCGAGCCAGTATGATCCGGTAGCAGCCATGAGGGCGTTGCGACACAGATACCGCTCGCGTTTCAACCGCATTTTTGTCTTCGAACGTAGCTCGGCAACGGTCAGCGAACTCAATGCCATCAGGCGTATCAACTGAATTGATGGGTGATTATTTGAGATTATTTGTCAATTAATAGGAGATAAATCGTTATTCGTCATTTTATCTACGTTGTGTGTATTTGTTATTTTTAATATTTGCATTGAAAATAATGCGAAAACAATATTAGAATGAAAAATACATATATCTTAACTATGGCGTGTGCCTTGGCTTCATGTACATCAATGAAGCAGCAGTCGGCTATCGACAATGCGTTTGCTGATGCAGAGGCTATGGTGTCGGCCATGACAGTCCCATCTTTTTGTACAGATACTTTCAATATAGTCGATTTCGGTGCTAGTCAGAGTGCCGACGCTATGGACAACCAGAAGGCAATATTATCAGCTATTGATTCGTGCAATGCTGTTGGTGGTGGTTGCGTCTTCATACCAGAAGGAGAATGGCTCACCGGACCAATAACTCTCAAGAGCAATGTCAACCTCGTTGTCGGCAAGAACGCTCATGTGATGTTCTCGAAGAACTATAACGACTATCTTCCTGCAGTTCTCACACGTTGGGAAGGAGTTGACTGCTATAACCTCAAGCCACTGATCTATGCATACGGTGCAGTCAATGTCGGCATCACTGGTGAAGGTGTCATCGACGGACAGGGTAGTGTAGATAACTGGTGGTATATGAAAGGTCGTCCTCAGTATGGTTGGAAGGAAGGTCTGATCTCTCAGGAACACGTCGGACGTCCTCGTCTGCTTGAAGCCGATCGCACTCAGATACCTGTCGAGGAACGTGTCATGGGAATAGAAGATGGACTCCGTCCGCAGCTTATTAACATCTATAACTGTGAGAATGTCATAATCGAGGGAGTAACTCTAAAGGATTCGCCGTTCTGGGTTATTCATCCGCTGTGTGTAACCAACCTTATAGTGAGAAATGTGACAATCGACGGTGACGGTCCAAACTCCGACGGATGCGACCCTGAGTCGTGCAAGAATGTGCTTATCGAAGGTTGTTCGTTCAACACTGGTGACGACTGCATAGCCATCAAGAGTGGACGTAACTATGACGGTCGCCGTTGGGCTCGACCAAGCGAGAATATATATGTACGCAACTGCATCATGAAGAATGGTCATGGCGGAGTTGTCCTTGGCAGTGAGATCTCTGGCGGATACAAGAACCTGTGGGTTGAAAACTGCAAGATGAGCAGTCCTGAACTCGAACGAGTCATCCGTATCAAGACAAGCGACTGCCGCGGAGGTGTCATTGAAAATGTCTTTGTCCGCAATGTCGAAGTAGGCGAATGTCAGGAAGCTATACTCAAGATCAATCTTCTCTACGAACCAAAGGAGATTTGCAACCGCAACTTCCCTCCTGTCGTGCGCAATGTCAACATCGAGAATATCCAGAGCGAGAAGAGCAAATATGGTGTGTATATCGTTGGTTTGCCTGGTTCAGAGAATGTCTCAGACATCAATGTGAAGAATTGCAACTTCAATGGTGTCGAGTCGGGCAACAAGGTGACAGATGCAATCCGCGTCACATACGACAATCTGCTCATCAACGGAACTGCCGTTGCTGAATAGTAATTATGATAGTTAAAGTCGTGTAATAAATTCATATTTGAATTCAATGTTTTGTGTACATGAGGCTGCCATCAGTTGGCGGCCTCTTGTTTTTTGCCACTCTCTGTTTGACTGCTCGTTATCATTTATTACATTTGCATCGTGAAACATTTGATTCCCATACTGAGTATTACAGGTTCCGACAATACGGGCGGTGCAGGTATCCAGGCCGACATACAGACTATTTCGGCTTTGGGTTGTCATCCTCTGACGGCCATTACTTCGATAACAGTTCAGGATTCCAAGGGAATAGAAAGCATAGTCGACATGTCGTGTGACATGGTTATTGCTCAGACACGTAGTGCCATTGAAAATCTGCATCCTCAGGCTGTTAAGATAGGATTTGTACGCAATGGCGAAGTCATCATGTCGCTACGGAGTGAAGTGATTGGTTGCAGAAATATAGTGTCGGCACCAGGCATAATCACTTCTCATGGCGAACGTGTGATGGATGATGCTGCCGTCAGGGCATTTGTTAGCCATATTGTGCCTATCACAACTCTTCTGCTGTTGCGATGTAATGAAGCCGAGCTGATGCTCGGATGTGACATAGTGTCGAATGACGATATGCTCTCAGCCGCCAGAAAGCTTTGTTCGATGGGTGCCGAAGCGGTGATGCTTCGTGGTGGTCTGGTTCAGAAAGGTATGCTAACGGCATTGCTGTATATAGCAGAAAATGACAAGTATACTTTCTTCTCATCACCTAATACAGAAGGCTGGCAGATGCATGGTGTCAGTGGCGCTCTGTCGTCAGCCATCGCTTCACGATTGGCTCTGGGTGACGATATAGAAGACGCTATTGCAAATGCTCATGTATATATGCGTAATCAGGTGGTCTACTCGTCGTCATCGAGTGTTCATAGCATTCGCCAGATGGAACTCTATAACAAGTTTGTCTCTCTGGTATCCGACAATTACAGCCAGTCTCACAATGTGAATTTCTATGCAGATAGTTTGTCAGTCACGCCTCGCTATCTCTCGCAGGTGACAAGTCGAGTTGCAGGCAAGTCGCCCAAACAGATTCTGGCCGATTGTCTGCTCCGTCAGGCCGATATCCTCCTGTCTACTACATCGTTGTCGGTGCAGGAGATAGCTTTCCGTCTTGGCTTCTCTTCACAGACCTCGTTTTGCAAGTTTTTCAAGCAGCAAAGAGGCTATTCTGCCCGTTCTGGTAAAAACAGTTGATAAGTCAGTTGTTCTGCGTCATGGCAATGAATCGCAGTTCGGCCTCGAGCATTTCTAGTTTTGGCATCTTGTAGCCAGCCTTGCGTGCCTCTTCAATAGGACGTGTGTAGAGATAATATATCTCCATCGGACGATGGTTGTCATAGTCGAGTCGCATCGAAGGTGAATATGGAGTCATGACGAGTGTGTCGTTTATCATCTTGTCGGCAAATGCCTCGTCGATATTTTTCACTCCGCAAGCCTGAGCCGCACCTATTACTTCCATCATTTGGTCCTTGATGAGTTGCAGGGTCGACTTGTTGCGTAGCAGTACGTCGGTCTGCGTTTTAAGTGCCACTGTCATGCCGTTAAAAGGCATGTTCCATACAGCTTTTTTCCATCTTGCCTCGTCGTAGTTGACTTCGTTGGCAACCACTTCGGCCTCAGAGAAATCGTTGATGAGCGTCTCGATGATAGAATGGTCGCGGCACGAGTAGTTACCTATATTTATATGTCCATAACACTGGTGGTTGATGACGCCTGGTGCTGCCTTGGCTGTGCAGATGAATGCAAGACCAGCAGCAAGATATGTGTCGGGAAAAGACTCCTGGATGTCGGCTTCGACACCAATGCCATTTTCTATCATGACGACAAGTGTCGATGGCTTTAATATAGGTGGCAGTATAGTCTGCAGCAGGCTGTTGTTGACCGACTTGAGACACACCAGTATGATGTCGCATTTCGGCATCTCGTCTGCCGATTTATATGCATTGACATTGTCGAGGTGGAAATCGCCATTGACAGAGTTGACCTGTAGTCCGTGCTGCTTGACATAGTCGTAGTCGCTGTGAAGCAGAAAATGCACATCCTTGCCTGCCTTGGCCAGTTTCGACCCGTAGTAGCCGCCAATTCCTCCTGTACCTATTATTGCGTAGTTCATAGTTTTATATCGTCGTTTTGCTGTTCGGTGACATGTGTCACGTCTGTTTGTTTCAGTTCGCATTTTTGTGACGTAAAGATATATAAAACGAATGAAAAGATTGGGCAATCTATGACCGAAATGATATATTTTTCGTAGATTTGCACAAAGAATAAATGAAGATAAACAATGGCTGATAAGAGATCAAAGACGGATGAGCAGTTCAAGCATGCCATGGAGGTGTGTGAAGAGATATACACAAAGAAAATGTCAGATTATGGAACAGCATGGAGAATCATGCGTCCGACATCGCTGACCGACCAGATAATGATTAAGGCAAGACGAATTCGTAGTCTTGAGGAAAAGAAGGAAAGCAAGGTTGGCGAAGGTATCCGTCCTGAGTTTATTGGCATTGTCAATTATGCTGCAATGGCTCTTATCCAGCTCGATCTCGGATATACAGACGAACCTGAGATGGATCCGACTTTGGCTCTCGATTTGTATCGTCAGAAAGTTGGTGCCGCAAAGGCATTGATGGACAATAAAAACCACGATTACGACGAGGCTTGGCGTAACATGCGTATCAGCTCGCTGACTGACCTTATCCTGATGAAGCTCAACCGCACCAAGGAGATAGAAGATCATAACGGCGAAACTCTCATTTCCGAAGGTGTCGACGCTAATTATATGGATATGATAAACTATGCCATCTTTGCTATCATCAAGATGGACTATCCAGAAGAATAATCTTTAACACCGTTATATATGAAGAAGAAGTTGCTGCAGTTGTTGAGGACATTGCTTGGATTGCTGTTTTTGTTTTCTGGCTTTGTCAAGTGCGTCGATCCTATGGGTGGTGCGATAAAGATTGAAGATTATTTCGTCGCATGGGGTTTGGACTTTATTCCTTTCGGTGTCGACATGTGTTTGTCGATGTTGCAGAATATAGTCGAACTGACTGTTGGATTTATGCTTCTGACCAATGTGTTTACAGGTGTAGCATCCTTTATTGCTCTTGCCTTCATGGTGTTCTACACTCCGCTTACTCTTTATATAGCTATAGAGAATCCTGTGAGCGACTGCGGCTGTTTCGGCGATGCGGTGAAACTTACTAACTGGGAGACTTTCGGCAAGAACATGGTGTTTCTTCCGATTGCAGTCTTTGTTTTCATGAAGCACAAATGGGCCAAGAGCCATCTTTCGACATGGCGTCAGGTTGCTGTGCTCTGCACGGGCTTGATGGTCGCCTCTCTCATTTCTATAAAAGGTGTTACCGACGAGCCGATAATAGATTTCCGTCCTTATGCCGTTGGCGTTGACATTAATAAGGCAATGTCTATTCCTGAAGACGCTCCAATGCCCGAATATAAGTCGACTTTCATACTTGAGAAAAATGGTGAAAGAAGAGAGTTTGACGAACTCAACTATCCTTACGAAGATTCTACTTGGGTATATATCGATACACGGACAGAAGTAGTCTCTGAAGGCTACGTGCCACCAATCAAGGATTTTACGCTGACAGATAAATATGGTGAGGTACAGACAGGCAGAATTCTCAGCAGTCATGATCCTGTAGTCCTTGTCGTCTCTCCATCGACCGAGGATATCTCGACAGAACATGTAGCCATGCTTTCGAAGATTGCCGAAACTCAGTATGCGTCTAACCACGAAATGTATATTCTAACAGCTTCGGGACAGAGCGAACAGGATAATCTCGACAGAAGGGCAGAGCGTGGCTTTGACTACCTTCAGGCTGACGAGACGATGCTCAAGACCATGATGAGGTCGAATCCGGGTATTATGGTCGTTCAAGACGGCATTGTCATAGCCAAGTATCATGTCGACCACTTGCCAAGTCAAATGCTAGATGCTCCTTTGGCAACAAAATTGTCAAACATAGAGGCTGAAAATGTTAGATTAACGAATTTATGCATTATCTTTGCAGTCGTATTGATGCTGGTCATCATTGCCAAGCGTAAGCGTCGCGAAGAGCCAACAGGCTTCGACCAGAAGACAATGTAATAATGACAATAGAGTAAAATTATATAAACACAAAACAATGAGACAGAAAATTGTAGCAGGTAACTGGAAGATGAACAACACTCTCCAGGAAGGTATCGAGCTCGCTAAGGGCGTTAATGAGATCTTGAAGGCTAATGCACCTAAGTGCAAGGTTATTCTTGGTACTCCATTCATCCACCTTACTGAGGTAGTAAAGGCAGTAGATCCAAAGCTCGTTAGCGTTTCAGCTGAGAACTGTGCTGACAAGGAGAAGGGTGCTTACACAGGTGAGGTTTCTGCAGCTATGGTAAAGTCAACAGGTGCAGAGTATGTTATCCTCGGTCACTCTGAGCGTCGTGAGTAC
>JAKSLF010000047.1 GCA_024401355.1 Bacteroidales bacterium | reverse complement strand
CGTCTTGGCGCACGTGTCATCGGATTTAGCGATGTCAACGCCACTTCGACAACAAAGGGCGAAACACTGAAAGACACCATCATCATGGTGGCCAACTATGCCGACCTCATCGTCATGCGCCACCCACTCGAAGGTGCAGCGAGATACTCTTCCGAGCAGTCTCGTGTTCCAGTGGTCAATGCCGGCGATGGTGCCAACCAGCATCCATCACAGACACTGCTCGACATGTTCTCTATCTACAAGACTCAGGGACGACTCGACAACCTCAAGATTGCCATGGTGGGCGACCTTAAGTATGGACGTACTGTACATTCACTCATACAGGCAATGTCGCACTTCAACCCTACATTCTACTTCGTTGCTCCCGACGAACTCAAGATGCCTCAGGAATACAAGACATTCCTCGACGAAAAAGGCATAAAGTATGAAGAGCACCACGACATGCAGGATGTCCTTGCTGAAGCCGACATACTCTATATGACACGTGTACAGAAAGAGCGTTTTGCCGACCTCATCGAATACGAACGTGTGAAGGACACCTACGTACTCCGCAACTCGATGCTCGACGGCACAAAGGACAATCTCCGCATTCTCCATCCACTGCCTCGTGTCAACGAAATAGCATACGACGTCGACCAGAATCCAAAGGCTTACTACTTCAAGCAGGCCGAAAATGGAGTCTACACACGTATGGCTATCATAGCATCTATTCTCGGAGTTAAATAATTAAGGATTAAACGTCAACATCTTAATTCCTTATACCATGGAACAGAAAGAACTCAAAGTCAGCGCCATCAAGAACGGTACTGTCATTGACCACATACCAGCACAGAACCTTTTCAAGGTCATCTCACTTCTCGGTCTCGCCAACATCGACAACCAGGTCACATTTGGCACCAACCTCGAAAGCCATAAGCTCGGTCGCAAGGCTATCATCAAGGTTGCCGACAAGTTCTTTGCCGACGACGAAATCAACAAGATAGCTCTCGTCGCACCACAGGCAAAGCTCAACATCATCAAGAACTACGAGGTGGTGGAGAAGAAGACCGTAACGGTTCCCGACGAGATCAACGGCATCGTCAAGTGCTTCAACCCAAAGTGTGTGACCAACCACCAGCCTATAGCGACAAAGTTCGCTCTTGTCAGCCGCGATCCGCTCGCTCTCAAGTGTCACTACTGCGAAAAGGTCACCACCGAAAAGCAGATGGTTATCCTCTAACGACAACCCTTCAGCTTAAGGCATGAAACAACATTGGCGTCCTGGCAACCAACTCTATCCACTACCAGCCGTAATGGTCAGCGTTGGCGACACACCAGAAAACTATAACATCATCACCATAGCATGGACCGGAACGATATGCTCCGATCCTGCTATGGTTTATATTTCTGTACGTCCCAGCCGCCACTCTCACGAAATAATCGAACGCACAGGCGAATTTGTCATCAACCTCACCACCGAAGAGCTCGTAAAAGCAACCGACTGGTGCGGAGTCAAATCAGGACGCGACGTCAACAAATTTGCTGAAATGCACCTCACGCCTATCGCATCCAAATGCGTCAAGGCACCATGCATCGCCGAATCGCCAATATCCATCGAATGTCGCGTGACACAGAAGATTGCTCTCGGCTCACACGACATGTTCATCGCCGAAGTGCTCAACGTGCAGGCCGACGAGAAATATCTCGACCCAGTCACAGGAGCGTTCGACCTCTCCAAGGCACATCCTATCTGTTACTCACACGGCAAATACTACACCGTCGGACACGAGCTCGGCAAATTCGGATTCTCCGTACAGAAGAAAAAAACAGTACAGAAGAAGAAGAAATGAAAAAGCTCGACCTCGACAATGCCGAATTTCAGGATGTCTTCAACCTGATACGCACCACCAACTCTTCTGTCTACATGACCGGACGCGCAGGAACCGGCAAATCAACATTCCTTCGCTACATCGTCAAGAACATCAAGAAGAAGACCGTCGTGCTCGCACCGACAGGCATCGCCGCCGTCAATGCTGGAGGAGTCACCATACACTCTTTTTTCAAGGTGCCGCTCCACCCTTTCGCACTCGACGACGTCAACTTCACCATTCCAGCACGCCTCAAGGAACGACAGAAATATAACAAGGAGAAAATTAAGCTCATCCAGGAACTCGAACTGATAGTGATTGACGAGGTGTCAATGGTCCGTGCCGACCTGCTCGACTTCATCGATCTTATCCTTCGCACATACACCGGACGACGCAACGTTCCGTTCGGAGGCAAACAGCTGTTGCTCGTGGGCGACGCCTTTCAGCTCGAACCTGTCGTCAAGCGTGAAGACTGGGACATTCTCCGACGTTTCTACACGTCGCCATATTTCTTCGACGCACAGGCATTTCGACATATCGACCTTGTCCAGATAGAACTGCAGAAAGTCTACCGACAGCACGAATCGTCGTTCCTCTCGATGCTCGACCGCGTCCGCATCAACCAAGTGTCAGTCGACGACTTCAACTTAATAAACAGTCGTGTCAATCCGTCGTTCACACCTGCAGGCGACCAGATGTATATCACACTCACGTCGACCAAGGCGACATCCGACCTCATCAACGACACGAAGCTCGAAGAACTCGAGTCGGAGCCAGTGGTCTACGAAGGCACGGTGAGCGGCGACTTTCCCGAATCGTCATTTCCGACAAGCCTCAAGCTGACCCTCAAGGTTGGCGCACAGATAGTCTTTGTCAAGAACGACATGGAACGACGCTGGTACAACGGCACACTGGCACGCATTGTCGACGTCGAGGAAGACGGCATCTGGGCCGAAGACGAAAACCTCGACAAATTTTTCGTCACCTCCGACACGTGGGACAACGTTCGTTACAAATATGACGAAAAGGAACACAAGGTAGTCGAGGAAGTGCTTGGCTCGTTCTCGCAGCTGCCGATACGTCTTGCCTGGGCCATCACAATCCACAAGAGCCAGGGACTGACCTTCGACCATGTCATCATCGACATCGGGCGAGGCGCATTCGCCTGCGGACAGATGTATGTGGCTCTGAGCCGCTGCCGCACACTCGACGGCATCATCCTGAGGTCGCCCGTCACACAGCGTGACATACTGACCAACAACAGCGTATTGTCGTTCTCGTCATTCGCCAACAACCGAGTGCTCATCGACAAGCAGTTTACCAATGCCGAAGCGATACAGCTCTACAGCGCTGCCTCGATAGCCTTCAAGCGCAACGACTTTGGCGGTGCCGTGAAGTTTCTCTTCGATGCTCTCGCCAAGAAACCCGAAGACCTCAACAATCCTGTTGCACGACGACTCATTGGCATGCGACTCAACGTCATCAACCGCCTCAACAAGGAGATAAAGCACCTCATACGCGACAAGAAGAAGATCAAGGATGCGACGTTCAAATTTGCCGAAGAGTATTACCTTCTGGCCGTGCAGTGCTACCACAAATATGAAGACTCACGCTCGGCATGTGCCAACCTCAACAAGGCGCTGCGTCTGGCTCCTGAATATATCGACGCACTGCTGCTGCGATGCGAGATAGAACTTGCCTCGGGCGACTACGAACAGTCACTTGCCGATGCCAATGCGGCAGTAAAGATAAACCGCAAGGACGCCAAGCTGCTGACCAACCGTGCCAACGTCCACATCAAGATGCGTAACTATGGCAATGCCTACAACGACCTTCTTGCCGCCATACGCGAAAACGACGAAGACGCATCCATCTATCTCACACTTGCCGACGTGTGCCGCCGTCTGGGTGAAGACGAGGAGGCCGAACGCTACCGCAACATAGGCAACGCACTGCGCGGACGTACAGACTTTGATGACGACGACGATTAACTTGATTAACGATAGATGACTGACAATTAGTTTTCGTTAACTCTATAACTCCCCCAAAAGCACTACCTTTGCGCCCGTATAACAATAAGGTCACATGTGGTATTATTTCGCCCTTGCCTCGGCTCTATGCCTTGGCTTCTATGATGTTCTTCGCAAATATTCTCTCAAGGAGAATGCGGTACTTCCAGTTCTGCTCTGCAGCACACTGACGTCGTCGATAGTCTTGCTGCCATTGCTTATTCTGTCGACAATGGGTCATATTTCATCTGACTCGTTCATGTACGTTCCTCTCATCACTCCACGCCAGCATCTGGTGCTCGTCATCAAGGCCAGCATAGTGCTCACCTCATGGATATTCGTCTACTATGGAATGAAGCATCTGCCGCTCAGCATTGTGTCGCCAATACGTGCCACGGCACCTGTGTGGACACTCATCGGTGCGATGACGATATTTGCCGAACGTCCAAACTACATACAGTGGATCGGTCTCATCGTGGCCTTCCTCTTCTTCTTCCTCTTCAGTGTTGCCGGCAAGCGCGAAGGCATCAACTTCAAGGCCAACAAGTGGGTGTGGTGCGTTGTCATCGGCACACTCGTCGGAGCATGCAGCGCCCTCTTCGACAAGTTTGTGGTGCGCTACGAAAACATCGACAAGATGGCCATACTGACCTACTATTCGTTCTATCAGTTCCTCATCAACATCCCGTTGCTGTTTATCATCTGGTGGCCAAACCACAAGAAGGAGCCATTCAAGTGGAAGTGGTCGATTGCCGGCATTGGCGTAATAATAATCGTTGCCGACTGGTTCTACTATATCGCCATCAACGACCCCGAGAGCCTCATCAGCCTCATCTCGCCAATACGTCGCTGCAACTCAATCGTTGCCTTCACTTTGGCCTATTTCATCTTCAAGGAGCGTAACATGCTTCGCAAAGGACTCTGCCTCCTCGGCATCCTGGCCGGCATTGCAATTATCGTCTACGGATCGTAGGGGACAAGTGTGATTGTGTCAATCGCGCCACACACTGCTGCGTCCGTAAGTGCCGAAAAAGCCGTAACCGCCATGCATGTTGGTGTAGACGGGATATGGCCGTTCGTAGAAAACATCGTCATAAGTATGGCTGTAGTCGTCTTTGCTGTCGCAGAACTTTACTATTTCGTCTGACAAAGTCAGCAGGTCGTACCTCACACTGTCATACATCGAGTGGACTGAACGGTATGTATGTCCAGCAACGCATGCTCCCATGCCAATGCCATAGTTTTTATACCAACGGATAAAGCCGAGCCAGTTGTCTCTCTTTTCCTTCCCTCTCTTGAAGCCGACACTTTCCCATGCATAGGCAGTCGTGGCTGATTTGTTGTCGAACCACAGCATCAAGTCGCCGTCTTCGCCTTCGGGCACCTCTTCGCCATAGCGCTCAACGGTGGTTTTCACCACCTCGACAGGCTCAGGTATCATCATTGCGTCGGAATAAATTCTGCCAAGGCTCTGACTGACAGCCTCGACGTGATACGAGTCGTGATGATTGAGGCTGACCGACGATGGCAGTACGACAAAGTCGACATTGTTTTTTGTCTCTGCAGTCGCAATCATCTCATCGCCACACCATAGCGTCACAGTCGCGTCAGCAATCTTATAGTTACCATTCACATTGTCGGGTGCGAGACTCTTCTTCAGCGTGGCTTTCAATCCGTCTTCGACAGAGAGGAAGGCGTTGAGAATCATCACGTCGCCGTCATAAAAAGTGTCATAGTCAATGGTCTTCTCTATCTCACATCCGGCAGCCAGTAGTGCTGCCGTCATGGCACATAATATCTTTTTCATCATCGTTCCTCCACTTTTCTATAATGTAAATGTATATGATATTGTAGGTATTATCGAAAACATCGACACTTGTCTGACGCTATTGCTCCAAGTGCTGTAGTAAATAGTAGATGCGTTGAGGCGAGCATAGGTGTTGAAGATGTTGAGTGTCAGCTGCTGCTTGTGTCCACGTGTCATCGGCAGATTATATGACAATGACGTGTCGAGTCGGTGATACAATGGCAGTCGCCTGTTGTTTATCCCGTCATAAATGAAATAGCCCGTAACGAGGTTGTCGCCAGCATTATATGCGACAGGGAGAGTGACTGGAGTGCCTGTCGAGATGGTAAAATTACCAGTCAGACTCCATCTTCTGTTGATGTGCCATAGTGCCAGCAGGTTGACATCATGCCTGCGGTCGTAGGTAAACGGAAACCACTTGCCGTCGTTGAGCGAAGGGAATCGTCGTTCGTTCCACGACAAAGTGTATGACAGGCTGAGGCTGACCTTGTCCAGTTCCTTGGAAACCATCATCTCGATGCCATAGCCACGTCCCTTGCCATTTCGCGTGACAGACTGCTCAATGCTAGTCAAGTTGTCCGAGTTGTCGACCGGCTTGAGATATTCTATCTGGTCATTGAGCTTCTTGTAGAACCCTTCGAGCGAGACGTCGAGCTTCTGGTCTTCATCACCATAGAAAAGTCCCATCGACCACTGGTCGGCTCTTTGCGGCTTGAGGTCTTTGGTCGAAGCCACCCAAATTTCCTTCTCTATCCCAAATCGGTTAGTCACCATCACGTGGTTATACTGGTTCATTCTCGTATAGTTGGCCTTCAGCGAAAGTCTGTCGCCCAGCATGTATCTTGTCGAGAGGCGAGGCTCGATGTTCCTGTAGCAAGCGCCACTACATTTATATAGCGAAGCTCTGATACCAGCCTCCACGGCCCAACGGTCAGATATCCGTATCTCGTCGGAGACATAGGCACTCATCTCCCACGAACCCATCATGTCGTCAGAACCCTTGACAGTATCGGTATACATATTCTCCTTGTCGTTGGTATAGGTATCGCGGATAATGCCTGGCAGAAACTTGTATCTTGCCACTTCAATGCCAGCCTTTACCTTGTTTCTCTCCTTGCCGACCTCCACTCTGCTCTGCAATGTGGCATCCTTGATTGACGATGTTGTCCTGGTGGAAGTGACATCCCTGACATTATGCTCGGTGCGGTCATTCTTAGCGATGAAGACATTGTCATATTTCGACACCGAAAGAGTGTTTCTCCAGAAGCAGCTGCCACGTCCTGTCACATGGGTGAGTGAAATTCCACGGTTTTTTATCATCGTGCGGTCGCGCTCATAGTCCTTGTCGTTAGGATATTGAGGATTGTAGCTACACTGCCCGTCGGCAAAGCTCTGCACGTCATTGCCTAGAAACATTGACAACGACATGCTGCTGCGGTCGCTGATGAGCCACTTCACCTTGCTGTTGATGTCATAGAACGTATAGTTCCAGTATGAGCCAGTGTAGTTGTTGTCATAGAATTTCTTTCTGTTTTTGGCCTGGAACAACGCCAGATACGAGGTGCGTGCAGCAGCATACATCGACACCTTCTTGCCCAGTGGCATCTCAACAATCGCATTGGACGAAATCAGTCCGATGCTGGCTTTCATCGCAAAGCCTTCGCGGTTGCCATCTTTAGTCGCCACATCGATCACCGACGACGCACGTCCGCCATACTGTGCCGGGAATCCACCCTTGTAGACATCGACATGCTTAACCACGTCGGAATTGAATAGCGAGACGAAACCGCCGACATGACTTGTGTTATATATCTTGATGCCATCGAGGAGGACAAGATTTTGTCCACGGTCGCCGCCACGAACATAGATATTTGAATAGCCCTCCTTGCCTAGTGAGATGCCTGGCAGATAGCTTATCGACTTGAGGATGTCGGGCTCACCGGCAAGCGACGGTATAGCCTTTATAAGTTCGACCGGCACCGTACTCTTGCCCATCTCCACCTGTTCACGACGCGGCACGAAAGTGGACACCACCACCTCCTGCAAGTCGTTGACCTTAGGACTAATCCTAATGACAACCGTCGTGTCGGCCGTAGCCTTTATCGGCTGTTGAAACGACTGATAGCCGATGCACGATATGCCTATCGTTGTCTCGCCTGTCGTCTCGAGAGAGAAATATCCATAGTTGTTGGTTGTCGTGCCTCGTCCGCTCGACATCTCTACGCACGATGCAAATAACACAGGCTCGCCATTGGTGGCGTCTACCACATGGCCGCTCACTTTTATCCTCTGTGCCATCATGAAGAGTGGCATCACCATAGCCACAGACAATACCAGTACTTTCATTGCAGTTGTCTTTTTCATATTTTTCATGGGGGGAGGTAAAAATCCACAGACGCCCATAAAAGCATCTGTGGATAAAACTATTGTCTTATTCTTCAAAGACTACCTTCTGAGGACACTTTCCATTTTTTCTGATCAATGACTCCCAAAACTCCTCTATTCGTTCATCATTCAGTATAAATGTCCTCCTTATAGTATTTCCTTTTGTCTCCAAAAAATCACACTCTCCATTGGCGAAAAACCCCAGTTTCCACATTTCATCAAACAAGTCTGTAGCATAATATCTCGCATCGCCATGTGGGAAGAAAAGTACACTATCTCCGACAGCCAGCAAGTCACTATGGTTACCTATACTTGGCAGACTATCAACTGTCATTACAGACCCCATAACCGATTCCATTGTTACAACCTCGCTAAAATTCCCACCTTTCTCCAATGTATATTTTGCACAGTCTGTTGGCACATAAATATACTCTTCGCCATTATTGTCTTCATTTACTTTCAAGTTGCCAGTAATGACTCTTACTTCAGAAGAGCATTCATTTACGACAATGTTTTCCCAATAATGTGTTTTTTCATCCTCTTTACATGACACTAGCAGCAATGCCATAGCTGGAATCAAACAAATCAAATATTTCATATATTAGTATATTGATTATTGAATCTCATTGCGAGGTACAATTTTCATGATTTGCGGATGGACACCATATTCGTCATCTGCAAACTCCCATGCATAGTCTAAGAAATCATCACTTAAATCAAAATGATAAACAATCGTATCAGCATTAACAACGCCATGTATATCATTTCCATAAGCATTTGCAACATTTTTCAAACCAGGACCACTTTGCATTATGGACCTATCGGTTATTTTCATGTCAGAAAGCACCACAACCATTGTATCAGCCACTTCAAACACAATATTTCTACCATACATATATGTAAGCCAACTTGAAGAATTAGGATATTTTCCAACCTCCACATAGCTTTCACCCTGTTTTATTTCTAGCTCATAATATGACTTATCACCTTCACACCTCAATTCGTCTGTATAATACAGTGTGTCTGGCGAAACCAATACACAATCCATAATTACTTTAGCCTTTATGTCACCACTGCTGGAATTGGTATAAACATACTTTTCAAAATGGATAGAATTATCGTCTGATTCACACGCGTTGCAAACAACCAGTGCCAACGCCAAAGATATCATACTTTTACTCATTGTAATTAATATATACTTCATAACTTCCGAGTTCATTATTTGATAGGCCAATCAAATTCGGGTGCAAATATAAGTCATTTTTTTCTACAAACAAAAGACTCTTTAATTTTGTTATATAGGTCATGAAAATTTAATAAAACATTCATGAATATACTTAAGACATACCATAGTTTACTTATATTTCTGCAAAGGAGCTGACAAGGCACATGTTTTCATCAGTCCAATATTCGACGACGCAAGAGCTTGAGCAGCCCAAGAGGAACAAAGGGAAAAAAGGGCGCATAGGAGAGGAATGTTAAAACTGGAGAGATTAGCTAGAAAGTGGATAAAATAGAATAGATTTGTGTTGTGAAACAAAAATCTATAAACCATAGAAATATGAAAGAAAGAATATTTACTTTGCTCTTGGCGATGATAATGTTGATGCCAGCAATGGCACAGGAAGTAGAAGATCCAGGCTGGAGCCTAAATGAAGAGACAGGTGAATTGAGAATATGGAAGGATTTTGACAATTTTACATACAATTCTAAAGATGCATGGCTTGCGTCCAAAGATTTAATTAAGAGTGTTGTCATTGAGAATGGAGTAACAAAGATTGCTGATTACTCTTTCTTTAACTGTGAACATATTACTTCGGTTGTGATTCTTAATAGTGTAACAAGCATTGGAAGTCGCGCTTTCTGTTTTTGTGGCAGTCTTACGTCGGTGGTAATTCCCAATAGTGTAACGAGGATTGGAAATTCAACTTTCAAAAACTGTATTGGTCTTACGTCTGTTGAGATTCCTAATAGTGTGACGAGCATTGGGCAACAAGCTTTCTATGATTGCAGTGGTCTTACGTCTGTGGTGATTCCCAATAGTGTAACGACCATTGCCAGTGATGCTTTCGAAAGTTGTAGTAATCTCCAAACAGTATATACCGACAAAGAAGATCCTGCAATTTTGAAAAGCGCATTGGAAACTTCAACAAAGACTTATACTTATATTGTTCCATGCGATTTCAGCGACGAGTTAGTGGCAGAATATACATCGTTTAGATTGACTGTTAAGAAAGAATGGCATAACTTCACCGACTACGTATATAATGAAGATGCTTCTTTGGATGCTGACGGCACAGAGACGGCAGTGTGTGACAGAGATGGTTGCGAAGCGACGGACACTCGAGTGGCAGAGGGAACCAAGCTGCTGCCTACTGGTGTGGAGGATGTGGAAGCACTACACTCACACAAAGCACGCAAGGTAGTGGTGAACGGACGTCTGCTGATTGAAAAGGATGGCGAAATCTTCGACCTCACTGGTCGAAAGATGTGATATAGTTTTCGTGTTGCCTGTTGTATTTGCGGCAATATAAAGAGAGACACCTGTATGCTGCTAGATGCGGTTTACAGGTGTGTTTTCATTTGGAGAGAAGAGGCTTACGAGACACCTTCTTCGCCCAATCTGCCTAATGACTATCTATTTGTGTTTAACATTGGTCTGAAGGCTGCAAATGGACACACATCTTCTGCTCAAGCACAATACAACTTGCGTTGCAACTCGAAATAGTGTTATTCAATAATATTTCGAATAAGTGCAGTTTTATAAAACGAACAATAATTTGTTGACCTTTTGACCTCTTCCTCTGTCAGAATATCTTGGTGCTCATAGAATTTGTCGATTTCGACACCACAACTTAGTATTCCATACACAATGTTGTCTCTAATGACAGGACTTCCACTATTCCCGTGAGTCAACAATCCATCAAAAGAACACTCAAAGCATGAGTCATATACTATCTCATGACGCTCTTTTGTCCCGTTGAAAATCTCTGGCACAATCTCTATGTTTCCACTTGTCTGTTTGGTTACAACACATGGTGTCTCTTGAAAATCCAGATGATCTTGAGCTGGCATATATGAAAGACATTGCAGATTCATTCCTATCTCTGGTTCTGTATCTGCCAAACACAATGGACTGCCAAAATCCTTCCCTATATCAATAATAACATAATCTTCATATTGCCCTTCTTTAGGTTGTGGTCCCGAGAAAGAACCCCAATGATGCATCAAAAATGGGTTGTATTCTAAGGGATATCCATCAATGTCTGCAACATAAGAGTTAAATGCTGGATGCCTCTCAACTACATGTCCTGCGGTAACAAGGTAATGACTCACAATAAAACCATTGCCATTAAATTTTCCGTTGAGATATATCGGAACAATGTATTTAGATAAGTCAGTTTCCATATTTTACAAATCTTCATAGAATTCTCTTATCTTCTTTGCCATCATATTGCGACGCGCTGCTAGGAAGTTATCGTAATCGTTGATATCCATTTCAAAGATATATCTTGGACATATCTTGGACAATTTACGTGCAATTCACTCTATTTCAACGCGTTTGTCTTGGATAAGATCTTGCCAGCATTGTATATCTATCAAGAAATACGCACACGCAACGTCAGTTTCGATAACAGACTTGATACTATTTCTTTTTTGGTAGTTTTGAAGTGTTCTTCTCTATCTTTTTGTCATTTGATGCCATACGCCTTTCCACTTTCTTTACATCTTCCTCTGCAGGCAATTCCTCAGGACGGATACCACGTTCACCAAGCATGTTTCTAACACTTATGTTGTTCTGAACGTGTTCTTGGGTTATCGGATTCTCACCAAACAGATTCTTTTGCTCTACGTTATAATTTGTCATCTCAGTGGCAAGATTCTTGGCAGCTATTGTAAGAGTAGGAAGAAAGTCTGCCAACGGACGTGTAGACTTGACCCCAAGACGACGTTTCATGTCCTCAGTTGTGTTTCCTCCAAAAAGCGCGGTGTCTCCTTTGGATCTTATTCGTCCATAGCCCTTGTCATCCACTCCTCGCTGATATATGTTTTCAGAGAGCTGTTTTTCCGATGCACGGAGTCGTTCTCTTGTTTCAAGACGAGAAATCTCTTGAAGGTGTTCCGCTATGATTTCGGCTTTTCTTGTTTGAACTGCAAAGTATCCTTGAGCAAAAGCTATTTCTTCTTTCTTCGGGTCACCATTCTGAGCTATAAGATAACATGCATAACGTGTAAGCATAAAATCAGCAACTTCTCGCTTTGCCCCTTTAGCTAAATCTATCATTTTCGTGACTTCACGAAAATGATCATCAACGCTGATATTCTGTTGTTTACATGATTCAACAGCTCGTGCTATTGCGACCTGAAAATTCTCCCATCTAGCGTAGCCAAGAACATTTTGCAAGTCGCGGGCAAACCATACTTCAACTTCTTCTTGACCATCATCACTCATTATTTTCTGGCCAATGCTGTCAAACGATTCTTTGTATTGTTGTATTTTTTGAATATCCATATATTGTAATCTTTAATAAACTAATACTAGAGACCAAGAAGACCTTTGATACTGAGGGAGGTATTTATGAATTTGTCGGTTTGCATAAGTTTTACCTGCTATTTTTTATCACTCCAAGTCAAGGGTAGCGACATTGTGACCTACTTACTCAATTCCTTAATTGCCGAAACGATAGATGAAGTATTCCACTTGACTATCTTGTGGGCGGCCTGTTTTACCACCGTGGATGTCGGAACGACTCCGACGTTATTGTTTTTCTATTAAATAGAGATTACTGCTTTCTTGCAAATAAGGTAAGGTGAGATTTCTGATTTTAGTACTATCTATTCACCTGCTTCAGCCAGGAACTCTTTCAGTTCATTGTCTGTCATCCTGTCATATCGGGAAACGACATAGACAGGTTTGTCTTTGCCGTCTTCTACGTTATATGAAACAAGTTGCGTAAGCCATATCATGTCTTGGTCTTTGCCGATGATTTGAATAACATTTACACGCTCGATAGTCGTTGGTTCTGTGGCGATGTAGATAAGAGTCTCCTTTTCGGAATACCTCCACTCGTGGCTTCTTTTTACTAACCGTCCTGCTTCAGCATCACTATAGAAGAGTACGCTCATTCTGTCTGCGGTCTCAAAATAGTAGTGCATAGGGCTTATGTCATATATATCAGAATAGAACTCCTTTTTTTCGGGGAGGCCGTCTTCGGCTATTTTATAGCTGGACGAGTGTTTCCAGCAATTACCAACCAACGTAGCCTGTAGCTCATCTGCGGACTTGAATATCTTGCACGGGAAAGTTTTCAATGTGCCATCCTCATTGAACTGAAATGCCCACTCATAAGGGTCTACTATAACGTCTGGCATGTCTGTGCTAGTGTCCTCAGTACAGGCATTCGCTATTACTAATGCGAATAAAGCAAGTGTATGAATAAAAATCTTCATCCTTTTAGTCTATGGTTCTGTGTTATGCGCTTTCCTACTGTCAGAACCTTTGGAACAGTAAAAAAGAGACGGCTAAATGATAGCTATCTGAATGCAAAAGTAGAGAATAATTTTGTAATAGTTGGCAAATTACACCCCCAACCTTCATTTTTTCATTTCTGCCGTCTGCAACTACAATGACCATTGAGTCCTATTGCTTACCATCAACAAAGATAATACTTTTATTACTAAATCATATAATCTCACATCCAATTCTTTCGTGCCTACTTCTTAATTCTCAATCACTTCCGATTTCTCTCTTGTTGTTCAAGAAGCGCCTGCAGTTGTTCCTTAGGCGGCAAAACCTGTAGCACCTCTTCGTCTATCTCGTCTGCAGTCTTATACGTGGCCACACCCATCGGCTGGCGGAAATCCTGCATAACATACTCTACATACGCCTTGTCCGCACTTTTGCAAAGTATGATGCCCACTGGCTCTTTCTCGCACTCACGTTTATCATCATCATTCAAGATGCGCAGATAAGCACTAAGCTGTGCGAGGTATGATATTTTGAAAGGACCATTCTTCAACTCGAATACCACCAAGCGTTGCAGGTCGCGATTGTAGAACAACAAATCTACCCAATGGTCGTGCCCTAATTTGTCGTAATGTACCTGATTGCCACAAAACGTAAACCCTTTTCCAAAAGTCATAATGAAATTCTTGACATTATGCACGATGCTTTGCTCTATCACTCGCTCATCTACATCCTCATCGCGCATGCCCAACTCCTCCACATTAATAAAGTCAAGCATATACTCATCTTTGAACATTTGAATAGCACGATAAGCCTGTTTATAGTCAGGCATAGTAGCCACGAAATTGTTTGGCATAGCATCCTGATGATGATAAGGTGCATGCTTTTTGATCAGCTCTTTGACGCTATCTGTCTTCGTTTTGTAATTGTGGCAATAGCGGATATAGTAAAGGCGTTCATCAAGGTCTTTGGTGCTCTCAAGGATGCGAATATGATGTGTAAAACTCAGTCCCAAGAACTCTACCAGAGGGAAATTCGGCAATTTCGTCAATCGTAATTGGCGAATTATATTTTGTTCATTATCAGTTTGTTCTGATGAATCGGCATTCTTGATTGCCGTTTTTGGCCCCAATTCGGCAATCGCAATTGCCGAATTAGGTTCTAATGCTACCCAAGCCTCATAGAACGTACGCATGTTTTTGATATGTCGCTCACTAAATCCTCTAAGTCCGGGCAGTTCTTGGCGTAAGTGTTCGCTGATTTGCTCCAGCATGCTTTGCCCCCAATTCTTGTTGCGTGTGTTGGCTGAAACATAACGACCTATTCCAAAGTACAGCGCCAACTGTTCTTGGTTAACTGCCTGCGCAGCACGAGCTTGACTCTGCAGAATGGCAGTCTTGATAGTATTGACTGCCTGCTGAATATTTGACAAATCAGTATCCTCTTTTTTCTGTATCATTAGGTTGTTTTTCTAAAATCCCAATTTTTCCTAATTTCGTCCTAATGCGACACACTTCCACAAAGTTAATAAATAAATCTTATGAATAAAAATTTTTTACATGACTTATATCACCAAAATATTGCATATTTTACGTATATATATACGAATACTCATAGTAGAAATGACCCGGAGACTCGTCATAGCGGCGACGGTCTATGAATGAACATTTGCTCAGCAGACGCGAAAGCAACCTTACTACCGACTGCTCATTGAGCGACAGGGCTTCGGCTATCTCATAAGGTCTGAGATAAACACCCCTATTATGCATCAGATATATTACTATCTGATTTTCAATATTTTGATTAGCCGCAACAAAGCGCAATCCACTTTCCCTTGAATAGAATTGAATCGAGCGCGACAAAGAGGTCACGCATAGCTTCCTGGAGGACCATCTCTCTATGATCCCCTGGTTGTGTCTTCCTCATTTTGTGAATATTATGTCAGTATTGGAACATGCAAAATAATTGCATATTCATTCATACCGGTCGGACAATTGTCCGACCGGTCATAACTATACCTCCTACTTTTGTTCTCGCAATCGGGATGCAGATGCTTGGTAGCTGACGCACTTGGATTGTTTGAATCTGTATTGGAGTCATATTTAATGTTGACAAAGATAAAGAATCAATCTGTAATTATCGCGATATACAGAACAAAAAATTGAACAAATAACATTTTAATAACACATTAAGAAATGAAAAAGCAACAAAACCAACAAGAAGCATTGTGCGAAACCATCGCCAACGAAATCCTCAACATCGAGCTCGATGAACAACAACAAAAAGCCCTCATCCGCGAAAGGCTAAAATTCATCCGCAAAATGCAGTTCATCACCAGTGGCTTCAACGTCGTCCACGAGATTGATAAGTTTAATATGTCGCGCTCCGCGCGGTTCAAGCTCATCAAGTGCTTTGCAAATCATCATGCTATTGATGATACAATCGTCGACTTTGTATTCACTTCGATTGAAACGAATGTGCTTGCAGCTCAAATTTGACCTGCATCAAATGTACTTTGCACTTCGTGCATGTCTTGCAGACGCACACTTTTCATCTTCATTTCTGTGCCGACAGAAACGAAGCAAAGAGCTCGTCGCTGACGCCCTTATGCCTAAACTTCCTTGGCAAATCCTACGCCCGACAAACGCGCTTCGCTTGAACGGTGCCGGCCGCTTAACGGATTCGCCAAGCAAGTTCTTAACGGCAACGGGCTAGAAGGCGACAG
>JAKSLF010000046.1 GCA_024401355.1 Bacteroidales bacterium | reverse complement strand
CTTGGCAGTTGAGAATCTTACCATCAAGAACGCGAAAGAGTATGGTCTGATTGTCAGAACCAATACTCTTGAAGAAGAGGTGGATGGCGAGTGGATTTACTCACGTGATTGGTCTAACGTATTCAAGGGTGGCATTTCTGGCTTGAAATTCGAGAATTGCGGCAAGGGTAACATCTTCGACAACAACGTGCTTTCAGGCGAGTCGAAGGGTGTAGATAATGTATTTGAAGCTATACCAACTGAGTAAAGAGTTGTATTAGCGCAAAACAATAACGGCATCGGGCGATTTGCTCGGTGCCGTATTTTTTTTTGACCGATGAAAAGGAAAAAATCAGACAAGTTTCTGTTCGATAGCCTTGCGTACCAGAGCGGCCGAGTTGTTGACTTGCAGTTTGGCGCGAAGAATTTTAGTGTAGCTATGAACAGTCTCGAAGCTGAGTCCGAGTTTGTCGGCCACCTGCTTTATTGGCAGTCCGCTGACGATGAGCGCCAGTACTTCACGTTCGCGAGGCGTGAGCAGTATAGCTTGTTCGTCGTCGCCACCAGACAATGCGTCCTCGGCTCGTTGGCACATATTGAATGTGGTGCTGTCTGATGAACATGTGCGGTTTATGACACTGAGCAGTTGGTCTGAACTAGAATCCTTTAACACATATCCGTTTGCTCCTGCTGATTTAGCGCGGACGATAACGGCAGCTTCGGCATAGCATGAGAGGATGACAACCCTAGTGTTTGGGAAACGAGATTTCCATTGAGGAAGAGAGTCGAGAGCGTTACCGTCGGGCATTCCGATGTCGAGAAGAAGAAGGTCGACATGTCGTTCCTGAAGGGAAGTGTCACATTGGGCCAAGGTGTTGACGATGGAAACGTCTGCATCGAAATGAGATTGAAGGATGTTTCGTATGCCTTCGGCAACGATGTTATGGTCGTCGGCTATAAGGATATGTCTCATTGGTTTTCTGATATATTATTGTCGGCTTTTATTTCGAAGAGAACCTCTGTGCCCTTGTTGGGCTCAGACGTTATGCAGAGGGTGCCATTGGCGGCATGGATGCGTTCACGTATGTTGGCAAGTCCCATTCCAAGATGTTCGTTGTCAACAACGAAACCTCGTCCGTCGTCGCTGACGCATGCTGAGAAAGTCTTGTCGTTGAAGACCATCTGGACGATGATATGTCGGGCGTCGGCATGTTTGAGTGCGTTGTTTATAATCTCGTGAAGTGCCATGTAGCAAAGTGCTTCGAGGTGCTCGTCGAGTCGGAATGGAGTGCCGACACAGTTGAATCGTACATTGGGCAGAACATTGCAGTAGTCGCGAATGGCGACAGAAAGACCGTTATTAGCGAGAGAGTCGGGAAGCAGATGATGAGCGATGCGTCGCATCTCGTCAGTAGTCTGTGAGAGCATTTGGCGCACTTCGTCGGTCTGGTTCTGTTCGAGCTTGAGTTTAGTTGCAGTGAGCATACCGCCGAGCCTGTCGTGAAGGTCGCGAGCCAAGCGTTGACGTTCATCGCGTTCGCCAATTAGCTTTGCTTTGACGGCAAGAATAGTTCGTCGTTGGCTGTTGATGCGCCAGAGGAAAACCATTATAGTGATGATGATTACCACGATAACAACTGCAGCGAAGATGATGTAGCGCTGGTTGGTCTCCATGCGAGCTATAGTCTCTTCTTTGCGTTCGGTCTCGTAGCGTACTTGCATCTCGCTTATTGCCGACTGATGACGCTTGTTTGACAGTTGTGTCATCGCGTCGTGGAGTGCTTCGATGTAGTGTGCAGCCTGGGTCGAGTTGCCCATAGCAGCATTTGCTTCGGCCAACATCTTGTAGACACCAATATTATGATGGATATCTTCATCGTTAGTGTCGAGTGACGCGTTGCACCATTCTATGCATTTGGCATATTCTTGCCTGGAGAGGCATAATTCAGCTTGTAAAGCAAGAGCATCGGCAGCATTGGGGCTGTCGCCTGACTTGTCGTGAAAGATAGCAAGTGCCTTGTCAAGATGTGATTGTGCGGTCTTTATATCGTTATATCCTTTATGAGCTATGCGTGCCATTGTGACATAAGTGTCGGCGGCGCCGATTTTCTCCTCGTCGAAGTGTGCCAAGTAATACTCGAGTGCCATGCTAGCTTCGTTCATGGCATCGTCATATTTCCCATCATTTAATAGAACCATGGCGAGTCCACCTCGTGGCATGGCCATGATAAGAGAATCTCCGGTCTGTTTGCCTACTTGAAGTGACTTGTTGTAGTAATTGCTCGCCTCTTCATTATTGCCCATTTCGAGAAATAGTTCTCCGACGTTGTAGTAGAGGATTGCGGTACTTTCTTTATAGTCGTTGCGTTGGAAAATCTCCAGAGCCTTGAGGTAGTAGTCGATGGCGATAGTAGGCATTGACTGGATGTTATAGAGATTGCCTATTGTGCCGTAGGTAATCGAGAGCAAATCGTCGATGTCGGACTGAGTGTAATGTTTGTTGTCATACATATCATCGATGACATCGAGTGCGAGGTCGTAGTAGAATTTGGCAGAGTCGTATTGGCATTTTGCATAAGCATGCTGCCCGATGATGCGAAAGGCATTGGAGCGAGCTATGAGTCCATCATCACGATTTTCGGTGAGACACAGCACCTTTCTGCCATGGTTGATAGAGCGTATTCCATCGATCTGCAGATAACCCCACATAAGGCTGCTGTGTGCAGACACGCGATCACGCCATGAGAGGTCGGGCGACTGAAGTACAGATTCGAGCGAGTCGATATTTCTATTTCTGTGATCGTTATATTCCGCAAACGCTATGGAAGGGAATATAACAAAAAATAGCAGAATTATATAGTGGTTCATCGTGAGTGATATAACAGACAACAAAATTATAAAAATAATAATATAAATGAATGTTTATCCCCCATTTGGGGGTGGTTTGTTTTGGGGACCATTTGATAAAGAATTGAAAGATGATTAACTTTGCGGCTGTTTTTCGTCAGATATAAGAAAAAGAGTAAAGATGCGTTTTTTTTATCCACAGGAGTATAGAGCCTTGACAAAACTTGGTGTTCCTATTACAGTAGGTCAAGTTGGTCTTACGTTGCAGAATCTTGCCGACAATATAATGGTGGGTCAGCATTCAACGGAAGAACTTGCGGCAGCTGGTTTTGTCAACAACATGTTTCTTCTTGCCTTGCTGTTGACCATGGGTTATTCTATTGGTGCCGTGTCGCAGATTGGTGCGTTGTATGCCCGTGGTGACAAGCGTAGGATAGTCGAGATGCTCAAGAGCAGTATTGTTGCCGACTTTGGGCAGGGTGTGCTTATCGTTGCAGCTTTGGCTTTGCTCTATGTTGCTCTGCCTTATATGGGACAGCCTGATGAGCTGTTGCCTCTGATGAAGCCTTATCTGCTTATTCAGATTTGCTCGTTGCCGATGATGGTCGTTGCAGGTGCGTTTAGGCAGATGACAGACAGTATCAACGACACATCGGTTGGCATGGGAGTGATGCTTGTAGGCAATGTGTGGAACTTCTTCTTCAACTGGGTGCTTATATTTGGTAATCTTGGTTTTCCTGAAATGGGCATCATGGGAGCGGCTTGGGCCACATTTACTTCGAGGTTGCTGATACTTTTGCTTATGGTTGGCGTTTTCTTCCTTTCGCCTCGTTACAGGGAGTATGCTAGATTGTGGCGCGAAGCGCGTGTGGTGCGACAGGACATGCTTTTGCTGAATCGTCTTGGCTGGCCAATTGCCATACAGATGGGAATGGAGTCGGCATCGTTCTCGCTCGTGGCGATAATGTTGGGATGGATTGGAACAAGTGCTTTGGCCGCACACCAGGTGATGCTCAACATAGCAAACGCCATATTCATGTTCTACATAGGAGTGTCAAGTGCAGTAGCAATCAGAGTGAGCAACTACAATGGGGCGGGTGATATGCGTGGAGTGCGACATGCTGCATTTGCTGGTTATGAGATGATATTATGTCTAGGTGTGCTGCTGAGTGTTACAGCCTTTTTGTTCAAGGATGATGTGTCGATACTCTTCACCGATAGCAGTGAAGTGGCAGAAATAGTGGCAGGGCTTGCCTATCCGCTGGTGCTTTATCAGTTTGGCGACGGCATGCAGGTGACCTTTGCCAATGCCCTGCGTGGACTGGGTGACGTCAAGAAACTTATGAAATATTCCTTTATAGCATACGTCCTCATTTCGTTGCCGTTGAGTTATTTCTTGGGCATAGTGATGGGCTGGGGCACCTTTGGCGTGTGGATGGGATTCCCTTTTGGTCTCACCACGGCTGCAATATTGTATTTCCGCAGATTTCTTCGTGTGGTTTTTAAGGTAAAAGAAACCTAAATCAGGGGAAAACAAACTTAAATTGGGGGAAGACAGAGCATTTTTAGTAAAAGCAAATGTTAAAAAAATCCGGAAATCAACTTTGACCATTTGACCATGACCATTGTTAAAATGGTTTAAAGAAATGCCATTTGAGATGGAGTCGGAAAGGTATGGTAAGGGTACGGTAAGGTACCGTTATCCCTCCGAGAAAAGTGTCTAAAGTCGGGGTGGTCTAATCTGCAAAATATTATTAAATATAACTAATGGAGTGGTGTGGATTTTAACAAATCAAGTTTGTTAAAAGCTCTTAAGAAAGGCTAAATCACTGGATGATAACGTAGAAAAATTGGAATGGTCGCGGTCAAACGGTCAAAGTTGTTTTTGGGGATGGCATGTTTACTTTTAGGCAGTAAATGGTATCAAGAGTTGACTCAACGAAAAAAAGAGTCAGAAATAAAGTCAAGGATTTAAAAAGAATAGATTATGAAAAATTTGATTGTTATTTTTATGTGTCTTATCAGTACACAAGTATTTGCTCAAATGTGGGGAGTAGTATACAATCGTGTTGATACAACTTTCGTGTTTAAGAACAAGTATGGTCTTGAACTATACGAAGTAAAATATTTCTATCAAGGGGAAGTATTGGAAAGAGGTGCTTTGTATAAATATAAAGGAACTGATACTCCATTTGAGTTTGAGATTGTAGACAGGTATAATCCTAAAGTTAAAGTCTGGGAGCAAAGACATCATTGTTCATCTAAGTATTTCTTTGATAAACATAAGAATATCAAACTGTTTCCAAAAGAAACTAAAATTAAACACGGAATAGAAGTATGGTATCCTAATAAAACGTTTATAATAAGTCTAGATGATCTCAAACCCATGGAAGCTTATTATATTATGCGTCCGTTTGAATTAAATCAAACATATTTTGAATACTATATAAACAATACGGATACTAATACTGTATATTGGCGTGAGGCAGGTAGGTATAGATACGCTAAGCAATTAGAAGAATTAGAAGAACAACGAAAGCAAAGGAACAAGAAATGAAAGGAATCTTGATATACCAGAAAGCGAAAAAATATAAGGAGAAGTTTGTTTTGAGGCTGGTGGAAATAGTGATATAGAAAAAGGCATCGCCCTGTTGGGCGGTGCCTTTGTTATTATAATCAAATCAGGATTGATGGATTAAGCGAGTTCGAAGAGAGCCTTGCCAGTCATGTCAGCAGGCTGCTCGAGACCCATAATCTTAAGGAGAGAAGGAGCAACGTCGGCGAGTACGCCGTTTTCGATCTTCTTCACTTTGCGATCAGTTACATATACGAATGGAACTGGGTTGAGTGAGTGAGCTGTGTTTGGTGAGCCGTCCTCGTTGAGAGCATGGTCAGCGTTGCCGTGGTCAGCGATGATGATAACCTCGTAGTCGTTCTTCTTAGCGGCCTCAACAGTCTCCTCAACGCACTTGTCGATAGCGACAACAGCCTTTTCGATAGCCTCGTAGATGCCGGTGTGGCCTACCATGTCGCCGTTAGCGTAGTTGACAACGATGAACTCGTACTTCTGAGTATTGATAGCCTCGACGAGCTTATCCTTAACCTCGAAAGCAGACATCTCTGGCTTGAGGTCGTAGGTAGCAACCTTTGGAGAAGGAACGAGTATGCGCTCTTCGCCTTCGTATGGAGCTTCGCGGCCACCGTTGAAGAAGAAAGTAACGTGAGCATACTTCTCAGTCTCAGCGATGTGGAGCTGCTTCATGCCCTTAGATGCGACAAATTCGCCGATAGTGTTCATCACATTCTCCTTGTCGAAGATGATGTGAACGTTCTTGAAGTTAGGGTCGTATGGAGTCATGCAGCAGTAGTGGAGACCTGGGATAGTCTTCATGCCAGCCTCAGGCATATCCTGCTGAGTAAGAACAGTAGTGATTTCCTTAGCGCGGTCGTTGCGGTAGTTGAAGAAGATAATAACATCGCCCTCCTTGATAGTACCATCGACAGTTGAGTTGTTGATAGGCTTAACGAACTCATCAGTTACGCCCTCGTCGTAAGACTCCTGCATAGCCTTAACCATGTCGGTTGCCTGCTTGCCCTTACCTTCAACGAGAAGGTCGTAAGCCTCCTTGACACGCTCCCAACGCTTGTCGCGGTCCATAGCGTAGAAACGGCCAACGATAGAAGCGATAACACCAGCAGACTTCTTAGTGTGCTCAGTAAGGTCCTTGATGAAGCCGAGACCACTCTTAGGGTCGGTATCACGACCATCCATGAAGCAATGGAGGTAAGTATTCTTGATGCCATACTCCTTAGCGATGTCGCAGAGAGCGAGGATATGATTGAAGCTAGAGTGAACACCACCAGTAGAAGTAAGACCCATGAGGTGTACGTTCTTACCGCTTTCCTTAGCGTATGAGAATGCAGAAACGATCTCCTTGTTCTTGAGGATAGAACCGTCGGCACAAGCGCGATTGATCTTCACGAGGTCCTGGTAAACGATACGTCCGCCACCGATGTTGAGGTGACCTACCTCAGAGTTACCCATCTGACCGTCAGGCAGACCAACGTTTTCGCCAGAAGCCTGGAGCTGTGAGTTAGGGTAATTCTTAACGAGTGAATCCCAGTAAGGAGTAGAAGTGCAAGAGATTACGTCATCCTTCTTGCCATCGCCGATGCCCCATCCGTCGAGGATCATCAAAAGAGCTTTCTTTGCCATTTTATTTTTATGTTTTGTGTTTTTTCTTGTCGGAATAATACGCACGCAAAATTAATCAATTCTTTCTTATTAAAAGGAAAGAAATGACTAAAAAGTGTGAGCGGATAAGTTTTATGCAGAAATGTTGATGTCATCGGAGAGCATGCGGATAGTCTTGTCGACCTCTTTGGCCTGCTCGATAAGGTTGTCGACCGAGAGTTCGAACTTCTCGTGAGGCACCTTGGCGGTAAGTTTCAGTCCACGGCAGACGATGATAACAATCTCGGCATAGTTGGTCAGCATATTGATGACATAGTGGAGACCTGCTGCTGTTGCTTTCTTTTCGACGTATGGTTCGATGCCCGACACGGCCTTTTGCATCTGTCGTGCAGTCTGCCAAGCAACAAAGAGAACCTGCTCCCATTCGGTGACCCACTTGTTGACCTCAAGGTCCATCTGAGTGATGAACTCGATGACCGTACGTGTTGAAGTGATATGTGGAAGTGGAATAGAACCAGAGAGATATGAGCAAGAGAGTTCCCTGGAATTGCCGCTTACGCGGAGGCTCAGTCTGACAGTAAAATTAGGGAAACGAATAGTGAGTCGTTCGACACCATCAGGAGCAGTAGGGGTATAGACGAGTCGTGTGCGATTGAACCCAACGTTGATAAGGTTTTCGCATATATTGGCAAGAGCAAAACATGCTGCCTGGTCAGATGGACGCACGAAATTGGCTGCCAGATTGGCAAGGTGTGAGAGCATGAAATCTACCTTGCAAGGAGTAGCGTTGCCAGAAGCGAGCAGCTCGGCTGCAAGTTTATCGGCTGAAAACTTAGGTTGCTTTGCCATAGTTGAAATATTGTGAGTTCTGTTATTTAATACGTGACCTGCATAGAAAAGTTACGCGAGGCGGTTATAAATTAGAATGGGTATCCGATAGCGAAGTTAAAATTGATTTTGTTCCAATTGTAATGTTCGTTAGCGATAACCCATCGCTTATCTTCCTCCTTCGAAGGGTCGTGCATCTTGGATGCGGCATCGAGACGGATGACCAGGAATCCGAAATTGAGTCGTAGACCCAGTCCGGCGCCCAATGCAATCTGCTTGTAGAAATCGGTTGTCATGACCGACTCTGGGTTGTCAGAAGTCTTCTTGAGGTCCCAGATATTGCCTGCATCGGCAAAGATGGCGCCTTCGAGGGCTGAAATCATCTTGAAGCGGTATTCGGCATTCATTTCAAGACGAATGTCGCCGATCTGGTTGTGGTAGCGCAGTTTCGAAGTGCTAACCTCGCTACCAGGTCCAAGACCTCGTACAGGCCAAGCTCGGATACTGTTGGCTCCGCCTACATAGTAGCTCTTCTCGAATGGCAGAGTCTTGGAATTGCCGTATGGTATGCCTATACCGCCATAGAATCGGTAGACAAAATTGTTGCCCCAGAAGTCGGACTGTCGGAGGCGTATTTCGACATCGGCCTTGACATACTGCGAGAAGCTGATGTTGAAGAGATGTCTTGAACCGTCTGACTCAATATTTTTGTTGTGTGTGATGGCAGAGAGAGTGTTTCCTGCGGTCTCGAGACTTGTCATTACATACCATGCTGTGCCGGACTTGCGTTTCTTCTGCTGGTTGAAGAGGAAAGTATAGTTGAGCGACATGATGAAGTGGTCGCGGTAGGAGTACTGAAGGTAAGTGTCCTTGATGTAATCTTTGAAATTGGAACTGATAGTAGGAATGTTGACAACGTCAAATTCGACAGGAGTGAAAGCGTGGCTGGCATAGCGCGAGCCAACCCAGTTGTAGACCAGACTAGCGATGAAAGCAGACTTGGTGAAGTCGGGACGTCGCTGGTAGTCGTAGGCGAGGATGATGTTGGTTGTCGGGTTGCGCTTGCGGTTGTATTCGGCCGAAACGAATGGAGCGATGAGATTAGGGATGGCGAGTGACATGTTGGCTCCATATTCGATAGTGAAGAAACGCTCCTTACCGTCGCGTGCGAACTGGTTTTGCATGGCGAGGCGCACTTTGACATCGAAAACTTCGGCATTATGGAAAATGTTGTTGTGGCGGTATCCAAGAGAGATAGCTCCGCCAAGGTTGCCAGAAGAGTTGGTGCCTTCGACATCGACCGAAAAAGATTGCGGTATGCGAGTGCGAAGTGCGATATTGACATTCATCTGGCGTGGTGTGCGAGTGAACTTGAGTGAGTCAGCTTCGTCGACGGGATTGATGTCGATAGATGGAGCCGTGAAGAGTTTTAGTCCGTTGAAGCGTTGTGAAGTCAGTTCGACATCGCGGACATTATAGAATTGGCCAGGCTTGATGAAACAAGAGTTGGCCAGGAGGCGACTATTGAAAATAGGCTTAGAGTGGTAGAACAGACGATATTGACCGTATGTGGTGGAGTCTAGCGGCATGTTGGTGTTCTCTTCGTCCTGATGGCTTATGTTGAAAATGACATCTTTGACGAGCCACTGGCGGTGTGGCAGTTGGTTGAGAGTAGTGTTCTTGTCGACATCATAGATGATGATCATGCTGTCGCGGACAAGGTGGTTGCCGAGAGTCGTGTCGGCCTGAAAGATAATATGGTTTTTGCTGAAGCCGTAGTAGCCTTTCTCGTGCATGATGCGCATTATACGGCTGCGTTCGTCATCGTGAACGTTGGCATCGAAAGGGTCGCCAACCTTGATGAGTGAGTGGACTGTATCGGCAAGCAGCCAGCTGCGGATAGAGTCGTCGGCAACAGAGGCTCCGAAATGTGAAATGCGATAAACCTTACCAGCGTCTATATTATAGGTGACCTCGCATTTTTTGTCGCCCGTCACTTGCATTGAGTCGGTAACCGTCACGTCGTAGTAGCCCTTGCTGCGCATGAAAAGTTCGAGCTGGTTGCGGCTATACTCCTGTCGTGTGGAGTCGTAGATGACAGGGCCTTGCTGGTTGATACCTTCGCTGGCTATCTTGCGAAGCCATCGGTTCCATCCTGTGTCGCGTGTTCCGGAGAGATTGTAGATGTGCAATCGGAGTCGCCAGAAACCGAGCACCCTAGCATTAGGCTGCTGACGGATATATCCATTGAGTTCGTCGCGTGAAGCACTACCAAGGTCGCCTTCGATTTTTACTTTGTCGAGGAGATATTCACCATCGGGTACATATTTCACGGTATTGCATGCCGAGAGCAGCACGATGAGCAATGTGGATAACATCGCCAGGGCCGACCGTTTGCTTGACAAGTGAAATATGGACATAAAAATAGACACGTTATTAGAAAACGATGCAAAGATACGTTTTATTTTGATATTATGGCTTAAAACAGATATGTCTTATTAGACTCGCTGGGTTGTTGTTATAGTAAATGTAAGGTAAGATAAGGATGAAAGTACGTGTTACGGTTATTTTGTAGCAACGAGGATATAGATTTCGTAGGTGAGTGGCACCTTATTGTCGGTGAGGTATAGTTCGTCGTAGCGTCGGAGGAGGTTGCGTAATGATGGGGCAGACATGACGTGGGTGGAAGAAGTGACACCAGCAAGCTGAAGGTCGTGCATCAGATCGAGAGCCGAAGGGTAGTGGAGGACGAGTGTGGATGCCTCGGAATGCAAAAGGCGCATGCCGGCATTGGCAATAGCCGAATTCCATTCAGATAGAGTCGGGTAGTGGAGTCCGGGAACTCCGAGAGACTGGAGTTCGCAGAAAGTCTGTGGACCGTAAGTGGCGATGCCCATCGTTCCTCCAGGACGAAGAGCGTTGAAAGCCTTGGTGGGAAACGAAAGAGGGTTGTCGAACCACTGGACAGCTGATGCGCTTGCGATGACATCCATGTCAGAAGGCCATGCGAGATTTTCTGCATCGCCAAGAAGAGTGGAGAGCGTGTTGTCTGAAGCCGAAGAGTAGAGTTGCGAGAGCATCTCGGACGAGATGTCGTTGGCGATATAGATGTGTGGCTTTAGAAGTGGAAAAAGAAGTTTTGTGAGAGCTCCCGTTCCACACCCCACTTCGAAAAGATTACCTCCGACAGCAGAGTGCTGGGCGAGTTGCGACGCCAACTTCTCGGCCGCCACGCGTTGTGCTGAAGAGGCAGAGTCGTAGGTAGAGGCGCTGTGGCCAAAACGTCGTGCTATGTCGTCCTTACTGATCATTGGAGGATGGCGTCGAAAGAAGAGAAAGCGAGAAACGGGAAATGAGGCATATCGACCTCGACAATGGCTGTGGCATGAGACTGCCAGTAGCGGCGTTGGTTGTCGGGGAGGAAGATTAGGTCGGCTGTAGATATTATTGCCTTGTTCCATGTGACATCGTAGCCAGCAGGAAGTTGCTTGGCGCGGAGCATGATGGATGAGAGTTCCGTCTTTTGATTGTCGACAGAGCGGTCGGACATGAGAGGTAGTGCATCGGCAAAACCTTGTCGTCCGCCACACATGCGCATAGAGAATTTGCGTCGGGTTGCGTCGGCCCAGTTGTCGAGAGTGCCCTGGCAGATGTCGGGCAGCAGTCCGTAGAGATTGTCGACGGGGAGACAAGTTCCGGCAATGGCAACCTTGCGTGATGGTGTGATATGGTTCTCGTTTAGAAAACATTCGGCATTGAAGACACCCATAGACCAAGCTATAACCTGTATGTCGGTATAGCATGACAGGTCGACAGACGTATGGAGGTCGTCATAGTCGTAGAAAGCGACGACATCGAATGCTGTTGGCTCCATGCGGCTCAGGCATCGGGCGTCGGCTCCCCATCCGAGGAAGACGAGAATGACAGAAGACGAGCCGTTGTTATTTATCCAAGAGTGCATCATTTGCTTTTATAATATCGGCAATACCTTGCAGTTGTGAAAAGTTGATATTGGCCTTGAGTGAGAAACGGAGTCGTGCCTTTCCCATAGGAACAGTCGGATAGCGTATAGGCAGTACATAGAAACCGCCATCGCGGAGAGCCTTGGCCATGAGGACGGCAGACTCGTTGGAGCCTGTGACGAACGGAACAATCTGTGAGTCGACCGACGAGAGTGGTGAGCGTGAGATGGACTCGAGTGACTTGGCAAAAGTCTTGGCCGTCAGTAGAAGATTGTCGCGAAGAGGCTGCGTGTCGGGCAGTTTCTGTGTGATAAAATTGGACCATGCGACATTTATAGGTGCAAGTCCTGTGGTGAAAATCATCGAGCGGCAATGATTGATGAGGTATTGGCGGATAATGTCGGAGACCATGCAGAATGCGCCGGAAGAAGCGATTGCTTTGCCGAGAGTAGCCACGATGACATCGACATCGGGAAGGATGCCGAGTTCGCCGCAGACACCTTCGCCTTTAGAGCCGCGTACACCAAAAGCGTGAGCCTCGTCGACATACAACATAGTGTTGAACTCTTTCTTTATCTCCACGAGTTCGTGGAGAGGGGCAATGTCGCCGTCCATGCTGAAGATACTCTCCGTCACGATAATACATTCCTCGAAATTGGTGCGGTGCTTTTCGAGAATGAGTCGGAGGTGGCGCATGTCGTTATGGTTGAAACGTTCGACTGTGGCAGAGCCGAGTCGGAGTCCGTCGATGAGGGAAGCGTGTGAAAGCTTGTCGGCAACGATGAGGTCGCGCTTGCCCATCAGAGCAGGGAGAATGCCGATGTTGGCATGGTAGCCGGATGGGAAGACAAGAGCATGCTTATCGTTAGCATAAAGGTTGCTCAACGTATGCTCGAAGGTTCGATAATCGGAATGGTTGCCGGTGAGTAGACGCGATGAGCAACTGCTCATTTTCTGGGTTGAGAAATCGTATATGTCGCGAAATTCGAGCCATAGCGACTCGTCGTCGTTGAGTCCGAGATAATCGTTGGATGAGAGGTTGAGCATCGAGGATGGGACATCATCGGGGAGAGTGCGGTAGTTGGAACTCTCGCGAAGTTTAAGTATGTCCTGTTCGTAGCGGTTCATGATAAAGAAAAAGCATGTTTTGATTTAGGTGCAAAGGTAAGAATAAATAAGCAAAGAAAGGTTCTTAATGAGAAATATTGAGTATCTTTGCGGAAACACACTTATTAATAATATAAAGAGATGACAGAAGAAAAACTGACGGAAATAAAAAAACGTATCATAGAAGAGGACTATGCGATAAGCGAAGCCGAGGCTATGGAACTGGCAACATACGGCGACAAGAAAGCTCTGTATGCAGCAGCCGACGAGATACGCAAGAAGTGCTATGGTGACTTTTTTGACACCTGTTCGATAATAAACGCCAGGAGCGGACGATGCTCGGAAGACTGCAAGTGGTGTGCACAGAGCGGACATGCGCATGACACGGGATGCAAAGTGTATGAGTTTGTTGACAGAGAAGAAGCCGTAGAGATGGCCATAGACAATGGACGAAGAGGAGTAAACCGCTTCTCGCTCGTGACCTCGGGAAGGAAGATTAGCGACAAGAATCTTGATGAAGCCATCAGCATATATAATGAAATAGCAGAGAAGAGTGACATCAAGTTATGTGCGTCGATGGGACTGTTGACAAAAGAGCAGTTGCAGAGGCTGAAAGATTCGGGTGTAGGTCACTATCATTGTAATATAGAGACGGCACCATCCTTCTTCCCTAAACTTTGTACGACACACACTATTGAAGATAAAGTAAGGACAATCGAATGGGCCAAGGAAGTTGGGTTGAAGATATGTTCGGGTGGAATCATCGGCATGGGTGAAACCATGGCACAGAGGATAGAGATGGCGATGTTTCTGAGGAAGCTTGGTGTAGCATCTATACCGGTGAACATATTGATGCCTATAAAAGGAACAAAACT
The DNA here is from genome assembly GCA_024401355.1 of Bacteroidales bacterium. Lineage (GTDB taxonomy): Bacteria > Bacteroidota > Bacteroidia > Bacteroidales > Marinilabiliaceae > W3P20-009. The sequence goes on along the minus strand of JAKSLF010000046.1, from coordinate 3,528 downwards.
CGAAAACCAGCCACCGCTAACCAATGAGGAGATATTCACGACCTTTGCGTTATTTAGATTTATCAATCCTAAAGCGCTGATACGCATGGCAGGAGGCAGGAAGGGCTACAAGAGCGAGCAGAGTCAAGCATTGCATGTCGGAATCAACGCATCAATAGTGGGCGACATGCTGACCACAACAGGTGCGAAGAGCATAGAAGAAGATACGGACGAATTCAAAAAAGAGGGATACAGCCTCACGGAATAGGATGCAGATGGGAATAGAAGAACATCCGTTGAAACCATTTGTGCCAGAGCATGCGAAGACGCTGATGCTTGGCAGTTTCCCGCCATCGAGAAAGCGATGGTCTATAGAGTTCTTTTATCCGAATCTGCAGAACGATATGTGGCGAGTGTTTGGTCTGCTGTTTGTGGGAGACAAAGACGCGTTGGTCGACAGAGGAAACAAACGCTTCAGAAAAGAGGAGATAGAAGCACTACTGATACGGCTTGGAATAGCGATATATGACACAGCCGTAAAAGTAGTCAGAACCAAAGGTACGGCAGCAGACAACGACCTTGAGATAGTTGAGGAGACTGACTTAGAGGCTTTGCTGGCGAGGATGGAAGAGTGCAGAACCATAGTGTGCACCGGAGGCAAATCGGCTGAAGTGTGTGCGAAAAAAATGGAAGTGGAAGTGCCGAAAGTTGGAGGAAGCGTAGAGGGGAAGATCGGCGGGAGGAAGATAGTGTTGTGGAGAATGCCCTCGACATCGAGGGCCTATCCGATGAAAATAGAGAAAAAGGCAGAGATGTATAAGCTGGCCTTGATGGCAAAATAGAAACAAGACAACAAGAAAAGAAATGGACGTAAAATATGACCTTGAACATATATGGCATCCGTATACGAGTGCGATAAATCCGCTGCCATGCTATCCAGTGGCATCGGCAGAAGGCGTGTATATAAATCTCGAGACGGGCGAAAAGCTGATTGATGGAATGTCGTCGTGGTGGTGTGCGGTTCACGGATATAACAATCCGGTGATCAACGCTGCCATGGAAAGCCAGATGCACAAAATGAGTCACGTCATGTTTGGCGGTCTGACCCACGAGCCGGCGATAGAATTGGCTAAGAAACTCATAGGGATGGCTCCGGGACAAGAGTGGGTGTTCTTTTCTGACTCGGGATCAGTCGCAGTAGAAGTAGCCTTGAAAATGGCTATACAGTACCAGTATTCAATAGGCAAGAAAGAACGATGTCAGATAGCGACCATCAGGAGTGGTTACCATGGTGACACTTGGCATGCCATGAGTGTGTGCGACCCTGTGACGGGAATGCACTCGATGTTTCAAAAGCAACTGCCAATACAGCACTTTGTGCCAGCACCTCAGGTGCCATTTGGTGGTGAGTGGCATGACGAAGACCTAGAACCGATGAGAAAACTGGTCGAGGAGCACGGGAAAGAATTGGCTGCCATTATATTGGAGCCGATAGTGCAGGGAGCTGGCGGAATGCGATTCTATCATAAGGAGTATTTGAAAGGAGTGTCAAAGCTGTGCAAGGAGAACGGACTGCTGCTGATTGCTGATGAAATAGCGACAGGCTTTGGCCGTTCGGGTGAAATGTTTGCATGTGAACATGCTGGAGTCGTGCCAGACATAATGTGTGTAGGCAAAGCACTTACTGCAGGATATATGTCATTTGCGGCGACTATGTGTAACCAGGAAGTGGCAGAAGGTATATCGAAGGGCGAAGCGAAATGCTTCATGCATGGACCGACATTTATGGGTAATCCGATGGCATGTGCAATAGCCAATGCTTCATTGGACCTGCTGACAAGTAATGACTATGGCAACGGATTGGGATGGCAAAGAAACATATTTAGGATAGAGAGAATATTGGCTAGGGAACTGGCTCCATTGAGAGAGTCGGCGGTAGTGAACGACGTCAGGGTACTTGGTGCGATAGGTGTGGTGGAGACAAAGTATCCAGTAAATGTTGGAGAGATACAGAAAGTGTTTGTGAAACATGGCGTGTGGATACGACCATTCGGAAAGTTGGTTTACGTGATGCCTCAGTATATTATTACGGACGAGCAGCTTGTTGCTCTATGCGACGGATTGAAAGCTGGCATCAGATATTTAGAGCAGGTGTAGTATGAAATAAACAACGAAAATCGACACGGATATGTCAGCAAAGGAGAAGGAAATATGGAGAGTGCAGGTGGCGTTGGTCGGCATGATAATGTCGATAGTGATGTCGTTTGCGTCATGTAGTGATGACAGTACATCGGGGAATGAGGACGACTGGCTGCATGATATCAGCGTGAGCGAAATAAGTACAGGGCAGATTACGGGATCGGAACTTGTTGAAAAGTTGCTTGGCCAGAAAATGCACAATTTGGGCAATGTGAACTATGCTGTCATCAGGTATACGTCGAAATATAAGGGTGAGGAGATAGAGTTGTCGGGACTTGTTGCATGGCCTGCCGGAGTGGTGATAAAAGAAGTTGTAATAGGTAATCATTGGACTATTGCATCAAATAAAGAATGTCCGTCGAATGCATTGTCGTATGACATGGCGTTGGCTGTTACTCAGGGCGCATTGGTTGTGAATGCAGATTATCTTGGTTATGGACTCACGAAAGACATGGTGCATCCGTATTTGTGTGCAGGGGAGACAGCGAGGCATAGTGTAGACTGTTTTAGGGCAGCGTTGAAATATGTAGAGAGTAAAGGTGTGAAGCTGACTGACGACTTTGCCACATACAATATAGGTTATTCGCAAGGAGGAGCGGTCGCTTTGGCTGTACAGAAATATATAGAGTCGGACACGAAGTTGCTGTCTAAGTCGCACTTGAAGAAAACATTGTGTGGAGCCGGGCCGTATTCGCCGATAGCATGCTACAGAGAATACATGAACCAGGAAGAGCTGGAGTTCCCAGTAGTGTTGCCAATGATAATAATGGGCATGAAAGAAAGCTGCGAAGACGCAATGCGTAATGTCGAAGTGGCAGACTATTTCGCAAAGGAGATAGTGTCGGGCGGAGTGCTTGATGCAGTCAAGTCGAAAAAGTATACAGCGTCGGAGATTAACCAGAAGATAAGGGAAGCTGTTGGTGAAGCGAGTATGGATAAGATACTATCAGCCGAAGCCATGGATGAAACATCGGAATTGTCGAGAGCCCTCCGTAGAGCCTTGGAGGAAAATGAACAGACGGAGGATTGGCAGCCCAAGACAGCATTGCAGTTGTATCACTCGACAGATGACATGATAGTTCCGTTTGTGAACTATCAAGAGGCGGTGAAACATATAAGTGGCGAGAAGGTTCAGCCTGGTATAACAGGAGCATATGGTCAGCATACATCGGCTGGAGTGGCGTTTTATACGCAAGTGATAGTTGCTGGTATAAACAAATAATTCTGTCCGTTTTTCTTTGCTAATACCAATTATCCTTCTTATCTTTGCACCCGGTTTTGCGAAGGGCCGTCCATAAAATGCGGAAATAGCTCAGTTGGTAGAGCACAACCTTGCCAAGGTTGGGGTCG
>JAKSLF010000045.1 GCA_024401355.1 Bacteroidales bacterium | reverse complement strand
GGAAAAGGTTGTTGATACATCAAGAGGCGTTGCCCATCGGCAGCGTCTCTTTTTCCTTCCCCTATCCCATTCCATGCCAATGTAATAGGAAAGAACGAGGATGTACACAATTATTCTCAATTCAGCATGTATACTGCGGAAAAAAGTATGAAATATCCGCAGTACAACGTCAAAAGTGCGTATTTTGACTAAAAAAGACAAATAATGATGCTGGATATTGACACCTGGAGCCTACCGGTGAGCCTCGCCACGAAAAAGTGGTAAACTGTTGTGTATTAAAAAATTATTTAGTATATTGCCGCAATTAAAACAACTGCAGAAATGACAAGAATAATTTTATCACTATTTGCCCTTTTGGCTATGCCTGTGTATGCTCAGCAAGTGAGTGTTGAGTCGGCAATGCAAGTCGCTACGAACTTCGTCATGAATCAACGTAACGGAACAGGGCTGAAGTCGGCCTCTATAGCCTCTCTTGAGTTGGTTTATACTGCAGAGCAAGACGGGAACAATCATTTTTATGTTTTCAATGTTGGAGATGAGCCAAGAGGTTTTGTCATTGTGGGAGCTGACGAGGCGGCAGAAGAGATAATAGGTTATTCAATGGGAGGTGGCTTTGAGTATGACAAGGCACCAGAAAGCTTTAAGTGGTGGCTATCGCAATATAGTGCTCAGATAGGATTGGGAATAGAACGAGGGGGAAAAGCGAGAGAGAAGGCAGCGAACAAATCGGCTAGAGTAAGTGTAAGTCCATTGATATCTACACAGTGGAAGCAGAAAGAGCCATATAATAATGCTATTCCCACGGTGACTTTAGGTTCTGCCAGTAAATGTCAAACTGGGTGTGGCGCAACAGCAGTTGCGCAGATAATGAAGTATTACGGGTGCCCATCTAGTGTAGGACAAGGGCAGAAATCTTATACTATATATTATAAGGATAAATATGAATGTGACTTTAACCCGATTGATGGGTATACAACAATGACGACATTTTCTGCTGATTTTGAGAACACTCATTATGATTGGGATAATATGCTCAATAGTTATGACGGTGGATACAGTGCGAAAGAAGCTGAAGCGGTGTCGACATTGATGTATCATGTTGGTGTGGCTATGGAAATGTTATATTCGCCGTCAGGATCAACTTCGTATGTGAGTACAGCTGTGAGTGCGTTGAGCGCGCATTTCGGGTATGACAAATCAGCCAGGTATGTCCAAAGAGATTACTATACGGACGAGGCCTGGGAAGATATGATATATGCAGAGTTGGCGGCAAATAGACCAGTCGTATACGGTGGCGATTCTGATGATAGCGGTCATATGTTTGTGTGTGATGGTTATGATGCTGAAAATAATGCGTATCATATCAACTGGGGTTGGGGTGGAAATTGTGACGGATATTATGCTTTGACGGGTAGTTCTGCCTTGAATCCAGATAAAAGCGGTACGGGAAATGCGGCTCATTATACTGGGACCCAAGACGCAGTTGTCAATCTGAAGCCTGACGAAGGTGGAGATTATGAATACGTGATAAATTGGAAAGAGGCATCGGTTGAAAAAAGTGAAATAAAAAGTGGAGAGAATTTACTGTTTGGAGGTAAGGTAATCAATCATTCGGCAGTAAGTGTTACAATGGAAATAGGAGCCAAGTTTATCAGAAAGACAGACAAGCAAACTTATTATGTTTCGATTGGCAATATAACGTCGCTAGGTCCGAGGAAACTTAAGTATGCCCAAAACTATGCTATAGCTACGGCTTCGGTTCCCGAGGGAAGTTATGATGTCAGGCTAGTATTCAAAAAATCTACAGACGATGGATGGAGAGAGGCGAATACCAAAATTGTACCTGAAGTGGATATAACATCAGACCAAGAAGCAATACCAACAGGTATCAGTCAAGTGGTCAGTGAAGGGGATGTACGTATTGAGGCAATATATACCATTGACGGAAAGTGTGCAAACTCGCTTCAGAAGGGTTTGAACATTGTCCGCATGAGCAATGGAAGAGTAGAAAAGGTAGTGGTAAAGTAGGGATTTGTCTTGCCGAAAATATGCATTAGGAAAACTTAAAATGCGGGAAACGGCGGTTCAAATGCGATTGGAGATGTTAAGAAAGTGTTAAGAAAAAGCGAAAAACGAATTTGACAACTTTGACCATGACCATTGTTAACGCAAGTTAAGGAGATGTCTTTTGCAATAATGTCAGAAAGGTATGGTAAGGGTACGGTAAGGTACCGTTATCCCTCCGAGAAAAGTGTCTAAAGTCGAGGCCGCCTAAATTGTGAAAGATTATTAAATATCATTAAAGGAGGTATGCCAAAATTAACAAACGAAGCCAGTTAAAAACAGTTAAATGGGGCGAACGAGTTGGAGTATAATGCAGAAAACGTGGAATGGTCACGGTCAAAGGTCAAAGTTGTATTTTTGGGGGTATAGACTTTGTTTTTACCACCAATTCATTATATTTGCTAACAACAAGCATAATGATGGTTTGCTTATCAACAAATAAAGATTACGCAACAAAATCAACCGACCACAAATGTACAAAATACTAAACACCATTCCATCGTCCGAAGAATTGGCTAAATACCAAAAGCCTGTTGTCCTTGATTCCGACAAAAAAATCCTCGAGGGAGACGATGCTATGGAATACATAAAAAATTGTAGTACTTTTCGTTAACAATACTTCTATCTAAATATAGTTTTTACTTTTCGCAGTCTATGAAACAAAAAATATATACAAATACACTAGTTTATACGATAATTTTTATAACTTTGCCCACGACTTAAACTTAAAACAACACAATTTATATTTTAACAATATCTATTGGGTAAGATATTCTCTTATAAAATAACCAAAATGAATTTATCTAAGAATATTCGCAGGTTCATGACCTCGATTATCACGCTTGCGACGGCAGGCGTATGCTTGGCTCTTATCATCGCTGCATATATCTATAGCATGCGAGTAATCACAAATGAGGCAAACGAGTCGTTGAAGCGACAAGCAGAGACTACTGCCAACGAAATAGCAGAAATTGTAGCCATGCGAAACAGGCAGGTCAGCATCGTTGCCAAAGGTCACCATTTCGACTCATATATCAACGGCATAGATGTCAAAAGCCCTAAGGTCAGAGAAACTGTCAAAATGTTCAAGGGGATGCTGGAAGGCGACTCGACTATCGTCCGCTTCGTGATTATCAACGACAAGGGAGATGGCATCACAACCGAATACAATCTGGTAGATTTGACTCAGCGTGCCTATTATCGCGAAACGATCAAAGGCAATATTGGTCGCCCTGACCTCATCGTCTCTAAGACTTCGGGCAAAATGACTACCATGTACTCAGTGCCTATCAATAATGCCAACGACGATGTTATCGGTGTGCTGGCTATTGGCATCGATGCTGGAGTTTTTTCTGAGATTGTCCGCGACGTAAAAATTGGTTCAGAACACCCATTCATCATCGACCTCGATGGCCGCGTCATTGCACACGACATCAACGAATTGGTGCTGACCGGATACAACATACTCGACGACGAGCAGGCTGTGGCGTTTGTTGAAAATGCCATAGCAGCTAACGAGGCTGGAACAGGAAACTATGCTCGTGGAGATGATAAACTGATTGCAGGATATGCCCCTATCAAAGGCACACACTGGCTGGTCATATCTCCTATGAAAGAGAGAGAAGCCTTTGAAGGCATTGTCTACATGAGAACCCGACTCTCCCTTTTGATGCTTGCCGCTATTGTCATGGCATTGATTTTGGCCTATCGTATCGCACGACGCGTTTCGGTTCCTATCGTTACTCTCAAGAAAATCACCGACTCCATGTCGAAGGGCAACCTGATGATTTCTGATGTTGTGACGGAGGCTGAGACACAGGCGCTATTGAAGAGAACTGACGAACTCGGTGAGCTAGGACGAAGCGTGAATACTCTGAATCATAACCTGATCGAAACATTGTCCGATATCAAGACGGCTGTTGACAAGGTTGCCAGCAATGCTACTCTCATAAACAATACTGCCAGCAGCGTGGCCGATGGTGCGGCTCAGCAGGCTTCTGCTACGCAGGAGATCACAAGCACTATGGAAGAAATGGCTTCCATGATCAAGCAAAATGCGATGAACGCCCGAGATACTGAAAATGCTTCCAATGCTGCCGTAAAGAAAGGCGAAGAGGGTGCCAAAATCGTTCTTGAGGCTGTCGAAATCATGAAGCAGATAGGCGAGAAGATCAACGTGGTAGAGAGCATATCACAGCAGACTAATATGCTGGCTATCAATGCTTCCATAGAAGCTGCCCGAGCTGGCAATGCTGGCAAGGGATTCGCCATCGTCGCACAGGAGGTGAAACAGCTTGCCGAAACGACTAATGATGCAGCACAGGAAATCACCAAGCTCAGTGCCCTGGGCATACAGCTTGCAGAAAATTCAGGACAGGCTGTCGAGGGACTCCTTCCTGACATTCAAAGCACTTGTTCGCTTGTGAAGGAGATTGTCGCAGCAAGCGAAGAACAAGAGACTGGCGCCGAACACGTTTCTCAGGCTATGCAGCAGATGGACCATGTCACTCAGAGCAATGCCGTTTCATCCGACGAGCTCAACAAAATGGCCGAAAATCTTGATGTGGAGGCCGACAATCTGCAGAAGTCACTCAGCGTCTTCAAGATCAATTAAGACTATCATTGTCAACAGATGAGCAGCAAAACACATAATCACCTTATTTGATTATCACTTTGCTCTGCTTGCCATTGACCGACTTTATATACACACCACGCTGTATTGGCGCCGATGTGTCTACTCTGCGGCCACTTAGGTCATACATTATCACAGGACCATGTTCATTCTTGATTCCTTCTACGCCTGTTGCTGGCTCACTCGTCTTGTGACCGCAGATCAAGCATATTCTAATCAGATTACCTCCTTCTGTATATTCATATATATGCGTTTCATGATTACCCGACTCCTCGTCTTCCGCATTCTCGTTGTATGGCAACAGATGTAACTGCCCGTTGCTATATGATATGGTCGTTTCGCCATGTTTATAACCAGCATACACTTTCTCATGTGTCGGGTCCAACACAGGATATGGGTCTTCACCTAAGTTCTGACGCCATGTCTCGCCACCGTTCTTCCCCATATTTAGCATATATGTCGTCTTGCCACTGGACAATTCTTCGTTGCTGACTCCAGTCGCCGGAATCTCAGGCAACTCATCTATTCCGTATCCTTTCCATATCTCATCGTATGTCAGTTCGTTTGCGTAGAAGTTGTTCATTCCATGCCGTTTTATTGCCTCATTTTGCTCTCTGTGCGTGGCGACAGTGGCCAATGCTGTCGAAGCCGCTCCGCAATTTAAGTTGTACGACATTGTTGATTGAATTAGTCTTGTTGCTCCGGCTATTCCACTCGTACTTTTGTTATCGCCTTCTGTTATATCTCCATAGTTAGCACAGTTTGAGATGTGTAGATTTTCTATATATCCTAATCCTACGATGCCTCCTATAAACATTGGATTTGTTGCCGATGTTTTTATCTCTCCATAGTTCGAACAACGTCTTATATATACTATTCCCTCTACTCCAGTCTCTTTTATGTTGCCCGCTATTCCTGCTATACAAGTTAGCATACTTCCCGCAAGTTCTATATCTATTTTGTTCGTTAAGTTTTCAAGCGTTACCTGTGCTGCTTCTGTAAGTCCTATTTGACCTACTATTCCACCCACACATGTAGCCCCTATAGCTTCACTGCCAGTTAATGTTATCTGACCTTCTGTAGTCAGGTTTTTTATCTGTGCGCCACTGCCTACAAATGCAAATAGTCCTGTATATGACAATGCTTCCTGAGATGTAATTTTTATATTCTTTATTACGTGTCCATTTCCGTCAAAACTTCCTATGTATGCATGTTCTTCCACTCCTATAGGCGTCCAGTTTTCATCATCCAGCTCTATGTCTGCTGTCAACTCTGCATTTATATCTATTTCTCCACGATTGACTTTGTCTCTGAAGCTTTTTAGTTCTTCCGTATTCTTTATATACATCGTCTCTGCTATTCTCTCTACGTCATATACCAGGCGCACTGCACAACCTATACATCGATTGATCTCTGATATTTTTAGCATGCTGCCATCTCCTTTAAACCACAGACACTTCGCGTTGTTCTTGTAGTAGATTGTTGATGTTGACGACGTCCAGTAATAGCCCTCTGTCGCTTTGTTTGTATATGTGTCCAGTTTCTCCGTGCAATTTACTTTTGTACCTCTTCTGTATCCAGTTGTCGGCAGGAATATTGCGCCCTTCTTTTCCATCTCAAACCATTCCTCTTTTTCTATTGGTTCTGATAGGTCGGTGTAGCCGTCATATTCATCTGGAAATAAAAACAAGCCTTCTATGTTCTCCAGATGGCTGCTTGTATTCCTTATCGTACAATGCAACGATCCTATGCCATGCAGCTTCTCCGCATTATAACGTCTGTTTAACAAATAATCCCATTCCTCATCTGTCAATACTCTGCCGCCATCATACGACGAACCCCAGTCTGCACGCTTGTTCTCTCCTGTTAAGGTGTTGAACCATTCTCCGCCTACCCAGTATTCTTGTGTCTCTTCGCTTGTCGAGTATGGCTGATAACACTTCGCTCCACTGTCCCATCCACTTGTTCCCCAACCAAATAGGTCTATCGGATTCTTGTCGTTTTCGCCGATTTGCGAATTTACATTGTCTATCTGCGTATTCCCTAGTATTGACGAGAAACCCGTATCCCTCGATTTGATGTTTATGTCTGTATTATTCTCCAGGCTCTCCCATTGATACGCACCCATTCCCCACTCATTTGTTGATGCTATGTAGTATAGGTTCGCACGGGATATTATGATGTTCTTTGTGTCACTTACCTTAAATGTCTTTGGCGTGTAATAACTCTCTTCCCAATAGCTGCCGTATGTGTTCACTTCTTTATCCTTGTCACCTGTTATAGGCACCGGCTTTCCCAATATTCTAACTTTGGGCATCAGATTTTCGTACATATTGTCAGCAGCTTCCAATGGGACAGTTATCATGCATATCATGCACAATGTGATGAATTTTAAGATGTTCATTTTGGTTAGTTTTTTAGTTGCGTTGCAAATATATATCTATTATTTAATAATCCAAAAAAAATGATTATATTTCTAAAGCCTTATTCCTATCAATATGTTGTCGTCAGTCTGTTCGTATGGTGTGGTCTTGGTTCCGTTTCCGCTTCGCCAGTTATCTACGGCCTCTTCTATTCTCTTTTTCTGCTCATCAAATGGCATGGCAGATATTTCTGCCAACAAGCTGTTCAGCCTCTTGGCTGTAAATTTCTTTATGTTGCCCGAAGCGTCATATCCAAACTGGTCGGTTATTCCGTCCGAGAATATGTAGAACACATCCCCCTTCGCAAATTTTATGACGTTGTCCTTAAACGGTTGCTTGTCCAGCAAGTGTGAACCTATAGGCATTCTGTCGGCATCTACTTTTGTAAGGATTCCTTCATGAATAAATATCAATGGCCTGAATGCTCCAGCATAGTGTAGCTCCGATTTCTCCTCGTCTATTATTATTAATGCCAAGTCCATTCCGTCCCTGTTGTCCTCCTCGTTGCCATTCTGCTTCAGCATCTGCTTAAATGTATCTCTCATTTCGTCCAACACACTTGCCGCAGAAGCATTTCCCATATTTACTCGAGTCGCTATATCGTTTAATATAGATATGCCCAGCATGCTGACAAATGCTCCAGGCACTCCATGTCCAGTGCAGTCTGCTGCCACCACCATCTTCAGACCTCCCACACTTGTCGCCCAATAGTAGTCACCAGACACTATGTTAAGCGGTCTGTAGTACAACATATAGTCGCCCAACAATCTGTCCAGCTGCTCTTCGCTTGGCAAAGCCGCACGTTGTATGTTTAGCGCATAGCAGATGCTGTCAGTTATCTCCTGATGCGCCTCCTGTATCATCTCGCTCTGCTTGGCTATCTCTTCATTCTTCGACTCAAGCTCACTGTTCTTCTGGTCCAGCACTTTATTGTGCTTTCGGCTTTTATAATAGTTTCGCCCCACAAGCAGCAAGACTATTATTGATGCTATAGAGATGAACATCTGCAGCGTCTTTTCCTCCTTAAGTTCCATCTCGTTCTGTATCACCTCCAGCTCTCTCACTCTTCTCTCTTCGTCAAACTGCGCCTGTGCTATCGACTGTGTTGCCGCCGCTGCGTATGTGTTCGAACGCATCTTCAACTGCCAATATCTTGCCCGATTGTTATACTCCAACGCCTTGCCCGGACGATTTGATATCGTATGCATATTTGAATACAAATCATACAGACTAGCAAGATATTTGCCATACGATTTCGTATCTGACATATATAGCGTGTTCAGCGAGTCGGCAAAGACTTCCGCCTTTTTCATCTGCCGATTGGCTATCAGCAAATTGAGCCACGCCAAATCCGTCTCATGGATAAATGTTGTTTCGTTGTTTTCTCCTATAAGTCTATAATCATCCAAAAGGATTAATCTGCACGAATCCAGCACTCCTCTGTTTTCCCCATCTTTGTCTGCTTTTTCTATAAGCGCATTGACTAATATTGACGATATTTGTATCTTCGTCTCACTATCTTCGGCCTTTTCGTATGCATCCGTCAACAAGACTATCGCACTGTCCAGTCTTGCCTTGTTGTCATTTACTGCTAGCTCGTTCCTATATGCTTCATATTTTAGCGAACCTAAGCCTAATAGAGACATCGCTATCAACTCCGGATTGTCAATAGCACGACTTAGCTTTAACGCTTCTTCATAGCTCGATGCCGCCTCGTCATACATCGCATTCTCTACATGATTGTCAGCGATATTTGTCAATGTATATATCGTTTTAGATGTATCTTTCAGCTCTTTATAACGTTCCAGTGACTGATGGAACAATTGATCCGCCTTGGTCGTATTAAGCGTCATTGCGTAAACTCCACCCATAAACTGCAAGACCTGTGCCTCTTGTAGTTTTCTGTCTTTACCTCCCCTTTCTAACACCTCAAGTGCTTTATATCCTAGATCCAATGATTTGGAATAATCGCCAAACATATATTGGCAGTACTGCATAGAAACAAGAGCCTGAGCCTCATAAGAGCTATTATTTACCTGTCTCGACAAATCATAGAGTCTGTTGCTATAACTATAGATCGAGTCCATATTATCTTCACTATAAACCATCAGTGCTATAACCCTCAACTTGTTAGTGTCAAGCGGCATCTCACGTTCCAGCCTCTTCAGGCTGTCAAGCGACAACTCCCCTAATTTCGACAGGTCATACTTCCCCTGTGCCACAGCTGTACCACATAACCATAGCATCACTACCAACAATACGATATGGTGAATCATTTTTCTCATAGCACTCTTAGAGAGACGAATTTAGTCCTTGACTTGGTCAATTTCAATTCTTGTTTGACCACAAAAATACAAAAAGTTTTTTTACTTTTCCAAATTAACATATATATGACAAAAAAAAGGAGACGCCACATGACGTCTCCTTTCCTATTTTCGTTTTACTATCTTTTCGTTACAGTCCGAAGTTGACACCAACGGTATAAAGACCACCTATCTTGTCGGCATACACAAACTCACGCTTTTCTGAGTTGAACAAGTTGTGCGCATTGAAAAATATCTCCACATCCGAAATAGGCTTATATCCCAACTTCATGTTGACTGTGCAACGGTTAGGCAGTTCCGACGAGCCATACGATGTCTGATATGTACGCTTGCCCGTGAAGTTCGCAAATACCGATGCAGAGATATTCTGCATTGGCTTATAGATCAAACCTATCATACCATAGATCGAAGGTGTCGCCTTATGCTTATGACCATTGCTTGTCTGATATGGGTTCGCCAGAGTGCTGCCAAAGAAATACTCATCAGTAGCGTAAATATAGCGCATCTTGTACTTCAAGGCATAATACATTCCGACCGGACGCTCCACATAATATGGACTGTTCTTGTCACCAAAGTTATATGATGCATTGTCTTCACCATAGATACCATAATGCCTGATTGTCTCGTCAAACGCCTGACGCTCGGCATCACTCCATCCATAATAGTTTATCACATTATTATAATATTCTACTGGCGAATGGCCTATAAATGTCGATACCGCCATCGCATACTTCTGCTCCATCGTATATGAATCTGGCAATGTGTTCGCTATCTCGTTTATCGTTGCCAACGCATCACGTGTCAACTCAAAGTTGCCATTCTCACCCGACATGACTTTTCTTACTGCCCACGACTGAGCCTCACTCAACTGCTTGGTAAGCTGAGCTCCCTGGCTATACTCATAATAGTTGTCTATTCGTGTCTGCTGCACGTTGGCATTCAATTTCGCTATAAGCTTTGGCGAGATAATCCAGTCTACGTTTACCGACAAACCATACTGATTGACTTTGTATGGGAGGGTACCCACTTCGATATATGAACGCGACTCCATGTTCGAATAGAGAATCTGCGACGAGTTAGCATATACACCCATCATGGCACTCTGATATGTAGGCATGTCTATCATGCCATTCTGAAGAAGATAAGCATACTTGCCCACTCCTTCCAGACCTTCCGAGATGGCCTGGTTCAACACTGCCGATGGTATTGTCATCATCGACTCATGCGACATGAGCGCATTGTAGTTCTTTGACAACGAATAATAGAACTCCGCATCTATAAGAACCGACTTTGACGGCTTCACGCGATATCCCAACTCTATGTTGTCTATATATACAAGGTCCGACTCAGGATTGCCCACAAAGACCATTCGCTGAGGTGTCATGTTCGTACGACGCCACTGGAAGTTCGACGATGTATTCACCAGACACGCACCACGATTGGCACGACCATATACTAATCTTATGAAGTTATTGTCGTTTATCTCATAGTTGGCTGCAAACTGCCATGAGTGATTCCACTTGTTTGGCACACGTGTCTTGTCCGAACGGAACGCACCTATAAGACGCATATCACCCAACTTGTAGTCCAAACGAACTCCTGGCGCTATCGAATACAGATGTGTCTCCGTATCAAAGAAGCCATACAGACGCTCCAGCGTATCTGCCGGTTTCTTGTCATGACCTACATACTGCCACGAATAGTCTCCTGTCACTTTACGATTCTCATCATTGAATACCGGCAAGTAATCCTCATACTTCACCCAGTTATAGCTCAACCCAGGCTTTATGCCAAGGCCACCCACTTTTATCGTATATTCTGCCGAAGCATTGAAGTTACGGCCATACACTTTGAAACCTGGCGCACCGACTGCATAATCCTGCGGACCAAATTCATATCCCACATTTATCGAAAGGTCATGGATGTTTGAGTTCATGTTAATATATCCGGTCTTCGACGAACGGAAACCTAGCGAGAACGCATCATCACCTACAACTGAAGCCATTGCAAATGAACGCTGATATCCACCACTCAAGTCAAAACGTACATCTTTCGAAGGCACAAATGATATATATGCATTGTATCCCTCATTCTTGCGGGCAAGATCCGGATTTCTGAAATGGTTTGATATCGGAGTCTCTGGCTCTGTCGTGTTATACACAAGGCTGTTACCTGTCGTACCCTGAGGCTGGACATTTCGGAAATGCTCAATCACGTCTATTGACGCAAACTCCAAATTGTTCGCTGGTATCAGGTCACCAGACTCCACCCACTTCTGAATCTGCTCGTTTGGCACTACATAACTGCGAGTCATCTCGGCTAGCTCATCAGATACTATATATCGATTGTGGCTTGGAACCAACGGTATGTCGCTCGTTGCACGACCACGATGCTGCATGTTTACTGACAATCCCATATTAAGCTTGCCATTCAACCACGATCCGCGAAGGGCTACGTCGCCTATGCACGTGTTGTTGTTGCCTACCTGTATGTTACCACTGACGATCTTCGAACCTGCACTTGGCTTTTCTGTGATGATGTTTATTACACCACTGACCGCATTCGCTCCATATAGCGCACCACATGCACCACGTACCACCTCTATTCGCTCTATGTCCTCTATCGATATTGGCAGGAACTCAAAGGTCAACGCACCTACTGCACAGTTCTGAACAGGACGGCTGTCTACCATCAAAAGCGTATTCGAGTTCTCTGTATACAGAAGCATGTTGTTGTCTGGTATGTTGTTCAAGCCTCGCATCTGCACGTCATATCCGCCATTCACTTTCTCTGTGATTATCATTCCTGGTATCAGACGGAACGCTTCCTCGATTGTCGTCACACCGTATGTCCTCATCTCGGCTTTCGTTATCACGGTTGTCGAAAGTGGAGAGGTGAAAGAATTCTCCTCCTCCTTCGAAGCTGAGGATACATTCTTGTTCATAATCATGGAAAACAATTCGTCAATACTTGATACACCAAGTGTCTCTACCGCCTCCATCAAATCTTCCATTGGTAAGTCAGACAGTTCCTCCGTTGTCATGGCTAATATCTGCTCTCTTGTCAATTTTTGCTGAGCATTGGATACACTGCAAAATAAACACGCCACTAAAGCAAGTGACAAAATTTTAGACTTCATAACCGTATTATTTGTTTGTTCGTTTGCCTATAGATACGTCTATTTATTACAATTGTTTCAACCAATAGTACAATTAATGTTAAACAAATCGCGACACACTTCCCCCATCAAACCATTTTACACTCTCATTCTGTTGATGTATTGGCTTTTATCCACCAATGGAAGAACATCAACTTTAATTTAGAAATATCAGATGTGTCAACATAATGGACAATAAGATATAAAAATATTGTACAATGCAACGTAATGCCCCATAAAAGATGATGCAAAATCGAAATGGAGATTATATATTTGCAATGTCGAAACAAAAAAACAACTTAAGCAATAATATATATGAAAAAGTTCGTCATCTATGGTGCTATTGCACTCGCAATCCTTACGATAGCAGGCATCTGCATTGGTGTATCTCTCTCTATATATAATCCTGCCATTTTCTTTCCCAATGACGAGGTAGAGATCACCCAGCTCGACGAACACACTTGGCACGGTCACGGACACTTGGTATACAACGAATCTGTCTATATCATCGAGGGAGAGTCTTCTGCCATACTCATTGACGCAGGCACCAATATCAAAGGTCTCCGCAAGACTGTTGAAGATATTGTCAAGAAGCCAGTGTCGCTCATCATCTCGCATGGTCACACCGATCATATCGGCTCTATCAACGAGTGGGACACCATTTGGATTCATCCTGCTGACGTAGAGTTGCTCCCATCGTCTTTCAAGGGGAAGACTCGTTCTTTGACCAACGGACAGATTTTCGATCTGGGCGGACGTCAGATTGAGGTCCTCTTCACTCCTGGCCATACCTGGGGCTCAACTTCTTTCCTCGACAAAGAGGCTCACTATGGCTTCAGCAGCGACGCTTTCGGTTCAACCAACCTGCTGGTCTTCACCGACATCCACACCGAACTGTCTACCTGCATATTGATGGACAGCATCATGTCACAGAATGACATCCGTTTCCTCTATCCCGGACATACTACTGGCGATAACATAGAAACTCCTGAGAGAATCCGCAACCTGACCACCATCTGTCGTGGCATCCTCGATGATTCTATCCAGCCCAACGCCAAGGGTAACATTAATCTCCCATACGTCGTAGACACATTAGGCCTGAAGGTCAACTATAAGGTCAAGAAGTAAACAACACAGTTCTATGAACAGAAGCATTATATCGCTAGCATTGGGAATTTCGTCAGACGACACAACACGGTCACTAACAAACCATAATAATCATGAGACACTCTTCGTTCCACACCATACTGACCCTTTCGCTGTCACTTCTGCTATCCACTGCCGCTTCGGCGCAATGGAACTCTTTCATACGCAACTACAATAGCAACGAATATGGCAAAGGCGCACAAATGTGGGACATTGAGCCCTACGACCAGAGCTGGACGTTTTTCGCCAACCAGAATGGTATGCTACAGTTTGACGGAATGAAGTGGGACGTTCTCCCACTCCACGCCAGCCAGTACGTTCGCTCACTGCTCTCTTTACCCGACGAAGGCAGAATTTATGTCGGAGGCATCAACGAGTTTGGCTATTTCATGCCTCTTGACAATGGACATCTCCAATATATTTGCATGAGCGACTCCCTGCCCGTGGAAGTCAGAAGCATCGGCAACATCTGGAATATATCCCACCTCACTTCTGGCATCTATTTCCAGGGCGACAACAAGATTGTCAGATGCTACAATGGCAAGCATAGCCTCATCGATGCACACCTCAAGATAGAATGCTCCCTCATGCTCAACGATGTGCTCTACATCGGCACAGAACGCGGCATTTACATCATCGCCGGCAATGACATTTTCCCCATGAAAGGCGCTGAACTGCTCGCCGACAAGAGAATCAGATGCATGGCAAGATACAAGCATGGATTCCTCATAGCTACAGAAAACGGAGATGTCTTTTTCTCTGACAATAAGATCATCAGACCTTTCGACACCCAAGCCAGCACCCTGCTGAAACGCACAGGCATCTTCTGCATCGCCTCGTCCGACCACTACATTGCTTTCGGAACCATTCAGAACGGCATCATTCTCATTGACGACACATCAGGAGAGGTGTCACTGTTCAACGAGTCAAACGGACTGCAGAACAACACCGTACTCTCACTCGCTTTCGACAAGATCGGAAACCTATGGGCCGGACTCGACAAGGGCACCGACTACATCTACCTCAACATCCCGTTCACCAATCTCTACAACAAGATGTATTCCTGTGGCACCGGCTATGCCGTGATGCAGGATGCCGACCGACTGCTCTTCGGCACCAACCGAGGACTCTACTACGCTAAACCCGACGCTGCATTCAAGGTGAACCCTCGCAAACTGAAACTCATCAATAACACAGAAGGACAGGTCTGGGGACTCACTAAGATTGATGATGACATTCTTTGCCTCCACGACCGAGGGGTTATGGTCGTCAACGACACCACCGCCCACCACATCAATGGCATCACCGGAGCATGGGACTGCCAAGCCATACACAACCACGACGGACTATACTATGTCGGCACCTATGACGGACTATATATCATTGAAAAGGTCAATGGACAATGGATCGTGAAAAACCGCGTCGACGGCACCGACAACTCTTTCCAGAATTACCTGCAGGAATCGGCCACCTCAATATGGCTGCACATGGGCAACGACGCAAGCGTTATCTGTCTTACTATTTCCGACGACCTGAAAAAACTTACCGGAGAAAGAATATACGACAAGAATGACGGACTACCCGACTGTCGCATCTTTGACATCGAAACAATCGCATCACGCATCTACTGCACCACAGAAAAAGGCATCTACAAGTTCAATCATCACACAAAAAGATTCGAACCCGCCAACGAATTTCAAATGTCATTGGGCGCCAACAAGAGCATACTCCGCCTGATCAACTACAACGACCGACTTATTGCCGCTGTCAGTCGCGACGAAATTTCTGTCGCAACAAGCAAACTCAACTCGTTCGTGTCTCTATACAAGTTTTCCATACAGCAGTCACTCATCTCTCTGGTCGACAACTTCACCAACATCGTGCCCATTGCCGACTCACTTTTCATTCTGCCAACCGACAACGGATTCGCACTCATCAATCCCAAGAAGTCAACTGCCAACCCTAAGCATTACCACTCCTTCCGCATCAAGCAAGTGTCACTCACCAACAACAGGGACTCTGTTGTCTATTACGACAATTTCATCGGCACAAAGCCACAACTCGACATCGAATACAAGGAGAATTCCATACGATTCGAATATGGCGCCACGGCCATCTGCTCACCCAACATTCTCTACTCTACTCGCATGAACGATGGCGACTGGTCCGAACCGTCTCATGTGACTAACAAGGAATATAGCGACCTCAAGGAAGGACACTACAAGTTTGACGTGCGTGCCACATTCAACAACGGCGAGGAGATTATCGAATCATTCCACTTCAACATACTCCCTCCATGGTATCGCAGCATCTGGGCCTACATTGTCTATTCCATCATCGGCATCATACTCATCTATATTGTCGGCAACATCGAAAACAAACGCCTCAGAAACCGCGAACAACGCATCACAATGGCCAAAGACAAGGAAATGCTCAGCCAACAGAAACTCTTTGAAGAGGAAAAAGAACAGCGCGAACGCCACATTATGGAACTCGAGAAGGAAAAACTGGAGTATGACCTGAAGCACAAAAGTCAGGAAATGGCCAACCTGATGATCAACATAGTACGCAAAAACGAAATGCTCAACGACATCAAGGACAACCTCACCAAGGTGATGTCTTCTATCAAATCAGGCGACACAAAGGATGGCTACCGACAGCTGCTCGAGATAAACGGCAAGATCGACCAGAACATGAACGACGATGAATTGCTGAAGAGAATCGAGGAACAGTTCGACCTCGTGCACAACAACTTCATAAAGAAGCTCAGCGAACGCCATCCCGACCTCTCTAACAACGAAAGAATGATGTGCGCCTATCTCAAGATGAACCTTTCGACAAAAGAAATCGCACCTCTTCTAAACATCTCCGTTCGCGGAGTCGAAACCATGAGATACCGTCTCAGAAAGAAACTCGGACTCGAACGCGAAGACGGACTGATGACTTATTTCAACGAACAATTCAAATAGTATCTTATAAATACTTCTTCAACTCTAAGTATGTAACAACATCTCCTTGCGCAAACGCTGTGGCTTGATTCAGATTATGCTCGTAATTCACATTTCATCTAGCAAAAATATCTTGGTATCCCGGATCCTCAAAGAAATTTATATATACCACATGGCGATAGTTTTCTTTGGCGAAATTCACAACAGAGTATGTCTTGCCACATTGTCTACATCCCTTTATGACAAGTGGATTGTGCTCTGCTGTTGCTTTCCACTGATTCAGAGCTATTTCTACCTTCCTTCTAAGCATATGCAAATATTTTTCAAACGACTTTTGCTGCAATACACAACTTTTTCAAACGACTTTCACTGCAAATATACAACTTTTTCAAACGACTTTTACTGCAAATACACAACTTTTTCAAACGACTTTCACTGCAAACATAAAACTTTTTGTACTAGCACATAAAAGTAGACACCCCAAATGGACCCGTTCGCCGCTGTCTCCAGCCTTCCATAAAAAAAAGTAAAATATTCACTCCACCTCTTTCACGAGGTACTCGTCTATTCCACATTCTCATTCTTCTGTTTTCTCTTTACTGTATAACCAAGCGACAAACTATAGGTCACGTTGGCCGTGAACT
>JAKSLF010000044.1 GCA_024401355.1 Bacteroidales bacterium | reverse complement strand
GCTAGTTCGTTCGTATTGACGATGGCAAAGAGCATTAGTCAGTGCCTCTCGTAAAACTTCATTATCTGCGAATAGAGCCATAGTCGCGCATTGTCCTCTTGCTTGAATGTCGATTTCAGAGATTGCTTTCTAGTCACCAACACCTGCCGACCACCCAGCATAGAGATTCTCTGCAAATCATCTATCACTCTCCCGACAAGCAATGGAGATATTTTTCAATCTCTCGACAAGCCCAAATTCACCTTCGCTATACACAAAAGAGCCACCTCCCCTAAAGAAAGTGGCTCTTATCATTTATATTAAACAAATCAGTACAATCTTCTACCCGACAAATCATACTTCATTCCGTCACGGATGATTACTACCCGACCATTCTCGCTAGTCTTGATAGTCTTCTGTCCCTTGTAAGTGTTGATGGTCTCTATTGCTGTTGAAGTACCAGGTACAACTGGGCGCACAGGTTGACCAAACACACGTTGGAAGCTACTGGCATATACGCCATCCGAGTCGAAGGCCAAGATGCCAGCGAAGTTCGAGAACTCTATGTCGATCGAACGCGACCTTAAATAGCCTGCGATACCCACAAGCTCGACACCCGTTGAGCCCATGCAGAAGCCTGCAGCAGGAATGAATATATGGGTATCTTCAGCTACGTCATAAGAACTGTCGGCACTACTGCCACCCAATACCTTAACACCCTTGTCTTCAGCCTTCTTTGCCTTGAAGACAATGTAGCCATTCACGCTCTTGCCATTGTATGTTGTTGTCCACACCCAATAGCAGTTGTTATACAGTTCTGTCTGTTGCTCAAATGTTGGCATCTTCCACTTGCCTCCCCATTTCTTTACGGCTACGTCATCCTCGTCATCGAGCTCCGTCTTGTTGTCACCTATGAATGTGCCATTGGCGTCATACCATACGACATCTTTCTGACCATCTTCACACGTATATTTCGTGATGCCATTCCAGTCGTTGACATTGCTGTCCATATACTTGTAGTTACTCCACGCATAACCTGCAGAATAGCCATCCTTCCAAGTCATACTTTCGGTATTGCCCCCCTCGTTGTAATGCGTTTCCGTCTCGCCCCATGCATAATAAGCACCGAAGCTTTCAGGGACATCTGCCCCAACATTGCATGTAGCCCAAAGAGTACCAGATGGCAGGCCAAGGTCAACATATTCATGGCCATTCTCAAGGTTCTGCGCCATTGCTCCAAAGGCAAAAAATGCAGATGATAAAAATGTAAGAACTTTCTTCATATTATTAATTGATTTAATTATTTGTTCATAAACAAAAAAGCTTTTCGAAGACGCAACTGCACCCTCAGAAGGCTTATATCTATATGTTAACATACGAATACTTTAGTGAAGCATATTTACCCCCCCCTAAAATACTGTATATCAACACATTACGCATATATATATTAGATTTTGTTTGCTAAATTCTCTTAAACACCTCAAAGATAATAAATCTTGCATAAACCAATGCAAAAAGATTGTCTTTTTTAAATAAAAGGCCACTCTTTAGTGGCCTTTATATCATATTTCGTTATTCCGATTTATCCAAAGAAACCTGTCTGACCAACAAGTATCAATACTACATAACCTAATACAAAGGCTATCATTCCTATCAATACACCCATCTTTGACATCTGAGATGTAGTAACCAATCCTGTCGAATAAGCTATAGCATTTGGAGGCGTTGATATTGGTAACGCCATCGCAAATGATGCCGACAATGCCAGACCTACTATCAAGGTCGTTACACCACCTATAGGCGCCAATTGCTCTGTCATTCCCTTCGCTACTGCCGAAAGTATCGGAACCATCAATGCTGCAGAAGCCGAGTTACTGATAAAGGTTGACAAAAACCAACAGATAAGACCACTACCGACAAGCACAAGCATCACATTCCAACTACCAAATGGTATCGACTCTACCAATGCTTTTGCCAAGCCCGAATCTTTCATTCCTATGCCCAACGCAAAACCACCTGCTACCATCCATAGCACCGACCATTCTATCTGCTTCAGATCCTCCGAACGTACTATGCCCAACGCACAGAATGCTCCTACCGGGAACAATGCTACTACATATGAGTTGATTCCTACTACCTTCTCCAGCATCCATAGCAATATGGTCATGCCCATTATTATATATATGGCTGTGGTTTCCCATCCTTTCGCAGCTCCGCCTTCTATCTTAAACTCTATCTTGTTCGAAGAGAACTTATAGATGTTCAACAGCAATACCCATGATATAAGCAATATTACTATCATCAATGGAAACATTACTATCATCCAGTCCAGGAAGCCAATATTAACACCTATTTCTTTCAATCCACCCAGTGCTATACCATTTGGAGGTGTACCAATCGGGGTCGCTATACCACCAACATTACATCCTATAGGAATAGCCAACGCCAGACCTATACGACCTCGTTCACTCTCAGGCATGGCTTTTAACACCGGAGTCAGGAACGTAAGCATCATTGCTGCAGTTGCCGTGTTAGACACAAACATCGAGAATATTGCAGTTACCAGTATGAAGCCTAGCAATACAGTCTTCGAGTTCGTTCCAAAAGGCTTCAACATGACACGAGCAAGTGATATATCTACCCCACTCTTGCTGGCTACGTGTGCCAAAACAAAGCCACCTAGAAACAACATTACTGTCGGGTCTGCAAAACAGGCTATTATCGACTTGTAACCAATCAAACCAACTGGTACCGCTACGCCTTTTGCATTCTCCGCCAACTGGTCTGCCGGGAATAACGACGGATCAATAAGTTGTATGATGGCACTATCCGACACCGTGAACAACATTACAATAATTATCAGCACCGATGTGACCCACGCATGCACCCCTTCTAGTATCCACATCAAGGCCGCAAATGCAAAAATAGCTATCATGCGCTGCTGAATGATTGTCAACCCATCTATGCCAAATGCAGAAGAGGGCAACAGCCAAATAATCAAGGTAACAATAACCACAAAAGAGATCTTAATACCTTTTTTTAATGATTCACACATATTAATCTGTTCGTTTTTGTTAAGAAAATACTAATTGTTGCGTGGCACATTTCTGCCATATTGCAATCTATATATTATTTCTGTAATAAGAAAGAGTTTTTGCAAAAAAGTGTTTCGCACAAAAGAAAAAGACATCGAAACCATTTAAGATTCCGATGTCTGATTTAATATTTCATTGTAAAGATTACCTGTCTTAGTAACTCAATGGATGACCTTCATACCACTTATTGAGTATTAAGCCTTGGTTTGTAACACAATGCTCGTAAATGGTTCGTTTCATCTGATCACGCAACGATATCCACCATCGTGAGCATTCCGGATACTGCATATCCTTTTTGTTTCCTGTTTTTTGTGCGGCCTTTGTCGCTATTCGTTCTTTTTCAGAGATTCTAAGCGACGACCACCAGATGTCAACTTTATTTATCATAGCAACCTCCTTTTTTTATCTTTATACTCGTTTCAGTATAAAATGTTACACTTTTCCCTGGAAAACATATCCAAAATAGCGATTTTAACACATTTACAATAAAAAAGACTAGAATAGGTCATGCCCTACCCTAGTCTCTCTATAAAGAATGCAATTTGTTTACAATGTCACACCATTCTTGAAGATTGATATCTCATGGATGTCACTCTTCTCTGCATTGACATACTCGCCACTTGCTGTGCGGATGATAAGGTCAGTAAATTCTTTCAATACTTCATCCATTTCCTTATCTTCCACAAGTACACCAGCATTGAAATCTATCCAACGAGGCTTACGCTGTGCGAGGCCCGAGTTTGTCGATATCTTCATTGTTGGTACAAATGTTGCAAATGGTGTTCCACGACCAGTTGTAAAGAGTACCATCTGACATCCTGCTGCAGCAAGTGCTGTTGCTGCGACAAGGTCGTTTCCTGGTGCCGAAAGAAGGTTGAGGCCATTATTCTTCAGGCGTTCACCATATTCCATTACACCACAAACTGCCGACTTGCCCGACTTCTGTGTACAGCCAAGTGCCTTTTCTTCAAGTGTCGAGATACCACCTGCCTTATTGCCTGGAGATGGATTCTCACCTACTGGCTCACCATGGCTGAGGAAGTACTCCTTGAAGTTGTTGATAAGGCTGATAGTCTGGCCAAGCAATTCTTCATTTGCACAACGTTCCATAAGGATCGTCTCTGCACCAAACATTTCAGGAACTTCTGTCAGAATTGTCGTGCCACCCTGAGTCTCACACAGGAAGTCTGAGAATGCACCAAGAAGCGGATTTGCTGTTATACCAGAGAATCCATCAGAACCACCACACTTGAGGCCTATACGAAGCTTCGATGCTGGCTGCTCTGTGCGTTTGCATTTCTGAGCATTGGTAACAAGTTCCTTCAATAGCTTGACACCATATTCTACTTCATCGCCTTCGACCTCCTGGCTTACCATAAACTTGACACGGTCCTTGTCATAGTCACCACAGAACTCTGCAAATACTTTAGGCTGATTGTTTTCACAACCAAGACCTACGACAAGAATACCACCAGCATTTGGATGATGAACCATGTCGCGAAGTATCTTCTTTGTGTTTTCATGGTCTTCTGACAACTGCGAACAACCATAGTTGTGTGGGAAATCAAATATACCGTCGATACCTTCGATATTGCTTCCGAGGTCTGCCTTTACTCTTTCTACTATCTGCTTGATCACACCATTGACACAGCCGACCGTTGGGATAACCCACACCTCGTTGCGGATACCGACCTGACCATCCTTACGCTCGTAGCCCATCCATGTGAGCTGCTTGCCCGAAGGCTGACAAGGCTTAAGGCCCTTGAGTTTGATATCAGAATAGTCGAGCTGTCCAGCAAGATTTGTCTTGATATCATCATGATCAAGATACGCACCCTTCTTTACAGCATGACGTGCGTGACCAATAGGAAAACCATACTTGATGACGTTTTCACCCTCAGCAATGTCCTTGAGGGCTATCTTGTGACCAGCCTTGGCATCAGTAACAAGAGTTATATTTTCGCCGTCAACATTGACAACAGTACCTTTAGCCATATCGCTAATAGCTACCATAACGTTGTCGGCTGGATTTATCTTGAGAAAATCTTTCATCAGAATCTTATTTGACAGTTATACTGTATGTTATTTGGCACACTCCGGATACAAAACGAAGTAAGAAAGACACTTTTTATACCCAAGAGTTATTTATAAAAATTGGACTATCTACCAATAACGTAATAGTAAATAGTCCAATTGTCAAATCAATTAAAGAATACCCTTAACAGTCTCAAGCATACCCTTAGCCTGGATCTGGTTGAGGAAGTCAGTAACCATATCTGTCAAGCCAGGAATCTTGTTGAGATCCTGCTTGCTTTCCTTCCAGATGACATCAGTAGCAGCAAGAACACCCTCAGCAACCTTGCGTGTATCGTTAGTTGCCCAAAGGTTCTTCAAGAGATCCATGATCTCCTGAGCATCGTTAGGCTGTATAGGAGCACCATCAGCACGTACACCACCCTTGTAGTAAGTGATGATAGCAGCCAGACCAAGAACAAGGCCCTTAGGAAGCTCGCCCTTACGCTCGAGGTAAACCTTCAGACCTGGGAGGTCACGTGTCTCAAACTTAGGGAATGAGTTGAGCATGATAGAAGTAACCTGGTGGTCTACGTATGGGTTGTCAAAACGCTCAAGTACGTCCTTGCCAAACTTCTCAAGTTCGTTCATAGGGAGGTTGAGAGTCTGCATAAGTTCGTCGAACTGTACCTTCTTGATATACTTGCCGACAACAGCATGGTGGCAAGCGTCACGAACGATGTTGATACCAGAGAGGTATGCTACAGGAGAAAGAACAGTATGAGGACCATTGAGGAGAGTAACCTTACGCTCGTGGTATGGCTTCTCAGACTCTGCGATAAGTACGTTGAGGTTAGCCTTTTCAGCAGGGAACTCCTTACGGAGGTTAGCGATAGACATATTCTCAGGCTTCTCGATAACCCAGAGGTGGAATATTTCGGCCTGTACCATCAAGTTGTCCTCATAGCCAGCACGCTTCTGAAGCTTAGCGATATCCTTGCGTGGGAAACCAGGAACGATACGGTCAACAAGAGTTGCGCAAACATAGTTGTACTTAGTAAACCAGTTCTTGAACTTCTCGTAGTCCTTGCCGAAGTCGTCCTTCCACAGTTCGATATACTTGAAGATACAATCCTTGAGGTGGTGACCATTGAGGAAGATAAGCTCACAAGGCATGATGATAAGACCCTTCTTAGGATCGCCATTGAAAGCCTTGAAACGGCGATAGAGGAGCTGAGTAAGCTTGCCAGGATATGAAGAAGCAGGAGCATCAGTAAACTTGCAAGTGTTGTCGAAAGTGATACCAGCCTCAGTAGTATTTGAGATTACAAAACGAATCTCAGGCTGCTCTGCAAGTGACATGAATGCCTGATTCTGGCTATATGGGTTGAGTGCACGGCTAATAACGTCGATACGAGTAAGTTCGTCAACAGGCTTGCCATTCTGACGGCCCTGAAGGTTGACATGATACATACAGTCCTGGCCATTGAGCCATTCTACCATACCCTTGTCGATTGGCTGTACGACAACAACTGACGAGTTGAAGTTTGTACGCTGGTTCATGTTGTAGATAATCCAATCCACAAATGCACGGAGGAAGTTACCTTCACCGAACTGAATAATACGCTCAGGAGCCTGGCTCTTAGGAGCGGTACGCTTATTAAGTGCTACCATAGTATAATTAGTTTTTATTATTATCTGTAATTCGATTCTTTAATTTAAAGCTTAACCTTGAAAACGATCTTCTTGGCAACTTTCTGCTCACCGATCATCATGCATGGTGCATGCAGGTCAGATGGTTCGAGGATTGCAGCTTCGCCTTCAGCAAGTACGATATGACTGAGTTGTTTTGTTGCATTAGTAAAGAAGATATCCTTCTCTTCGTTATATTCAGGTTCTTCGATGATGTTAGCGATATCAGAGCATCCGATAATCTCCTGGCCTTCGAATATGTACTGAACATCAGCGAACTTGCGGTGGCCTTCGAGCTTGGCAAGAGCATGCACCTTAGTTTTATATACCTGGAAAATTGCCTTATTGTTTTCGTCGATTACAACAGTCTTCTTGTCGCCAGGATTCATACCATTGAACTCGGCAGCGAGATCGTGATTCTTGAGAAACTCAAAGACCTTACCATATTTCTTGTTGCAACCCTGTGCTTCGAGAGTTGCTACTTTACCGAAAATAGCCATAATCTATTGTTATTACTTATTATTAATTAGTTCTTTGTTATATTCAATTTAGTTATAGAAGAATCTAAGACTCTCCGAATTGACTATCTCAACCTTTTGATATTCGGTCTGCATAGGTCGTCGGCCATAAGCGATAAAATCGACGATAGCCCTTAATGAGCGTCGGCCTTGTTCGCGTGGCTGCTGTGCTATGAGGAACTGAATAATATCACGTTTGAGATATTCGATATTCTGATCATATACGTCGTATCCTACAAGGATAATGTCTCTTCTGTTTATTTTTTCGAGGTAACGGGCCACCATATATGAACGTGAACCAGAAACCCAGATGGCACCTACATTGGCATTTTGCAGTACCTTTTCCATTTTCTGTTCGACCATTGCATATTCAGTTTCGGGTATTTCGACAGAGATCTTGAGTCCGGTATTGCGTCCCTTATCCATAAAGTAGGACAGGAAGCCCTGGTTGCGGGCATTGAGGTGCTGACGGTTGCCAATATTCTTGGCGATATTGACCATGAGAATGTCTCGTTCGACAGGGATACCAAAATCAACGACACTGGCAGCGACACGTCCGCTCTGGAAAGCGTCTTCGCCGATAAAGCTGATAGGATTGGTATTGTCGATCATAGTATCAATAAAGATATATGGTATATTGAGTCGATCGAGTTCGCGAGTAAAATCGAGTGACTCGGTGCTGAATGTCGGAGCGATAATAACCCCATCAGGTTTCATCTCGACGACATTGTGTGACTTAATTCTGAAGTCGGCTTCGTCGTGAATGCTGTATGTGATAATGTTGAGATCAACACGACGGTCAGATATTTGTGCGGCCTGCTGTTCGATACCTTCGCGGTGGCAAGCCCAGAAGTTGTTTTCAGAATCGACCATAGGCATGATAGCCACGATACGTATTGCTTCAACTTCTGAACGAGGAAGTTCGGCAGCACGATAATTGAGCTGACTGGCTATGCGAAGGATATTGTCACGTGTATGCTGTGCCACCTCTCCACGATTGTGAAGAACGCGGTCAACAGTGCCTATCGAGACACCAGCAGCATTAGCTATATCCTTAATGGTAACCTTATCAGTCTTCATGGCTGTTTAACTACGATTGTCTGGTTAGTTATAAAGCATGGCTACAATATACAATTATTGCAGCCATGCTACAATACTATTTAAATTTCGACTGGTTTATACTTAGGAACAAGAGTCTTCATCACACTCCATGCTACCAGATATGCGACAGCACAGATGCAGAATATAATCATGTAGCCAGCAGGCTTACCCTCGAAACCGAGGAAAGTAAATTCTGAGCCCTGAGCAGCAGCAAATGTAAACAGCTTGCCAGAACCGTAATTGATAAGCATAGAGCCTATGCCACCAACCATTGAGCCAATACCTGTGATTGTTGCCACTGTAGATTTAGGGAACATATCACCGATAGTAGAGAATAGGTTGGCAGACCAAGCCTGGTGACCAGCGCCGGCAAGACCTATGATAATGGCAGGCCACCATGGAGAATAGCCGCCAAGTGGCTGAGCAAACAAAGCAAAGATTGGGAAGAATGCGAAGATAAGCATTGCGCGCATACGACCTGCATATGGTTCCATACCATTCTTCTCAACAAACAATTTAGGCAGATAGCCACCACCGATAGAGATTACAGTACAGATTAGATAAAGGGTAAAGATAAGTGCCTGACCCATACTATCTGAAGCCTTGATGCCAAACTGATCTTGAAAATAAGATGGTGCCCAGAAGAGGAAGAACCACCAAACACCGTCGGTAAAGAATTTGCCGGCAATGAATGCCCATGTCTGCTTGAATGTAAAGCACTGGAGGAAAGGAATAGCCTTTGCCTCAACAGCTGTGGCATCAGAAACTTTTGCCTCTGCTGCATCATCCAGATGGATATACTCTATCTCGGCAGCATTTACATGCTTAGACACTTCAGGTTTGTCATACATAAAGACCCAGAAGAACATCCAGATGAAGCCTAGTGCACCAATGATGATGAACGACATTTCCCAGCCATAAGCAGCAGCAAGTGAAGGGATTGTAAGAGGAGCTGCGAGAGCGCCAACCGAAGCACCAGCATTGAAAATAGATGTGGCAAAAGCACGGTCTTTCTTAGGGAAGTATTCAGCGGTAACCTTGATTGCAGCAGGGAAGTTACCAGCTTCGCCAAGAGCAAGAACTGTACGGCAGAAGATAAACAGGTAAACAGAGATAGTTGCAACAGCAGCAGCGACATCGCCAGTAGTTTTTGCGAGTTCTGCAGACGAAGAGATGCCTTCGAAACCACCGAATTGAACAGTAGCCCAACCGCAACCTGCATGCAGGCAAGCGCCAAGTGACCAGATGCCGATAGCCCAGAGATAACCCTTCTTTGTGCCCATCCAATCGACAAAGCGACCAGCACAGAGGCAAGCTATTGCATATATTATAGAGAACACACCAGTGATAACACCATAGTGTTCGTCAGTCCAATGGAATTCGGGAGAAATAAATTCCTTCCATGTCATAGAGAGAACCTGACGGTCCATATAATTGACAGTAGTAGCTACAAACAAGAGTATGCAGATATACCAGCGCCAATTTGTCATTTTACTATTCATAATATAAAACCTTTTTTTCAGAGATTAGAACTGATAACAAGAGAAAAAGCAAGTGGAGAGAAATCGTAGAGACATATCTCCACTCGCTTATATTTAGACGTAATATTACTTCAAAAGAGGCTTGATAATATCGAGACACTCCTTGCACTTGTTAGTAACGTAAGCCCAATCGCCAGCCTTAACCTTGTCGCTAGGGAAGAGCTTAGAACCCATACCTACGCAGAATACGCCGGCAGCGAACCACTTCTCGAGGTTTTCCTTTTCAGGAGCTACGCCACCAGTAACCATAATCTTGGACCAAGGCATAGGAGCCTTGAGGCCTTTGACCATATTAGGGCCATAAACGTCGCCTGGGAAGAGCTTAGTAAGGTCGCAACCGAGTTCCTGAGCCTTACCGATTTCAGATACAGTACCGCAACCTGGGCAGTAAGGGACGAGACGACGATTACAGATAGGAGCGATTTCCTCGTTGAAGAGAGGACCTACGACGAAATTAGCGCCGAGCTGTATGTAGAGAGCAGCAGTAGGAGCATCGACAACAGAACCGATACCAAGAGCGAGTTCAGGGCATTCAGTGTTAGCCCACTTTACGAGTTCGCCGAAAATCTCGTGAGCGAAGTCGCCACGGTTTGTAAACTCGAATGCACGGACACCACCTTCGTAGCAAGCCTTAACAACGTTCTTGCAAACATCGAGATCCTTGTGATAGAAAACAGGTACCATACCTGTAGAGCCGATTTTAGCGAGTACGGCTACCTTATCGAATTTTGCCATTGAAATAGTCAATTATAAATTATATCAAAAACTGATTAACGAGAAACACGTCCAGAACCGTCACCCTTCATAAGGTTTTCAACCTCAGCAACAGTAACGAGGTTGAAGTCGCCATAGATAGTGTGCTTGAGGCAAGAAGCAGCGACAGCGAAGTCGAGAGCCTTCTGGTCGTCAGTTGGGTAAGCGATAAGACCGTAGAGAAGACCGCCCATGAAAGAGTCACCACCACCTACACGGTCAACGATATGAGTAATATCGTAACGCTTAGACTGCTTGAGTGAGCCATCAGAATAGAGGACACCGCCCCAAGTATTGTGGTTGGCATTGATAGCGCCACGGAGAGTAACGATCATCTTCTTGCAACGTGGGAACTTCTTCATCATCTGAGTACAAACAGACTCGAATTCAGCAGCATTAACCTCGCCGTTAGTAGCAGTAACGTCGAAACCTTCAGGCTTGATACCGAATACCTTTTCGCAATCTTCCTCATTACCAAGGATAACGTCGCAACCCTCGACGAGAGCAGGCATAACCTCAGAAGCAGTCTTGCCATACTTCCAGAGATTCTTACGATAGTTGAGGTCGCAAGAAACCTTAACACCAAGCTTGTTAGCAACCTTGATAGCCTCGAGGCAAGCATCAGCAGCTCCCTGAGAAAGAGCAGGAGTGATACCAGTCCAGTGGAAGTAATCAGCGCCCTTGAGAACCTCTTCCCAATTAACCATACCAGGCTGAATTTCAGCGATAGAAGAATTAGCACGGTCATAAACTACCTTTGAAGCACGAGCTACGGCACCTGTCTCGAGGAAGTAGATACCAACACGGTTACCACCACGGATGATATCCTTAACACCTACATTGTGTGAACGAAGATCCATGATGCAAGACTCAGCGATATCGTTCTGTGGGAGACGAGTTACGAAAGAAGTCTCAACACCATAGTTAGCGAGTGAAACAGCCACATTAGCCTCACCGCCACCGAAAGTAGCGTTAAATTCCTTAGCCTGTGAAAAACGGAGATAGCCTGGAGTAGCCAGACGAAGCATAATCTCACCAAAGGTTACAACTTTTGCCATTGTATTGTTATTGTTAAATATTGTTTATAAATGATCACTTACAAGTTTGCCAAAGCTATTATATTCCTTTGGTATTCCTTGCTTATCCCTCCGGTATCCCTCCCTAAAGGGAAGGAGTCGGGAGGTGTGATATATTTTTTAGAAATTGAAATAATTTTTAGCATTATTATAGCAGATATCCTCAACCATTTGGTTGACACGTTCTGCCTCATAGCCTGAGTATGGAACCTCTCCATTCTCGATATCAGCACCAAGAAGGTTGCAGAGAGTACGACGGAAATACTCGTGACGTGGGTAAGAGAGGAATGAGCGAGAGTCAGTAAGCATACCTACGAAACGGCTAAGAAGGCCGAGAACAGAGAGAGCATTCATCTGCTTCTGCATACCATCCTTTTGATCGAGGAACCACCAGCCAGAACCGAGTTGAATCTTGCCAGGAACTGAGCCATCCTGGAAGTTGCCAAGCATAGTAGCGAGTACCTCGTTGGCACAAGGGTTGAGGTTGTAGAGGATAGTCTTTGCGAGTTTACCCTCAGTATTGAGCTTATCGAGGAACTTAGCGCACTTCTTGGCAGTAGTAAACTCACCGATAGAGTCGAAACCAGTATCAGGTCCGAGGAGCTTGAACATCTTGGTATTATTGTTACGTATAGCGCCGTAGTGGAACTGCTGTGTCCAGCCAGAAGCGGCATCCTGCTCAGCGAAGATAATCATCATAGCGCTCTTGAACTTGAGGATTTCGTCGTTAGTGAGTGCAGTACCGCCATATACCTTATTAAAGATAGCCTTAATTTCGGCATCAGTATAATCCTCAGCGTAGAACTCTTCGATACCGTGGTCGGAGAGACGGCAGCCCATAGACTCGAAGAAATCGTGACGAGCCTGGAGAGCGTCGATAAAGTCGTTAAAATCGGAGATATTCTTGCCAGCGGCCTGACCGAGTTTTTCAACATAAGCCTTAAAATCGGCAGGAACCTCAACAGCCATAGCCTTATCAGGGCGCCATGTAGGGAGCATACGAGTCTTGGCAGTAGGATCAGCAGCTACGGTCTTGTGATGTTCGAGTGAATCGACAGGATCATCAGTAGTACAAACGACCTTAACGTTGTAGAACTCCATAAGTCCACGAGGAGTAAACTTAGGATCGTTCTTTATCTTATCGTTACATTCATCATAGATTTCGCGGGCAGTCTGTGGGTTGAGCTGCTTGTCGATACCGAAAGCAGTCTTAAGCTCGAGGTGAGTCCAATGATAGAGAGGGTTACGGAAAGTGTAAGGGACAGTTTCAGCCCACTTTTCGAACTTTTCCCAGTCAGTAGTATCTTTACCTGTGCAGAAGCGTTCATCAACACCGTTGGAACGCATAGCACGCCACTTGTAGTGGTCACCCATAAGCCATATCTGTGCAATAGACTCAAAACGCTTGTTTTCAGCAACCATCTGTGGAATAAGATGGCAGTGATAGTCTATAATAGGCATCTTCTCAGCATGCTCGTGATAGAGCTTCTTAGCTGTCTCATTAGTGAGAATGAAGTCAGGGTTGATGAATGGTGTAGCCATATCTTAAATTTTAATAGTTTAATCTTTCATAGAGGCTAAAGCCTCAAAATCTATATACTAATACGAATTATGTCGTATTACGTTACGATTTCGGATGTAAAAATACACGAAAGACACGAAACAAACAAACGAAAAAGCAATTATTTTTTTATTTAACTGATTATCAAGCGATTAGCTAAAGTTAAAATCATGCAGAAATATCAACATTTAGCAAATATCCGTGTTTTGTTTGTGCAAACGTTGTCACAGCATAAAAAAGAGATGTGCAAACGATGGTTATTTTGCACATTATGGGTGGAGAATAAAGGTGAACAGCATACCTATATATATAAATATAGGGGTCGTAAAGGTCTAATAATAAGATTTATAGAAATTTTTGCCAAAAAAGTTTGGAAATTGCGCAAACGTTTGTATTTTTGCACTCAGAAACTGAAAAGAAAGTCACAATGGCGAGACCAACAATTAACGACATAGCAAAAGCGCTCAACATCACTCCATCGACAGTATCGCGAGCATTAGCAGGCAACACCCGAGTAAGTGCTGCGACTCGTGAGCTCATCAACCGCACAGCGGCGGAGATGGGATATGAGCGGAATTTGTTGGCATCGTCATTAAGAAAAGGTTCAACAGATACAGTGGGCATGATAGTGCCGAGAATAAACCGTCAGTTTTTTTCGAATGTGATAAGCGGAGCGGAGGCAATATTGAATCCTGCGGGATACAATTTGATAAT
The DNA here is from genome assembly GCA_024401355.1 of Bacteroidales bacterium. Classification (GTDB taxonomy): domain Bacteria; phylum Bacteroidota; class Bacteroidia; order Bacteroidales; family Marinilabiliaceae; genus W3P20-009. Next base: position 3,508 of record JAKSLF010000044.1, on the reverse strand, counting down.
CTGTCAATCACATGAGAGGCTGGAAGATGAGAAGAAAGCGATAATGACGCTAATGCGCAATCAGGTGGCTGGCATTATCATATCTCACTCATTGGAAGCGACAGACAGCAAAGCCGTAGCAGACATTGTAAAGAGTGGTCTAGTGCTAGTGCAGTTTGACAGGGCATATAATGGTCTGGAAGGGATATCAGTAACGAATGACAACTTTGCTGGAGCATATCAGGCGACAGCGCATTTGGCGAAGAGTGGTTATAAGCGCATAGGTCATTTAGCAGGAGACATATTGTCAAATGTATATACAGACCGAATGGAAGGCTACAAGAAGGCACTGCAGGATAACGGGATGGAGATAGACGAGTCGATAATATATACGGACAGCATCACGCGTGACAAAGGGTTCTACAACATGGCGAAAGCATTGCAGGCTGGATGTGACGCATTGTATTGTGCGGGAGACTATGCTGCACTAGGAGTAATCGAATATGCACGTCATAACAATATAAAGATTCCGGATGAGTTTGGTGTGGTAGGAACGGCGAATGAGAATTTTGCAGAACTGCTGTCACCGGCATTAACGACTATAGAGCAGAATGCCTTTGACATGGGGAACCGTGCAGCGCAGGCATTTCTGGACCAGAAGCAGGGCAAAGTAGAAGGCGAGTCAAAGATAGTCATTCCGATGCGTCTTATAGTGCGGGAATCGTCGCGCAAGAATTGATTATTCAATAAATAAGGAATTAATTATTCAATAAATAAAAATATGAACTACGAACTCAGATATGCTTCGCATCCGGACGATGCGAAGAGCTATGACACCAAGCGTCTGCGCAAGGAGTTTCTGATAGAGACTCTCTTTACGATGGATGACATCAACATGGTGTATTCGCTCTATGACAGATATATCGTTGGTGGAATAATGCCAGCATGGAAGAGTGTAGTTCTGGAGACAGTAGAAGACCTCAAGTCGGAGTATTTTCTAGAGCGTCGTGAGCTAGGTATAATCAACGTTGGCGGGAAAGCCATAATCACGGCAGACGACGAGACATTTGAACTAGGATACAAAGAGATGCTCTATATAGGCCGAGGCAAGAAGAATGTAACATTCACATCGTCGGACCCACATGAACCAGCGAAGTTATACTTTAATTCGGCGCCAGCTCACAAGGAGTATCCATCGAAGAAGGTAACGAAGGGGGAAGCGGACATAATGGTATTGGGATCGATGGAAGGTGCGAACCACAGGCAGATTAATCGTATGATAATCAACTCGGTAGTGCCGACATGCCAATTGCAGATGGGAATGACAGAATTGAAGCCAGGATCGGTATGGAACACGATGCCAGCTCATGTACACAATCGCAGGATGGAGGCGTATTTCTACTTTGAAGTACCGGAAGATCAGGCAGTATGTCATTTCATGGGTCAGGTAGATGAGACGCGTCACATATGGATGCAGAATGAGCAGGCAGTATTGTCGCCATCGTGGTCGATACACTCGGCAGCTGGTACATCGAACTATACATTCATATGGGGAATGGCAGGTGAGAATCTGGACTATGGTGACCAAGACTTCTCAGAGATAACGGACCTGAAATAGAGAGGTGTATAATTAAGAGAATTAAAAATTAATAACTAAGAGTCAGTGGGGAGTAATTAACTTCATTATTGATTCTTACAAAAAGATATAATAACATGGCAAATCCATTTTCACTCGAAGGCAAGAATGCCTGGATTACAGGTGCATCTTATGGTATAGGTTTCAACATTGCGAAAGCTTTTGTAGCAGCAGGTGTAAAGACCATAATCTTTAACGACATCAACGAGGCGGCTCTACAGAAGGGTCTCGACAACTATAAGGAGGCTGGCATCACAAACGTAAAGGGATATGTATGTGATGTAACAGATGAAGTAGCGATCAAGGCACTTGTAGAGAAGATTCATGCAGAGGTAGGTCAGATAGACATTCTTGTGAACAATGCAGGTATAATCAAGCGCATCCCGATGCATGAGATGAAGCGTTCAGAATTCCAGCAGGTAATAGACATAGACCTTGTAGCTCCATACATAGTATCAGCAGCAGTATTGCCAGAGATGATGGAACGTCGTGAGGGTAAGATCATCAACATCTGCTCAATGATGTCAGAGCTTGGTCGTGAGACAGTATCGGCATATGCGGCAGCCAAGGGTGGTTTGAAGATGCTGACACGCAACATTTGTTCGGAGTATGGTGAATACAACATTCAGTGTAATGGCATAGGTCCGGGTTACATTGCGACACCACAGACAGCTCCACTACGTGAGAAGCAGGCAGACGGCAGTCGTCATCCATTTGACTCGTTCATCTGTGCGAAGACACCAGCAGGACGTTGGTTGGATCCAGAAGAGCTTGGTGGTCCGGCAGTATTCCTTGCATCAAAAGCATCGGATGCGGTGAATGGTCATATACTTTATGTAGATGGTGGTATCCTTGCTTATATTGGCAAGCAGCCAAAGTAAATGATTACTGAGGTAGATTTATAACGGGAGTAGGTGCATTCGGGGATGTATTGCTTTTTTTCTTGAATGTTTTGTGTTTTTGACTTTATCTCCGCTCCGTGAGGAATAAGGAGAATGGTACTAACTCGGATGCACCAAAATCCCGACAAAGATATTTTTTTGTTCGGCGCTGTGACAGCGTCATGATTGATTGTTTCGTTTCATAATTGTAAGGTTTGTGACTGTTATGGGCCCGAGAAGTTCCGCTCGGGCCCTAACTATTTATAGACACTAATCTTTTTGATAATGCAAGAGCATGGTAAATCTAAACGATTTTTTGAACGACCACGGATAAGACGGATATAAACGGATACAGATTGGCTCATTCGTAAGAATATGTAAAATCAGTGTTCGCTGTGTTCGTTAAGAAAAGGCCCTTTCGTTTGACATAATGCTCATTTTGAGACAGACAAAACGAATTTTGCACAAATATTTGAATATCAAAAAGTTACATAGCATTTAACACGCAAAAAACGATCATTTTTAGCTTTTTGAGCAAATCGTCTCAATTTTTTCGTTTCTATTTTCTGCATATACACTGACAACAAATATCGTTGATGTTATTGCAAGCAAAGGTAATGTTTCTTGGCAAGGTTAGGAAAAGTGAGAAGGACTAAAAAACAGAAAAAAAACATTTATCACAACAAACGAATATCATCCTCGGTCAGACCAGTAGATTTGGCTACATCTGCCACAGAAAGGCCCATGGATAAAAGGTTCTTGGCTATGGTAATAGCTGTAGATTGAGCACCTTCGGCTATGCCTTCCGCACGACCTTCTGCACGACCTTCCGCACGACCTTCCGCACGACCCTTAACTATGCCTTCCGCACGACCTTCTGCACGACCTTCTGCACGACCCTTAGCTATGCCTTCCGCACGACCTTCTGCACGACCTTCCTGTAATCCTTCCTCTCGGCCTTCCTCTCGGCCTTGTGCTAATCCTTCCTCTCGGCCTTGCTTCAATGCTTTGA
>JAKSLF010000043.1 GCA_024401355.1 Bacteroidales bacterium | reverse complement strand
TAGAGATAGCGAGTGAGTCGCAACCAGTACGAGTAGCGAAGTCGATAACTTCCTCTGGCTTAGTGTAGTGTGACTCAGCAGCAGAAACCTCGTCCTCAACACCAGCGAGAACGCCGAGCTCAGCCTCAACAGTTACGTCGAACTTGTGAGCATATTCAACAACCTTCTTAGCGAGTGCTACGTTCTCTTCGTATGGGAGGTGTGAACCGTCGATCATAACTGAAGAGAAACCGTTGTCGATACAGTCCTTACAGAGTTCGAAGCTATCACCGTGGTCGAGGTGAAGAACGATTTCAGGAGCCTCACAACCGAGTTCCTTTGCATATTCTACAGCACCCTTAGCGAGGTTACGGAGGATAGTGCCGTTAGCATAGTTACGAGCACCCTTAGAAACCTGCATGATAACTGGAGACTTTGTCTCAACTGCAGCCATTACGATAGCCTGCATCTGCTCCATTGTGTTGAAGTTGAAGGCTGGGATAGCATATCCGCCCTTCACTGCCTTTGCGAACATCTCGCGAGTGTTAACAAGGCCAAGTTCTTTGTAGCTAGTTGCCATTTTTTTGTTTTTTGAATGTATTTATTTATTCTAATTTGCTTTGAATTCCTTCAGCGCCTCAAAGATAACTATTATCGAATAAAAAAAGAAGAGATAAACTGCAAAACTTATTCCAGGGCACCTGTGCAATCGTATGTATTTTGGGTTATTTCACACTTCAATTTTTGTCATCATGCCTTATCTCCATTTTTAATCATAAAAGTTCCATGACAAACCGAACTTGAAAAAGCCAGGATTGGCAGGATAATGTATGGTGTGGAAATAATTGTGTTTCTTGCCCCAGAGGCTGTTGACGTGCTCGTACTTGACGTAGATGCGGGCACGCTTGAGCTGGAAGTTGACAAACGGGTCAATGTAGTGGTAGTTGCCTACCTTACGCTCGCTCTGGGCGACGAACTGCATCGTAGCCGGGAGATATTTAGGAGCGTAGTATTCGGTGTTGTATCGCCAGTCGAAACCTATCTGCATGGTCAGCACGTTGAAGAAGAGGTTTTCGTAGTAGTTGCTGGTGTAGAGCGAGAGCATAGGGAGTGGCTCGACCTTGTCGTCGCTGGTCTTCTGGAATGCTACACGGTCGATCATGTTGAATCCGATGACAGACGAATGCTTGTAGAGGTAGACACCATAGACCTCTACTCCACTGCTCTTCTGTGCTGGCTTGCCGTCTTCGCCGAAGTATATCTTGCTGTTTTCGGTGCCCGAGAAGCCGGTCAGTTCGAGTCGCAATGATGGTATCTTGAGGCCGCCGCTGATGACGGTCTTCTTATACATATTGTCGTAGTTGATGTTCCACCTGTAGTGGTTGGAGCAGTATTTCTCCTCCCAGAGTTCGGCATTTCTCATATCGAAGTTGAGCTTGGCCCAGAGCTGAGCTTCGCGACTGCCGATGTGGAAGTTGCCGTTCAGGCTGCCGTCGACATGAAGGTCGCCCTTGTTGTAGCCGACGAAGTAGAACTTAAGTCCGGCGTTCATCCTGAAGTTTTCGCCCCTGTTCTTGAAGACCTGTCCACCGATGAAAGCATTGACAAGTCGGTCTTTGTTCTTGCGGTAGTGGATGGTGATGCGGTCGTCTTCATCGATCTTCTTCAACGACTCGTCGGGCCACTGGTAGTGGCGGATTTCGTTACCTATATAAGCACGGAGACCGAAACGCATGAGCGAGTTGAACTCTTCGCTGAGCTTGAGGTTGAAGGTGTTGCTGATGAGGCTATACCTTATAGAGTCGCGCGTAGAGCGGTTGTCGTTGATGACTTCGGGGAAGAGATTGTCGATAACCTGGGAATAGTTGGCCAGGTTGATAATCTTGTACTCATGATGGTTGCGGAGGAGATGAATCTGGTGATAAGCGGTAGCGACAGGCACTTCGTAGTAGGAACTGTCGGACTTGTCCATACGCTCGACGTAGGCAAGGTCGAGATGATGAGCATAGAGAATCTGATAGGTGCTGTGTCGGTTGTTCTGGTCCATGAACTGGACAGGTACGTCGTCGGCCTTGTCGTATTCGAAGGAGTCGGGATACATGATGTAGTTGTCGTTGATGACACCACCGTTCTCCTTGATGTCCGACCTATTATATACGGCAGAAAAGTTATATCCATAGACGTCGCCATCCATGCTGCTGAAGAGACGGACACTGGCGTGGTCGGAACGCTGGCTCTCGTAGCGTCCGATGGAAGTGGAGAACTTGTAGTGTATGCCGACGTTGACCCTCTTGTTGACATTCTGTGTGAAGAGCACCTGAACAAACTCCTCGGAACGACGCTTAGGATAACCCATAGTATAAGCGAGGTTGGTGTATGGAGTCTTGGTGTTGTAGTATTCGAACTTGTCGGGTGCGTCGAGGTATTCCTGGATGGTGTTGTAGAACATGTTGCCATCGGTGCGTCGCTTGGCGAGATAGAACATTGGCAGATATGGTGAGCCGAGGTTGCCGAGCGTAACGTTCATGACGTTGTTTTTCCATATCTTGTTGTTTATCTGATGTCCGTCGGTCAGAGTGTCGACAGGGATGGTGTCGGCCAGAGTGTACTGGTCAATCATCTTCCATGCTCTGACGTGTGGCTTGATGGTCTCGTTCTTCTTGGCGTTTTGGCCATTTTTGTCGGGCAGAGGCGAACGCGACGACTTCTGCTGGGCCACTGCACCAGCAATGCCCATCAGAGATACCAATATATATAATATAATACGTTTCACATCGCAAAGATAAGACATATTGCCCTTTCTTTCCACACGAGAACGCAAAAATATCGTCATTTATTCGATTTTATAAAAATCAAAGATTATATTTGCACATATAATGTCGATGATGATGAACAAGTTTCGTTACATATTAACTTGCGTAGGGATGGCGATGTGCATGTCAGCTTGTCAGCAGCCAGTAACCCGTGGAGAGTTGCACAGCGTTGATGCTGAGAGCTTCAAGTTGGTCATACGTAATAGTAACGTGCAGATAATTGACGTGCGTACGCGAGCAGAATTTCTCAAGGGACATCTGCCACACGCGATAAACATCGACATCAACGACAATGACTTCAATGGTCTAGTGCGCCAGCATCTTGAGCCAGAGCGACCAGTCGCAGTATACTGTCATAGTGGCAAGAAGAGCGAGATAGCTGCAAACATAATGATAGACTTGGGTTATGAAGTCTACGAGCTAGAAAACGGAGTGCTCGGATGGGATGGTCCTGTCTCAATAGACCAGCAGTAAGAAAAAAATCAGGTTTATTTATTCCTTTATAAGAAGTTCTGAGAATTCGGTTTCAGAACCGTAGAAGAAGTCGACATCGACATTGCCGTTGATGCCTTTCAGGGCACCTTGTTCGGTAAACTGCCAAATGCTTCCCTTGACACGAGGTTCGCTCACATGATAATGGGCTATCCAGAAAGGATATCTGGCAAAGACTGTGTCGTTAAGATATTTCATCTTGAAATTGGCGGATGTATATATAATAGGTCTGCAACCCATTTGTGCCTCGACAGCACGAAGCCACTCGAGTGCCTTTTCGGCAATCATATCTTCAGTCCAGTCGCCATTGACGAGACGGCGAGCGATGCTGACATTTTCCTCGATGTCAAGAATTGGTCGCATATCGCCAGGCTTGAGTGAGGCGGTCTTCATGTAGTAGGCAGCCTGCTGCTCGGGTGAACTGGTGTAACTGAAATAATGGAAGGCGCCAAAGATCATACCGTTGTCAGTGATGCCTCGACGGTTATTTTCATATTCGGTATCCTTTATTGTCAAGCCTTCGGTTGCCTTGACAATGGCGAAATGAATCTTCTGCCTTACATCGCCATCTCTGTTGAGACGACGGTCCATCATATTGTAGCGAAGCTCGACAGCTTTCCAGTCGATGCTACCCTGATGTTTCGACACATCGATGCCGAGCAGTCCATCGGAATGTGGGACTACAGCACCTTCGACATACTCCTCGACGTAGGCAAGCACTCGACCAAGATAAGGTATTCGGTAAGCCCATTGTGGACGTACGAACGCCAACAGCAGCAATGCCAGAATAGCGACACCAACAGCAGACAACAAAATAGTCATCGCTTTGCGGTTGCCGGCAGTTCCCTTAGTCTGTTCGGATCTATGTCTTTTGTGTTTCACCCTTAAAAATTCATGTTCCTGAAGCAGTCGTAAAGCGACCACCAGGAAAAACAAATGCAAAGATATGAATTTTTATTCACACAATGTGCTGATAGTGAAAAAATATGGTGGCACGACAACAAAGGTCATGCCACCACGAAGTTATATCAACTTAAAGAGGAATCAGCTAGTAGCCCGGATTCTGCATCTGTGCCTTCTGTTCGTCGGTCAGTGCACTGCCTGAAGCGGTAGTGACATCGTCGAGGAACGACTGAGGAATCGGACGATAGTAGTGCTTGTCAGCATTGAAGTCGGCTCCCATGTGGTAGGCGCCTTCGTTGAATGCTCTCCAACGGCTCTCGAGAGTCTTAGTACGAGCCAAGTCCTCCCAACGATGCAACTCGCCGCAGAGCTCTCTTGTCCTTTCGTTGAGGATGAAGCAGAGCATCTTGTCGTAGTCAGACGACAAACCGAGAGCCTCGTAGATAGGCATATCGACAGGTGAGTTGAGTGCGCCATCGACACCGTTGACCATCAAAGCACTCTTGGTAGAAGATGTCAGTGGAGAATTCTCGTCGAGGTTGTTAGACTCGTAGTAAGTATTAGTTGGCATATAGATAGCTCCATCGGCAGAGAAGCCACCACCGAGTCCGGTGCATGAAGCATTAGTGAGATAAGCCTGACCGCCATCGACATTGACACTACGGTCTTCGCCTTCAGCATATCCGGCACGCTCACGGAGGTAGTTGACCCACTTGACAGCAGAAGCGAAATCGTTTTTCCTGACATAGGCTTCGGCAACCATGAGGACATCTTCAGCCGAACGGGCCAAGATACCGTCGCGAGTGCCATAGGTGCCAGCAATACCCTGCTTAGAACCATCACGATACTTAGAGAGTGCGACACCACGCATGTGGTTGGCTGTATTATAAATGTTGCCGGAAGCAGAGACGTTTGGATTGTTGTTCCAGTCCTGCTTTTCACCATTGAAATACATCACCATAGTATGTTCAGGAACGAGCTTGCCATTCTTGAGGACCTTGATGTCGGACCTTGTGTTAGCACTCTCGTCGACACCATCGACAACATAGCGCTCGTAGCGAGAGTCGCCAGGTGTGTTGACGATATACTTAATGCCAGCCATACCACCTTCGAAACGACGTTCGCCAGCAACAGCACCTTCTGGCAATACAGCAGCATCAGCCTCGTTCCACACAGGAGCTCCGGCAGTGTTGTTGCATCCATAGACGGTCACGAACGACTTCCAGAAACGTGAATCGTTGAGACGGTCGAAGACTTCAACCGAGTAGGTAGTAGTAGAAGCAGTACCGAACTCACGTCCACCCGACACATCGCGCTTGCAGCCCAAAACGTCGTTGTAGATAGTGATGAAATGCAAGTGAGCCTGGTTGGTGAAACGGTCGTATGAAGTGTTGCTTGAGGTATCATAGAACTGAGCGGCAAGGACAATCTCCTTCTCCTTCTCGCAGTCGCTGTTAGGCTTGTCGAAATTCCAGAGCTTGCTATAGTCGGAAGCGAGTCCGCAAGTTTCGTAGACCTCAGAGCCATACTTGATGACAGCATCGAGGTCGGACGCCTTATAGTTGCCGTTCCAAGAGTCATAGAGTTCGGAAGCTCGGAAGAGATGAGCCTTGGCGAGGTAGTGTGCAGCAGCAGCCTTAGAAACTCTAGCCGAGTAGACCGTTGGAGTCTCAGTCTTGCCCACCTCAGGCAAAAGTCGGTAAGCCTCCTCGAGGTCGGCAATGATCTGTGCATAGCACTCTTCCTCGGTGTTACGAACGAAATAAGTGTTGGCACCTGTTGATGGAGCGAGCTTGAGAGGCACACCACCAAACTGACGAACGAGTTCGAAATAAGCCCAAGCTCGGAAGAAATAACCTTCGCCAATACGAGTGTTGCGAGCAGAATAGCTAGTCTCGTTGTAAGCCTGAGCGAAAGCAATCATCTGGTTGGCAGGCTCGACAAGAGAGAACATGTTGTCCCAAACAGACTGGAGATAAGTCTGACCTGAATTGAGGTCGGCGCTGTAGCAGTTCCAAGCAGGATACTGGTTCTTGTTGCCGTCGGTCATCTCGTCGGTACCCATATTATAATTGGTAACGACCCAGTTCTGTCCAAATTTCGCCTTGAGATAGAAGTAACATCCTGTCGACAAGTCGTCAATGCCGTCTGTAGTCTTCAGATAGTCGGTATTCTGCTGCGTAATAAGCTCCTCCTTGAGGAAATCATCAGAACAGCCAGCCGACATCAGGCCTACGAGGCCCGCAAATGCTGCTATATATGTTGTCTTTTTCATCTTTCCTAAATTTTAAATTCCGAAGTTCAAACCGAACACTACACTTCTTGTGTTATACTGTGCACCGATAGTCGTCGTATTGTTGTCGTAGTTTCTCTGGTCGGTATCGAGCCAGTCGCAAGCCTGATAGATCATGAAAGGATTCATCACCTGAACATAGACCTTCATGTTCTGAATACCAGCTCGTGAGACCCAACGGTTCTTGTCAGTAAACGTATAAGCAAGAGAGATGTTTCTCATCTTAATGAACGAACCATCCTGGTAAGAAAGTGAGTGAGCTCGTGAAGGCGAACTTGCTGCATAGTACTCAGTAGCGAGACCAGGAGCAGGATATCGAGCATCCTCATTTTCGCCAGCCACCCAATAGTCGACCTTACGCTGACCATACTGTCCGGTGAGTCGCTCACCACCCTGCTTGACAGTGAAGTCCCAACGAGAGACGATAAAGCAAGAGAGGTCGATATTCTTATATGAGAAAGTGTTGGTCCAACCAGCAGTCCAACGAGGACGAACAAGACCGACGATATCCTTATCGTCATCGTTGATCATGCCATCGCCATTGGTATCCTTGACACGGATCTGACCAGGACCGAAGCCATATTTCTCAGCCTCTTCCTTCTCGCTAGTCTTCCAGATGCCGTCGTAAACATAATCGTAGTAGACACCAATCTCTTTGCCGACGAACCAGTTGTTTGAAATATCCTCATCCTTACCGTTGGCCAACTTCTCAATCTTGTCGCGGTCCATGCTCCATGTAAGGTTCGACTCCCAAGCGAATCCAGCAACCTTGACTGGCACACCACCAATCTGCAAATCGATACCCCAACCACTAGTCTCGCCGACATTGGCGTAGGTAGAAGTGTAGCCAGTGAGTGATGGCAATGACATCTTCAGCAGAAGATCCTTGGTTCTAGTCTTGAAGAAATCGAACGAACCGTTGAGTCTGTTGTTGAAGAAACCGAAATCCAATCCGAGGTTCACCTGAGTTGTACGTTCCCAGCCGAGATCCTGGTTGGCCATTGGAGTAGTCACCTTGCTCAATGGTGTAGGGACAGAAGCGACATAACCCATGACAGACTCGCCAGTGCCCCAGTTGTATCTGACATTCTGGATACCACCCTTTGTAGCATAGGCAGAAATAGCAGCGTTACCTGTCGAACCGACACCAAGACGGAGCTTGAGGTTAGAGATCCACGTAGCATGCATGAACTTCTCCTGGTCAATACGCCAACCGGCAGCCACTGATGGGAAAGTATCCCACTTCTTTCCGTCGGACAACTGCGAAGCACCATCCCATCGGAGCGAAGCAGTAAGCAGATACTTGCCTTCATAGTCGTAGTTAAGACGAATCATGTAGGACGCCATCTGCCTTTCGGTGAGTGACGAACCAGTGAGAGCTGCAAGGTTGGCAGCACCACCAGAACCGATGTTGTACCACAACTCGTCGGATGTAGCGACATTGTTAGACTTTACAGTCTGTGACTCCTGATGATAGCGAGAAGCAGACTGCATGAAAGTCAACTTCACATTGTGCGACTCACTGAATGTCCTATTATAATATAGAAGATTGTCGAGAGTCCACGACCTATTCTTAGTAGTAGTATACTGAGCAACATTGTTATTGTCGCCGATGATACCTTCAGCCGCATTGGCCAGACCGGCATTGTAATATCTGAATTCGGGACCGAACTGAATACGATATGAAAGACCCTTTACCACCTCAGTAATCTTGCCGAAATCGAGTGAAGCATAGATATTGCCATTAACACGGAAAGTGTTGCGTCGGTTGGTAGTGTAGCTATTTTCGTTTATAGGATTCTTCTCATCATTGATGCCGCTTGCAGGCATCTCGACGAAATTGCCTTCAGCATCGTATGGCATAGTCCATGGAATCATAGACCTCATCTTGGAATAGATATCGCCAACGGTAGAAGAACCAGAATTGACAAACGTGTTGTTGCCATAATCCTGAACAGCATAAGAGAGCAATGCCGATGAACCCATAGTGAAGACAGGAAGTGGAGTGACCTCGAACGAAGTCTTCATAGTATAACGCTCATAACCCTGACCAGGCTGCGAACCCTTCTGCTTGAGATAGCCAAACGAAGTATAGCCCGAGAACATATCGTTGCCACCTGAGACACTAAGATTGTGTTCCTGAGTGTAGCCGGTACGCTTGCCTTCGCTCTCCCAGTCGTAGCTGCCAACAAGTTCGGGATGGAAAGTGCCGCCTACCCAAGCCTTCTCGATATTGGCCCATGAAGAAGCGACTCCACCAAAGACATTCTGATCAGAACCATAGGAAGGGACGAAACCATCTGCATACTGATAGTTGCCTGAATTATTATAAGCATGACGTGCATATTCGAGCCATTCAGCAGCATTCATCATCTTGCTGACATTATGGATACGCTCGATAGTCACAGTACCTGTATAGTTGATAGCGGTCCTACCCTGCTTGCCTCGCTTTGTTGTTATCATCACAACACCGTTGGCACCACGTGAACCATAGATAGCAGTTGCCGATGCATCCTTCAAGATGTCGATGCTCTCGATATCAGATGCGGCGATATTGTCTATCGAACCATTCTGTATCACCATACCATCCACTACATAGAGTGGTGATGACGAAGCAGAAATAGAACGGACACCACGAATCTGGATACCAGCCACCTCGCCAGGTCGCTGATTGGTAGTAATGTCGACACCAGCAGTACGTCCCTGCATTGCCTCAAGAGCATTCTTGACAGGCATGGACTTGATTTCGTCCTCATCGAGCCTTGACATTGCACCAGTCACATCGCTCTTCTTCTGAACGCCATAACCAACGACAACAAGTTCTTCGAGTTCGTTATACTCTTCGAACAAAGTGAAGTTGACCTCGTCACTGGTAACAACCATCTCAGACTCTTCATAACCAATAAAAGAGACCTGAAGAGTTGCACCCATTGGCACCTTTATGGTATAATTACCATCAATGTCAGTAATGGCACCGTTAGTCGTTCCGCTCTCTACGACAGCAGCACCAATCACTGGCTGACCAGAGAAGTCGAGAACTCGGCCTTTCACTGTAACAGTCTCCTGCGAAAAAGCTACTATTGCCAATAGCATCATTGCAGAAACCGCCACAATCCGTTTAAGTTTTGATTTCATAAATAGTTTATAGTTGAAGTATTAATATGTAATCGTTTGCATTATAAAAAACGGCACAAAATTACGCATTTAGAATTTATTATAATACTAATTTTTTTTAACGAGATTAAAACATTCCATAAAAAAGGAGTATATATCCGGCGAAACCCATTCCAAAGGAGACAAAAAAAGTCCGCTTTAACATTATTTTGTTCTATTTCGGCTATAAAATTAACTTATTGAAACTAACTTTGCAGCCGAATTAAGAACATCTATAGATTCAAATGAAAAAACAACTACTTGCAACAGCTGCCATGGCAGCATTGACATCGGCCAACGCCCTAGCGGGTGGACTTCTGACCAACACAAACCAGAACGTAGCATTCTTGCGTAATCCATCACGCGACGCAGCCATAGGCATTGATGGTGTCTATTCCAATCCTGCTGGCGTAGTTTTCCTGAATGATGGTCTCCATCTGTCACTCAACTGGCAGAATGCACATCAGACACGAACAGTGACATCGACATTCGGAGCATTCAAATATGGCGCCAACAACAACGGCAACGAGACAAAGAAATTTGAAGGCAAGGCCGACGCTCCTTTCGTGCCATCAATCCAGTTGGCATACAACAAGAACCAGTGGAGCTTCCAATTTAACTTTGCAATAATCGGTGGAGGCGGAAAGGCTGAATTTGACAATGGCCTTGGATCATTTGAAAGTGTAGTTTCACTTATTCCGATGCTTGCATCAAGCTCAGGACTCAATGTGACAAAATATAACTTCGACTCGTATCTGAAAGGACGCCAGTACTATTTCGGCAGCCAGGTTGGTGCAGCCCATTATTTTGGCAACCCATCAGACGACAGTGGAAAGTTGTCTATATATGCCGGCATGCGTGTACTTTATGGTTCATGCAACTACTATGGATATATACGTAATATAGAAGTAGAGGCCGAAGGCAACATGATAAACTCATCACAATATTTCGGTACACTCTCGAGCCAGGCCATTGAAGGAGCAGCGAAGTGCAAGAGCGGAGCAGAACAATGTGCCACTGCAGCAGCACAGTATGCAGCAGCAGGCATGGCTGCTGAAGCACAGCAATACACAACAAAGGCTCAAGAGTATGCAACTCAGGCAGCATATTATGCAGGCGTAGCTACAAAGACAGGTGCACTTGCCCTTGCAACACGCGACATCACCCTCAACTGCGACCAGACAGGTGCAGGCGTAGCTCCAGTGGTTGGCATCGACTATAAGGTTGGCAAGTTCAACTTCGCAGTCAAGTATGACTTCAAAGTCAAGATGCGTCTCAAGAACAAGTCAGCCAACTCAGAGAGCGCAAGTAACCTCTCTGCTCTGAAGAAATTTGCAGATGGCGAGACTGTTGAGGAGGATGCTCCAGCACTTCTCACAGCAGGTGTACAGTTCGAACCAATCGACCGACTCCGCTTCACAGCTGGCTACCACCTATTCTTTGACAAGCAGGCAAAGCAATATGGCAACCATCAGGACGAACTTGACGGAAACACATTCGAATATATGTTCGGTGCAGAGTATGACATCAACAAGCATGTTCAGATTTCTGCCGGCTACCAGAATACAAACTATCAGTTTACTGACAACTACATGAGCGACATCAGCTTCAACGTAAGTTCATTCACTCTTGGTGGCGGATTCGGCATAACACTCAACGAAAACCTCAAGCTCAATCTGGCATACTTCAGAACAATATACGATACGTACAAGAAGAATACAGACGACTACAACAATCTGTCGAGCATGATTTCGATGGTTGCAGGTGAAGAGGCTGGACAGGCACTTAAAGCCAGCGGTGCTCTCAAGGGATGTGACAAGTTTACTCGTACAAATTATGTATTCGGACTTGGTCTTGACATCACAATACCTTCAAAGCGATAATACAGGAAAGTCACTCGACTACTGAAAAGATCTTTCCGTCGGCCGTAATGGTTGTCAGCTTGTCGCCACGACACACCTCACTGGCCGACGTTATTTTTTTCCCGTTTTTGGACGTAATGGTGAAGCCACGCTTCATCACATCTTTGGGATTGAACATTTCTATCTTTTGAGCCAGAGAGTCAACACGGTTAAACTCGTCACGCAACCTGTTATATGCAGCCTGACGCAGCAACAACTCGGAATGCTCTATGGCCAGCTGTTCTGTCTTTTGCCTATTGGCCACAACGATGCGGAGCTGAGACAGCAGACCAGACGCCTGTTTCTCTATTCTCATCAAGCGGTCTTTAGTACATCCGACAAGACGCAAGTGAAGTGTGAGAATTTTCTGCTTCCTCTCTTCCGACCTTTGAACTACGAGCGACCTAAGTGTCTGAAGCATCTCGTCGAGCCTATAAAGCGTTTCGCTGTTGTGAGCAATAAGGAACTCAGCTGCAGCAGTTGGCGTCTTCACCTTGGTATGAGCTACAATATCAGCTACGGATTCGTCACGATCATGACCGATGCCAGTTATGACAGGCAAAGGGAACTGTGCGATGTTGCTTGCCATATCGTAGTCATCGAAACACAAAAGGTCGGACCGGCTACCACCACCACGTATTATCACAACTACATCTGGTACAAAAACATTGTCGGTGACATCTGCCATAATGGAATCGAGTGCAGCAATGACACTCGAAGGGGCTTCGTTGCCTTGAACCAAAGCGGGATATAGCTTCACATCGTACGACAACCCGTATTGATTGTTGTTAAGTTGCTGGCAGAAGTCGCCGTATCCAGCAGCAGTTTCGGACGACACCACGGCAATCTTCTGAATTACGGTTGGCAGTTCCAACTGCTTGTTCATGTCGATAACGCCATCGTCGGTCAGCCTTTTTATAGTCTCCCGACGTAGTTTTTCGAGGTCGCCAAGAGTATATTCAGGATTGATGGCACTTATCGTTGCACTGACGCCATAGACATCATGGAAACTGACTGTCGCATAAACCATTATCTTCATGCCAGCGGCAAGCTGATGACCAGTAACCTGCTCGAACTGCGGGATAATACGACTGGCAACTTGTCCCCAAATGTTCATCTTCATCTTGGCAATGACCTCGCCAGAGTCTTCCGCCTTCTCGATACATTCGAGATAACAATGACGATTGAAGCTGATAGTGTTGACCTCGGCTACTATCCACGTCTTTATGGCGGCTTCGTCAACGATTTCGCGAAGATAGGAAGTCACTTGTGACAAGGTTGCTGCTTGTTCCATTAGGATGACAGTTTTCTGTTGATTTATGACTCAGTCATTTTATTCAAATATCAATTCGACAGGTCGGCCGTTGAGTTCGACATCTATCATCTTGACGCTCTTGTAGTCTTTTATTTCAGCAGGTTCGCATGAACCATTGCCATGAGAAACTTTTACAGAAGAGACATAATCAGGAACGACAATCTTATAGGCATTCGCCTTGCCATTACGCAATGTCATCCTACATAATCTGCCATTTCTCCACTTCATGCCGACCTCTGCTCCACCACGTACCTTCATGCCACAGACATCTCCATCTTTCCAATTGTCTGGCAAAGCCGGCAGAGGATGCACATAGCCGAGATGACTCTGAAGCAACATTTCAGCTATACCTGCAGCACCACCGAAGTTACCATCGAGCTGGAATGGAGGATGCGAGCACCACAGATTAGGGAACGTGCCACTTCCATGACTACCAGTTGGCTCAATGGCCGACGTCAGCAGACTCTTGAACAGACGTTCGGCACGATTGCCATCGAAAAGGCGAGCCCAAAAGTTGATTTTCCACGCCCTACTCCATCCTGTTCCTTCATCACCTCTGCGATTCAACGTCTCCTTGCAGGCATCTGCAAGTTCTGGAGTCTCAATAGGACTGATCTGATTAGAAGGATGCAGGCCATAGAGATGCGAGACGTGGCGATGATGAACATCAACCTCCTTATAGTCTTCAAGCCATTCCTGCAGATAGCCATTAGGTGAGATCTGCATTGGAGGCAGTTTCTTGATATCATTGCCAAGAGCAACAACCAAGTCGTCATTTATATCCAAGATGGATGATGCCTCAATGACATTGGAGAAGAGTTCATGGATAATTTGTACGTCCATCGTCGGACCCATGCAGATGCTGACTGGCTCTTTCACTCCATCGATATAAAAGGCGTTTTCTGGTGACGATGTCGGTGCTGTAACCAACCACCCATGCTTAGGCTCTTCGACCATTGTCGAATGGAAAAATTCGGCAGCACCACGTAGAATAGGATATATGCGACGAAGATATGTCGTATCGAGTGTATATGTATATCGTTCATAAAGATGCTCACACAGCCATGCACCGCCAGTGTTGGTTGCACCCCACGAAGGATGTTCGCCAGGAGCTGTAAAGTTCCACACGTTGGTCATCATGTGCATCACCCAACCACGAGCCTTATCACCATAAAATGCTTTGGCAGATTCCTCACCCGAAGCAACACTTCGCTCAACAAGCTGAACCAATGGTTCATACAACTCATCGAGGTTGCCCTGTTCAAGCGGCCAGTGATTCATTTGAACGTTGATATTTGTGTGGTAGTCACCATTCCATGGTGTGAAGCAATGATCTGCCCACAAACCCTGTAAGTTAGGAGGAAGCGAACCTTTACGGGTACTGCTTATAAGCGAATATCGGCCGAAATTGTAATACAGTGCCGCCATGGCAGGATCTTCAGTTTCGGCAAATGACAAGATACGCTGGTCTGTAGTTTTTATCGAATCACCATTGCCTGCCAGGTCGAGACGTACTCTCTGGTACATTTCGGAATGCTGACTGACATGCGAACTCTTCAGCTCTTCATAACCAGTCTGAACTGCCTTATCCATCAGCTTGCGGGCCAACATCTGATAATCCTGTCCACCAAGATAGCTAGTCGCAGCAGAGACGACAAGCATGACATCTCTTGACTCATTGACCTTCAGTGTATCACCCGATGTGAATATTGTTCCACCATTGATATTCTTGGCCGACATGATGGCATTATATTTTACACCATCAACACCTTCCTGACCACTCTCGAGCATACCAGACAAAGTGACAATTTCACCATCAGCCTTGACTTCACCACGTTCAGGACGAGTCATCAGGGCAGAAAAGTTCAATGGCTTAGAGCTCTGTATCCTCACCACGATAACATCATCGTTGCGTGAGACGAAGTATTCACGATGAATCTTATTGTCACCTATGACGTAGTCTGTTGTAGCTATTCCGCTTGACATGTCGAGTTCACGACGATAGCCACTCACCTCAGCCAAAGTATCCAAGTCGAATAGGATATTGAGATCACCAAGCATTTGATATGAACCATAGGCCGCAGAACTTGTCGAACGAGGCACAAAGGTGTCGTACATCAGTTTCTGAGCTTCATAATTTTTTCCCTCGAAGAGCAGTTGCCTTATCTTGGGTAGACTCTCTGATGCCTTAGGATTTCGGTAGTCGAATTCTGAGCCGGCCCACATCGAAATTTCATTGAGGACAATGTGTTCATTAACCACTCCACCTCGTGGCATCATTCCAAGACGTCCATTTCCCAATGGAACATACTCTTCCCATATTGTAGCAGGTTCGTCATACCACAACTTATCATTGGCACCAGACGAGACACTTGTCACATCAGCACACGACATCTGGACAACTGACGTGGCTACGGTTAGGATTGCTAAAAAAAGACGATTGATCATTAGTTATATATTTGTTGTGATTGCTATGCGTTTTTCATGTGTTTGAACAGCAACATGTCATGGTCTGTACGACTCTGGATTATTCATGTAGTCCTGAGGGTCGACGATAAACTTTCGCGTTTCCTCACACTTGTCCATGAAGTCATTCATGCGTTGCTGCACTTCTTCCTCATTAAGAAGATGACCATTATTGTCATATTTCATCAAGAAGAATTTCTTAGTAGCTTCCGACTCATATATCTTCCAGTCGCCTATTTGCACACCATTGCGATAATATCCCTCGACACTCAGTTCACCATCAACATTCCAATATTTATATAGTCCGTCAAGTTTGCCGTTGACATAGTGTGTGTCTAGGCGACGCTTGCCGTTTGGCAAATACTGGAACCATGGTCCATGCAGCACGTCATCAACATAATTCGACTCATCAGACACTGCACCATTATCAAAATAAGTGAACGATGTGCCATTGAGCTTTCCATTCTTATAGGTCGAGAGCGCCACCTTATATCCGTCTTCGTTATAGAACTCCCACTTCCCTGTGCGTTGATGGTCAGCCGTAAACAAACCCTTGGATGCCACCTTTTCGTCTTCGAAATACATGACGGTATAGATAGTTCCATCTGCATTGTATGTCAACTCAGACGACTTCTTGCCGGTCTCGTAGTAACGCACAGTTGTTCCAACTGGTTTTCCGTCCTTGAAAGTGGCAACATAGACATACTGCCCGTTTTCATATTTCTTGCACCATTCGCCCTGCTTGCGTCCCTGTGCATCTGTCACATTTGGCTTATCTGGCAACGAGAATTTCTTGACGTTCTTTTTTTCAGACGTAGCAGTCTTCTGCTTGTCCTTGGGAGCCATACCTCCAAAGACATCAAACTGTGCGTAAACATTACCCGACAGCAGCATCAAGGCCACAAGCGCCATGACATGAAATATTGATTTTGCCTTCATCTTTTTCAACTATTGTAAACAGTGGTATTCATTCAATTATCATACCAAATGCAAATATATGTTTTTTTATTGTATATGCAAAATGAGGCTCCCGCATTGCGGAAGCCTCACTAATATTCTTAACAGGTCGGACTGCTACTCGTCCACCTCAATCGCAGAAGTGTCTGCCACAGCTTCAATCTGAGCCAAGGCAGCCTTATACTGCTCTACTATTGGAGCGAAATCGACATTTGCCAGTTGGGAGACTTTTGCCAGTCCATCAGCATCATTGCCAGCAACGAGTTCATAAACCTCTATCACTTTCTGAACATAGCCGAGCGACAAATCCTTATCCTCACCCTTTGCCATGACAAGATAGTTGAGACCACAGACCAAAGCATACCCGGCTTCAGCATCGAGTGTCTCTTTCCTGCCATAGAGATCTTCGGCAAGCGCTACAACTGTCTGAACGTCATCACCATCAATAGCTTGCTTCATTGCGATAGCATCTTTCTGCTCGCGTGTAGCACACGAAGTCATACCTGCTATTGCTACGATGGCAAATGCAACAAATGCAAATATCTTATTCATCAATCTCTCTATTTGCCTTCACCCAACGCAGCAATAGCCTTGTCGATACGAGCCAAAGTCTCTGCCTTGCCAAGGAACTCGCTGATAGCGAAGATGCTTGGACCCTGGCTGATGCCGATGATTGCGATGCGGAAGCAGTTCATCAACTGACCCATCGAGTATTCATGACCGACAACCCACTGGTGAATCTTTGGCTCAGTTGCCTCAACTGTAATCTCTGACTCTGCAGCCAACTGCTCACGAAGTTCCTTGAACTTGGCTACATTATCTGCCTTCCAGAACTTGGCAACCGACTTTTCGTCATACTCTTTTGGAGCCTCAAACATATATATAGTGAGTGGCAACAAATCCTGTGGGAATATAGCTCTCTCCTTTATGAGGCTGACAGCCTTGGCTGCACGTTCCTTTGTAGTCTCGATACCCTTCTCCTTCAACATTGGCACGAGCTTGTCAGCAAGGAGATTGTCATCGGCAACATGCATATACTGCTGATTGAACCACTTTGCCTTGTCTGGACTGAAACGGGCACCACTCTTGCTGACTTTCTCGAGCGAGAACTGGTCGATGAGTTCCTGCATTGAGAAAATCTCCTGGTCAGTACCTGGGTTCCAACCGAGGAGTGCAAGCATGTTGATGAAAGCCTGTGGGAAATAACCATCCTCACGGTAACCACTTGCAGTCGAACCGTCTGGTGCATTCCAGAAGAGTGGGAATACAGGGAATCCGAACTTGTCGCCATCACGCTTAGAGAGCTTGCCCTGGCCCTGTGGCTTGAGGAGCAATGGGAGATGAGCGAACTCTGGCTGAGTGTCCTTCCATCCGAATGCACGGTAGAGAAGATAATGCAATGGGAGCGATGGCAACCACTCCTCACCACGGATGACATGAGATATTTCCATCAAATGGTCGTCGACGATATTTGCCAAGTGATATGTAGGCAGCTGGTCGGCCGACTTATAGAGTACCTTGTCATCAAGTGTAGATGTATTGATTGTGATGTGGCCACGGATAATGTCGTCCATCTCCACATTCTCATTCTCAGGCATCTTGAAACGGATAACCCAGATGTCGCCACGCTCGATGCGTGCCTTCACCTCATCGGCTGGAAGCGAAAGCGATGTCTGCAACTGCTCACGTACTGTGTAGTTGTAGGCGAAAGTCTTGCCCTCTGCCTCATATTCCTTTCTGAGTTTGTCAAGTTCCTCCGCTGAGTCGAATGCATAGTAAGCATTGCCACTCTCAACGAGCTGCTGAGCATACTTGAGATATATCTCCTTACGCTCGCTCTGACGATATGGAGCATGTGGACCACCTTCCTGGATGCCCTCGTCGATTTCAATACCGCACCACTTGAGCGACTCCATGATATATGCCTCTGCACCAGGAACGAATCGCTGTGAGTCAGTATCTTCAATTCGAAGTATCATGTCGCCCCCATGATGACGCGCAAAAAGATAGTTATAAAGAGCAGTACGAACGCCACCGATATGGAGCGCTCCTGTAGGACTTGGTGCAAAACGCACTCTTACTCGTCTTTCAGCCATAATATTTTTTAGTATAATCTGTTACTAGTAACTACAAAAAAAGCCGCCATTTCTGACAGCTTTGTTTCTTTGGTAGCCTCTAGGAGAATCGAACTCCTCTTTAGAGATTGAGAATCTCTCGTCCTAACCGATAGACGAAGAGGCCAAAATATTATTCAAAAAATTAATTAACAACCAATGATTGGCAATTAATATTTGGTAGCCTCTAGGAGAATCGAACTCCTCTTTAGAGATTGAGAATCTCTCGTC
>JAKSLF010000042.1 GCA_024401355.1 Bacteroidales bacterium | reverse complement strand
CGGGAATATTATCAGAAGAATCGCCCATAAGCGCCTTGACGTCAACAAACTGTGAAGCATTAACTCCGTATTCTGAAAAGAAAAGCTTCTCATCGAAGAGAACGTTTCCTTTGTTTTTGGCAAGTAGAACTTTAGTGTGTGAGCTTATAAGCTGCAGAGAGTCGCGGTCACCCGTGTAAATGTAAGAATCATACAGAAGCGCATCGCTTTTAGCTGCGACAGTACCGATAATATCATCAGCCTCATAACCTGATTTAGTAACAACAAGAAAACCCATTGCTTCTGCTGCCGCTTTGGCATCTGCCGCTGCTTTGGCTTTCGCTTCTGCTTCTGCTTTTGCCTTTGCTTCTGCATTAGCTTTTTCTTCAGCCGCCTTACGCGCTATCTCTTCTGCTTCAGCCTTTCTCTTTGCTTCTCTCAAGGCTGCTGCTTCTTCAAAGTCCTGCGTGTCTTTTGTCTCGCCATCTGCTTTTGCTACAGGCTCCGCAGGTGCTGACGCTGCTGGCTGAGATGGAGCTGGCTCACTCTCTGCTGGCGCCGACTGCGCCGGAGCTGGCGAACCCGACGATCCTGCCGAACCTCCACCTGCACCATAGTCCAATATCAACGCTTCCTCTTCTGGAGGTGTCGTCGTCATCGCTGCAAGACATAGGAATAGGATAAGCAACGCATGAAATAGTATGGTGCCTATGATGCCCTGCTTTCTATATCTGTTATCTCTCTGGTTGTTATCCATACTTTAATGACTTACGATAAAATCACATTGCTATTTGGCTCTGGTCGCCAATATCAGCTTATATTTGTTCTTCTTGGCTATGTTCATCACTTTCACCACCTCTTTCATCGGCACTGTCTCGTCAACATGAAGTGCTATGTAAAGGTCTGGCTGTTCACCAAGCTTCTTCTGCAATGTCGGTTCCAACTCCTCAAAGTCCACACGTCTGGTCTCTACGTAGTAACGCAGATCTTTTGTTATCGATACCGATGTGTTTGGCTTTGCCGATGTCTGGTTGCTGCTCTGTGGCAACAACAGCTTCAGCGCATTTGGATGCACAAGTGTGGAGGTCAACATGAAGAAGATGAGCAGAAGAAAGATTATATCTGTCATCGACGACATGCTGAATGCCGCACTCAGCTTATTTCGTCTCTTAAGTGCCATAGATTACTCTCCCGGTTCGTTAAGAAGGTCCATGAATTCCATTGTGCGTGCCTCAAGGATAAGCACCACTTTGTCTACTCGTGCAACAAGGTTGTTATATGCAAAGTATGCTACGATACCTACTGCCAAACCACCTACAGTTGTAACAAGGGCTGTATAGATACCACCAGCAAGTGTACTCACCTCGATGTTGTTGCCTGCGTTTGCCATCTCAAAGAATGCCTGGATCATACCTGTTACGGTTCCGAAGAATCCTATCATTGGAGCTCCACCCGATACTGATGCCAAACCAGCCAATCCCTTTTCAAGGCGGCTCACTTCGATGTTACCAACGTTCTCTACTGTATTCTGGATGTCGTTCAATGGACGACCTATTCTCGAAATTCCCTTCTCTATCATTCGTGCCACTGGAGTGTCGGTCGCTACACACAATGCTCGTGCCGAATCAATGTTTCCACTGTGTATGTAGTCCTTTATCTTGCTCATGAAGGTCTTGTCTTCCTTCAATGCACGCGAAAGGGCAAATGTCCTCTCCACAAATACGTATATCGCATATATCGACAACAACAGAAGAACTGCCATTATCCAACCACCTTGTATTGCAAGGTCAATAACGTTTAGAGTCACCTCCTCGGTAGCCTCTGCTGTTGCATCAAGCGCAACGTCCTGTGTAGCCAAATCTTGTATCATTTCTTTTTTATTATTGCTTATATTCTATTAATGCACAAAGGTATGAAAAATTTTAGCCATTTACGCAACTATATAAAACAAAAAAAGAGGTCACTCCTAAGAGTGACCCCCACTTCGTATGAATGGTTGAAATTAAGCCTGACGGTAATCAGCTACATTCTCATCTGCAAACTTGCCGATGAATGTAATGTGCTTCTCAACTTCTGCCTCTGCATAACGTACATATACGTTTGCCGACTTAGCAAAGAGCTCTGGTGCCTTCATTGCATCTATTACAAGGAGGTAACCCATAATACAGTGTGCTGACATCTCCACAAGGCGACGTGCCATGAGGTCGAGGAGCTCCTGGTTCTTTGCTTCTGTAATCTTGTCGATTGCCATGCGAAGCTTGTTCGACATCTCCTTCAATTTAGCTGTGAGGTTGCTGTACTCTGCTGCATTGCCAAGTGCTGCAATCTGCTGCTCATACTCCTCAAGCTGTGCGAGGTATGCACCTGTTGTCACATAACGGATTGCTGCAACAACCTGAAGCTGTGTCGTACCCTCATAGATTGAAGTGATACGTGCGTCACGATAGATGCGCTCACACTTATACTCCTTCATGAAGCCCGAACCACCATGCACCTGAATACAGTCGTATGTGTTCTGGTTTGCAAACTCCGAACCCATTGCCTTTGACAGCGGTGTGAATGAGTCTGCAAGCTTCGCATACTTCTTCTGCTCTGCACGCTCCTCTGGAGTAAGCTTACGCTCCTTAGAGATATCGTCGAGTATCTTATACATATCTACAAAGCGTGCTGTCTCATAAAGTATAGCACGTGTAGCGTCTGTCTTTGCCTTCATCACCGAAAGCATCTCTGCTACTGCAGGGAACTCGATGATTGCCTTGCCAAACTGCTTACGGTCCTTTGCGTATGCAAGAGCTTCCTTATATGCTGCTGTCGAGATACCAACGCCCTGAGCTGCAATACCCAGACGTGCTCCGTTCATCAATGCCATGACATACTTGATCAAACCAAGCTTTCTGTCACCGCAAAGCTCTGCCTTAGCATTCTTATATACAAGCTCACATGTTGGTGAACCCTTGATACCCATCTTGTTCTCGATACGGCGAACGTCTACGCCACCCTGACGCTTGTCATAGATGAACATCGAAAGACCACGACCATCGTGTGTTCCCTCTTCCGAACGTGCCAATACCAAGTGAATGTCTGCGTCACCGTTTGTGATGAATCGCTTTACACCATTGAGTCTCCAGCAGTTCTCTTTCTCGTCAAATGTTGCCTTGAGCATTACTGACTGAAGGTCCGAACCTGCGTCTGGCTCTGTCAAGTCCATTGACATTGTCTCACCTGCACATACTCGTGTCAAGAAACGCATCTTCTGGTCTTCGTTACCAAACTCATAGAGTGTCTCTGCACAGTCCTGCAAGCCCCAAAGGTTCTCAAAGCCAGCATCTGCCGATGATACCATGTCTGCTGCCATGATATAAGGTACGATAGGGAAGTTCAAGCCACCAAAACGGCGAGCCATTGCCATACCCATCAATGATGCCTTACGAGTAGCATCGATGTTCTGGTCTGTACCAGGAGCATACTGCACTCGGCCATTCTCACACTTAGGACCGTCATGGTCTACGCCTTCTGCATTTGGACCTATCACCTCACCACAGATCTCGCCTACAATGTCGAGAACTCGGTCGTAATTGTCCATCGCATCCTCAAAGTTCTGAGGCGCATAGTCATACTTGTCCTTATCTGCATAGTCACGCTCCTTGAGCTCAACAATGCGCTTCATCAACGGATGGTTAAGATGATACTTAAGCTCCGGTGTTTCTGTATAGTAATTTGCCATTTTTCCTCTTTTTTACTTACTGTTCTTCTTGTAGTACTTGATCATCTTAGGGATGACCTCCTCTACTGTACCGTTAATCACGTAATCAGCTATCTGGTTGATTGGTGCATCTGGATCCGAGTTGATTGAGATTATCATCGATGAATCCTGCATACCAGCTATGTGCTGAATCTGACCAGAAATACCACAAGCGATATAGAGCTTTGGACGTACTGTAACACCTGTCTGACCAATCTGGCGATCATGGTCACACCATCCAGCATCTACGGCTGCACGGCTCGCACCAACTTCGGCATGTATCTCCTTCGCAAATTCAAAGAGCTTGTCAAAGCCTTCCTTCGAACCTACACCATAACCACCTGCTACGATGATTGGAGCTCCCTTCAAGTTGTTCTTCGCTGCCTCTACATGACGGTCGATTACCTTTACTACATAGTCTGTTGTTGGCACATACTTGGCTACGTCGTGCTTTACAACTTCACCCTTGTAGTTTGCATCTACAATCTCCTTCTTCATCACACCGTCACGTACTGTTGCCATCTGTGGACGATGCTCTGGGTTTACAATTGTCGCAATGATAGAACCACCAAAGGCTGGACGAATCTGATACAACTGGTTCTCATAGTGCTTGTCTACCATCTGGTCACCTTCCTTCACCTTCATGTCAAACGAACCAATCTCAAGCTGAGTACAGTCCGCTGTCAAACCTGAATGAAGTGCCGATGATACTCGTGGACCAAGGTCACGGCCTATTACTGTCGCACCCATCAAGCAAATCTGTGGCTGCTCCTCCTTGAAGAGGTTTACAACTGCTGATGTATGAGGAAGTGATGTATATGGGAACAATCCCTCTGCATCAAAGATGTGCACTTTATCTACGCCGTATGGCAAAACCTGCGACTCTACGCCGTCAAGCTTATGACCTACACATACAGCCTCAAGCTTCACACCAAGCTCATTCGCCAACTTGCGACCCTTGGTCAAAAGCTCCAAACTTACATCGGCAACCTTATTGCCTTCAAGCTCGCAATATACAAATACGTTATTCATTTTTCTACTTGTATTAATCAAGAACTAAGCTATTGAATTTTCATCAACCCCATCAAGGCTCTTAATTCTTAATTCCTAATTCTTAATTATCCAATAGTATTGCTCTGGATGAGTTCTGCCATGAGGCTGTCAATGTCATTGTCGCTCGCTGTGAAGGTCTTGCTCTCCTTCGCTGTGAATACGATGTTCTTGACTGCCTTTACGTTTGTTGGCGAACCAGCCTTGCCTATCTGTGCAGGATCTGCATCTATGTCGGCTGCACCCCACTGCTGAATTGTCAAGTATGGACGAGCTGCATAATATGCCTTCTCATCTGCATTCTCTATTGCAGCAATCTCTGGCGCTGGCTTCGCATTCTTATACTTCATCACAAGCTTCGCGTTTCTTGTGCGGCATGGAGCTGCCGAACCATTTACAGTAACGACGATTGGGAGCGGACCCTGAACTGTCTCTACACCACCATCGATGTGACGCTTTGCTGTGATCTTCTTGCCTTCAAGGGCAATAATCTCTTCTGTATACGTAATCTGTGTCAAACCAAGCTTCTCTGCTACCTGTGGACCAACCTGGGCTGTATCACCGTCAATGGCCTGACGACCGCAGATGATGATGTCATAGTCTCCTATCTTCTTGATGCCCTGAGCCAAGGTGTAACTTGTCGCAAGAGTATCAGCACCACCAAGTGCTCTATCTGTCAAAAGAACGCCCGCGTCTGCACCGCGATATAATCCCTCACGCAACACTTCTGTCGCCTTTGGCAAGCCCATTGTGAGCATTGTGATTGTAGAACCAGGGTTTGCGTCCTTGATGCGGAGCGCCTGCTCTAATGCATTCAGGTCCTCTGGGTTGAATACGGCCGGCAAGGCTGCGCGATTGACTGTTCCTTCTGGGGTCATCGCATCTGGACCCACGTTGCGAGTGTCCGGAACCTGCTTGGCAAGTACAATGATTTTGTATCCCATCTTCTTTATTAAATTATTTTATTTTTTCCTGTTCTTTTATACGGAGCTCTGACGTAACCGACATGCCCCTAAATACTTCCATGGCCCATTAGACCAAAAATTTGTTACAAAATTATAAAATTAAGGCATAACTTCAAACTATTTTTCGCGAAAGTTGCATCTACACATAGCAACTAACATAAATATTGACTATTTTTGACCCATAAAATGCTTTTTACAGCATAAACAATCTGTCATTCGCTATGAATTTTACCTGGCATATCATAGTTATCATACTAGCCACCACCCTTCTGGCCGGCATAGCTTCCGTCGTCCTCCTCAAAAGGCATCGCATCTTGCAGGTCCTCACAGCTCTCTTTTTTATCGCTTCCAGCATCACTTCATACTACCTCTGCAACAATACTCGCAGTTTCACCGACTGGCACTCGTTCACTTATGTCCAATGGTGGCTCTTCGCCAACATCATCATCATCACAACTTCACTCACTATTACTATCACCCGCCCCATCTTCTGCCGACACTCTTCACCACTCTACTCCGCTCACCGCACTCTTTGCCGTTTTTTATCTGTTTCCATCAGACTCATTCCCGCTTTATGCTTCATATATGGTGCCTTCGTCGAACGATATGACTATCATGTCACCCGACTTTCTATGCCACTCAGCTCCCTCCCAAAAGGTTTCGACGGCTTCCGCATAGCTCTCATTTCCGACACTCATATCGGCAGTCTCAACGGCGACACGTCCAAAATCTCTGCCGCTATCGATAGCGTCAACGCCTGCAAACCCGACATGGTTCTCTTTCTCGGCGACCTGGTCAACTGCTATGCCGAAGAGGCTGAAGGTTTCCAACCTGTATTCAAACGCATCAACGCCCAACATAAGTACGCCATTCTCGGCAACCACGACACGCCTTTCGACTATTTCAATTGGGACCTCACCACCAACGATCTTGGCCAAAACATCAACCGCATCAGGAAGGTCTACTCCGAGGCCGGGTTCACCCTGCTCAGCAATCGGTTCGTCCCAATTACTTGCGGCACCGACACTATTATTCTCGCAGGTTCCGAAAACCAGAATCACTCATGGCTCTTCGATTCCGCTTACGTCAACTGCGACCGTTTCTGCAAGATAGCATTGATCCATTCCCCAGAGTTCTACGACGAGACAAGGTCTGTCTTTGATGCCGATGTCACTTTCTGCGGACATACTCACGGCGGACAATTGGCCATCAACATTCCGTTCTACGGTCTGCTCACCGCGGCAAGGTTCCGCTACAAATACGACGCCGGACTATTCTCTTTCCCCAACGGCTCACACCACGGAACTCGCGACGCGCTCCTCTATGTCAATACCGGACTTGGTGTCAATAGCATTCCGCTTCGCCTTGGCATGCCACCCGAAATCACTCTGATTCAACTCAAGACCATCCAATAAGTCTATTCCGGCCTGAGCCTTGCAAATTTCAACAGCAACTGCTTTAGACCGAAGTTCTCAAATTCTATCTTTAGCTTGGCATTTGCCATCTCACCTTCTATCGCTATTATCTTTCCTCGCCCAAAGGTTTCATGCACCACTCTCTGACCTACACTATATGTCTCTCCCGATGGCGATGTTGCCGAACCAACTTGCGACGACTGACTTCCCACCGGTCGGCTAAACGATGATTGCTTACGAGGCATTGGAGAGAATGACGATGTTCGCCCCTGTATTCCTCTGCTCTGCCCATACGCGCCACTCATTCCTGTATGATTTCTCGAATATGGGTTCTGAATCTCCGACGTCCTTTCTCCTCTCGAAAATGACGATGCTTGTGGTCTGTCTATCCTGAATGCTGTCCGCGGTCTGTCTACGTTAAGCGAATTCGGCCTCTCCAGATACTCTGGGTCTATATCCGCCAGGAATCGACTCGGATGCACGTCCTTTCGCTGTCCATACTGGAATCTGCTCAGGCAGTAGCTCATCACCACGCCCAAACGCGCTCTCGTAATGGCTACATACATCAGCCTTCGCTCTTCTTCCAGACTCTTGGGGTCGTACGCACTCTGCGGACCAGGGAATGTCTCGTCTTCCACACCTACTATATATACGTAGTTGAACTCAAGACCTTTCGACGAGTGTATCGTCATAAGACTCACGTTGTCCGCACTCTTGTCCTCTGTGTCCATGTCCGATATCAGCGACACTTCTTCCAAGTATGCCCTTATGTTGCAGTCGCTCCCCACCTTTGTCTTTTCCTCGACAAATGTCTTAAGCGAGTTCATAAGTTCGTTGACGTTCGCATAGCGTTCTTTGCCATCTGCTTCGTCCTTGCTGTCGTTGAGTTCTTTCATTATGCCACTCTGCGACAACACTTCAGCCGCAAATTCGTATGCATTGAGGTTTTCCGACTGCATCGCGAATACGTCTATCATCGACACAAATTTCATCACTTTGTTCTGCGTCGCTGCCGACAACCCCGACTGACTAAGCATCTCCGGACTCAACGCTTCCCACATCGACAACCGCCTCTCCATGGCCATGCCGATTATCTTCTCCTGTGTGGTCTGACCTATCGCTCGCGCCGGATAGTTTATTATTCGCTTGAGCGATTCCGAGTCGTTCCTGTTCACCGACAGACGGAAATATGCCAAGAGGTCCTTAATCTCCTTTCGCTGGTAGAACGACAAACCTCCATATATTTTATAAGGTACTCTATTCTGCCTGAAGCAATCCTCAAACGCACGGCTCTGAGCATTTGTCCTATATAATATAGCAACATCCGAAGGCCTGATTCCCTCATTCCTCATTCTCGCCACTATGTCACCT
The DNA here is from genome assembly GCA_024401355.1 of Bacteroidales bacterium. Lineage (GTDB taxonomy): Bacteria > Bacteroidota > Bacteroidia > Bacteroidales > Marinilabiliaceae > W3P20-009. The sequence continues at coordinate 10,308 of JAKSLF010000042.1, read as the reverse complement.
ATAACAAGCTCCGCCTCTTTCGTATCGTCAAAGGTCGAGCACACTCTTATCTTCTCTCCTTCGTCATTCTCCGAAAATACTGTTTTCTTCAGTCGGCCTTCATTCTTCTCTATAAGGCTGTTCGCCGCATTCACTATCACCTGTGTCGAACGGTAGTTCTGTTCCAGCTTCACCATCTGTAGGTCCTTGTAATCCCTCTCCAAACCCAATATATTCTCTATCCTCGCACCACGGAAACTATATATGCTCTGGGCATCATCACCCACCACACAAAGGTTCCTGTGCTGACCAGCCAATTTGTTTACTATTATATATTGCGCTTTGTTCGTGTCCTGATACTCATCAACAAGTATATATTTGAATTTCTGCTGATACTTCTCCAAGATTTCCGGATGGTCCCTAAATAATATATGTGTATAATACAGAAGGTCATCAAAATCCATGGCATTCGATTTTCTGCATTGCTGCACATACCTCATGTATATCTCTGCTGTCTTCGGACGTCGCGCGGCTTTGTCTCTCTCTATGAAGTTCGTGTCATTCGAATATGCCGATGCTCCTATCAAATCATTCTTTGCCTGCGATATTGCCGACATTACGTTCGACGGCTTATACTCTTTCTCATCAAGCTGCATGCTCTTCATTATCGAGCGCACCAGGCTCTTCGAATCCTGCGTGTCATATATCGTGAAGTCCGACGTAACACCTATCGCAGCCGACTCTATCCTCAATATCTTGTTGAATACCGAGTGGAATGTTCCCATCCACAACTGTCTGCTCACTTCCTCACCTACTATTCCCGCAATTCGCTCCTGCATCTCTCTTGCCGCCTTGTTCGTAAACGTGAGCGCCAATATATTATAAGGCTTCACGCCCTGCTGCAAAAGATATGCTATTCGCATCGTCAGCACTCGAGTCTTGCCCGAACCCGCACCCGCAATCACCAGCATCGGCCCCTCAGTTGTTGTCACCGCTAGCCGCTGCGGCTCATTTAACGTATCAAGATATTCCACTTTATTTCTCTTTATATAACGCTACAAAGATAATGCTTTTTAATTCTCCAACCATCCCCTCACAACAAAATCATATCCACACACTCCTCCACTCCATCTTTTCCCTCACTAGCAAACACTCCACCTTCTACACACCTATCAAGCCCTTCCATTTTTACAATCCGTAACCTAAACACAACTTTTATCTTACATTCCGTACAACGCACCATGAGCAACTTTTAACGGACCCTCAAGCAACCCTTAAGCAACCCTTAGCCGACCATTACCAATTTACAATCTATCACCAGAATGGTCATTTTACTTACAATCCACTTTTCCCAACCACGTTTTCAACGCCTCTGCTACCTTCTTACGCGACCATTTTCATTAACCATCTTTAACCAAACACTAAAATACTATACCACAATACATTAGCACACAATAAGCATTCATTCCAAACTCTCATTTTTCTTTTTAACGCATCTTTTTGCTCTTCATCCGACTTCTCTGCCTAACTTTGCATCGTTGATTTTAGACTGGTTAGCTCACGCATATTTAATATGCCGAGTGAACCGACAGATGGAAGGCCTTGCGCTGGTGTCTTTTCGGGCAGTCTAAGAAAAGCTTTATAATGATAAACTATAACATTTACAACAACAAGATCAAGGCGCTCAGCCTCAAGACTTACACTATCGGACTCGCTGGAGTTCTAATGTTCCTCACCTCTTCAAAGAAAGAGGCAACAGTCCAGACCTATACCGACCAGCTCAATAGCATCAACGGTACTACAGAGGTCAACGGACAAACTTTCTCCACTGACTCTATCAGCGGCAAAATGCTCGTAGTTTCTTTCTGGGCTTCCTACGACGCTCAGTCTCGCATCAACAGCTACCAGCTTCTCAAACTCACCGACAAATATGCCGGCAAGCAGTTCCACAATGGCAAGGGTATCGATGTCGTAAGCATCTCGCTCGACAAGTACAAGGCTCCTCTCCGCAAGGCTATCGCAACAGACGGCACCGAGTCTTTCCACCACATCTGCGATTATCGAGGCACCGACTCTGAATGGGCAACACTCTTCGAGGTTTATCGCCCTGTCAACCTCCTCATCGACGCTAACGGAACAGTAGTCGCTCGCGACTTCAATGTCGAAACTCTCGACAACACTTTGGCTGTCCTCTCTAGTGAAAATTGATTGGCTCCCAAGCCAATCCAATATAATTCCTTTCACATTCAACACAAGCGCTCTTACGCTTGTGTTGTTTGTTTTTCTCCACTTTCATAACGACAATTAATTTTACTTAACATCAAAAACCGCAACTTATCTTAGCAAATCACTATTTTTGCGTTATTGATGACAACAATAACCCAAATGAAGTGGATTGATAACATATCTAGTATAATCAAGACATGGACACGAAACCGCTCCGAGAGCTTTGCCACATGGCAGATTGACCTCATCGGACAGCAATATTTTGTCATCATCCTCTCACTTTTTGTAGGCATCTGCAGCGGCGTAGCAGCCGTCATCCTTAAACACTCCATCGCTTTTGTCAAGACTTTCGTCTTCGACAATTTCGCTTCCAACGACTATAATTTCCTACTCCTCCTCTCACCTGCCGTGGGCATCCTCATTACTATGCTCTACGTCAAATACATCGTGAGAGATAACCTCGGACACGGCATTACGAAGATTCTCCACGCTATTTCACAGCAAGATAGCAATCTCCGTAAACACCATGCTTACTCTTCCGTTATTGCATCCTCTTTCACAATCGGATTCGGAGGATCCGTAGGAGCCGAAGCACCTATCGCACTCACAGGCGCCGGACTCGGTTCCAACATCGGAAAACTTTTCAAGATGGACTATAAGACCATCACATTGCTCGTCGCTTGCGGAGCCGCAGGAGGTATCGGCGGAGCATTCAAGGCACCTATCGCAGGCATGATTTTCACTCTCGAAATCCTCATGCTCAACCTGACTATGGCGTCCATTGTCCCTTTGCTCATTTCCGCAATCACAGCCACGTCAATAACATACTATTTCCTCGGCAACGAGACAGAATTCGGCATGATAACTATAATGCCGTTCAGACTATCCAATATGCCTTTCTATGTTCTCCTTGGCATCTTTACCGGATTCATTTCTCTTATGTTCACACGAGGTACTTGGTTCTGCGAACGCGAAATGGGTAAAATAAAGAATCCATATTTCAAATGGATCCTTGGCAGTACGGTTCTCGGTCTCCTCATTTTCCTCTTCCCACCGCTCTATGGTGAGGGCTACGAGGTAATAGGACAACTACTAAGCGGACGAACATACGAATTTTATAGCGGTTCACCTATCACACTTTTGGGCGACGGATTGTGGCCATTGCTGTTTTTTACTGCCGGAGTAATCGTCTTTAAGACTATCGCTACGTCACTTACTACAACTGCAGGAGGTGTCGGCGGCACTTTCGCTCCATCACTTCTCCTTGGTGGCGTATCCGGCTATTTCTTCGCACTCGTCAACAACGCTTTCGGATGGCACGACATTCCCCTGACCAATTTCACTCTCGTCGGAATGGCCGGTGTCATGGCTGGTGTCATGCACGCCCCGCTAACATCCATCTTCCTGATTGCCGAAATAACCAATGGCTACCAGCTTCTCGTCCCACTGATGCTCGTCGCCACCATCTCACACCTTACTATCGGACTGTTCGAGGAACATAGCATATACACTAAACCACTCGCAGAAAAAGGCGAACTCCTGACCCACCAGAGAGATAAGACTGTGCTGACCTTGATGCACCTCGATAAGGTTATTGAAACCGATTTCACTACCGTACACGCCAACGACACTTTCGGAAGCCTCGTGCAAGCAATCGCCAAGTCCGAACGCAACCTATTCCCTGTCGTCAACGACAGAGACGAAATGATTGGAGTCGTTCTGCTCAACGATATCCGACGTTTCATGTTCAATAAGGATATCTACAATACCACCCTCGTCCGCGAGGTAATGATGATTCCACCTGCATTCATCTCCATACACGACAACATGGAGACCGTCATGGACAAGTTCGAGTCGACACAAGCATGGAACCTGCCTGTGATTGACAACCACAAATACGTGGGCTTCGTCTCTAAGTCTAAGATTTTCTCTGTATACCGACGAGTATTAACACACGTCTCATACGAATAAATAGAACTACAATTCTATGAGATTGTTGCGGATGCCAAACTTTATCATATCCACCGTTGTCTTCAGGTTCAGCTTCTGCATAATATGATTCTTGTGGCTTTCCACCGTTCTTATGCTAAGGTAAAGTTCATCAGCTATCTCCTGATTACTCTTGTTAGCTCCCCACAATCTTATAATCTCTATCTGACGTGCACTCAACTGCTCAATTCCAGGAACAGCCGGCTTATCAGTTATCATTTCGTTTATATACCTGCCTACTAGAAGATGCGATATCGACTTGCTGTAATAATCATACCCTCCCCTAAGCGTATATATGGCCTCCGTCAATTCATGAGGTTCTGCATCTGAAGCTACAAAACCCTTCGCACCCGACCTTATCGACTGAACTATCAATTTATCATCATCCATTGCCGACATCACAAGAAGTCTTACCCTCTCAAATCGCTGGCCTATCTGCTTAATCAAAGCAAACGATTCGTCAGACACCGTATGTATTACAAAGACAACAACGCTTATCGACTCTATCTTAACTCTGTCTATAACCTGCATAGGGTCAGGCTCCAATGCCGTCACATCAAATTCTTCATTCGATGACAGCAAAGAAACAATGGCACTGCGCATTATGCAGTGACGGTCATATATTCCTATTTTAATCAAAAGCTGTTCTTTTTAGAGGCAGTCAACTACAACTCCTCCCATTGTTCTTTTGCAAATATAGTGAAAAAAAGTCAAAACAAACCCCTAACGCCACTTTCATTGCCAAATTATTTGCACCTTTAGCCCAAACGGCATTATATTTGTATTGTAATCACAAACTCACAAGACTGCTCGAACACTCAGAATGAAACTTTCTGTTCGTAGACATATTTCATGCATCGCCATCTTTTTATATGCGTTGCTAACTCCTCTTTTCGCCAATGCACAACTTTGGCGAACACCCGTCATTGCCTCTTGTGATACGTGCAAAACCGACTCATTGATGCTCACTCACGCCGACTCACTTGTGATGTTCTTTGGCAAAGAACCAATGAAAATGCCACAAATTCCAGACTCGGCAAAATTGTCTCCCATATCTTTCGGCGTAACGTTTATTCCACGCACCAAGGACATAAAATACACCCCCACCAACATACAGCAACAACGTCTAGACGATTACCATAAGGCTATATTCACTCTCGGAGCCGCCAATGCCATAAAAACGTCAGACAACCCCATTGAAGACATTCGCTACAACTACACGATTGACCACCCAGACAAGGTAGAGCACACTTGGCGCGAAGTTCCCGAAATATGGAATATCGTAAAACAAAAACGTAATCGCAAGGACAAATACGAAGAACAACGCGAAATCGCCGACCTCGTAAGTATAAAACACGACTACGGCAAAACAGAACTTCGACTCCCTAAAGAAGAAAAGTCTCCTTGGACCGTTACAGGACAGGAGAACCTCCAGCTTTCACAGCTCCTTCTCGCCAACTGGGCCAAGGGTGGTGAAAGTTCTATGAGCCTTATCAGCGATTTCCGCTACATAGCTAAATACACTAACAACCGCCACGAATGGGAAAATAACATCGTCCACAAACTGGGCGTGACACGAACATCTACTCTCGGTGCACGAGTAAGCGACGACGAACTCAATCTTTCATCAAAATACGGCTATAAAGCTGTGTCGAAGTGGTTCTATTCTTTCAAGAACACGTTTAAGACACAGATGTTCCGCAACTACAAAAACTCCGACAAAAACAAAGAGAAGCCCAAGTCTACCCTTCTCTCACCTGCATACATACAGTTCATTTTCGGTATGGACTACAAGAACAAGGACTTGTCTTTGCTTCTATCTCCATTCACAGCCATAATAACTGTCGTGGCCGACACCTCAACAATCGACCAGACTGCCTACTCCATCCCTAAAAACAAGAAATCCAGCACCGTTGACGGTTTCTCTATAACTGTCAACTGGAAGAAAAAGTTCAATAGTTCGATTACATATTCAACAAAGTGCGAATTGTTCTACGAATACTTTGAGAAACATGGCCAAAAACGTTTCGATTGGGAAAACGTTGCAGACTTGCAGATCAACCGTTTCCTGACCACTCGAATACTATTTGAACTCAGGTACTTCGACAACGAAAGTTCCAAGTTCCAGGTCAAGGAAAACATATCCGTGGCATTCAAATACACTTTCTGACGCCATAACTATGCCAAATCCACAGCAATGATAATTACAATACTCAACGACAACAGGCCATCAGCCAACCACTTCGCATCCGAACACGGTTTATCTATCCACGTTTCTTGCGGTAGCGCTTCATTGCTTCTTGATACTGGACAGACCGACAAATTCATATCCAATGCCGCAACTCTAGGTATCGACTTACGTCTCCTCAATGCCACAATCATATCTCACGGACACTACGACCACGCTGGCGGCCTTACTGCATTAGCGACCATTCTCAATAACAGTAACGACCTAGGTACCACCACCCCAAAACCACATCTATATATCGGGAAGGGAGCAACCATCACCCGTTACTCACACTCGACTGCCATGCTTAAACCCAACGGCATGCCCGACACTTCTATCCTGACGCATTTCAACACACACACAATAACCGGCATAACCGAACTATCAATGCCCACATCAACAGTCGACCTAATAACTAATACACAAGAAGGTTGCGACCAACACAACAACCTAAATATAACACTCTTCACGCTACCATCTCCAGCACCAGCCAACCCACGACTGGTGATAATGGACCCACTCACACAAAAGCTCATTCCCGATACATTCCCCGATGAACTATTCACTCTGATTAAACACCAAGGTCAAACCATACTCTTCGGAGGATGCACTCACCACGGCCTTAAACAACTTTTGTCTTTCGTTCACTCTACACTCAACATTGAATCACTCACGGCATTCATCGGAGGACTTCACCTTAGCGGACGTACAAACGAAGAGATTCAAGAAGCAGCACAAACTGCAGCCGCTATCTTACCAGTCAAGCACTGGATTGTCAACCATTGCACAGGAGACGAAGCCATACAATACTGGAAAAGTCAGTTCAACACAATCCCGTCAGCAGGCTTTTCTGGACAAAGAATCAACCTACACAACAGTATACTTACCATCATCTGACATGTCATACATTCACTTAAAGCCGCACGTCTTTACTCATACAACACCAACTTTTTAGAAAAAAATACGTCCAAAAGTTTCACATCTCATAAAAAAGTATTATTTTTATCGAGTCTATTTTAAGCAGCGTTTCAAACTATTTACAAACGATGCCCCAAATAGAGAACTTGATTTATAAAGGTATGGCAGAAGACATCAAAAACGGCATTTCGTCCAACATAAAGGAGGTCGTAAAAAACCTGTTCACCCAATACTTACAAGAGCATGGCCATCGCAAAACACCAGAGCGTTACGCCATCCTCGATGAGATTTACACTCACAACGAGCATTTCGACATCGAAAAGCTCTACGTTTACATGAAAGAAAAAAACTATCGAGTTAGTCGTGCTACACTATACAACACCATAGAACTCCTGCTTGACTGCAAACTTGTCATCAAGCATCAGTTCGGCAAAAACATGGCAGAATTCGAGAAGACTCTCGACACAAAGCCTCACGAACATCTAATATGTACTTCTTGTGGTGGAGTAACAGAAGTTGTCGACCCAGGCATACAGCAAGTCATCAACTCCGCTGCCATCGAAAAACACTTCACCGTATCACACCATTCGCTTTACATATACGGATTGTGCGACCAATGTGCAACACAGGCAAACAAAAACTCGAAACAGTAAACAACAAGCAAAACTGCAATAAAACACTACGTTAATTTATAAGCAATCTAAAATGCAAAACATAATCAAAGAAATTCAACGTTTTAGATTGCCATTTGCCAATATTAACGTATCTTTACACATCGGAATCTTATGCACTCGCAGAGGTTCCGTTTTTCACGTCAGAAAGGCAATAACACATAAAAAACCTGGCATCAAGGACTATATTCCAAACATGCCATTCACATAGATTGTATGAAAGTAGATGTATTATTAGGACTCCAGTGGGGAGATGAAGGCAAGGGCAAAGTCGTTGATGTGCTCACCCCATCTTACTCAGTTGTAACACGTTTCCAGGGCGGTCCAAATGCCGGCCACACACTTGAATTCGAAGGACAGAAGTATGTACTCCGCTCAGTACCATCTGGTATATTTCAGGGAGGAAAGGTCAATATAATAGGTAATGGTGTTGTTCTCGATCCTGCTCTTTTCAAGGCAGAAGTTGAACAGCTTGAAGCATCGGGCCATGACCTCACAAAGCGACTCTTCATATCACGCAAAGCTCATCTCATCTTGCCTACACATCGTCTCCTCGATGCAGCTTACGAATCTGCCAAAGGAAGCGGTAAAATAGGAACAACAGGCAAGGGTATCGGTCCTACATATACAGACAAAATTAGCCGAAACGGTCTGCGTGTAGGTGACATCGAGCACAATTTCAAAGAGAAATACGATGCAGCAATAGCACGTCACAAAGAAATCTTGTCTCACTACGATTTCAAGTATGACCTTGAGTCTATTGAGAAAGACTGGCTCGCCGGCATAGAAAAACTAAAGCAGTACCAGTTCATTGATAGCGAACATTTCATCAATAAAACACTTGCTGAAGGCAATCGTATTTTGGCTGAAGGTGCACAAGGTACTATGCTTGACATCAACTTTGGTTCATATCCATTTGTGACTTCTTCAGACACTATTTGCGCTGGCGCATGTACAGGTCTCGGTGTCGCTCCTAATAAAATTGGTGATGTCTTCGGTATTTTCAAAGCATATTGCACACGAGTAGGAAGTGGACCTTTCCCAACTGAGCTCAACGATGCTACTGGTGAAGAACTCCGCAAACTCGGTCATGAATTTGGTGCAGTAACAGGCCGTCCTCGCCGATGCGGATGGGTTGACCTCGTCGCTCTGAAATATGCAGTAATGCTCAACGGTGTCACTAAACTTATCATGATGAAGAGTGATGTCCTTGATGGATTTGACACAATAAAAGCTTGTGTCGCATACAAGGTAAATGGTCAGGAAACACAAGATTTCCCATTCGACATAACAGAAGGCGTTGAACCAATATACACAGAATTCGACGGATGGAAAACTGACATGACCAAGATGACATCAGAAAACGAATTCCCAGAAGAATTCAATGCATATATTGACTTCATCGAACAATATCTTGGTGTACCTATCCATATTATTTCAATAGGTCCAGACCGAGATCAAACTATCGTTCGTAGCCAAAACTAATATGATGACTATTTCCGAACAAAAGAAAGAACTACGTAAGGAAATAAAAATACAAAAAGCCCATCTCAATGACAGTCAAAAGCAGCAAGCTGCGAAGCAAGTCTTGGATGGGCTTCTTCGTATTCCACAAATAAAGTCAACGCACAACATTGCAATCTATAATTCTCTGCCAGACGAACTGCCAACCCAAGACATAATAGAAGAGCTTATCAAGCAAGGACATTCCATATATTTACCAGTCATTACAGGCCAAGATATTACATTCAGAAAATACGACACTATAGCCAATATGACAGCCGAACCTTGTTATGGAATCAAAGAACCGACCAATGGACAATTACTGCCATTTAACGAACCATTTGTCATAGTTGTACCTGGAATAGCATTCACCACAGACGGAATAAGAATGGGACGAGGAGGCGGATATTACGATCGCTTTTTCGAATCCTGCACCAACAACAAAATTACTCCCTATAAAATTGGAATATGCTTTAAATGCCAAATATGCGACCATATTCCGACCGAACCATTTGACATAAGGATGGATAAAATCCTATATGCATAACCTCTATTCGACAATTTAAGCACGTCAAAAATTAACTTTGACCACTTTGACCGTGACCATTCCAGTTTTTCCGCGTTTTACTCCAAATAATCCACATACTTTACAGTTAAAAAACCAATAACGTTTGTTAATATTAGCGCATAGCCTTTAGTAATATTTAATCATCTTTCACAATTTAGGCATCCTCGACTTCAGACACTTTTCTCGGAGGGATAACGGTACCTTAACGTACCCTTACCATACCTTTT
>JAKSLF010000041.1 GCA_024401355.1 Bacteroidales bacterium | reverse complement strand
CTTGCAAGAGGTCAACCGCTTTTTATGGCGTTTTTAATGTTCTTTTGCAATTGACACAGATCAGAAATATCAGATAATTCTACGTTATCTGTTCATTATCCGCATGTTGGAGTAAAAGCGGTTGAATTGTTAAGAAATAAAAAGATGAATGGCTACATATTATTTATGGCGGTGTTCATCCATTTTATCTTATCAAGAGCAGACGTTTTCACCCTTTCAACAGCTTCATCGAATGTCAACGACTCGTCGCCGTTGATAACTTCGGTGATTGGCCACATCTCCATATTAATCTCCTGAGACTGACGCAACTCTTCGACTCTAGAGTCGATATAATCGCCTATTGTCAGGAAACGAGGATAGGATTCGTTCCACAATTCCTTCATTCTTGCAACATATTGTGGATCTTCGGCAAGGCGACCATAGTAGAGAGTATATCTGGAGATCCATTTTTGAGTTCGATCGGGAGAGAAAGTTCCCCAGTCGAAATCCCATACAGGACCTGCCTTCATCTTGCCGTTGCGATCTTTGTGCATATACGTACTTCTTGGCCAACCGAGTTCGTGGTTGCTTACGATTTCGTTGACGAAGAAGAACTGGATATATGAATCAACGTCGATATAATTAATATATGTACGATTACTGAACGAATCGGCATTGTATAATTCGGTTTCAAATTGGTTTACGTAACCCTGCATGTAAGCGAACTGCTGTTCATTAAGAGTTTCTTCGTCAGGGTCCTTGAACATATATGGGAAGCTGCGGACAGACGACATGAACTTGTTCACCTCATCGAAATGGGAATCGAGTTCCATCAAATATCCGCCAGTAATAGTCTCGTCGTCGACATCGTCGGCCTTGAGTTCGGCAATGTTGACACGATTCTTGTCTATTTTAATCTGTTCACAAAGATAGTAATTGCCAATATGCTCACCATTAAGTATGACCTCGACGAACTGGCCGCGTGGAGTCCAATCCATGCCAGTCATTCTAGAGAGTTCGAACGCGATGTCATTTCGGAGAATAGTCCTATCCAGCCAATTGGCAAGAAGGACCCATCTCTTATGCTTGGGCATACCAAGTATTTCGGCCTTCTTGTCTAACTTGACAGCAAACGGCTTTTTGGGAGCCTGCCAAGTAGAGTTACCACGACCTCGGATATTGTCAGAAGTTCCCTGATAATCAATTGAACCGTCAACATCGAAAATAGTGATTGACGTATTTGCCAGCCATTCTTCCTTACTGACAATTGGGCTATGATTTTCAGTCTCAACGACAACAATTGGGAGTCCGGTGTTAGAAAGAGCAACCTTATAATCTCTCCGAGCGCCGACGGACGAGACAATTGTATAGGTAACAGTATTAGAGAAATCGACCGAAGAGACTCCTGGAACTTGCTGTACGCCATTGGCGAAAACATATTTTCCGTTAGTCTCGATAGTAGGGACGAGACCTTTGAGGTCGAAAAACCTTGGAGTAACCAGAGTGATTTCGTCATTATCGATATTGAGTTCTATGTCGTCAAGAATTTTACCTTTATTCTTAGACAATTCGAACTTGAAAGAAAACAAGACATTGTCGGAATAATTGACATTGAAGACCTCGGAAGAGATAAGCTTGTCGCCATTTATGCCACCCACAGAGATGACCAGCGAGACAACATCGCGATAGGAATAAGAAATACCAGAATCCTTAATAAAGGCACGATACTGACCAGCCTTAGGAAGACCTTGTTCGTCACATACAGGCTCGACCTTTACCAGAGAGTAGCATTCGGGGATGGTGATACTTGAAGTAAGATTCTTGTTTGTTCCGACCTTATCAATAGCAATTTCGCAATCTGGAGAGTTGACATCGTAGTTGAAACGAGCGTTGGAAGGATTGACACGAAACTCGAAGGAAGCTGTTGCTTCATGAGAGAGATCGACATCATCGGCCGACATGAGTACGATGGAAGCTGGCTTCCGGAACTCATTTTTGAAATCGTCATGTTCAGAGCAACTGCAGAGCAGAGGCAGAATTGACGAGACAAACAGGCAGATGAATGTTATATATTTCATGTATTGTAATGTCGTTTATATAATTGCAAAGATACAAAAAAAGACAAAAAAGTCATGACGGATGGGTGGATAGTTGCATAAGAGAGAGCCGGTAATAAAGGATGTTGCGGTAGTGGCGCCATGTGCGGGCGGACGAAGACGGACTGGAGACCAGAGACGAAGGATTACCGTTGTGTGAAGCGGATGGCTTATTATATATAGGTATAGATGCGAGAGGTGAGATGGTGAGGTGGCGGATAGCAAGACGGGTAGAAGCTGGGACGTCGGCTTTGCGGGCGGACATCTGAGCCTTGAGGAGAGCGATATAGTGGGCTTTGGCGAGACCGCGTGCGGTCTTGTACTTCGTCTGCGACTTGAGTCGCTGCTGCCAGTAGGCTTTACGCTCGGGGTCATGGAAATCGTTGGTTGCAAGGCGGTTGGCCTCTTTGAAGAGTGACCATGACTTTTCCTGAGCTTCGGTGCGTGGCTGAACTCCTGGGTTGTAGCGCATAGTGTAGAGCTGCCCATGGCGCAGAGTGAGATTCTGGCGCTGGGCAGAACGCCGGAAGAGGCTTTTGGCCTGCTTGACGGTATGTGCGTTATGAACTTTGAGAGTAACCTTCATGTTGTCAACCTATATTACACCTTGCTTATTCCAAGGGCAAAGATATGGCGAATGTTCGAGAAATGCAATAGTGGAAGAGAAAAAAATGGGAATAGTCTCCCGGAAAATCCGGAAGACTATTCCTATAGTCATATTACTCCTATATAATATAGAAGAGAATTATTCGACACCCATATCCTTGAGAGCCTGAGCAGCCTTCTCGTCGGCCTTAGCGCTTGCGGAAGCGTAGTCGGCAGCAGACTTCATCTCGCCCTTGACCTCGATGTAGAACTTAATCTTAGGTTCGGTACCAGAAGGACGGACGCTGACCTTAGTGCCATCCTCTGTGAAGTACTGGAGAACGTTAGAAGTAGCTGGCATCTGGATATCTGAAACCTCGCCACACTTGCAGCAAGTCTGCTTGAGAGTCTTGAAGTCCTTGATAACCTTGACAGGTGAACCTGCGAGAGACTTAGGAGGGTTCTGACGGAAATTCTCCATCATAGCCTTAATCTCGTCGGCGCCGCTCTTACCTGGCTTAACAACGCTGACAGCCTTTTCCTTCTGGAAGCCATAATCCTGGTAGATCTTCATGAGGAGTTCGTAGAGAGTCATGCCGTTGTCCTTAGCCCAAGCAGCGATTTCGCAGATGAGGCAGATAGAAGCCGGGCTATCCTTATCACGCACAGCGTCATATGGGAGGAATCCGAAAGACTCTTCGCCACCGCCGATGTACTTCTCCTTGCCTTCGAGTTCGCGGATACGATAAGCGATCCACTTGAAGCCTGTGAACTCATCGTAGAGTTTCACATTATTCTTGTCGGCGATTTCGCGGATGAGTTCGGAAGTAACGATAGTCTTCACGAGGAACTCATTGCCCTTGAGTTTGCCGAGCTTCTTCATATTAGTGATGATGTAGTAGCAGAACATCATGCAGGTCTGGTTACCATTGATGATGATCCACTCGCCCTTGTCGTCGCGGCATACGATAGCGAGACGGTCGGCGTCAGGGTCGGAAGCGATAACGAGGTCGGCTCCGAGACGAGTGCCGAGGTTCATACCCATAGTCATTGCCTCAGAGTTTTCTGGGTTAGGCGACTTGACAGTAGGGAAATTGCCGTCGATTACCATCTGTTCTGGTACGACATTGATATTCTGGAATCCCCAGCTGCGGAGGCAGAGAGGGATGATTACGCGACCTGTACCATGGAGTGGAGAGTAGACGATGTTGAGATCCTTCTGACGGAGGATGACATCCTGGTCGACCATAGCAGACTTAACAGCCATGAGGTAGTCGTAGTCCATTTCGCCACCGATGATGCTGATGAGTTCCTTGTTGGCTTCCCACTTAACATCGTCGATCTGTACCTTATTAACCTCTTCGATGATGCCTGTGTCGTGAGGAGCGAGCACCTGAGCGCCATCTTCCCAGTAAGCCTTGTAGCCGTTGTACTCCTTAGGGTTGTGGGAAGAAGTAATATTGACGCCGGCGATAGCGCCGAGCTGACGGATAGCGAAAGAAATTTCAGGAGTTGGGCGAAGGCTTTCGAAGAGGAAAACCTTGATGCCGTTGGCAGAGAAGATGTTAGCGACAGTCTCGGCGAAGAGACGGCTATTGTTGCGGCAGTCGTGACCTACAACAACGCTCTGCACCTTCTTGTTACCACAAGCCTTATTAATATAGTTGGCGAAGCCCTGAGTAGCCATGCCGACAACGTACTTGTTCATACGGTTGGTTCCGGCACCCATGATACCACGGAGACCGCCTGTACCGAATTCGAGAGTGCGATAGAAAGCGTCGATGAGATCGGTCTTGTCGGCCTTGTCGAGAAGAGCCTTAACCTCGGCCTTAGTCTCGGCGTCGAAATTGCCGTTGAGCCAAGACTTTGCAGTAGCCTCACACTGGGCTAAGAGTTCGTTATTATCCATAATGAGATATTGTGTGTTAATCTACTTAAATAATAAAAGATGTTCAAAGTAAATAAAAATTGTGGAAAAAAGGAAGCATTAAAGCACAATAATTTTCAAGAGGACAAAAAATAGCGATAAAGTCATGACTTTTTATTATCTTTGCGGAGCAAATTGACCTTAAATAAAAAAGAACAAAAAAATCAAGAATCAAGAGAACTCGTTTTTGATTCCTTATATATAAAGAGATGAAACGGAAGACAAAGATATTACTGGCGGCAGTAATGCTGGTGCTGAGCAACATAATGGCAGACGGCCAAGCCATAATAAAATCGGCGATCAACCTGTTTGAGAAGGGTCAGTATGAGACCTGCATCGAAGCACTTGAGGCGGTATTGTCGACCAACGAACGAGACACGAAGACGAACTATTATCTGGGTGCGTCGTACGTGATGAGCAACAGGAAAGTGCAGGAAGGCATCAGGAGACTAAAATTTGCCCAGGCGAAAGGATATGTGGGAGACTCGCACTACTATCTGGGTCGAGCATATCAGTTGCAGTATGAATTTGAGTTGGCGACAACATCGTTTGACAAATTCCTGAAGGGGACACGCAGCCCAGAGATGACAGCCAATGCACAAAAGTGGAGAACAGAATGCCAGAACTCAATAACGCTAGCGTCGAAGATATTCAACATCAGAGTGATAGACAAATACAAAGTATCGGAAGACAGTCTGCTGCTGGTGTATAATCCATCGAAAGAAGTAGGCACCATAGCGAGGAACAAGAGTTTCTTTGAGTCGGACGTAGACCCAGAAGGTGTATTATATAGGACAGAGCGTGGTGACGCAGTATACTTCACAGCGAAAGACGAAGAGGAGCACAGCAGGATATACAAGATGGAGAAACTGCTGGACGGATGGAGCGAGATGACAGCCCTTGGACTAGGCGAGATGAAGAACGAGAAGATGGCCGTCATGATGACCGACGGAACGACACTCTACTTCAGTTCGGACAGAGACGGTGGCATGGGTGGCTATGACATATACAGGACGACATACGACATAGAGACAAGAAGCTTCTCGGAGCCGGTGAACCTTGGTGTACCATTCAACTCGGCCTTTGACGACTTCCTTTTTGTAGGAGATGAATTCAGGACCAAAGCATGGTTTGCGTCGACACGTGAGACACATGGCGACTCGATAATGGTATATGAGATACTGTGGGACGAGAGTGTGATACGCAGTTTTGCACAGAACACAGACGAGATAAGAAACGTGGCAGCGCTGAAGATAGACCCATCGCTGAAGAAGATGAGAGACAACGTAGCAGCGGCTGGCGCAAAGAAGAAGACATTCACCGTCAAGAAAGAAGAGAAGCAGTTTGAATTTGTGATAAACGACTCGTTGAAATACACTCAATGGGAGCACTTCAGATCGGAAGAAGCGAGAGAGATGTATAGAGACGCTGTTGCGATGAAGCAGAAGAAAGACAGCCTCTCGGCAAAGATGACAGAGCTGAGAAAAGAATTCAGGAACATCACCTCGGACGAGCAGAGAAGCGAAGTGATCAACGAAGTGATGAAGATAGAGAGAGTGGCGTATAACCTTGAGGACCAGCTGGACGGAAGATATGACAAAGTGCGCAAGGCAGAGAACGCATACATAGCGAAACTCGTTGAAGACGGAGAATACGTGCCTCTGTCGGAAATGGCGACAAAGGCTAGCGAGCCAAAATTCGACTGGGACAAGATACTTGTTGCAGACAACTTCACGGCATATTCGGAAGTGCCATTTAACGAAGAGAGAAGAAAGAACGCAGCATTATACAAAGCCGTATTCAGCAAGGACGAGAGAGAGGAACTGATGGAAGCAGACAGCCTATATGCGTGGGCAGGAATACTGGCTCTCGAAGCAGAAAACATGGGCGAGGGCGAGCAGGCGAACTACATAGCCATGGCATCGGCAGTATTGTATGGCAAAGCCATGGACCAGAAATTTGACATCTTTGACGACAAATATATGGAGATAGCCGACAAGGACAGCGACATCGACTACACAGAGATGAACGTGCTGAGAAAATCGGCGGCAAGAGACTTTGGTATGGTAGAGAACGTCAGGATAAGCAACGGTCTGGCGACCATGCAGAAAGCCGACGTGATGAAGAGACGTGGTCTGGCATCATATACAGAAGCCATGACACGCTACATGTCGCACCTTGACGGAAGTTTCCCTCTGCCAGCGAAGCAGAAAGCATCGGAGCCAATGTCGGTAGTGACATCATTTGCATCGGTAGACGAAGAGACAGCAAAACGAGGCGACTCGGTATTCACCATCAGCGCCACAGAAGAGAAGCAGATAGAAGAGATAGTAGAAGAAGAGAAACTGGAAGTGAAGCCAGCGGAAGTGACAACAATAGTGGAGAAAAAAGCGGAAAAGGCAGTCGAGAAGGTGGAGCAGAAAGTGGAAGAAGTGAGAAGCGAGATAGCGAAAGCAGAGGAGAAAACAGAAGCTAAAGAGGAGAAGGCAGCACCACAAGGGAATGACGCGACAGCATCGCCATACGGAGCTGGGAAACCGGTGTATAGAATACAGTTGGGAGTGTTCAGGAACAAGCCAGATGCTGGTAAGCTGAGCGCGTTTGACACAGTATCGAGCATCGCGATACCAGAGAAGGGACTGACAAAATATTATGGCGGAGCATATCCGACATACGTAGCGGCACAGGCGGCACTTGGCAAAGCATCGGGATTCGGCGGAGCATTCATCGTAGCATTCCTGAACGGCAAGCAAGTGAAGTTGTCAGAAGCCCAGAAAGCCGAATAAGAGAGTAAAAGTTGCGAAATTGAAATATTGTGGTTATCTTTGGATAACAGAAAAAATGATAATTAAAAACAAACAGAAAAAATGGGAGAATTCGGATTTATAGCGATATTCGTTATTTCGATTATCTTTTTAGTAGTATTCCTCTATTATGTACCTATCGTGCTGTGGTTTTCGGCGATAGTATCGGGAATACATGTATCATTGCTTCAGTTGATGCTGATGCGTATTAGGAAAGTGCCACCAAGCATCATAGTTCAGGCCATGATAGAGGCGCACAAGGCAGGTTTGGCGCAGATACGTCGTGACGAGCTTGAGGCTCACTACTTGGCAGGTGGTCATGTAAGAAACGTAGTGCATGCGCTGGTATCGGCCAACAAGGCGAACATAAACTTGACATTCCAGATGGCGACAGCGATAGACTTGGCAGGTCGTGACGTATTTCAGGCCGTGCAGATGTCGGTTAATCCGAAAGTGATTGACACACCTCCAGTAACCGCAGTAGCGAAAGATGGTATCCAGCTCATAGCCAAAGCTCGAGTAACAGTAAGAGCGAACATCAAGCAGCTCGTTGGTGGTGCAGGTGAAGAGACCGTGCTTGCCCGAGTAGGCGAAGGCATCGTATCATCAATCGGTTCGTCGGACTCACACAAGACAGTGCTTGAGAATCCGGACAGCATATCGAAAGTAGTGCTTGGCAAGGGACTTGATGCCGGCACAGCATTTGAGATCTTGTCAATTGACATCGCGGACATCGACATAGGCAAGAACATTGGTGCAGGACTTCAGATAGACCAGGCAGAGGCAGACAAGAACATAGCCCAGGCCAAGGCGGAGGAGAGAAGAGCCATGGCAGTAGCCCTTGAGCAGGAGATGAAAGCGAAAGCCCAGGAAGCACGAGCAAAGGTAATCGAAGCAGAGGCCGACGTGCCACGTGCGATGGCCGAAGCCTTCAGAAACGGCAACCTTGGCATCATGGATTACGTGCGCTACAAGAACATGGAAGCAGACACAGCGATGCGTCAGTCGATAGCGAAGCCACAGAACCAGAGCACACCAAAAGTGCAGTAAAAGAGAAAAGGAATTCGACACACGAATAATAAAAAGATGCAACAGAAAATAATAGTCCTCGACTTTGGTGGTCAGTATGCACACTTGATAGCCAACCGAGTACGTCGACTTGGCGTATTCACCGAGATACACTCGCCAGCCTCACCAGTTGAGGAGTTGGCAGGAGCGAGCGGAATCATCTATAGTGGTGGTCCATCAAGCGTATATGCAGAAGACGCTCCAGAGTACAACCCAGAGATACTGAACATACCGGTGCCAAAGCTCGGCATCTGCTATGGTCATCAGCTCATAGCTCAGCAGCTTGGTGGAACCGTAACACCAGGCAAGGTGAAAGAATATGGCATAGCAGACCTCGAATTGGGAGAAGCCAATCATCCATTGCTGAAAGACATACCAGCATCATCACCAATGTGGATGAGCCATGGAGACGCAGTATCGAAGCTGCCAGAGGGCTACAGAATCATAGCATCGACCAAGGACTGTCCGATAGCAGCCGTAGCGCTTGACGAGAGGAAGATATATGGTATACAGTTCCACCCAGAAGTGACACACAGCAAGTATGGAATGAAGATACTTGACAACTTTGTGAGCATCTGCGGATGTGAGCGCAACTGGAACATGAAGAGCTACATGCCACTCATCTCGGAGAAGATAAAGAAAGAAGTGGGTGACCGCAAAGTATTCCTTCTTGTATCGGGAGGTGTGGACAGTACGGTAGCATTCGTGCTTCTGAACAAAGTGCTTGGCACAGACAGAGTGTTGGGTCTTCACATCGACAACGGCATGATGCGTATGGACGAGAGCCAGAAGATTATCGAATTCTTGAACGCATCGGGCATGAATAACCTCAGAGTTGTTGACGCTACAGATTCTTTCCTCGGACGTCTGGAAGGCATCACAGCACCTGAGGAGAAGCGTAAGCGCATTGGTGCGACATTCCTTGTTGTCAAGGATGAAGAGATGAAGAAGCTCAACCTTGACCCTAAAGAGTGGATGATAGCTCAGGGAACAATATATCCAGACACCATCGAAAGTGGCGGCACCAAGAATGCTGACCTCATCAAGACACACCACAACCGTGTAAAGGAAGTGATGGATCTGATGGCACAGGGATTGCTTCTTGAGCCACTGGCTGACCTGTACAAAGACGAAGTGAGAATGCTGGGTGAAGAGCTTGGCATACCACACAACCTCGTATGGAGACATCCATTCCCTGGTCCAGGTCTTGGTGTGAGAATGCTCTGCACAGACGGCAAGGGTGAATTTGCATCTAACAAAGACGTACCAGGACTTGAGGATTACCTCAAGCAGCATAATATCGAAGGAGTCGTATTGCCAGTCAAGAGTGTTGGTGTACAGGGTGATGGTCGTACATACGCACAGCCATTCCTCCTCACGACAAAGAACCTCACCTGGAAAGAGTGTGAGAAATACAGCACAGAACTGGTTAACCGCTTCAAAGTCATCAACCGTGTTATCTGGCAGGTTGGCACCGTATCGAACGAGATACCTAAGCTCGTTGCACAGTATGCGACAAAGGACAAATTTGATACACTCCGCAAGTTTGACAACATCTGCACAGAGTTCCTTCAGCAGAACGACCTCTATGAGAAGATATGGCAGATGCCAGTTGTGTTGACTCCTTTGAAAGTGGCAGACAAGCCATGTATCGTAATGCGTCCGGTGAACAGTTCGGAAGCCATGACAGCAAACTTTGCAGAGATTGACCAGAAGTTGCTCGAAGGACTTTGGGGACAGTTCCAGGCAGATGGTGCAGGATCGTTGTGGTATGACGTCACACACAAGCCTCCGGGAACGATCGAGTGGGAATAAAAAACACTACGCAATAAGAAGAAAGCCGGCATCGATTGATGTCGGCTTTTGTTATGCTTTATCAGTCATCTCGTCATCGAAGGCTGATACCACCAACCTTCTCAATGATGTCGATGAACTTCTTTGGCAGGATGTCCACCATCTTGTCAATCATCCATTGCGGAATATCCTTGTAGAAAGCCTGGGCAATGCCACCAGTGATACAGGCAAGAGTGTCGGAGTCGCCACCAAGCGAAACAGCCAGACGAATAGCCGATTCAAAGTCGGTGCTATCAAAGAATGCTGCGAAGGCTTCCGGCACAGTATCTTGGCACGTTGCACCCCAACCATATTCAGGGCGAATCTCGTCGCACGTCATTATATCATAGCCGAACATCTCAACAATGTATGACCTTATTTCCTCCTTTGTCGAGCCGTGGAGCCCCATATATATGGCAGCCGATACAGCTTGAGCGCCTTTAATGCCCTCGGGATGATTGTGAGTAATCTGTGCAGAGAGCTTGCCAAGTTCCAAAGCATCATTGAGCGACTGAGCCACCCAGCCACAAGCCGAGGCACGCATTGCCGAGCCGTTGCCACACGAATTGTAAGGAGTACGCTTGCCACTTGAATGCACCCACTCCAAATAGCCACTGCCGTAAGCGCCCATGGGGTTAGGATAATCATGAGTGTAGCTGACGAGCACCTTCTCGAGGCCATCCATACTGCGAGCATGGTCGTTGAGAAGCCAGTCGGCTACAGCTACCGTAAGTACCGAGTCGTCGGTAAACTCAACATCAGGTCCGAAGAATACAAAATCCGTTTTCTTGATGTTGTTGAACTCATAGATTGAGCCAACAGTATCTCCTATGATTGCTCCAAGCATGATAAACTATTTTAATTACCAGGACATAAAGATAGGCAGTACATTTTAAAAACTCAAATAATCTCATGTATTTCTCTTACAGACAATAATTATTGCTCAAACAACCACATATACAGGAAAAAGAAGTAACTTTGCATGAATACAAAACAAATGGAAGAAGAAGCAAAGCCAGAGCGACATAGAGGCGAGAAAGCGTTGGCAATAGCGAAACGCATAATCAGGGGAATCCTGGTAGCTATCACTATTACAGTGATGGCAGGAGCCTTATTGCTTGGAACCTTTATGCTTCCGCCAGTGCAGAGATGGACTCGAGACGCAGTAGTTAAAACCATGGAGAAAGGGTTGGGCGTCGACGTAGAGATTGGCAAACTGGTATATTTCCCATTCAACACACTTGGAATCGACGACATCATCATCTATGGCTCTGACCAGAAAGAGATGATAAGTCTTGGCAATGCACGAGTCAACGTAGGCATATCATCATTGTGGAGGAAAGCACTTGTGCTCTCGAGCATAAACGCCGACAGCATGATGGTCGACATACATGCCGTAACAGACTCGGCAGGCAACCGCATCCTGAACATCAGCGCCCTGCAGCGATCAGATAACGACACGACAGACACAGCACCGCTCGACATAGAGATAGGAGAGCTGGACGCAAGCAATGGACGAGTAAAATATGCTGGACTGGACAACAGACACATAGACATAGAAAACATCAGGATATCGCTACGCGACATCATACACAACGGGAACCAGTCGTCGGTGAACATACGACGCATCTCGGCCTACGACAGCAGAAACGGGAAGTGGGGAAACATAAGTGGCGAGATAAATCAAAAAGGCGACACAATAGACATAGGATATATCAGGATGGGCTATGGCTCAAGCAAGATAGATATAGACCACTCGTTGGTATCGACAGACGAGCTGAATGCATATAACATAGAGTTGAGCAACGCGACTTTACACGCCCAAGATATAGCTCCTTATATACCACAGGCAAATTTGCCAGAAAAATTAATACTGACAGCGAGCGGACATATCAGTGGCACGAAAGACAAAATAGAAGGATCCAACATCATGGTAACCAATGGTGCCTACACAAGCCTCAGGACCAACATCATGATAGACGGACTGCAGGACATAGACCATGCGGCAGTAAACATCGACTGCCAGCAGATGGCGACAACATTGGGCGACATAGGCATGATGACTGGCGAAGAGATAAACCCAATGACAGACCTAGCACTGGGATTGATAACATACAAGGGACAGGTGACCGGATGGATGTCGAACATGAATCTCAACGGACAGCTATCGACCAACATAGGCACCTTGAAAACAGCAGTAAGAGCCAGCACACAGGGCGTAAAAACAGAACAGGGTGCTGACGCCGACATAGGAATCACAGGAGAGATAAAGACCAACAAGATAGACCTGAGTCAGCTGACAGAGAACAAAGTGGGCATAGTGGCCTTCGACAGTGACTTCAAGTGGTTTCTTGACCAGACGGACGGTGAGAGCAGAGGCGTAGAATCAGTATATGCCAAAGCCAAAGCTAACATCAAAGAAATAACCTGTCTTGACTACACGTACCACGACATAATAATAGACGGCATCACCAGTCCGCGCTACCACTCGGGATTCATAAAACTGGACGACGAGAATGGCAAGATAACCATAGTAGGCCAATATGACGAAAGGAACAGCATAGCAGCTGGAGGCAACAGACTCGACATCACCGCCAAAGTGGAGAACTTCAGGACAGGCAAGACAAACCTGACACCAAACATAGATGCCACACTCAACGTGTCTGCGGGACTGAACGCCATAGGTCAGGAAATGGAACATGCAGATGCGGAACTATGGATCACCGGACTGGACTTCAGGGATTCGACACGCGTTGCACAGGCCGACAACTTCTCGCTTCAGATAGAATGTGACGAAGAGAACACCAAAAACATAATGCTGCAGAGCGACCACCTCAACGGATGGGGCAAGGGAAGCTTCATGTATGGCGACATCGCTGAAGAACTATACAGACAAATATATCCGCACATCAGCGTATTGCTTGACAAGAAACCACAAAAAAGGCCAGAACCTGTAGAACTGGAAATGGAGATAGACTACTCGAATGCTGACCAGTACATACAGTTTTTCGACAATGAAATAAAACTCGCCAAGACAGGCAAGATACATGCAGAAATCAACTCAGAGACAGACAGCACATACATAGAGTTGAACATCGGCAGTATTGAATATGGCGACACCTCGAAGAAAGGCGCCTTCCACAGACAGAGGAACACAGTAGGCACAATAGGCGTCGGTGCGTCGGGAATATCGATGACACTGAAAGCAGACGAGATGACCATACCACATATCGGAAACATAGGTTCTGTAAAACTGAAAAACAGCATCAACAGAAACCTAATAACGACCGACCTCATGTGGGACGACATGGTGAACAAGAAATCGGGAGGCGACCTTAGTGCCACTACCCTATTGAGCAAGACGGACGACAACAAACTAATGGCCAATATATCGTTAGACCAGAGCAAGATAACCCTAAGGTCGCACGAATGGACACTTCACAAATCGGATATGGAAGTAAGCCACGACCACTTGTATGTCAATAAATTCCGCTTCGACCTGCGCGACCGTTACATCGCAGTAGACGGCAGGGCATCGAGCAAAACAGAAGACACACTGGCGATAAACATCAACAAGATGACCATCGAGGACATACTGCCAGCCGACCCATACGAGAGATATACGCTGGCAGGCGACCTGAATGCCGACCTGAAATGCATAGGCATCTATGACAAACCGGTAATAAACGGAAAGATCGGCATAGACCGTTTCCATGTAGACGAAGACAACCTTGAGCATCTCGACGTAGCGGCACAATGGTCGACAGAGATGAAACAGCTGGGACTCGACGTAAAGATAGTGACTGGCGGAAAGACCAGAGCCCACGGCATAGGTGGCATAGACAGCGAAGCGAGCCACATGTCACTCAACTTTGACATCGACAGCCTCTCGCTCGGATTCCTCAACTTCTACCTGGCGAAATCAGTATCCAACCTTCAAGGCACCACAACAGGAAAACTGCAACTGCACGGACCACTCAACGACATTGGACTTGACGCACGTCTGACAGCCAACCGCACAACATTCCGTGTCAATTCAACCATGGTAGACTATGTCTTTGACAAGAACGACTCGGTGATACTGTCGCCAGACAACATGGAGATACGCCAAGTGAGAGTGAGCGACAAATATGGCAGACGAGGTGTGTTTGACGGATACATAAGGCATGAAATGTTCAGCAACCTGTATTACGACCTGAACTTCAAAGTGAACGACATGCTGGCACTCGACATGGCTGGTGGTGAGAACCCAAGTTACTACGGAACAATATTTGCGAACGGCAACCTGTCAGTAAAAGGAACGACCGACAACACAAACATTGTAATCAACGCGACAACACGTCCTGGCACAGTCTTCAGCATATTGCCAAACGCCACAAGCGACCGGGGGGACACGAAATACATACAATTCAAATCGGCCAACGAGCAAAACGAAGAGAAAGAAGAATTTGAGGAGGACAAGAAGCTGAAAGCCGACATGAGCCTAGGCAAGGTGAACAGCTGGGTTGTTGCCGACCTCAACGTGAGGATAGAGCCGACAAGTAAAGTGAGCGTCATCATCGACCCACTGACCGACAACAGGATAGACGCCACCGGCAAGGGAGACCTTAAACTCTACTTTGACCGAGCAGGCGACCTTAGCATCAACGGACTCTACACCATAGAAGAAGGAAAATACAAATTCTCGCTTCAGAATGTCATCAACAAGCAGTTTGGCATCAATTCGGGCAGTACCATCGAGTGGGACGGAGAACCGTTTGACCCGATCCTGAACATCAACGCCCAATATGAAGTAAAAGCATCGCTATACGACCTTGTGCAGAACTCTGCCGCGGGCCAGGACCTCAAGAAGCGAGTGCCGATATTCTGTAACCTTGCGTTGTCGGAAAGAATGTCGGACCCAGGCATAAAATTCAAAATCGAAGTGCCATCGATGATGAAATCGAACCAGTATATCATCGACCAGTACATCACCACCGAAGAGGAGACCAACCGTCAGGTATTCTCTCTGCTGGCCTTCGACCGATTCTATGCGTCAGAGGAAGCCACAGGCACGCAGAACAACATGACAACATCGGCAGTGGCCGCAATGACATTATCCGAACTGATAACCAACCAGTTCAGCAACTGGCTGTCGCAGAACAAATACAACCTGAACATAGGCATCAACTATCGCCCGGGTGACGAAGTGACGCAGGAAGAGTATGAACTAGCCCTGTCGACACGTATGCTCAACAACAAAATAATACTAAGCGGAAACATCGGTTACGGACGAAACACCAATGAGACATCGGAAGGATCGGTCATCGGCGACTTCGACATGGAAGTGAAGATAAAGGGTAACCTGAGTGCCAAGGCATACACTCACTCTAACAACGACATCATCTACGAGACCTCGCCAACAACCCAGGGTGTGGGCATCACCTATCGCGAAGAGTTCAACTCGTGGGGCGAACTGTTTAGAAAATACTGGAACAAGATAACCACACGCCGCAAGAAAGAAGCTGTGGAAGAGAAAACAGAAAAAGAAGGTCACGATAATAAGACCCCCTAAAAAAGAGAAAAGAGAGAAAGGGGTGTCAACACAAAATGACTATATTTGCAAAAATGTAAAACAAATTTCACCATGAGAATCGGATCAGGAAAAACGTTATTGTCACTAGTCGCCATGGCACTTACAGCAAGTTCATGTGGAGACAAAGCAAAAGTGAATGACATCAACAATGGCATAGAAATAACTCTGTCAGACGGCATATCAACAAGAGTAATGTTCTATTCGCCAAACACAGTAAGGTGTACCAAATGGGCAGACGGAGCAAAGGAGATCAAGAGCCTTGTAGTAACGAAAGAGGCAGAGCACGTAGACTACTCTAGATACGAGGACGAGAACTCAGCATGGATCAAGACCGATTCGATAATAGTAGTGGTCAGCAAGGCAAATGGCAACGTGACATATCTGACCGCAGACAGCACAGAATATCTCAGAGAGACATCGAGCGGAATGAAAGCTGTTGAGATAAAGGGTGACAAAGGATATGCAACCGAACTGGAGCTCAAAATATCAGAGGACGAAGCCATCTACGGATTTGGCCAGAACCAGAACTATGTGATGAATTACCGCGGCAAGAAAGTGGAGCTGGTACAAAGCAACACCAATGCCGTGAATCCGGTGATGATATCTACAAACGGATATGGCCTTATGTGGGACAACTATTCATACACCACATTCGAAGAAACTGACAACACGATAGCCATAAAATCTAAGATGGGCAGCAACATAGACTACTATGTGATGAAAGGCTCGACAGCCGACCGCACCATCTCGGAATACCGAAATCTGACAGGCAAGGCAGTGATGTTGCCTAAGTGGGCCTTTGGTTACTGGCAGAGCAAAGAACGATACAAGACACAGGACGAGCTGCTGGCCGTTGCCACACGATACAGAAATGAGAATATTCCGATCGACTGCATGGTTCAGGACTGGGAATGGTGGGAGCCAGGCAAATGGTCGGGAATGGAATTTGACACGACACGCTTCGCCAACCCCAAAGCGATGATGGACCAACTTCATGCCATGAACATGCATGCAATAATATCAGTATGGCCATGTGTCGGACTCGACGCTCCAATGCACGACGACATGTACTCAAAAGGCTACCTGTACGAACCTATAGGCTGGGGTAACTTCAGATATGTAGATGTCTACAACCCAGGTGCAATGAAGCTATACAACGACTATGTGTACAAGAACGTCTATCCACAGGGCTTTGACGGATGGTGGCATGACAGCACAGAGCCTGACGTAACCAACTCGCTGACCAAGGATGCTCATCAGTATGAAACCGAGCGACTCGAGAACTGCTATCTTGGTTCGCAGACACGATATCTGAACACATACGTGCTGACGCTTCTCGACAACGTATATGACAAATGGACAGCGACAGACAACCGCCGTGCATGCATACTGACCAGATCGGCATTTGCAGGACTGCAGCGTGACGGAGCCATCACATGGAGTGGCGATATAGGTGCGAGCTGGCAGATATATCGTGAGCAGATAACTGCAGGTCTGAACTTCTGCTTGTCGGGCATACCATACTGGAGCTTCGACATAGGCGGATTCCTCATCGGCAGCTATGACGGCCTTTTCACATACGGAGCAAAAGACCCTTCATATATGGAGCTATACACCAGAATGTTCCAATTTGCGACATTCTCTCCTGTATTCCGTTCGCACGGAAGCGATGCACCAAGAGAGATGTGGGAGATGGGCGAATACAAGAACGTACTTGTTGAATTCGACAAGTTGCGCTATAGGATGATGCCATACATATATTCATTGGCAGGACGCACATACACAGAAGACTACACAATGATGAGAGCCCTTGCGATGGACTTTGCATCCGACAAGAAGACGCTTGACATAAAGGACGAATATATGTTTGGTGACAACATTCTTGTAGCACCTGTAACAGATTACATGTATCACACACCACCACAGATATCACACATGGTGCCAGCTGAAGTGTTCCGCACAAACGACGGCAAGCAAGGCATCGACGTAAAATACTACAACGACTTGAACTTCAGTAGCCTCACCAAAGAAGAAAAAGCTGAAAACGTAGACGTCTACTGGTACAGCGGACGCCCAGACTACGTGACAGACAGTGTATATTCGATAAGGTGGGAAGGAAAAGTCGTAGCACCAGAGACAGGAAAGTATCAGTTCCAGATAAAGAGCTTCGACAGCCGCGTGATAATATTCAATGGCGATACCCTCAAAATAGCACTCGACTGCAACGAACCATACTTCGAATTCATCGAGCTTGAAGCAGGCAAGGAATATCCTATCATCTGCGAGACCCAGAACCACCAGACAGGCGCAGCACGATTCCGCCTATACTGGAAGACTCCATCCGACTTTGCAAAGGAAGGAGAAAAAGCAACACGCGAAAAGACACGTGAAGTCTACCTTCCTAAGGGAGCAGGATGGGTTGACTTCTGGACCAACAAGAGATATAACGGAGGCGAGACAGTCAAGATGGATGCGCCTATAGAAAAGATGCCATTGCTCGTCAAGCAGGGATCGATATTACCTATGGGTCCTGTCGTACAATATGCCAACGAGCGTCCTGATGCGCCACTCGACATACGCGTATATGTAGGAGCCGACGGAAAATTCACGCTCTATGAGGACGAAGGTGACAACATGAACTACAAGGACGGTGCATATTCTACAATTGACTTCACATATTCAGAGTCGGAGAAGAAACTCACCATAAGTGACCGCCAAGGCTCATATAAGGATATGCCACGCGAGCGCCTCTTCAGAATAATAAAAGTCACAGAAGGCAACACATCGCTGAAGCCATCGACAACGATAAGCTACACAGGAGAGAAGACAGAGATCAAACTATAAAGCAGAGTGACACTTTAATTATCATTCCCCCAAGGCTCGCATCAAACAGATGCGGGCCTTTATTATTAGGTATTCTTTCAAAAAAAATAGATTGGATGCATCAATAGTTGTTTACCTTTTTCGTGTAACTGATATTAATGCAATGAAGTCTAATTTAAATTGAAAAGATTATGAAAGAAATGATGAAGAAAATTGAAGTAATGATGGTTAAGAAGGAAGAGATTGGTGGCAAGGAGGTGAAGGTGATAAAGCTGGTGGAGATGAATGCAGATGCGCTGAAGTATGTGGCGTTGGGCAGCAGCGACAAGGCGAAGGAGGGGATCAAGGGGAAGACACAGGCAAGCAAAGTGC
>JAKSLF010000040.1 GCA_024401355.1 Bacteroidales bacterium | reverse complement strand
CGTTAAGAAAAGGCCTTTTCGTTTGACATAATGCTCATTTTGAGGCAGACAAAACCACCAAGTTCTGCATACAATGGAGTCTTATTCTCAAGATAATCTACTACATCTGAGTCTAATTCATCAAGAGTCAATGCCTTGAATATATTGGCAGCAGACTTCGCTTTGCGCTCTGTGACAAATGGATTGTCGGAGATAGAGAAACGTTCGCCTTGTTTAGAATCAGTATTAATTGCAGAATTTTCGGTAGATGGCGAAATCCCTATATCTTCAGTACCTGCAATATTTAGGAATCCCTTGCCGTCAAGCATGTTAAATATATCTTTCGTGATATTTATTAATTGCTCTTTAGTTGGATTGTCATAAGTAAACTCTAATACATATGGTCGGATATTCTTAGTGTTGTTTTAGTACCGCTAATTGTTGACTTATAATAACGACTATCCCCTTTTTGATTCTGCAAATTAAGTATATCTCCTATCGTCTTGGGAAAATTTTCTGCTTGAAGTTTGTTTTCTATGTTGTTAGAAGATATAAAATGCGCTATAATATTCCCCTCCATCCCCAATCCTACCAACTGCCACAAATAACCTAATATTACCCCATAAACATCACAAATACAACACATTACACAAAATATCACTTTCGCACATACATTCTCATAATACACACATTTTTTCTCTTTTTTACCCAAAACTGTTTCTCATTTGTTTCTCGTTTTCCGACATTTTTTGTATATTTGTATAAACCAAATGTCATATTACAATGAAGCAAATAGTAAAATTGCGAGTCAAGAAACTCGCCAAGGGACAAGGCTCCTATTATCTCGATTGGCACATCGACGGACAGCGGCACTACGAGTATCTGCAGCTCTACATCGACCTCGCACATAACGACCGAGAGACAACAGCACGCAACAAGGAGATCGAGCGCATTGCAATGCAGCTCCGCAACAAGAAGGAAGACGACATCATCTATGGAGGCTCTGGCGTCCGCCGACCTGTAGAGAAGAACTCCGACACCATCGACGACTACATCGACCGACTCACGCAGAACCCTCACACGCAGCTCTTCCGCAAACACATGCGAGAACTCTTTCCCGACATGCCCATGTGCAAGCTCGTCCCACGACACATCCACCAGTATCTCGACTACACCAGAGGCTATTCGCCATCCACACGCAAGATACAGATCACCTACTTCAAGGCCATCATCTCAAAGGCCAACAACGACGACATTCTGCCACATTCGCTCCTCGCCGAGTTCCCCGACATACGTGTTCCTGTCAAGCCCGTCACATACCTCACGCCCGACGAGATTCGACTCATCCGCGACTATCCATGGGTCAACGACGACAATCGACGCTCGTTCATCTTCTCGTGTCTCACCGGACTCCGTTACTCCGATGTCAAGAAACTCACCTGGGCAGAGATAACGCACGACTTCCATATACAGTTCTCACAACAGAAGACGCAGATCAGCAAAGATGGCAACGCATACGCCTTCACTCGTCTTCCACTCAACGAACAGGCCATGCAGCTTATTGGCGAACGCCGTGCCGACAACTCACTCGTATTCCCACGCATGTCCAACCCTCCTGCATTCAACAAGCAGCTGAAAATCGTAGCAAGGAAAGTCGGCATCAACAAGAACGTCCACTTCCACATGGCTCGCCACTCATGCGGTGTGATGCTAGCCAACAAAGGTGTCGACATCTACACCATCAGTAAACTGCTCGGGCATCGCAAGATTGAGACAACCGTCAAGTTCTACGCCAACATCAACGACGAGCACGCACGCGAGTCTATCAACAAGCTACCTATAATATAGCCATACACACCAAAGGCGAGGGACCTCTCTTCAGGATCCTCGCCTATTTTTTTATATCCTTGGGGCGTATGCAATCCTTTTATTATGCGAATTAAAATGATTTAACGATAAAAGTGACAATTTTAAGGTTCTATTTTATATATTTGCGCAATGAATGCAAATTTCAACAATAAAAATTAATGCCGTATGATACAAGAATTAAAAATAAGCAACTTCTTATCATTCAAAAATGAAGCTGTTTTTAGCTTTGTTGCATCGAATGATTCGTTTGCCGAAGACAGTCAAGTTATCCGCATTAATGACAATTTGCGTCTTTTGCGATTTGCAATGGTCTATGGATACAATGCATCTGGCAAAACTAATCTTATTAAAGCCATTCATTTTTTACGTAACTTTTTAATTCAGGACACTGAAGATAAAAGTCGCACTTCAGGAACGGATGTTAAGCCCTTCCTATTAGATGACGAAACGCCAGGTCGTCCATCTTGTTTCGAGCTTACGTTTTGGGTTGAGGATGTCAAATACAAATACAGTCTAAAGATTGATAAAAATGCCGTTCTCGATGAGTCCTTATATTATTATCCAGGCATCCAGCCCAAGCAGGTGTTTTCTAGACAGCTGAACGACGGAGCTTCGGTTATAGAAATACAACCTGATTTTAAACTTACTCAACTCGAAAAGGATGGATTGAAACTCAAATGTCTAAAGAATGTCTCGTTTTTTTCTGCATGGAATCAAGTAAATGTGAGTGTTGATATAGTCGATAATGTTATTGATTATTTTAACAACAAATTTATTGATCACTTGGGACCTAATTTCTCAAGGTCAAATTTAAATCACGCATTGAGTAATTACGAAAAAAATGGTGATTTCCGTAATTATGTCAACACTTTTGTAAACAAAGCAGACTTTAATATTGCTGACATATCCTTCGCTTCTTTTAAAATCAGTGAAGACGAGATAAATAATATGATACAAGAACTTCCTGAAAGCTTTAGAGCAATGGCATTCAAGGAGCTTCCACGAGAAGGGAAGGAAACTCTGTTTCGTCATGTAGTAAAAAGCGATGGAGTTGTCAAAGAGTTTTCTTTGCCTGTGGAAACTCAGTCATTGGGTACAAAAAAAATGCTAGGTGTTGAATCTTATGTTTTCAACCTTCTCAACTCTCATGGAATAATGACAATTGATGAATTTGAGAATTCACTTCACCCAAAACTGCAGGAAATAATACTCTTTGAATATTTAAAAAATAACAGCAAAAGCCAATTGCTCATAACCACTCATAATGATGGACTCTTAGACTTGGTTGATGATTTGTTCAGAAAAGATTCTGTCTTTTTTACTGAGAAACTTGACGATGGCTCGACAGATCTTTTCCGCTTGACAGATTTCAAGGGACTTAATCGACTATCATCGGTTCGCGCCGCCTATAGGAATAAAAGATTTGGTGCAACACTAATGAAGTAAAATTATGGACCGTGAAATAAAACAAGAAAAAACAGATTCTTTTTTTGCGGATGCATCACAGACTGCCTACGAATATGTAGATGCCATACGTGACATGCATCCCCAATATCCGTTTATCATCAGCGGTGGCAAAAAAACTGAACGATGGTATTTTAAGCACATAAATGACTTGACAGAGTACAAGTTCATTGTTCGTCCACAGTTTTTTGGCGACGAAAGTAATTACACTGTCGTTTTTAGGAAAAATATTGAAACAATCAAAAACGAAGCGACGGATGCACAGATTTATTGTGTGTTTGATTGGGATACGATTTTTGATAGCGCCAAAAACCAAACAAAACATGATAAATTCTGTAACAAAATAAAACCGTTAATAGACAATGGTTCGGTAGTTCTTTGTCCATCCATGCCATGTATTGAATATTGGTTTTTTCTTCATTTTGAAGATTCCCATGAACTCATCAAAAATTGCAAAGGTCTTATAGAAAAGAAAATGAAAGAATATACTTTGCGCTTATTTGACATCAAAGGTGCATGGAAGGATGTATTCAAAAAACAAAAACTTATCGAGCCTAACGAATGGGTAAAAAAACTACTCGAAGATGGAAAACTTGATCTTGCAATAGCTCGTGCAAAGGATAACATCCCCAATAACGCAAGCATACCACAAGACCAATCATTTTCTTTTGTGTACAAAATATTTGACGAGTACATGCACGATAATCACAAATAATTTCTTCATCACCTTTTTGCGCCATTGCGCTCTTGCGCCTTTGCGCCAATCGTTCACATCTTCCTGTATCTCCCTCGCTCCGTCCTCTCCACATCGCCGTTAGCCGTCAGCTGGTCCACATAGCGCCTCGCCGTGTCCCTTTTTACACCCAGCTTCTCTGCCGCATCCAGAAACTCCTGACGCGTGAACTCCATGTCCACCTCGTCCAATATCTCCCGACCCATCTTGCACCTCACCTTTATCGGCTGACCGCTAAGCTCGCAAAACACCAGCGCCGCATGTTTCACCATCGCCTTACCAATCATCGTCGCCGTCACAAAGTCATCATCCGCACACACTATCCTCGTCGCATACGCAGCCCCCTCCGTCATCCTTATCACTGTCAGCACCATCGCGACTCTGAACACTATCAGACCAAGTCTCCTCACACTTGCCACAAACGCCTCGCCAAGCAACTCGTTGTAGTATGCCTGCAACGCCTTGAACTCCATGTCGAAACTCGCCTTCTGCTCCGACGTCATCTCAAACTTCATGTCCTGGCATTGCTGCAGAAAGTGATACAGCTTCAGAAACTTCATCGCCATGCCGTCAAACTGCATGTCCAGACTTCCGTCCTTATGCTCTGCAAACACATCCAGCCAGACCAGCTTCAGCTTCATCGTGAAGAACATGAAACGCGAGAACAGTCCGTTTTCAGCATCCTGTATCAATGTCTTTATCTGTCTGGGCGTACCGCTCAACACTGCCGACAGACGTGGCGACTTCACTTCCACATGCTCCCTGTTCTTTCTTCTCACGTATGATATAGGCTCATGGTGAAAAGCCTTGCGAAATCCGTCAGAATAGTTGCCGTGTTCACTCTTGAATGTCTGCGCCAGCGTGTCACCCTCTGTCTCGAATATCAGCCCACTCTCGTTGTTCTCGCTCAATATCTGAAACATACTCGTAGCACTCGCGTTGGCGGGTATTATCAGCATCCTCTGCGGTGGCTCTTCCGGAGCATCAAGCTCTTCCTTGTTCTGCGATGCCATATACTTCTTCATCCGCCTCTTATATTCCTTCCACTCCTGTTCGCTCTCGGCTTTCAGCTCTCGGTGTATCGGCTCCACAAGCCTCCTGCACAGCGACAGTCTTCCCTTGCCCGACGACGCAGGTGCTGCCACAAAGAGATATAGGTTTGCCGACACTCTTTCATAGCCATAAATACCATAGACATGAGGCATACATGCCGATAGCGTCACTATGCTGCCCAGCAGAAGCAGGTCTGCATCATCATCCGAATTGGCCAGGCCGACAATCTTCCTCAGAAAGGGCGGCAGACTCTCTGCCAGTTCTCTAGCAAATGCGCCAGGTTCCTCCAGGTCTTTCTTCAGGTCATTGCTCGTATCATAACCGTTGCCCGACTGCCGCTCACATCCCTTGCCCGGCTCTCCTTTTATCCTTGCAATATCCACTCCCGCATCCTTCGCCATGCCAAACAACGTCGCTATCGTCACGCCACTACCACGTCCTTTCAGGCATTGGTCATACTGTTTGTCCGCTTCTCTCTGCCTATATTTCGGATAATGCCGGCTCAGCCGATGAAACAGACCTCTGCCGTCTTCTCCCATCTCGCTCGCAAGCGCAAAGCCCGCTCTCAGCCACGAGTCATACGTCGCTGTCAAGTCCAGCCCAAGAGCATCCACCTCATCCACAAGCTGCTCTACAGCCCTCGCCGTCATGTCTCTGTCCGCCCTCATTTCGTAATTCGGATTTAAGTTTTTGTAATCATAACAGCCTCTGGATCCCACGGGATAAAACACGCTCTACACACATCACGTCCACTCCGGTCCACCTCATAGCCATACGCATCTGCCATGTAGTCCCTCACCTCATCAAACATCTCGCCATATTCCTTGGCATCCTTCACGTCAACCCCTATCACAGCCTTCAGCCCGTCACCGCTCGGCGAACGAAACAACAGTCTTACGTCGAGTGTTGTTTCTGCCTTCATCACATCCCTCAGTTCCTCCACACTCCTCACGTGGTCAAAGTCCAGCACCATCAGTCCGCTCAACTCCTTCAGGCTTCCAGCACGCCGTTCGCCAAACGTCCCGCCAAAGGTGCAGTAGTCAAAGGCATTCGCCTTATACACTCGCCGCCCATCTGCCGACATCATTCCTCTCAGAGCCTTCGTCCTTGCCTCGAAATATGGCCCTACAATCACCTTATAGACATCCTCCAGCGTAATATCCTTATAAGGCATGATGTTTCGTATCGGCGATCGAAAATAGCTGAATCTGCCATCTTCGTCTTTGTGTTGATTTGACTCGGCAGAATGAATGGCATTTCGCGTCTCGTAATCACATGGCACGTATGTGCCGAGAAAGAGGTCATATTCTTCACCTACATGCAGCTTCATCTCCTCGTTGATGGCTCTGTATAGCTCGTCTCCTGTCCTCTTGTAATACTTCTCCGCAAAGTCAAATGCATTGCCCTCCCTGAGCTTGCCGCTCTCGTCCACATGCATCACAATGTTGCTGTTAAGCGTAGGTCTGAGCCTCAGCACGAGCGACCTCTGGCCTCCATCCCACGGATTTGGCACCACCTCTGGTCTCGTCACACTCGGCATAAGCTTCATGTCATATCCCGTCATCAGATAGACGATATGCCTGTAGATGTCAAATCCCCTGCGCGTCTTGTGCAAGATCTCCTCTCTCATAAGCCTTTCCTGATGTCTCATAATGTCAATTGTGAAGTTTGGCTTTTGCCCGTCCTCTTATCTCATCCTCCGAAGCTATCCTTCCGCTCTTCATGTACCTCAGCACTTCGCTCCTCTCCAGATAGTTCAGCTTACCGCCCGGGCTGTACCTTGTCAATACATTCTTCGCCAGCATCTTATACATGAACGACTCCGACACATTCATCATCATCGCCGCCTCTCTCGGTGTCAGCAACTCCTTCGCCCACACCATCTGCACATTCGCCGCCTTCTTGATGTCTATCAGAAGCTCCTGCAGTGTCTTTTCCTCGTCTTTCTTTTCTGCCATAATAACTTTACTTTGTTGATAAATAACTTTAAACGCCGTCACGAGCTTTTTCCGTCTCGCAACAGCGCAAAAATCTCAGAAAAGACAGTGCTAACCCAACACAATAGCTGGGTTATTTCTCATTCTTCAACTTCATTTCCTTGATTCCCAATCCTTTGAGTATATCATTCACCTCCACAAGGTCACATTCATTCTCAATGCCAACACCCTCAGAAAGGTAATTCACTATGGAATTGAACGAAAATCCTGTCAAAAACGACAACAATCGGGCAAAATCTGTGTTGTAATGGTCGCTTCTCTTCACTCCAACGAGCTGCAACAGATACAGGATTACTGCCACCACCACCTTCATCTTTCCTTTCTTCAACGCCATCATCTCCTTAGCCTCTCTCATCAGTCTCTCTCGTTCACCCAAATACCACAACGCCGCATCGCAAATGCCCTCTTCGTCCACTTCATCACCAATCTGCAACGCTTCTACTTTCGAGTTGTACTTCGCCTCTAGCAACAGCAACTTTGCATCAAGCAAATCGCCAGCCTTCTCAGCAGCTCTAAGTGTCTTCTCTATCGACACCTTTTTCTGTCTTGTTAGTTTCATGTTTTGTTTGTTATTATTGTTAATAACAAGAATAAAACTCATAATTATTCGCCAAATAAAACATTCCACCTCCTTTTTCGCAAAATTTCGCCAAGGCGCATCAGCGCAAAAGCGCAACGGCGCAAATCATGCTATCCTTGCCCTTACATCTTCCTAACCTCAGGCGACCCAAACCCACTACCAACGTCACACCAGGCACCCATCACCAGTATTCCTCTTAATTAGCTAACGCTCAGCATCGTAGTTTTAGCTCTTGATTCTTAATTCTCAGGGGTTTTCTTGCTTTATTGCGCATTATGTTGCATTATAGGGCATTCGGTCAACTCGCTGACCATATATTTGCGTTTGCGTACATTAAACAACATCTATGGGAAATATGAATCAGACATCATCTACACAAGTCTTCACAGCCATGTATCCTTACGAGCTGGCACGTGCTGCAGGTGTGAGCCGTCGCACCATGATCAAGTGGATTCAGGCTCATCGTGAAGAACTCGTAAAACTCGGCTTCACTCACGGCACCCGACTGTTACCGCCCAGTGCAGTGAAATTCATCTCCGAATTCTACTGCATCGACCTTTCAATCACCCAATCCTAATCAACCCTCACCCAATCTCAGCCGACCCTAACCGACGCTGAGCCCACCATAAACGACAGCGAGCCGACCGCACTCCACGGTCAGCTCGCTTTAATCTCATCCAATTGTGTCCGCACTGCGGACACAATTACAAACTATTCATTATCAATAGATTCTATCGTATTTCTCAAGTCTTCTTTCGCTTCATCAAGTTCCTTGCACAACTGTTCTTGCGTTGGCAAGTACAATTGATACTCTGACGCCATTATTGTTTTATTGTCCTCTGGTAAGGTTATCTTTACCAATGTGTCATTTTTATTGGTGCAAAGCAGAATGCCTATTGTCGGATTTTCGTCCTTGGTCTTTTCATACCTGTCGAAATAATTCACATACATCTGCAACTGCCCCAAATCCTGATGTGAGAGTTTTCCTGTCTTCAGTTCTATCACAACAAAACACCTCAGCAGTCGGTTATACAACACCAAGTCGGCAAAGAATTCGTCGTCCTCTATCAACAGTCGTTTTTGTCTCGCTACGAAGGTGAAGCCATTCCCCATTTCCATGAGAAATTCTTGAAGATGGCTGATTAGAGCCGATTCCAGATCCGTTTCATAATACGCAGGTTTCTTTTCCAGCCCCAAGAATTCCAAAACCATTGGATCCTTTATCACGTCACCAGCATTCTCTGGCAAGCGTTCCTTTCTTGCCATGGCTAGCAACGATGCCTTGTCTGTACTTTTCAGAAGGCGTTCATAGAGCAATGAATCCACTTGTCTTTCAAGTTCTCGGCCTGTCCATGCGTTGTTTACGGCCTCTAGTTCATAATACTCTCTCTTCTCTGCATCGTCTATTGAAATAAGTTTCTTATACTGAGCCCAGTTCAATTGTGACCGCAGTGCGGACACAATTGGATAAACCCTATAAAACTGCAAAGCTCTATACAATTGCCTTCGACCAAAACCACTTCCATAACATGGTTCTATGTTTTTAGCTAAATCATCTATTAATCTAGTTCCATAATCTGCCCTTGATTCTCCCTTAAGTTCTTCTTCTGCTATTCTTTTGCCTATATTCCAGTACATCTGAACACGACAAAAATCAACGCTTCTGACAGCATTATTACGGGCATCATCGATAATCTTGCGTACATCACACAAGAAATCACCATTTATGTTCTGAACATTTTCCATATTGCAAAGTTACCACCTTTCCATCCAAATCTATCATCTTTCTCGTTAAAACACCTTCTCAGTCCCAATTTTTACTGCATTTCTATCTTTTTTAGCCCACATTAACCCATATTCGGCAACTCTCTTTCGTGCAACAAATAAGTTTACTTTCATGGTTCCTGATTTTTACAACTCTCCAAATCACCAAAATCAATCCACAAAACAACACAAATCCATAACTTTCTTTACGTGACGAAAAAATATCTCGGGTGGTACACGTTATGGCCCACCTTCAACTTACATTTGCCCCCTAAATGCACAGAACGACACAGATTTAACTCTTTCTGTGCCGTGAATTACTCATTTTTGAACTACCTTTGTTCTGATAAATATAAATGAACTATGACTTTTCAAGATATTCTTGCACATTTCCGCAAAGTCTCAAATAACGAACGTCTCAAAGGCACGCTCTTTGAACTGCTGATACAACGCTGGTTCCTGACAGCACCACTATACAAAGACCGCCTCACACAAGTGTGGATGTGGTCCGATTTCCCATACAAAACAGATTTCGGCTCTGGCAACGATGTCGGCATCGATCTCGTTGCTCTCGATTCTGATGGATGCTATTGGGCTATACAGTGCAAATGCTATGACGACACAACAACCATCGACAAGCCTGCCGTCGACAGCTTCATCACAACTTCCGGACGTTCCTTCAACAATGGCACTGTCTTTTCTCATCGTCTTTGGGTCTCCACTTCCGACAAGTGGACTTCCAACGCAGAAAATGCACTCGAAAACCAGTCTCCAGCTGTAATCCGTATCGGTTACACCGACCTCGAAAACTCTGGTGTAGATTGGGACAAGATTGCCGATGGCCATAGTGGAGCTGCAGCTCTCCAAGTCAAGAAGAAGCCACTTCCACATCAGGAGATTGCTCGTGACAAATGTGCCGAGTATTTCAAGGATCATACTCGTGGCAAACTCATCATGGCTTGTGGAACTGGCAAGACATACACTTCGCTTGTCATTGCCGAGCATATTCTCGAAGGTCGTGGTCTCGTTCTCTTCATGGTGCCAAGCATCGCCCTTCTCGGTCAGACCCTCGAAGCGTGGGCCGTTGATGCCAAGAAGCCTATCAAGGCCATTCCTGTTTGCTCCGACTCTACCATCAACCGCAAGAAGGTTGATGCTGATGCCGACTTGGCAAGTGAGTCGCTTGTCGACTTGCCTCTCCCAGCAACAACAGATGTCAGCAAAGTCGTTGCTGAACTCAAGAAATATCAAGACTACGACGGTCTTACTGTCGTTTACTCCACATACCAGAGCATCGAGGTTGTCATGCAGGCACAAAAGCAACTCCTACAGGACACCGACGACGTTTTTGGCACTTTCGACCTTGTTATTTGCGATGAGGCACACCGCACAACAGGCGTCATCTACGGCAACCAGGATGAATCCAACTTTACAAAGATTCACTCGCAAGACAACATCTTTGCTTTCCGTCGTCTCTACATGACTGCGACGCCACGTCTCTATGGCGACAATGCCAAAGGCAAAGCAAAGCTCAACGATGACATCCTTTGTTCCATGGACGACGAAGATCTCTATGGAGAAGAAATATATCGCGTCAACTTCGACTATGCTGTTCAGCATGGTCTCTTGACTGACTACAAAGTCCTTGTCCTCACAGTCAAGGAAGAAGAGTTGTCCGACAAGGTCAAGAACATCGCAAAAGACAAAGACACCTCTATCAATTTCGACGATACATCTAAGCTCATCGGTTGTATCAATGCTCTCTCCAAGCGCATTTATAGCACAGCCAAAATCAAGGATGACGACGACGATGGCATCTACAACACCAACCCGATGCAACGTGCCATCGCTTTCTGCAGTGTCATTCAGAAGACCAGTCGCAGCCGTGAAGGTGCCGTGTCGTCAAAAGAGATTGAACAATACTTTCCACAGATTTCGCAGACATACATCGACAGCCTGAAAGAAGAGGCTGCTGCCAACGGCACTCCCGACGAGAGCGACAAGGTTGTCAAAATCAAATGCTGGCACGTCGATGGTGGCATGTCTGCTCGCGAACGTAACGAAAAACTCAATCACCTCCGCGAAAACATTGATGACCCTTACGAGTGTCACGTCATTAGCAACGTGCGTTGTCTCTCCGAAGGTGTCGATGTTCCGGCTCTCGATGCAGTGTTGTTCCTCTCATCACGTTCGTCACAGATTGATGTCGTGCAGTC
This sequence comes from Bacteroidales bacterium, assembly GCA_024401355.1. Lineage (GTDB taxonomy): Bacteria > Bacteroidota > Bacteroidia > Bacteroidales > Marinilabiliaceae > W3P20-009. Next base: position 7,800 of record JAKSLF010000040.1, on the reverse strand, counting down.
CGTTGGTCGTGTAATGCGTAACTTCCGCAAAGGTCTTCCGGGCGAAAAGAAGTTTGGCTACATCGTCATTCCTATTGTCGTCCCTGCAGGTGTCGAGCCAGAGAAGGCTCTCGACGACAACGAACGCTACAAGATTGTTTGGGACATCCTCAACGCACTCCGTGCTCACGATGACCATTTCAACGCCATCATCAACAGCATCGCACTCAACAAGAAGCCTAACAAGAAGATTCAGATCATGAATGCTTCTGGTCGCAATCCGTTCACAGGCTCATACGGTGCTGGAGACTCTTCGCAAAGCTCAGGCTCCGACGATGATTACACCGACGACCCAAATGTGAAAATCGCTCGCCAGCTCCAGCTCAACTTTGGCGACTTCGAAGGTTCGCTCTATGCCCGAATGGTTCAGAAGGTTGGCGACCGCATGTATTGGGACAAATGGTCACATCGTGTCGGTGCCGTTGCCCAGAAGTTTATCGAACGTATCTCCCGACTCGTCATCGACGAGAAGCAATACACCACAGAGTTCGATCAGTTCCTCTCTCAGCTTCAGGAGAATCTCAATCCGTCTGTCGATGCTAAGCAGGCCATCGAAATGCTTGCACAGCACATGATACTTCGTCCTGTCTTCGATGCCTTGTTCGAGCAATATCAGTTCGTCAAGAACAATGCCGTCAGTGTCAGCATGGAGAAGATGCTTCAGATACTTTCCGACGAGGCTTTTGAGAAAGACACCGAAATACTCAACAACTTCTACGACAATGTCAAAGCCAACGTCGGCACTCTCGACAATCTGGCTGCAAAGCAGACTGTCATCAAGAACCTCTACGAGCAGTTCTTCAAAGGAGCATTCCCTACCACCGTCGAGCAGCTTGGCATCGTCTATACACCTGTCGAATGCGTCGATTTCATTCTCCGCAGTGTCAACGACATTCTAAAGAGTGAGTTCGATACCTCACTCACCGAAGAAAACGTCCACATCCTCGACCCATTCGTCGGTACAGGCACATTCATCACACGCCTCATGCAGATTCCTGGTCTCATCGACAAGAAAGACCTCGAACGCAAATATCTCAACGAAATTCACTGCAACGAGATAGTCCTTCTGGCCTACTACGTGGCCGATGTCAACATCGAGAGTGTCTTCCACGAAATGACGCAACGCCAGGAATATCTCAACTACGACAACATCTGCCTGACAGACACCTTCGAACTTGCCGAGTCACGTCAGGGCCAGCTCCGTATCGAGGGCTATTTCAAAGAGAACACCGAGCGAATCAACAAGCAGAAGCGACTCCCTATCCGCGTCATCGTCGGCAACCCACCATACTCCGTAGGTCAGAAATCTGCCAACGACAATGCTCAGAACTTGCATTATGAAGCTCTCGACTCTCGTCTTGAAGAAACATACGTCAAATACGCTACTACAACTAGTAAGAAAAGTCTTTACGACTCATACATCAAGGCTTTCCGTTGGGCATCCGACCGCATAGCAGAATGCAAAGAAGGTGGTATCGTCGCCTTCATCAGCAACGGATCATGGCTCGATGGCAATGCCAATGATGGTATGCGTATATGTCTGGAAAAAGAATTCACCGACATATATGTCTTCAATCTTAGAGGCAATGCTCGTACACAGGGCGAAGATCGTCGTAAAGAGAAAGACAACGTGTTTGGTCAGGGTAGCCGTACACCTGTAGCCATCACCATCCTTGTCAACAACCCTACTAAGAAAGTTGATGGTGGCAAAGCCACAATCCATTATCACGACATAGGTGACTACCTCACACGTGAGCAGAAGCTCAAGATAATAACAGACCTAGGCAGCATAAACGCAAAGGAGTTCGACAACATCATAACACCCGATTCCGAAGGAGGCTGGCTCATGCACTCCAACGAATCATTCAAAGCATATCCACCACTCGACTGCGAAAAGAAGTTTGACGAAAAATCAGAAAGTTGGTTCAATACTTATTCGCTGGGTGTTGCAACTGGTCGTGATCAATGGGCTTGGAATTTTGGTTCTCGTTCTTTGCACGATAATGTTTCAAATATGATTGACTTCTATAATAGTGAAGTCAATAGACTTTGTTCTGAAACAAAGATGCCTAGCAACATTGATGCTTGGGTAGACAATGACGAGAAAAAGTGTTCTTGGAACAGAAATTTAAAGAATTCTTTGGTAAAGAAGCAAACCATTACAATTGGCTCTGATAGTTTCTATTCTGGCATGTATAGACCATATTGCAAGCAGAATCTTTGTTTTGACAAGGACTTCAATGCTATGCTATATATGCAGCCTCGTCTCTTCCCAACCCCTAACCACAAAAACAAAGTTATTTGTGTAAGTGGTGTTGGTGTTACAAAGCCTTTCTCTTGTATTATTTCGGATACTTTGCCAGACCTTGAACTAATCGGTAAAAGTCAATGCTTCCCCCTCTACTACTACGAAAGCAAAGAAGAAGCCGACAAGAAAGCCAAAGGTGCAGGAACAATGCCGTCACTCTTTGGTGACACCGACATCGACGAAGGTTTCGACCAATATGGCTACCGCCAGAAAGAAGCTGTCACCGATTGGATTCTCAAAGAGGTGCGTTCACGTTTCAACATCACTCCTGGTTCTGCCACCTACAAGGCTATCGACAAAGAAGCCATCTTCTACTACGTCTATGGCATCCTGCACAGTCCGCAGTATCGTGAGACATTCGAGGCCGACCTCAAAAAAATGCTTCCACGCATCCCTATAGTCGACAAGAAAGACTTCATCGACTTCATGAAGGCAGGTCGCAAGCTCGCAGATCTGCACCTCAACTACGAGACTGTTGACCCTCATCCGTCTGTAGTCGTAACAGGTGCCGAGGCTGGCAACTTCACTGTCAACAAGATGCGTTTCCCAAGCAAGACGCAGAAAGACACCATCATCTACAACAACGACATCATCATCAGCAACATACCTGCCGAGGCATACAACTACATCGTCAACGGCAAGTCAGCCATCGAGTGGATAATGGAACGCTACGCCTGGACTCAGGACAAAGACAGTCTCATCATCAACGACCCTAACCTCTGGGCCCAAGAGCACAACCAGCCACGTTACATCCTCGACCTTCTTCTTTCTGTCATCAACGTCAGCACCCAGACCGTCGAGATAGTCAACAACCTTCCAAAACTCAACTTGTAACATGGACATCAAGAAAGACTTCTACCAAGTCAACGACAAGTTGCAACAGATGATTGCCGACGAGCTTCAGAACGCCTACACCAAAGGCTATGAAGCTGGCTATGCCGATGCGTCCAATGGTGCACCCAACCAACTCACACAACCCGACGACTTTGTCAAGGCATTGAACGACACCGACTGTTATGGTCTTGGTCTTCCTAGTGGTACGATGTGGGGTGTTGTCGAAGGCTACAAAGTCACCTACGACTTAGCTTCCAAATACGACATTCCAACGGAGACTCAGTTGTACGAACTCATTGCCTGTTGCGACCTCATGACTCTCATCAATGGCATACGTTTGAGTGGTCCAAAAGGCTATTTGACAATTCATGCCGATAGTGCCGAAGACGTGTGTTTCTGGCTCAAACGTAGTCATGGCAGTCGAGGAGCATCCGCAGCATACTTCAATGGTCACGAAATCAAAATCAAGACCGTCAAGAAAGATGCAAAATTGCTCATGCTCGTAGTTACAAAATAACACCTCATAGTAGAAAAGCTCAACACGCTTCTTCCTATGCTCGACAATCTTAAGTAAATGATTACTCATGAAAAAACTATACTTAATCGGAAACGGATTTGATATCCATCATAAAATTGCTAGTAAATATAGTGACTTCAAAAAATGGCTCTACAAGTCTGAATGTTTGTCTATTTCTAATGATGATTCTCTAATCTAATATGCCACACCCACAACTCGAATTCCTAACCCTAACGACCGACTCACAGCCGACAATACCAGTCGCCAACGTGCCTGTACACGCTGGCTTCCCTTGTCCTGTAGATGATGCCTATATGTCGCAACCCATCGACCTCAACAAGGAACTAGTCAAGCATCCAGCATCGTCGTATCTCGTTCGAGTTATAGGTGATTCAATGATAGATGAAGGTGTCGAGCAAGGTGATTTGCTTGTCGTTGACCGCTCACTGCTCTCCACCGAGAAGACACTCACTGTCATCATGTATCAAGGAGAATTTGCGCTCAAACGCATCGTACAGCGTGACGGGAAAATAATGTTGCTCTCAGGCAACGCCAAATACAAACCCATCGAAGTCAAGTCTAGCGAAGACCTGCAGATCTTCGGTGTCGTAACTTGGGTGATGAAGAAGAAAGCATGATTCTCCACATCGACTGCAACACATTTTACGCCTCTTGTGAGGTTGCTTTGCGCCCGGATCTGCAAGGCAAGCCGGTCGCTGTGGCCAACTGTAACGAAGCTGGTGGTGGCATCATCCTTGCACTCACCAAGGAAGCCAAGGCACTCGGCCTAAAACGAGGCGACCCAGTCTTCAAAGTCCAGGACATACTCAACCTCCACAACGTTGCTGTCTTTCCAGCTAACCTTCAGAAGTACGTCGACATATCGCGCCGACTCATGCAAGTCGTCCGAGAGCAAGGCTTAGTCCTCAATTTCAAGCAATACTCTGTCGACGAGTTCTTTGGCGAGTTGCCGTTGACAGACGTTTCTGAGCTTCGCGAAACGGCTGCAACTATCAAACGACATATCGAGCAGTGTACTGGCGTTCCTGTCAGCTGTGGTGTCTCACTCTCATACACACTAGGCAAGGTCGCTACATGGTACGCCAAGCACTACAAAGGTTACAATGGTGTTTGTGTCCTTCCAGCTGACAAAATCGAGACGGCTCTGGCAAAGTTGCCTATCGAAGACGTTTGGGGCATTGGACGCCAATCTGCCGCCAAACTGCAGTGCCACAATATCCGCACAGCTCTCAATCTCTACAATATGCAGGAGTATGAGGTTCGTCGTATGCTTCACATCAATGGAGTCCGAACATGGCTCGAGCTTCATGGCACACCATCTGTAGACATCGATGCACCTGTCAAGCAGAAGTCGATATCGCACTCTCGCACTTTTACCTACATGACTGACAGCCTCGAAACGCTTCGCTCATACATTGCAGAATACTCCGTTGCAGCAGCTCGCAAACTTCGTGACCAGCACTCAGTTTGCCTTTCGGTCTCGGTCTTCTTGTCAACTAATCGTTTCCGTGACGACCTCGAACAATATGGCAACTATGCTACTACCAAACTCAACGTAGCATCTGCCGACACAAGCATCCTCACAACTGCTGCCCTCAAAGCTCTCAAAGAAATCTATCGGCCACACTTCCAATACAAGAAAGCTGGTGTCATTCTTTCCGACATCACCACCGATGAAGCCATACAACTCGACCTCTTTGAGAGCAACCCAGAACACATGCGGAAGTCCGAACGACTCATGGCTGTCATTGATGAACTCACCACGAAATACGGCATGGACACCATCAAACTCGGAGTCCAAACCTTACAACACCCACAGCCCAACCTCACCAACTTTCAACCGCTAAAGAACCAAACCACCAACATCAACGACATCATTGAAGTAAAATAGTCGGCAACCGCTTTCACGATATGCCGACTATTCTTTTCTACTTACCCCAAGTCTCACTCCCGACATCGAAGCACGGACAAGCCTTGTCACTATACTCATTATGCCCATGCACCGAAGCACCGAAGTGAACCACTAAGCCACCGACCAGCCATTTCAACGCAGCTTTCTGTTTCGCTGTCCTGGTGTCCTTAGGTGTCTTGCCATCCTTTGCCAGACCACCGACATACACAACTCCTATCGAGTTCGCATTATGACCTTCACAGTGTGCGCCTACGGCTTCAATGTTCCGGCCATTCTCTACACGTCCATCGAGGTGTATCACATAGTGATAGCCAATGTCCTTGAAGCCTCTTGCCTTGTGCCACTTTCTTATCTCGTCTGCACTCACTTCACGTCCTTCGGGCGTTGCAGTGCAGTGTATTATTATCTCATTTATCTCTCTCATATCTTTGAATGGAATTAGATGGAACAGTATGGAATAAAAAGAAAGAGACTGTTGCGTTTCCGCTCCAGCCTCCATCCTTCTTACTCTCCATCATGTTTGCGAGCCTTTCTTTCTATCCATGCGCTCACGCTCGGACGAATGAAGATGCAAATCTTGATGAGAATCTTGACCAACTGTTTCATGTCTATTGTGTTTTGATTGTTAGTTAGTCACTCGTCAACTGCCATACTTCTTCATGAAGATATAGCCGTACAACGTCGCACATCCTTCGTTGTTTTTCTTCCAGCTTTCGAGCATGTCTTTGTATGCGTCCGAAGTCTTGTCCGACATGATAGCCCTGACTCTCTCAACAGTCTCCTTGAAGTTCAGAATCGACCTCTGTTGAGCTGTTGTCATGCTGCCACCATACGCATTCACAATTCGTCGTATATACGTCCGACCGTTCATAGCACAGAAGTACACCGAATCCTGCTTGTTCGCCTTTCCTTGCAACTTCTCAACTGGAAACGCATAAGTCACTCTTCCCATGGTTTACTCCCAGAGCTTTGCGAAGATGTAGCCACGAAGCGAAGTAGCCTTGCCCGGATTCTTGTCGTATTCAGCCTTGTACAAATCGTACTGATCGCTGCCCGGACCCAACTTCATGATTCTTGACACCTGCTGGGTGACAGTCTTAAACTTGTCCTGGATATCGAGCTGTGTCACAGTCGGATCACCAGTGTAAGGATTCACGATGCGGTTGAGGTAGTATCGACCATTGCGCTTTGCGAAGTAAGCAGAATCCTGCTTGTTGACCTTTCCCTGAAGCGCCTCTACAGGGAAAGCTAGTGTTGCCTTGCTCATTTTCTTTCCGTTTTTATTGGTTTCTGATGTCGCAAAGTTCACCAGCCAATCCAAGTCACTTGCCCTATCTTGTCCCATCTTGCTCAATGTTGCTATTTGTTTCTATATGTAGTCATATCTGACCTCCTGCTTCGCAGTTGCCCACCCACCACCCATAAGTGGGCCCTCGCATACGCTTCGGGGGCGTAGTCAATATTCAAACTCCTTTATGTTCAGGCACGCCGCAAAGTAGTCTCGATAAACTCTATCAATCCACTCGACAGTTACGAAGCTCGCAAAGTCTTTATACAGTTCATCGTCTTTCGCACATCGTTTGAATGCTTCATGTGTAGAACGTCTGTAATGTATATGAACGTGCCACACGCCTTTGCCCAATTCTAGGCTCAAATGCAGAGTGTATTTTACACCGTCAACAGTCACAATCTTATCTCTTGAAATCATACCTTTTCGTGTTTTTTCAACAAATTTGCTGTCAATAACTTACTCACTTGCCCAATAAATCACGATAAGTTTGAATAATTGTCAATAACATTTGAAACTCCTTCCGTTCGTCACCACCTCTTTTGCCGTTCGTCAAAAAAACGTCATTTTTTGCATTCAAACCAATCTATTTTGATACATTTGCAAAGTATATATGTGCAAATTCATAACTATGAAATACACCATACATACATATTGCATATCTAATAATCTGATATACAATGTTTTAGGGGGGGGGTAAGTACACTCCGCTAAACTCCACTATATCAAATACATACACAAGCCTTCTGCCGATGCCATGCGCATCAGCGGAAGGCTTTTCTCGTTTTCAGAAAAATATAAATTAATAATAAGCTATATGAAAAATTTACTTATTCGATTCTGTTTTAAAGGTATGCTTCTCAGCATCATGATGATGCTCT
>JAKSLF010000004.1 GCA_024401355.1 Bacteroidales bacterium | reverse complement strand
TGAACATGTTAGTCACGAAGTGTGCCTGCCATGCTACCTCAACGATGAAACGTACAGCAAGACGAGTTGCCTTGTTTGCACCGCAGAATGCGTCAACAACATAAAGGTTCTTGTTTGAGAGCTCCTTCTTTGCAATATCCTTTACCTTTGCCCAAACGTCCTCTGACATTGGGTGGTTATCGTTCTTGTAACCTTCAGAAGTCCACCATACCTTGTCGTGGCTCTGAGCGTCGTCTACGATGTACTTGTCCTTAGGTGAACGACCAGTGAAGATACCAGTCATTACGTTTACAGCGCCAAGCTCTGTAACCTGACCTACTTCATAACCCTGAAGACCAGCCTTAGTCTCCTCTGCGAAGAGTACTTCGTAAGATGGATTGTGAGCGATTACTGTAGCACCAGTAATGCCGTACTTTGTCAAATCCAATTGTGCCATGTTTTGTGTTTCTATATTATTGTTAGTAATTTCTGTCCCTCTTTGGGTCTACAAATATATAAAGTTTGGATGAGAAGCGCAATTATTAATGCAATATTTCTGCAAATATTTGTTAATGTTGCCTTGCTCAGCCCTCTTTTAGAATCTGAAGCCCAATGTCAATGTGCCGTTGTGGCTCTTCGACTTCGACGCTGCTGGCTGGTTGCCCATAGGGTCGTAAACATACAGGTCGTGGTCTGGCAGTACCCATCGGTCTACATTTGTTCTACGACATATATACGCAAGGTCCATGAAGAAGTTGCTCTTTCTGAAGCCTAAACCACCTGAAATTGCGTCATGTAGGTATTTTGTTACCTGAACGCCATGCTCCTGAGGGTTTGTCTGTGCGTTGTATCCACCTCGTACATAGAGGTTGTTTGTCACACGTGCCTCAACACCGACTCTCAGTCTGTGCACCACTTTCATGTAGTCCTTCAAGTAGTCTGTCAGGTCGTCATAGTAGTCGTCGTCATCGCCGTCTATTGTAGCCTTATACTTGCTCTTGTTGCCATTCTCCCTCTCATAGTCGAAGCTTATCAAGCCCCATGGAGTGACTCCGGCCATGCTGAAGACAAACTTGAATGGAGTGTGGTATCTGTATTCGTAGTTGCTTTCGCGCGAATAGTATATGTCATTCGTCTCAGCACCGTCTATGTCCGACTTGAATCTCTCGTTGATCGACAAGAATGTAGGTGAGTGTACTGCAAAACCAACTCTGAGGGCATTCACCGGCTTTACAATGATACCGGCATTGAAGTTGACACCACTACCGTCCTGCTTCAGTTCCGATGTATATGTGAAGCTGTCGTACGCATTATTATATGGTACGCCGTAGTAGTCTTCTCTGTGATGCACTTTCTGGCGGAAGCTCAGCGACTGGATGCCCATCGAAGCACCGAAATATACCATATTTGATATATTCAAACCATATCCGAAGCTTGTCTCGCCCTTGTAGCCACGTTCTTTTACATTCTGTCTGTGGTCAATGAGACCGTATGAGCCGAGTTCGTCAAAGTCCTCACGTGCTGCCATGTCGAGCATGTCCTTGCCGTATGGCATCTCCCATGAGTTTGTCGCAAATGTTATCGTGTCATTTTCGTCCTTGTATGGTCCCCACAGCCATCCTGCATCCTTTGCAAGTCCGGCCTCGAAGTCATACTTGTCCTGGCGAGCACCGTCATAGTCGAAGCAGAAGTAGTCCAGGAGTGAGTTGTATGCGTTCTTGTCCTCATACGAAGCAGTCCTGTTGTAGTCTGCCAGTCGCGAATATGATATCGAGAATGTATGCGCCATTGCACCGCTAGTCTTGCCTTCCGATCTGTCTATGTTCAATGTCAGACCGATGACGTTGAATGGCACAGTGCCCTTCGTGTCCTCGTCCTTGTAGCCGTAGTAGTTGCTCAGGTTCTTGTTGATGTTCACGCCAAAGCCTATTGCGATTTCTGTAGCCCTGTATGTACCAAGACCTGCTGGGTTTATCGACTGCGAAGTGAGGTCGGCTCCCAATGCGCCAAAGGCTGAACCCATGGCTTGCGATCTTGCAGTTCCCTCATAGTCGCTCTGGTTGAATCGTATGGCTGTGTTGGCCATCTCTTCTATGTCGTTGCGGTTGAACATCTGTGCTTCTGCACCCGATGCCATCAACAGACTACCTATTATATATATATACTTCTTATTCATCTCTTCATAGTTTTTCTTTGTTGCTACCTTGTGTTTCTATTCGTGCGTTATTATCGGCGTCCACCACCTGAACGGCTGCCGCCACCCGATGAATGTCCTCCAGACGAATGTGATGCACCGCCACCAGAGTATGATCTAGAACCGCCACCTGTCGATCCGCTGTAGCTCGAACGGCTAGGAGCGCTGTTCGAACGGTAGCTTGATGAGTTGCCGCTTGGTCGGGTAGAGCTGCTTCCGCTTGAACGGTTTACTGAACTGCCCGAACGGCTTGGTGTGCTTGTATAGTTGCTCTGGTGTCCCGATGTCTGGCGTGAACCGCTGTTTGTCGAGCGCACCGCATTGTTGCTTGATGCACGTGAAGTGTTTCCGTTGCCTCTTGTTGCTACGCCCTGGTTGTTGCCACGTGCGCTGCTTGTGCTTGTTGCTGCTCTGCGTCCGTTGTTGTCGCTTCTTGCGCTGCTGACTCTTGCGCTGCTAGCTGTCGCGTTGCTTGATCTTGTGCTGCTAACCGAGCTGTTGGCATCACTTCTTCTTGCGCTGTTGGCCGACTGACGAACCGAGCTGCCTTCTGCTCTTGTGTATGAGCGTGCTGCACGTTCCTTGTTGTCAGATGATCTGTATCTTGACACCTCGCTGTTGCTGCGTGTAGATACTCTATTGGCAACAGTACCGCTTCTTCTTGTTCTTTCGCCCAGATAGCCACCGTTGCGTGAGCTGATGTGACCATATCTGTTATATCTGTGGCTATTGTGGTAGCTGTAGTAGTGATGGTGGTGGTGACCATAGTAGCCATAGTATGAGTGGCCATACCATCCATAGTAGCCATGATAGCCATACCAGCCGCCTCCATACCACCATGGGTCATAGAATCCGCCGTAGTAGCCGTAGTTCCATCCCCAGCCGAAGTGATGGTGATGATGGAAACCGCTCCATGCCCAGCCACCATAGTAGTAGTCATAATAGAGAGGGTTAGACCATGTTGGAGTCAGGTGAGCATATCCCCATGAGTCAACATATATGTTCCAGTCTATCGAATACTGAGCCGCAGTAACTATTGGGTCATAATATCTAAGGTTCGACATAGGGCCATGGAAGCGGATCATTCTCTCGGCATACTCCTGGTCGCTGCTGCTACCGTCGAAGCCGCCAAGCCAGATACCGTCCACCTCAGGCGCATCAATATAGGTAGTGTCGCCCGACTGTGTGATCTTGGCGCCATTGGTAGTGACAACGATAGTCTTGTTGCCATCGACCTTTTCGGTGTCGCTGAAGTCTCTGACGGCCATGTCGCCAACTCTTCGTGTTGCATTGTATGAGCTGACTCTCTGGTCGTAGCTTTCGATGTCCTTGTCGCTTACCATCTTCGTAGGGTCGGCCTGCACCGCTGTAGCAAGTGACCTCTTGCTGCTATAATACAAGTCGTCTGTCATGGCGCTGTAGCTGACAGATCCCTGCGACGCGCAGCCAGCCAATGTATAGCATGCCGCGCAAGAGATTGCTATGTGTAACAGTGTTTTCATATCCTATGCCCTTTCTTTATATTGCGTTATTCAATTGCTTTTTTTGAATAATCACAATCAAATTTCGTGCCAATTTAGTTATTATTTCTCATATTTCATAACTTTATTTCAAATAATATCTTTCTGATGTCTTCCTTCCTCTTATTTTATCTATTATAAGTCTATAACCTACTAAAACAAACATTTCCTCACAATGGCAAAGTAAACTCATTGCTCTGCCATCGCAAGGAAATATCTAAATATTTATCGACCTCGTCGACTTACTATTCTGAAACAGGACGAACAGAGTCCCCGAAAAAATGGATACCGTAGTCGTCTGGGTTGACGAAGCCCGAATCGAAGTAGAGGGTGTACGCGTAGTCGGCGTTGCCCGTGCTAGGAGTAGACGACCAGTAGATGCCGCTCGAACCCTCGCGGTTGAGGTCCTCTCCGTCACGCGAGCCAGCCGCAGGAAGGAAGATAGAGTTGCCGGCATAATCACCCTTGCCAGTTACCAAATACCCATTCACACCTTCTACTCCATTGTAGTTTGTCTTCCATGTCCAAGTACATTTGTTATACAAATCCTCAAACTCGGCTTGCGTAGGCATTCTGTATCCTGCACCCCAAAGTTGTGTAGCAGCATCTTTCTCTGCTGCCAGTTTGCCATCTGCTACGTAGTCTTCGTTATTGTCCCACGAGGTTATAGCAGCGTTATCAAAATTGAAATTAAACTTAGGGCTCTCATCCTTGGCATGTCCTTCTATGTCTCCCCACCAGAAATAGAGTCCAGCATCGGTAACAGATGTTGCGCCAATATTCATATTTGCCCACTTCGGACCATTCTCATAAAGTTGTACGAATGTTACTCTTTCTTCAATAGTGACATCCTCAACAGCACGGATAGGGAAACCATCATAACGGTTGCCGAAATCGTAAGGATTGTTGCCGTACCGACTAAACCCGAGGCGGTAAGTGTAGCTGTTATCGCCCGAGAAAGGATTTGAAGACCAGTAGAAGCCTTCCCCTTCATAGTGGAGGTAATCTTCGTTCCGGCAGCCAGCCGCAGGAAGGAAAATGGATTTATCTGCATAATCGCCCCTGCCAGTTACTAAATAGCCATTCGCTCCTTCTACTCCATTGTAGTTTTCCTGCCATGACCAGTCGCAGTTGCTTGCCAAATCTTCAAAGTCTGTAGATGTAGGCATTCTGTACGCAGCGCCCCATTGTTGTGTAGCTGCATCTTTCTCGGCCATCAGTTTGCCATCTGCTACATAACCATCATTATTACCGTATGATGTAATTTCTGCATTGTCTGAATAGAAGTTGTATGCAGGATTTTCGTCTATTGCATGTCCTTCTATGTCTCCCCACCAGTAATATAGACCGGCATCTGTGACAGAGTTCGCACCAATATTCATACTAGCCCATTTAGGACCATTCTTATAAAGTTGTACGAATGTTACTCTTGAAGGAGCCCCCGAAGGTATAGCCTCCTTTAGAGCATCCAACTTGGCTTTCTCGTCTGCAAGTAACGCCTGAGCCTCTGATGATAGCTTTGAATATTCAGACAAAGCCTTCGAAACAGGCTTTCTGTCATCTACAGTGACATCCTTCACATCAAGTGCCAACACTGTTGCATGCTTTGTTTTGAAAGCGTCAGCTATGTCGTTAATAGTTAAATCTTTAACAGGACGGATAGGGAACCCGAGATGACGGTTATCGCTGCCGCTGTAAGGGTCGACGTAGCCTGAATAGAAGTAGAGGTTGTACGCGCTGACGGCATCGTCCGTGTAAGGAGTAGACGACCAGTAGTAGCCGAACGACCCCTCATTGTAGAGGTCCTCCCCGAGACGACAGCCAGCAGCAGGAAGGAATATGCCGTTTGAATTGCTTCTACTCTGAACAAAATAACCATTAACACCTTTGTATTTTAGCCAATACCAGTCACAGTTATTGTACAACTCTGAGAATTCTGATTGTGTAGGCATCCTATAACCTTCGCCCAATAGCGTACGAGCGACATCCAATCCGTCTATGCCTGCAATATCTTCCATGCCCTCGACTCCATAGTACAAAGATGTAGACTCTGAGTAGTTGCTCTTTGTCTCTGTCTCTCCCCATGCGTAGAAAGATCCACTCAATTCAGGAGCAGTAGCTCCTAAATTAAATGACGCCCATTTGACAGACAAACCAAGATCTATCCAATCTCCTTCTGTGAGTATCAATTCGTTAGTCGTAAATGTCTTCACCTCTCCATATAGGTTCTTCTCTCCATTGTATGCGTATGCTCTGTAGTAATACTTTGTCTCTGCCGACAATGAGTTCAAGACAACAGAATACTCCGCTGAAACCCAATCTGCATCCTTGTGGTCGTCATACTTGCTATATACGAAGTTTGAGGCTACGTAATCTTTCTCCTCACAATACAATATACCAACTCTATAGTCTGCAGATAGACTTGATACAACAGCTTTTGCTGCAATAGTCGCTTGCGCTACTCCGACTTCTACTACATCTCCTGTTATTACCAATGGCTCTTCTGCAAGAATATCCGAACCTTGGATGAAGTTGATTTCTGTTACTTTGTTTATGTCAAATGGATATGCAATTCCATCAGAATGCACATACACTTTGTCCTGTGCCATGCTGCACACAGCCATTAACCCCATAATGGCCGTTAGTAATATTTTTTTCATAGATTCTTTACTTCTTTATTGTTTTTAAGCTCTTACTTGTTCCGTCAGAATAGATGACTTTTATTATTATCACACCTTTCTGTGGCTCTTCTAATTTCACGCCCTGAAGCGTGTAGTACTCTGTCCCGACTATCTCTTTGCCAGCCGACATCTCTTCTATCGCTGTCGCTGCATCATCAAAGTCATACACCCCAAAGGAAATTGTCTCTCCTTCTGCAATGTCTGCCTTTTCTGCCGACTCGTCTACAACGAATTTCGCTACTCCGCCCTCAGTCGAAATAGTAATCTTGGCATCAGTGGTTAGCTTCACATATTGTGGCGACGTGTTTTGGTTTACCACAATAGCAGGCTTCTCATCTGCCCACAAAGCCGATGTGCCTGTTGCTAGTGCCATAAATACTAGTAGTAATCTTTTTTGCGTCATATTGATTTGTCTGATTGTATTATCTCTTAGTGGTTATCGTTCACCGACATAACCTTGCCGGGGTCCTGCTTGGTAGCTGTGATTTGACACAAGAAAAACAAAAGGCGCAGAACTCTTTGCTTGCCTGAGCACCATCAAGGTTCTGGACTACCTGTATACTCTCAAACAACGCAACAAAGCCCACGCCTAAGCGTGAGCGTCATCGAGTCTTGTTCTTGAGAGTATTTTTCGGAATTGTCCAGATTCTGATGGTACTCAAGAATAAGCTATAACGCTTTTCCTGTATGTGTCAGTTATTTACTGTTCTTTCTTGTCTTTATTACAATGTTTATGGTTATTGTTCTGTTAATTAAATCGATTTGTGTGTGTCTTTCTACACCGCAAATATAATCTTTTTTGTCACCTTCTCCTATAAAAGCGACCTCTTTTTGTCCTCTTTTATTTGTAATTGCAAAGTTATATTTTCATCGAAACACGTACTCTCGACCTACACATACCTTATCCTTACTATGTGAATGTTTCTTCTTTTCTCCTCTGGTAATTGTCTGACATTCTTCTTACAACTCTCTGCAAAATAGACAACTGCCTCACTTTTTGCCTTTTTGACGCTATTTTGACTGAAAATTTTTCTTGTTGATTATCAAGTAGATACGAATTAGTGTTTATTTTTCTTAAAAAATTAATGCTTATTTGCATTTGTTTTTAAAAAAAAACAATTATACTTGCATTATCAAAATGAATTTAAATGTTCTGATAGATATTTACTCTGTTGTGAAACGGAGATTTTTTTCATCTGTTGTTGTCTATTGTTGATTAAAGCCTCGGGTTTCTGAGGCTTTAATTTTTTTATGTCATTATACCTTATATAATATATATCAATTTTTAACTCTGTATATTTATAAAAAAATATTGTCACTTTATCTCCTAATTGCCAAAAAAAGAGTAATTTTGCCCCGATATATCTGACCCTAATGGTCGGAGTGTTATCAATACAGACTATAATATATACACATTCAATAACTTAATGTTAATGGAAAACCTTTCAGATCGTCTTAACAGACTTGCCCCATCGGCAACTCTCGCTATGTCTCAGAGGAGCAGCGAACTTAAGGCTCAGGGTGTCGACGTAATCAACATGAGCGTTGGCGAACCTGATTTTAATACTCCTGATCACATCAAGGAGGCTGCCAAGAAGGCTATCGATGACAACTGGTCTCGCTATTCTCCTGTACCAGGTTACCCAGACCTCAAAAATGCTATCGTTGCAAAGCTCAAGAACGAGAACGGTCTCGACTACAAGCCATCTCAGATTCTCTGCTCCAACGGTGCTAAGCAGTCTGTCTGCAACGCCATTATGGCTCTCGTCAATGCTGGTGATGAAGTTATCATCCCTGCTCCTTATTGGGTAAGCTACCCTCAGATGGTTCTTCTCGCTGAAGGTACTCCTGTTTTCGTTGAAGCTAAGATCGAGGCTGACTTTAAGATTACTCCTGAGCAGCTCGAGAAGACAATAACTCCAAAGACACGTGCCCTCGTCCTCTGCTCACCATCTAACCCTACTGGTTCGGTATATAGCAAGGCTGAGCTCGAAGCTCTCAAGAATGTCCTCCTCAAGTATCCTCGTGTTATCGTCATCGCCGACGAAATCTACGAGCATATCAACTATGTTGGCAAGCACGCTTCTATGGCCGAGTTTGCTGACATCAAGGACCGTGTAGTTATCATCAATGGTGTATCTAAGGCATACGCAATGACAGGATGGCGTATCGGTTTCATCGCTGCTCCAGAATGGATCGTTAAGGGATGCAACAAGCTCCAGGGTCAGTACACTTCTGGTCCTTGCTCAGTTTCTCAGAAGGCTGCCGAGGCTGCTTTCGCTGGCGACCAGACTTGCGTTGAGACAATGCGTCAGGCTTTCGAGCGTCGCAAGAACCTTATCGTTAAGCTTGCTAAGGAAATTCCTGGACTCGAGGTTAACGACCCACAGGGTGCTTTCTACCTCTTCCCTAAGTGCTCTTCTTATTTCGGCAAGGCTGATGGCGACCGCAAGATCAACAACTCTACCGACTTGGCTATGTTCCTCCTCGAAGTTGGTCATGTAGCAACAGTTGGTGGCGATGCTTTCGGTTCTCCTGAATGCTTCCGTTTCAGCTACGCTACAAGCGACGAAAATATCATCGAAGCTATGAAGCGTATCAAGGAGACTCTCGCTCGTCTTAAGTAATTTCAAGATAATTTGACAGGTCACACCTCCAGTGTGGCCTGTTTTTTTATTCTTAGCTCGCCACATTTCCACTTTTTTCACCCCTAACAGGCCATTTTTCGTCACTTCTCGTTTTCTGCTTGACCACTAAGCTATTTTAACAAACGATGACGTTTACTAACTTTGTTAGAAATTTAGTGACGATCAAAAATGACTTTCGATTCTATTCTCGATCTTGCCCGTCAGGGCTCTCGGAAAAAAGTTTCTGTGGCTGCCGCTCAAGACAGCTATGTTCTCGAAGCTGTATCTCAGGCATATACTCGTGGCATTGCCGATGCAGTTCTTGTTGGTTCACGCGACAAGATTGTTGATATGGCCGCTCAGAATGGTATCTCTCTCGATGGACTCGAGATTCTCGACGAACCAGACGATGCTCAAGCAGCTCTTCGTGCTGTGCAACTTGTTCACGACGGACAAGCCGACATGCTGATGAAGGGACACATGGACACCCGTTCGTTCCTCCGCACGGTGCTCGACAAAAATGTCGGACTTCGCACCGACCGCATGCTCTCGCACGTGTGCGTCTTTGAGATTCCGGGCTACGACCACCTTCTCTTCCTCTCCGATGTGGCATTCGTGCCTTATCCTACCCTTGAAGAGAAGCAGCATCTCATCGAAAATGCAGTCAGCGTGGCCCATGCCTGTGGTGTCGACTTGCCTAAAGTCGCTGTTCTTGCAGCTATTGAGACGGTCAACCCTAAGATGTCTTGCACGGTTGAGGCGGCCGAACTCGCCCGACGCTATGACGAGGGACTTATCTCTGGATGCATTGTTGACGGTCCGCTATCGTTCGACCTTGCTACGGTTCCCGAGGCTGCGGCTCATAAGAATGCTACAGGTCGAAAGATTGTCGGAGATGCCGACGTGCTCATCTTCCCCGACATTCAGGCTGGCAATATTACCTATAAGTGTATGTCGCACATGGTAAACCACCGCAGCGGATGTATCCTTACTGGTACTCTTGCACCAACTATCCTTACTTCACGCTCCGACGATATGGAGACGAAGGTCAATTCAATTGCTCTTGCAGCGGTTGTGGCAAGCAAATGATGTTTGCTGACGAAGCATAGAGCATACCTATATATATTAATTGTTCACTCACTAAATTTTGTCTATGCTTCTCACCGACGAGACTATTTGTGCTGTTTCTACAGCTCCAGGCATGGGTGCTATTGCCGTCCTCCGTGTTGCAGGACCGCAAGCCATTGCCGTTGTCGATACACTTTACCGTTCGCCTCGTGAAGGTAAACGTCTCGTTGACCAGAAAGCTAATACGTTCCATTTCGGTTCTATTGTCGATGGCTCAGATGTCGTCGACGATGTTGTAGTCTCTCTCTATCGTGCTCCTCATTCGTTTACTGGCGAGGACATGGTTGAGATAGCATGCCATGGCTCTGTCTTTATCCAGCAGCGCATCCTTCAGCTTCTTGTTCAGCATGGTGTTCGTACTGCTCGCCCTGGCGAATTCACCCAACGAGCCTTTGCCAATGGCAAGATGGACCTTTCGCAGGCTGAGGCTGTTGCCGACCTTATCTCTTCTCAGTCAGAGGCTGCTCGCCGTGTTGCCATGCGTCAGATGAAGGGCGGACTTAGTAGTGAACTACATTCTCTGCGCGACGAACTGCTTCAGTTCTGTACTCTCCTCGAACTCGAACTTGACTTCTCGGAGGAAGATGTTGAATTTGCCGACCGTTCGCAGCTTATCTCTCTTGTCGAGAAGATATACAAGCTCGTCTCTTCTTTGGCAAGCACCTTCAAGGTGGGCAATGCAATAAAGAATGGCGTGCCAGTTGCCATCGTCGGACCGACCAATGCCGGTAAGAGCACCTTGCTCAATACCTTATTAAATGAAGAACGAGCCATAGTCAGCGATGTACACGGCACCACACGCGACTCAATTGAAGACACTATGGTAATATCCGGCGTGGTCTTTCGCTTCATAGATACAGCTGGACTGCGTGCCACCGATGATGTCGTCGAAAAGATTGGCATCCAGCGCACCTACGACAAGATTACCCATGCCAGCGTCATCCTTGCCGTTGTCGACTCGTCGCTCGACCATGACGAGATAGTCTCTACATTGACCGATATATCACATCATGTTTCGTCTGCTGACCAGCAGATGATTGTCGTACTCAACAAAGCCGACATACCTGGCGCCTCAGTCACACTCGACGAGCCGACGCTTCGTAACCTAGGTTCTCATAGCCAGGTTGCCATCTCTGCCAAGCAGAAGAGTGGGGTAGACGAACTTCATCGTCTGCTCATCGAAGCCGCCGGCATGAATATCAATGCCGACCAGACTATTGTCACCAACCTCCGCCACTACGAAGCACTTGTACGTAGCCACGAAGCTCTCGTCCGTGTCCGCCAAGGTCTCGTCTCCAACCTCAGTGGCGAACTAGTCTCCATGGATATCCACGACGTCCTTGACGAACTAGCATCCATCACGGGAGAAGTGTCAAGCCAGGAAGTGTTGAATAATATATTTGCCCACTTCTGCATTGGCAAGTGAACGGCCAAGCGATTAAATAAAAACTTAAGAAGATGCATGGAATAGAGACATCGATGCTCTGGAGCGTGAGCCATGGACGCCAATGCACTTTATCAGATAAAAATATGAACAACAATTATCTTGCTTCAAAACCACGATATGAGATTCTGGATGGTCTCCGTGGCGTAGCAGCCATCCTTGTGGTGTGTTTCCACCTGTTCGAGACCTATTCGGCAGGCATACCGCACCAAATTATCAATCACGGCTATCTGGCGGTGGATTTCTTCTTCATGCTTTCGGGCTTCGTCATTGGTTATGCCTACGACGACCGATTGGCAAGCGGAAAGATGACGACGTGGGATTTCCTCAAGCGTCGCTTCA
Source organism: Bacteroidales bacterium (assembly GCA_024401355.1). Taxonomy (GTDB): domain Bacteria; phylum Bacteroidota; class Bacteroidia; order Bacteroidales; family Marinilabiliaceae; genus W3P20-009. The sequence goes on along the minus strand of JAKSLF010000004.1, from coordinate 119,413 downwards.
TCCGTCTGCATCCATTGGTTTGCATGGGTGCATTTATCGGATTCCTGCTCTTCTATTTGGGTGGAGGTCCTGACTTTGGCATCATGGCAGATGCACGATGGTGGCAACTGGTCATCCTTCTGTTGATTGCCTTCACGATGATTCCTGTGCCTGCCGGCATGGACGTGAGAGGGTGGTGTGAGACCTATCCGCTCAATGGCGCAACATGGTCGTTGATGCTCGAATACATTGCCAACCTGTTGTATGTGCTCTTCATCCGTCGATTGGGCAAAGTGGCATTGGGCATCTGTATTGCCGTCTTTGCGTTACTTACACTTTCGCTGACGTTCAATCTCGATCCATTCGGTGTCTTCCCTGAAGGCAATTATGCGGCTTATACAGTCATCGGCGGTTGGGGTGTCGATGCACCACAACTCTACATCGGCTTTACCCGACTGCTCTATCCGTTTTTTATGGGTTTATTGCTCTGTCGTGTCGGTAAGTTCATCACGGTGAAAGGCGGTTTTTGGTGGTGTGCATTGCTCATCATCATCTGTCAGGCAATGCCACGTGTAGGTGGTACTGATCCTGCCAATTTCTGGATGAACGGACTCTATGAATCGATTGCAATCCTTGTCATTTTCCCTCTGGTGGTTGTTATGGGTGCTGGTAGCAAGGTTGTTGGCGAGAAGTCACAGAAGATCTGCAAATTCTTGGGCGATCTTTCGTACCCACTCTACATTACTCATTATCCACTTATCTATATGCAGATGGGATGGAAAGAAACCCATCAGGACGCACCTCTCGAACAGCATATCTTTGTAGCCATCAGCGTGTTCTGCATCGCCATAGCCATGGCTTGGGCATCGTTCCGATTGTATGACGTTCCGGTTCGTGAGTGGTTGAAGAAAAAGTTGTTTAAGTAGCCGTACCTGCTAAGTTCATAAAGAACGTATAATACATAAATAATATGTGGTGGATATCTGCAATGTTTTCAATATTGGGTTGGATTTTTGAAAGATTTTGATGATTATTGGGTTGGATTTTTGAAAGATTTTTATGGTTATTGGGTTGGATTTTTGAAAATTCGTTATATTTGTGTCACAAAATCAAAGAATTATGGCATATTACAAACGGCAAAATAAGGAGATCTTATTTTGTCGTTTCTATTTAAATATTGGCGACAACGGGTGATGAATGATGGGTAGGTGGTGACTAGAAATGGCCAATTTTAGGGTTGTTGATTGTGAAAAAATGTTGTGATTTGGGGCGAAATCGAGTTTTACAACTTTGACCATGACCATTGTTAACGTGAGTTAAAGAAATGTCATTTTTAATGGAGTCAGAAAGGTATGGTAAGGGTACGTTAAGGTACCGTTATCCCTATCTTAAAAGTGTCAGAAGTCGAGGTAGCTTAAAACGTGAAAGATTACTAAATATCGTTAAGCGAATGATGCTTAAATTAACATGGTGGGCTGGCGTTTTAACTAATTAAAACAGAGACTGTTTGGAGTATAATGCAGAAAACGTGGAATGGTCGCGGTCAAATGGTCAAAGTTGATTTTGGGCATTATTTTTGGTGGTATTTCTGAATTCTTGTAAAAAAAATGTTATCTTTGCTTCGTTTTGTTACTTATAATATTAACCTAAAAATTATATGACATGAAAAAAATCTTTTCAATTCTACTGTTGTCTTGTGCTACAGTTCTTGTATCTGCACAGGCCAAGAAAGTATCTATCCTTGGCGATTCATATTCTACTTTTGCAGGTGCCAATCCTGAAGGATATGCTCCTTTCTATCCAAACGACCGTAATGATGTAACTGAAGTGGCACAGACTTGGTGGAGTCTCTATACAAAGGCTATGGGCTACCAGCTTGAAAATAACAACTCGTGGGGTGGTACAACAGTCTGCAATACTGGTTATGGACTGCGTGATGTGTCGACATCTTCTTTCCTCTCGCGTGTTGAAATGCTTGGTAATCCGGACATTGTCTTTGTATTTGGCGGCACCAACGACGCATGGTCAGGTGCTCCTATAGGTGAATATAAATACGCCGACTGGACTGATGAGGACCTTAAGTCATATCGTCCAGCTCTTGCTTGTCTTCTCGACAAGATAAAGAGCCTCTATCCTAATGCAGCACTCTATGCTATCCTCAACTCAGAACTCAAGGAGGAAATCAACGAGTCTACTCGCACAATCTGCGCTCAGAGCAAAGTACAGCTCATCGAGCTTCATGATATTGAAAAGCAGAACGGTCATCCATCCATCAAGGGCATGGAGGCAATCTGCCAGCAGTTGATCGAAGCCATCAAGTGATAGGCTTCCTTTTAATACCTATTATTATAATACCATTGTCTGATGAATAATCAAGCTTGTCGCCTCCTCCTTCGTGGTGGCTCGATGGCTCTTGTAGCCTCGCTTTTATGCTCTGCACCTGCTGCTTCGGCAGCTGCTCCGGAAAACTCTCACGATTTTATAGGTCATATATATGACTATATTGAAAATCTCGATGTTTTCGAACTCGGACAGGAGGAGTCGCGTGCCTATTACATACCAGCTCATCACAAGCTGCTCAACGGACAATGGAAATTCTTCTTTGCTGATACGCCTGAAGGCATCCCTGCAGATTTCTTCAGCGAGCGTTTCTCTGATGCCAAGTGGTCGTCTATCGACGTGCCTTCCAATTGGGAGATGCGTGGCTATGGCGATGCCATGTTCCGCAACGTCACTACGCCTTTCAAGGCAAATCCGCCATTTGTTCCTCATGAATACAACCCTACGGGTGCCTACCGCACTACCTTTACCGTTCCGCAGGAGTGGAATGGCGAGGAGGTGTTCCTCCGTTTCGAGAAAGTGGCTTCGGCATCATTCCTTTGGGTTAATGGACAGGAAGTCGGCTACAACGAAGGTGCTCAGGAACCAGCAGAATATGACATCACTCCATACCTCAAGAAAGGCAAGAACACAATAGCCATGCTTGTCGTCAAATTCTCCGACGGCTACTATCTCGAGAGTCAGGACTACTGGAGACTTGCCGGCATCTTCGATGATGTATATCTCTATGCCACGCCTAAGACACGTCTCTTTGACTGGCATGTGACCACCGACCTTGACAAGGAATATAAAGATGCAGATCTAGCAATCGAGACAACACTTCGCAGCTATGACTCGGCACCTATCCAGAAGCCAGTCAAAGTAAAAGCTACACTCACCGATGCCGATGGCAAAGTCGTTGCCGAAATGCTTTCACAGGAAGCATCGTTCACAGGCAAATCGCTAACACTCAACATGAAGCAGCATATTGCCAATCCTTTCAAGTGGTCGGCTGAGACACCATATCTATATTCTCTCCAGATGACACTCCTTGATGCAGCCACGGGCAAGCCACTTTCATCTGGCTATGCCTTTGATGCACGCCAGGACGTAGGCTTCAAGGAGACCGAGATGATCAATAATGTATTCTATCTCAATGGTAAACCTCTGAAAGTCAACGCTCAATGCTCTCACATGCAGGATCCGGACAATGGTCATGCAGTCAACGACGAGCTTATCAAGAAGGATATGACAATCCTCAAGCAGTTCGGCTTCAACGGAGTTCGCACAAGCCATTATCCTCCTGTACCTCGTTACCTTGAGTATGCAGCCCGCTATGGTCTCTACATCATCGACGAGGCAGGTGTCGAGGCTCATGCTACCGAATTTGTCTCTTCCGACAAGCGTTTCATCCCTATGTATCAGGAACGAGTGCGCCGCATGGTACTTCGCGACCGCAATCAACCTGCAGTACTCTTCTGGAGTGCTGGAAATGAGAGTGGTGAGGGACCAAACATAGGTGAAGTCATTCGCGAAGGCCGCAAATATGACAACACACGTTGGTGGATGTATGGTGGCAACGCCTATAGTCATCCCGACGAGGAGATAATCGGTCCACGTTATCCTACGCCTTTGGCCATGGACCTGAAAGTCGGTTTGCATGGTGACAATGATGTGCGTCCTTCATTCATGGACGAGTATATCTCTGTTGCCGGCAACGGTGGTGGTATGTTTGACGAGATGTGGCGTGCTGTTTATACTCACGAACGAATCATCGGTGGTGCCGTGTGGGATTTTGTTTCTCCTGGTCTCACTCAGTATGCCCGTAGCCTTGTCGACCTCTCGCCATGCAAAGTGATGACTCACATCATGGGCAATGCTAAGCTTGTGGCCGACACTCGCAATAAGAAGAATCACGTCATCGACCTCAATGGTCATGATGAGTGGGTAGAAGTGTATCGAGCAGACAGCCTTGAAGTAACCGGTGACCATCTCAATGTGTCGTTTGACATATTCCCACGCAAGCTGGTCAGCTCATGCGGTTCGTTCGTCACAAAGGGCGAATGGCAGTTTGGCGTTCAGCAGAAGGGTAGTGACAAGATAACCTTCTATATTAATACAGACAAGGTTCCTGAACATGCTATGCCTAAAGTCGATTCTTCCAATCCTTGGGCTGGATATATCCTTGCCACGACGGCTCCGAAGAACTATCGCTATATCCTCGAGGCTCCGCTTCCTGCTGATTGGGAAAACCATTGGCATTCAGTCTCTGCCATCTATGACGGCGAGCAGATGAAGCTCCTTATCGACGACAAGCTTCTTGCTTCTGCCGAGGCTGGTGGCAATATCATCAATGCTCCTTTCCCTGTCAATATCGGACGTAACGAGCAGACTCACGGACAGGAGACCAATGTCTACATCTGTGACGCTTTGATGGATAATGTCATCATCTCCAACCAGTATGGCGAACTGCTTCATCTCGACTTTGAGAAGGAAGTGAAAGGTGATAAATATTTCAGCTATGGCATAGGAGCCCGCACATACGGCACAATTTGGCCAGACCGCACAATTCAGCCTGAGATATATCAGATGAAGAAAGTCACTCAGCCAGTAGCATGCCGTCTGCTGAGTGCCGACGACCGTACAATAGAGGTCAGCAACCGCAACCATTTCCTCAATGCTTCGTGCTACGAATTCCAGTGGCAGCTCTTTGAGGATGGCGACTGCATCCAGCAGGGGGCTCTCGACCTCGATGTGGCTCCTCTTTCCAAGAAAGTCATAACACTTCCTTACCACAGACCAGCTCTGCGTCCAGGATGTGAATATCGACTGATGGTTACGTCGGCTCTCAAGTACAACCAACTATGGGCTCCTAAGGGACATGTAGTTGCATGGGACCAGATGGAACTCCCATGGCGACAGGTTGAAGTTGCCTCTGACAAGGCTGTGGGACGAGCTTCGTTGACAAAGACAGATTCTACGATCGTCGTTTCGGGCGATGGATTTGCTTATACATTTACAGCAGATGGCTTGCTCTATAGCATCCGCCAGAATGGCGACGAACTCCTCAAGTCACCTCTCCAGCTCAACGTATGGCGAGCACCTCTCGCCCTCGAAGTTGATGGTTGGGGACAGGGCAACATCAAGTATAACAATAAGAAAGAATGGAATGGTTCGCAGATAGTCAACGAGTTCTATAGCAACAACCTCCATGATGTCTCTCGTCTTCCAATTTCGTGTGAAGCCTCAGAAGTCAATGGCCAGGTCTATATCAATGTACGTAGCTTCTCGCAATTCGGACCAGTCTATACAACCAAGCTTGATGCCTATATCTTCGGTGCTCGCTATACAGGCTACTCTGAGGTTTATGAGTACCGCATCAATGGCGACGGAACGATGTCGCTCCATCATGTCGCCGAGCCAGAAGGCTCAATGCCGGCTCTTCTACCTCGCATAGGACTTACAATGACACTTGCCGATAATATGCAGCAAGTGAAGTGGTACGGACGTGGACCTGAGGAAAACTATCCTGACCGCAAGACAGGCTATGCCATCGGTGTCTACAATAGCAATGTAGACGCTATGTTCGAGCCTTATCTGATACCTCAGGACTGCGGATTGCGTTGCGACTCACGTTGGCTCATGATGGGTAGCGACAATGGACATGGACTCTATTTCTCTATGGACGTGCCTTTCAACTTCAACGCATATCATTATAGTACGGACAATCTGACAAAGGCAGTTTACACCTACCAGCTCCAGAAGCAGGATGGTGTGACTCTCAACCTCGACTATAATACGACAGGCGTCGGATGTACAGCATGCTATGTTTTGCCGGGCTTCCAGACAAAGGCGACTCGCTACGAACGTAACCTGACAATAAGACTCTATTGATTATTTCTTCGTGACTCCGTATCCGTAGATAGTCTTCCAGTCATCATGCATTGATACTGTATGCCATCCATTTTCTATGCAGTAATTCTTCATCCATTCTGCCGTCTTAGTGTTGCCATAGTCTCGCTCTGTGTCGTCGCACAAGAGGCAGAATGCTGCTGATGGATATGGATTGTTGTCTGTGACATATCTGAACATAGCATAGTCGCCCGTTGAGTTGCCAAATGCCAATACAGGTTTCTGGCCAATCTCCTCCACGATGTTCTTTATCTTAGTAAAAGACACGTTGGATGACGTTGCCTTGCCTCCTCGCTCTACTCGTTCGCCTGCCTTTATTGTGTGGTTGTTGTCTGGAGCGTCTCCCTGCATCGAGGCTTTCATCACTATGTCAGACCCTATGCAATGGCTCATTGGTATCTTGATGACTCCATCTATAGTTGCACGCACCAGTCCACGGTCAGCTCCAGATACTATATATATTGTGAAGTCGTTAGTCGTCAGATAGCTTATCACTTCAAGCATCGGCAGGTAGAAACTCTCTCCCATGGTCATGTTGTTCATTCCGGTTGCCAGTGTGTTGTCCATCCATTGGCGCACATAGTTGTGGTATTCCTCTGGTGTCATTCCTTCAAAACATTCGTTCTGGTAGTCAGCCTGCTTGTTTAGTCGGCTATCTTTTACAGGTTTGCGTTGATAGATATTATCTCGCACGTCATCAGCAAGGCTCTTGTTCTCCTTGCTCACCTTGTCTGGCCATTGCCTGACGTAGTCGAGCCAAAGAATCCATCCACTATAATGTGGTGTTGTCTCGCTCAAGAGTGTACCGTCCATATCAAATACCGCTATTCGGTCAGCCTTCGGAATATACTTTTCGCTCTTCTCGTCAGTCACTTCACAGACATAGTGTTTCAGGTTATCCAACACTTGCGAGCCTTCTCTCCAGTAGTTGAATTGTCCATAGCGACCTGCTGCAATCTTTGCCAGTTCTTCTCGCGATTCGGCCTGAACCATAACAGTCATGGTCATAAGTGCCGCAATAAATACTCTTTTCATAGATTATTTGTTTTTTAGGCAAATATAGTGAATTTTTGATTTGTTGATATAATGTGATTGCTTTTGGTGAAAAAGTTGTATTTTTGAAATTGGGTTCATTGATTTGATTATGATTGACATTAATAATATTAGAAAATTCGACTTTGTGGCGTATGAGAAGTATTGCCGCGAAGTACCTTATTATATATTCCCTACAAAACTTTATAGTCCGGAGGACTTGTTCGACAAGTTTGACATCGACAATCCCGACACGTCGTTCAATGAGTGCTACGACACTCGTGTCTTTCAGCATGTGGTGAAGACAGGCAAAGTGCCACTCGATGACCATGAGATAGGAGCCCGTTCTATGCATGATGCGGCCATCAGAAGAGTACTTATGAACCATTATAAGACATTCGACCGCAATAGGCTTGTCGGCATTATGGGTGGACATCAGTTGTCGCGATGCGATTCGTACTATCGTCAGGTGGTAGATATCGCCAAGCGTCTGACCGAGGATGGATTCTTCATGATAAGTGGTGGTGGACCGGGTGCCATGGAGGCTACTCATGTAGGTGCTTGGATGGCAGGAAGAAGTGATAAAGAAGTAGACGAAGCAATAGCGATTCTATCCGAAGCTCCAACCTTTGAAGATCAAGGGTGGCTAGTTCAGGCATTCAAAGTTCGTAGGCGTTTCCCACTTGTCACCGAATATAAGAGTTTGGCTATTCCTACCTTTTTCTATGGTCATGAACCACCAACAGTCTTTGCAACACACATAGCCAAGTTCTTCGATAATAGCCAGAGAGAAGACCTCATTTTGACGGCAGCCTTTGGTGGGCTTATTTTCATGCCTGGAAGTGCTGGTACTCTTCAGGAAGTTTTCCAGGAAGCCGTACAGAATCACTATCTTACTTATGAGGTGTCGTCGCCTATGGTTTTTGTCGGAAAGAAGTTCTGGACGGAAGATGTCCCAGTCATGCCTTTTATCGACCACATGGTTGCCAATGGCCGCTATCGCAATGTTGATGCGACAGTATTTGACGAGACCGAAGATGTTATCAGGACTATAAAGAGGCAAATTGGTTGATTTGTTTATTGTCCCAAATGTAAGTTGGTGTGTTCTAATAAATTCACTTATGCTCAAAAAGGATAAATAGTACAATCAATGCGATTTTTGTGTCTTTTTTATCTAAAAGAAAATGGGCTAACTTTGTATCAAAAATAAGGGTTTGTACGTACCAATTAACTGATTAAAGTTAGTAAATATTTGTCGAGATGAGAATATACACAATTATGGCTCTCGTGCTGATGATGGCAACATCTACCATAGCCCAGACTATCCAGTTGAGTCTTGATAGTTGCATCAGCATGGCTATTCACAACAACAAGGAGCTAGAGAAGTCGTCTCTGAACAAGGAGGCGGCGACGTATGCGCGCAAGGAGGCTTTCACTCATTATCTTCCTCGCATAGAGGCCATGGGTACCTATATGCACAATCAGAAAGAGATTTCTTTATTGAGTGACGAGCAGAAAGACAAGCTTAATGGCATGTCTTCGACTATGGCAGGAGTTGTCGGTCAGACAATGGGCACCATGAACGACAAAACTACAGCGATGCTCCAAGGCATGGCTCAGCAGAATCCTCAGCTAGCTCAGCAGTTGGCTCCAATATTTCAGCAGTTTGGTGACATGGCCGGACAGATGGCCAACGGAATGGTTCAGAACATAAGTGGAATCGGTCCGGAACTAGTCGATGCTCTTCGTACAGATACACGTAATGTGACGGCAGCAGCAATCATGCTGACTCAACCTCTCTATATGGGTGGCAAGATCGTTGCCTATAATAAGATTACTAAGTATGCCGAACAGATAGCTCAGGCTCAGTCAGACGTTAAAGTCCATGACCTTGTCGTTCAGGTTGAGACAGCATATTGGCAGATAGTCTCGCTCGAGAGCAAGCGTGAGCTGGCACTCAGCTACAAGAGCCTCATTGACACACTTGACTATAATGTTCAGCAGCTCATTGCAGAAGGACTTGCCTCTAAGGCAGATGGCTTGAGTGTCAAGGTCAAGAAGAATGAGGCCGATGTGACTATCATACAGATAGACAATGGTCTTGTGCTTTCCAAGATGCTCCTCTGCCAGTTGTGCGGACTCGACATCAATAGCGATATTCATCCGGTCGACGATGCTTTGAGTGCTCCGGTTGGAAATGTAGACCTTTCTGCTGGTAATGTCGAGCTTGCCAAGACATCTCGTCCGGAGCTTCAAGCTCTCGACCTCCTGCAGAAGATAAACGACCAGAAAGTCAAAGTTGTTCGTGCCGAATATCTTCCTAAGGTAGCTCTTAGTGCCAATTATATGTGGACTAATCCTTCATGTTTCAATGGTTTCGAAAACAAGTTTGGTGGCATGTGGAACGTCGGCGTGATGGTCAACATACCTCTTGTCAACTGGGGTGAAAGCGTATATAAGGTACGCTCAGCCAAGCTCCAGGCCCGTATGTCGGAACTTACTCTTGACGAGACACGCGAGAAGATAGAGCTTCAGACAACTCAATGTATGCAGAAGGTCATCGAGGCGGCCAATCGTGAGGAGACAGCAATGCGCAGTTTGGCTGAGGCAGAAGAAAACCTGAAATATGCCAACCTTGGTTTGAATGAAGGCGTTATTCCTATCAGCAATGTCATCATGGCCCAGACAGCTTGGCTCTCTGCCAAGTCAACAGCTCTCAGCGCCCGTGTAGACCGTCGTCTGGCCGAGGTGAACCTTAAGCGTGCAGTAGGAAAAAGATGATTATTTATAGATAAAAAAAATACGATATATGAAACTTAAGAATTCATCGGTAGTAGCAATGGTTTTTGCAGCCATTATTCTTGTGGCCATGGTAGTAGTCATTGCGGTTGGTCTGTTCCTTCCAGAAAGGGCAGAGACAATACAGGGAGAGGTAGAAACAACAGATTATCGCGTCTCGAGCAAAGTTCCAGGACGTATTCTCGAAATACGTGTTCAGGAGGGTGACGTGGTTCGTAAGGGTGATACTCTTGCCATCCTTGAAGCTCCTGATGTGAGTGCAAAACTCGACCAGGCAACAGCTCTCTATGAGGCTGCGCAGGCATTAGAGAACAAAGCTCATAATGGTGCTCAGAAAGAGCAGATACAAGGAGCCTACGAGATGTGGCAAAAGGCCAAGGCTGGTCTTGAGGTTGCCGAGAAGAGCTATAACCGTGTGGCCAATCTTTTTAAGAATGGGGTAGTGTCGGCCCAGAAGCACGATGAAGTTAAGGCTCAGTATGATGCTATGGTGGCTACCGAAAAAGCAGCACAGGCTCAGTATGAAATGGCAGTCAATGGTGCACGTGTTGAAGACAAGCATGCAGCCGAGGCTAAAGTTCGTCAGGCCAAGGGTGCTGTCAAGGAAGTTAATTCCTACATCAACGAAACAGTCCTTCTTGCAATGGCCGATGGCGAGGTTACAGAGATATTCCCTGAACTTGGTGAACTTGTTGGTTCGGGTGCTCCAATAATGAATGTTGCCATGACCGGCAAAGTGTCTGTCATCTTCAATGTGCGTGAGGATTATCTCCCTGGCATAACAGTCGGCAACGAAATAGAGGCATACGTGCCAGCATTTGACAAGAACGTCAAGTTGCGTGTGAGTCGTATCAAGAATGTTGGCAACTTCGCTGTATGGAAAGCTACCAAAGCTTCTGACGGTTACGACCTCAAGATGTTTGAGGTACGTGCATTGCCTGTTGATGCTTCAGAATTCGAGAGTATGCGTTCAGGCATGAGTGTCATCATGAAGCCATAAGTGATCGTTATACCACAATGTGTCGAATAAATAATTAAAAGACTGTGTCACTTTTTCCAAAACATAAGAAGATTTGGCAGAAGATTCTACTCCTGTGCTTCTCTGACGTGAAGGAGTATGTACATCGTCCGCTCGTGTTGTTCTGTCTGCTTGTTGCGCCGCTGATAAGCATCTTCTTCTTTACATCGCTGATGCTTGCCGGACTGCCGACCGACCTTCCTGTAGCGGTGGTCGATGAAGATGACACTCAGGTGACCCGTTCGTTCCTCCGCACGATGGATGCCATGGAACAGACCGATATTGTGGTTCATTACAAGACCTTTAGCGATGCCCGCGAGGCAATGCAGAAGGGAGATATCTATGCATTCTTCTACATCCCGAAAGGTACTACTCAGGAGGCAATATCAAGTCGTCAGCCACATGTGTCGTTCTACACAAACGAGATATACTTTATTCCGGCTTCGCTTGTAATGAAAGATATGCGTATGGCAGCCGAACTTCTTGGCTTGTCGCTCACGCGTGAAACTCTCTACGGCAAGGGTCTGACTCTCGAACGGGCTATGGGCATTCTTCAGCCTATCGTTATAGAGAAGCACCCGTTGGGTAATCCATATCTCAACTATTCGGTCTATCTGAGCAATATCATTCTCCCCGGCATCATTTTCATACTCTCGATGCTTATGTCGAGCTATGTCATAGGTATGGAGTGGAAGAAGGGACGCCAGAAGTTGCTCTATATGGAAGTTGGCTGTTCGCAGACTACCGCTTTGGCGGGCAAGCTGCTGCCTATCACTTTTATCTATTCTCTGTTCATACTTTTCATCGATGTATACCTCTACAAATATCTTGAGTTCCCTTGCCAGTGTGGCATCTTCCCGATGTTTGTGTGGGGTGTGCTTGGTGTGATGGCTTCGCAGGGTATTGCCATTCTTGTCTTTGGCATCTTTGTGGGTCAGATGCGTTTCTCGATGAGTGTTTGTTCGTTGTGGGGCATCTTGGGTATTTCGCTTTCGGGCTTTACGTTTCCGGTAACGGCGATGCATCCGAGCCTTCAGGCTCTTTGTTATCTGTTCCCTCTGCGACACTATTATCTCATCTATGTCAACCAGGCACTAAATGGTTATCCTATTGGTTATGTGTGGACTAGTGTATTTGCATTTTTGTGCTTCATGCTCGTTCCGTTTGTGGTTATGCCTCGTTATCGCAAGGCGTTCCTCAAGACCAAATATAAGCCTTAATGCAGAATATGAGACTACTCAGTAATATATTTCAGGTATGGTATGCAGAACTGATGCAGGTGAGCCACAATTTTGGCCTCATCATATTCTCTCTGCTCGTGCCTCTTGCTTATCCTCTTCTGTATACGTTTGTCTACACAGGCGAAACAGTTAGAGAAGTTCCTGTTGCCGTTGTCGACGAAAGCCATACGAGCTTAAGCCGTGAGTTCATTCGCAAAGTGGATGCTTGTTCCGAAGTCGAAGTTCTCTACCGTTGCGACCTTGCACAGGCTCAAGAACTCATGCGTCGTGAAGAAGTGTTTGCTGTGATGCGAATTCCTCATAGCTTCGCTTCCGATCTCTCTCGTGGTCAGCAGACTTATATAGGATTGTATAGCGATATGCGATGCATGCTCTATTACAAGTCCGCCCTTGTCGCAGCATCTAATGTCTCGCTCGATATGAATGCCGACATTAAAGTCAACAACTATCTTCGCCCATCGACCGATCGTCAGGCTGAGATTATGAAGGCTCCGGTGACAAGTTCATACGTACCTCTCTACAATCCTCAGAGTGGCGTGGCCAGCTTCCTTATTCCTGCGGTCCTCATGCTTATCATACAGCAATTGCTCTTCCTCAGCATTGGCACATCTATGGGTGTTACACGTGAGGCTAATCGAGGAGTCGGCGTAGAGATAGACAATCCTTATTATCGCAATCCGTTGTGTATCGTTATAGGCAAGACAGCATTCTATATGCCTTTGTTCATATTGATTGGTGTCTATATGTATGCAGGTGTTACATCGTGGTTCTCACTCCTTTCGTTGGGCGACTACCTCACGTTCCTCAACTTCATGGTTCCATACGTTCTTGCTTGTGTATTTATGGGTATAACGATGTCGGTGTTCCTTTTCCGTAGTGAAGATTCAATGTTACTCTACATATTCATGTCGGTGCCTCTGCTTTTCCTTAGCGGCATGTCGTGGCCAGTTGCTTCTGAACCTATGTTCTGGCGCTATGTGTCATGGCTTTTCCCTTCGACTTTTGGCACGCATGGCTATGCACGCATCATGGGTACGGGTGCTTCACTTCATGAGGTTGCATGGGAATACCGTAATCTATGGATTCAGTGTGGATTCTACTTTGTTACAGCCTGTATGGTCTACAAGTATGAACTCTACCGACTCGGGAAAAGACTGAAGAAATAGTCTTCATACTTCATAGTGCTCCAAAAAGAGTCATGACTTCGTTGATACGATTCAAATTCTTTGTATATTTGTATTCAAATCAAAACTTATTAATCATGAAGTCGACTGTTATTTCCTTTTTTGCATCAGCTATGTTGCTGTGCTCATGCAATGTACCTCAGACAACATCAACTGACAAAGTTGCATTTGATGATGTAATCGCCACTCGCCGTAGCGTTCGTTCATACGACTCTACTAAGACTATTTCGCGTGAAGAGGTCGAAAAACTTCTCGTATCTACTCAGGAAGCACCATCATGGGCCAACCAACAGCCAAGCAAATACTATGTTGCTATTTCGCGAGACAAAGTCGAGGCTGTTCGCAATCTGACTGGAGCAAACAAAGATAGAATAGCAGGAGCACCTGTGCTTATCGTCTCTACTTTCGAACGTGGTAAGTCTGGCTTTTTCAATGGAAATGCTACAAATGAGATTGGCGAAGGCTGGGGTGCGTATGACAACGGATTGAGCAATGCTTACCTTGTTCTTAAGGCACGTGCAATGGGTTTCGACACTCTCATCATGGGTATGCGCGACAGCGATGGTTTGCGTGAGGTTCTTGATATACCTGAAAGCGAGACAGTCATGGCTGTTATTTCACTAGGCTATAGTGCCCAGGAGCCTAATCGTCCAGAACGTCGTCCGCTCGACGAGATTGCAAAGTTCTACTAATAGGCTTGTAATAAGTCGGTTCGATGTCGGAAAACCGAACATATATTGCTATCGACCTCAAGTCGTTTTATGCATCGGTCGAGTGTGTCGAGCGTGGGCTCGACCCATTGTCGACCAATCTTGTTGTTGCCGATGAGAGCCGCACGGAGAAGACTATATGTCTGGCTGTGTCACCTTCACTCAAGTCGTATGGCATAGGAGGACGAGCCCGTCTTTTCGAAGCCGTACAGACCATAAAGCAGGTGAACTGTGAAAGGGTAAGGCATATTCCAGGCTACAGGTTCAATGGCAAGTCGACAAACGACATCGAACTGAAGCAGCATCTTGATTGGGAAGTTGACTTCATTCGTGCTGTGCCTCGCATGGCCTACTATATTGAATACAGTACACGTATCTATCAAATCTATCTTAAGTATGTGGCTCCAGAAGATATCCATGTCTATTCTATAGATGAGGTGTTCATGGATGTGACCAACTATCTGGACACCTACAGGATGTCGGCCCACGACTTGGCAATGAAGATGATACGTGATGTGCTTAAAAATACGGGCATTACTGCTACTGCTGGCATAGGCACCAACCTGTATTTGGCTAAGATCGCCATGGACATCGTGGCTAAGCACATACCTGCCGACAAGGATGGCGTTAGAATTGCGGCACTCGATGAGATGTCGTACAGACGTCAGTTGTGGAACCATCGTCCACTTACCAGTTTCTGGCGTTTGGGACGTGGTATTGCTGACAGGCTGGCCTATTATGGTATCGACACTATGGGCAAACTGGCGCGTATGTCGATAGATAATGAAGAACTGCTCTATAGGCTTTTAGGTGTTAATGCCGAGCTGATCATCGACCATGCCTGGGGTTGGGAGCCTTGTACGATAGACTATATCAAGGCTTATAAACCAGAAACCAATTCGATGAGTAGTGGACAAGTGCTGCATGACCCCTATTCGTTTGACAAGGCACGCAATGTTGTAATGGAGATGGCAGATGCCATGAGTCTTGACCTTGTCAGCAAGCGTTTGGTGACCAATCAAATCGTGCTGACCATTGGCTATGAGGCATTTTCGTCAAATGGAGCCAATAACTATGAAGGTTCACTGGTTATAGACCATTATGGACGTCGTGCTCCGAAGCCTGCACATGGTACATTCACCTTTGCCGAATATACGTCATCGAGCAAGGAAATTATCAATGCCGTTCTGAGCCTGTACGACAAGCACGTTGACCGTACACAGCTTATCCGTAGGTTAAATATTTCTGTGAACCGCATTATTCCTGAGGAAAAGGCACAGAAAGATTGCTCGAAGCCGAAGCAGCTTGACCTCTTTGTCGACTATGAACAGAAAAGCCGCGACGACGAGGAGAAGAAGGCACAACGTGATAAGGAACGACGTATGCAGGAGGCGTTGATAAGTATAAAGAAAAGGTTTGGCAAGAATGCCATACTAAAGGGAACGAGTTATAAAGAGGGTGCTACAGCCCGCGACCGTAATAGCCAGATAGGTGGACACAAAGCATGAACAACGAATACGATGACATAATAAATCTTCCGCATCACGTGTCGAAGCATCATCCGCAGATGTCGATGTACCAGCGTGCAGCTCAGTTCGCACCGTTTGCTGCTCTGACTGGGCACGACTGCGCCATTGCCGATACCGCACGGAAAAATGCAGAGGCCTACGAGAATGTAGACTACGGTAGTTTCGATGAGGATATGCCTCCAGCATTTGACGAAACCTCATACTGACAATATGTAACATAAAACCAATATAATAGACATGTCTGACAAAAACCATACTATAAACAATGAGCGCCGCTTCTCGATGCTTGAATCTACATCTGAAAGCATATATTCGGCAGCCCGACTGATAGACCTGATTCGCGAGGTGGGTTTCCTGCCTTTGCTCGATAGTGGAATATCTGGCTTCTCAGGTGAAGAGATGGTTGACGAAGAGTGTCGCTATGTGACGTATGATGGTGGTGGTTGGGACTGGCCTTTGTGGAAATGGAAGGGGCAGATTGTGACCGACATGCCATGTGTTTATGGCAAATTCTTCAACAAGAAAGCTGGCTTTGTCAGTATGGAATGGTGGCCAGACCTGTGTAACTACCGAAGGAGTAAATATCCGGTTCCTGAATCCAATTCGATTGAGGCTTCCATATTGGAAGTGTTGCAGATGAGCGGAAGCATGATTACACGTGACTTGCGTGCGGCATGTGGATTTGAAGGAAGCGGCATGCGAAGCAAATTCGACGGTTATGTCACTCGCCTTGAAATGGCTACACGTATCGTTACCGAGGACTTTGTCTATCCGCGTGACAAGAAAAACCGTGAGTATGGATGGGGGTGGAGTCTTCTCAATACGCCAGAAGAGCTCTATGGACGCAAGGCATGCCAGTGCCAGCGAACACCCGAAGAGTCGTTCCAAAGGATAGTTGAACACTTGAAACACATGCTCCCAGAGGCTACAGAGAAGCAGATCCTGAAACTGATAGGATAAGAAACTAATAATTAATCGTGAAAACTGTATGAAACAATCAAGATCTATCTTTTGCTACCGCAAGAGGCTTGTTATGCTGACCATGGCTCTGCTGACGTCGTTGGGAGCGTTGGCACAGAGTCTAGCTGATAGTACGAAACTTGCTACCGGTAACCATAATCCGATTCTCGATTTTCTCTTTACTGCTGATCCGACAGCCGTTGAATACGAAGGTCGTCTCTATGTCTATGGTACCAACGATCATGAACAATTTGACAGCGTTGGCGTCAATGGCAAGAACTCTTACGAAAAGATTCGTTCGCTGGCTATGATGTCGACCGACGATATGGTCAACTGGACTTATCACGGGCTTATACCAACAGGGCAGATTGCACCATGGATAATTGCCTCGTGGGCTCCTTCTGTCGACAAGCGTATTGAGGCCGACGGCAAGACCCACTTCTACCTCTATTTCTCCAATAGTGGCTTTGGTGTAGGTGTGCTGACTGCTACTTCGCCTGTCGGTCCGTGGACAAGTCCGCTTAAGCAGAGTCTTGTTGATGCAAAGACGCCAGGACTAGGCGATTGTAAGGTGCCTTTCGATCCAGGTGTTGTTGTTGTCAACGATACATTGGCATATATAGCCTTTGGTGCTGGCGGACATTCGCGTATCGCCCGTCTAGGCAAAGATATGATGACGATAGCATCAGACTTGATGACTCTGCCTACATCATTCCTCTTCGAGGCCAATGAACTGAACTATATCGATAGCACCTTTGTCTATACATACAATATGGACTGGAGCGAACATCAGCCGTGGAATTTTCATGGTGAGGCACCAAGCCGTTGCTGCATGACATATATGACTAGCAAGACTCCTCTGGTGACTGATTCGTGGCGCTATGAGCACGACTATTGTGACAATCCTGGACAATATGGAATGGACTGGGGTAATAATCATACCCATCTCCATAAATATGCAGGCAGGTGGTACCTGTTCAATCATTCACAAGATATAATGCGCCATCATGGAACGACTGGTGGATTCCGTTGCATGACGGTAGATGAAATAGAGGTAGATGAGAAGAATCTTGATATCAAGAAAGTATACATGACACGTAAGGGTGTGAGCCAGATAAAGTGCCTCGACCCTTTTAGGCGTGTTGAGGCCGAAACAGTCTGTGCCACTAATAATGCAAACTTTGTTCCAATGGGCGATCCTGGAAATATGATAGCTCGAGTGGGCAGTAAGCAGACGACTGTAATAGACAGAGATATGGCTGTCTTGAAAGTGAGTGGTGTAGATTTCGGTAAGGGAGTCAGACGCATGTCGCTCATGTTGCGTGGAAAAGGAACTGTAGAGATACGCCAGAATTCTCCATCAGGCAAACTGATGGGAAAGGTTAAGTCGACATCGACTCAGTGGAAGACTGTCTCATGCGCAATGGCTGCAGAAGGAGTCACCGACGTAGTGTTTATCCTCCGTGGCAAGGATATAGAATTTGACTATTGGAAATGTGAGTAATACACTTTAATACTTAAATATGAATAAATTTATTATGACTGCATTAATGGCTGGTTCAATGGCAGCCTGCACACAGCAAACCGACCAGACATCGGCTGTATGTGACAAGGTTTCGGATGACGTTACAAACATTATCAAAGGTGAGGCGTCACTCGACCTTACAAAATTCGTTTGGACACGTGCTCCAAAGACATTTACTATTGGTGATTCGATAATTACGATAGTGACCGATCCAGGCACCGACTTGTGGCAGCGTACTTACTACCATTTCCAGAACGATAATGCTCCAGCTCTACAGATATCGACATCAGAAAAGTTCTTCAGTTTTGTGGTGAAGACTGATTTTACCGATAGTCATCATCGCTTCGACCAGTGCGGTGTCGTGATGTATCTCGACTCAGAGAACTGGCTGAAGGGTAGTGTGGAATATGAGAACGAGGAGTTTCAGCATCTTGGCAGCGTTGTGACAAACAATGGCTACAGCGACTGGGCAACGACTGCTATTCCTGCTGATGTCAAGGTAATGTGGTACCGCCTTTCACGTCGTGAGGATGACTATTGCATCGAGTGTTCGCAGGATGGCGTCAACTTCTCGCAGATGCGTGTGTGTCATGTCTACAAGGGTGGTGAAGAGATAACTTTCGGTATCTATGCCTGCTCACCAGAAGACTCGTCATTCAAAGCCGTATTCTCTGACCTGCAGATTACAGAATGCATGTGGAAGGCTCATGACGGTCAGCAGCCAGACTAATTAATATTTTGTATAGATATAATAAATAACCTAACGTTGATTTGATTATGAAGTCATTTGAAGCAAAACCTTGGATACTCCCACAGCCTGTACTCATCATAGGAACATACGACAAGAACGGTATTCCTAATGCTATGAATGCAGCATGGGGTGGCGAATGGGATGCCAAACAAATCATGATATCCATGGGCAAGCATGCCACAACAGATAATTTGGAATTGAATAACGGTGAACTGACAGTCGCCTTTGCTACTGAAGCCACAGCCACAGCTTCAGACTACGTCGGCATTGTGAGTGCCAAGAATGTCCCTGACAAAATAGCCAAGACAGGTTGGACGGTAGAGAAGGCTCCCAATGTCAATGCTCCTCTTTTTACTGATTTCCCGATGACACTTGAATGTCGCATCAGTCGCAAGATAGACGAGTCGGAGACTGGCTATTATCTCGTGGCCGACATCGTCAACATACTTGTTGATGAGAAGTACTTGGGTGAAGATGGCAAGCCAGATGTCGAGAAGATGAACTTGATTACCTTCGACCCTGTTCACATTGGATATATCAAGCTTGGTGCTCGAGTGGGTAACGCTTTTGCCGATGGCAAGAAGATAAAGTAACTAGTCAGTTGTATATCAATTGTAGTCTATGGAATACTTGTCACAAGAGTGCTATGACAAACTTGTAGCAGAACTTAATCAGATGGTCAACGTGGAGTTGCCACGCATCATCGACGCGATAGCTGAAGCAGCGGCTCAGGGTGACCGTAGTGAGAACTATGAGTATCATGCAGCAAAACGTGCTCAGGGCAAGCTGCTTGGACAGATTCGTTTCAAACAGAATGTACTTGAGCACGCTCGTGTAGCCGATATGTCCAACATCGATGGCAGTGTTGTCGGACTGTTTCGCAAGGTTGAAATTACCAATCTCGCTAATAATGCAAAGATGACCTATACCATTGTCAGCCCTCACGAGGCTAACCTTAGTGAGCATAAGTTGTCTATACAGTCGCCTATTGCCCAGGCGCTCAACGGCAAGAAGGTTGGTGACATTGTCGAGGCACAGGTGCCTGTCGGTGTTGTCAAGTTGCGTATTGACAGCATAACTGTTTAATGATGTGTTCTGTTCATAATTGTCTTCATCCTCAAAAAACGGCTTTACACAGAGTTATATTCCCTGTTGGCTGATTATTTTTGCATGCATTAATAATATGTTTTTATTTTGCTTTGACAATTATGGTTTCTAAATTATATTATCTGGCTGATAAAATGAAGTTGTCTTCAATAAACAGGGAATGGCTGATCATTATTGCGGGATGGGTAATGATATATGCCTCTACGCCTCTCTACATGTACTATTCGATGCTGGCCATCGATGCCGAATTCGACTGGATGAGGGTGCTGTCGCAGTGGACTTACACAACGGATTTCCTTGTTCTGTTTCTGCTCAACCATTTTATCCTTGTGCCAAAGTTGGTCGGTCGTAAACGTGTGTGGCAGTATATCGTCTGTGTACTTGTTATCGTGCTTGTCTTTGTCAGTTTCATGCGTATGCAGAGCAACCGTGAGATGCGTCTCGAGCGCGAGCGCCGTTTTGGTACAGCCGAGATGTCAGAGCGCTTCAAGAATATGCCTCCCGAGGTAAGAAGCCGCATGGAACGCACTCGTTTTTGGCTTACTCCGCCTGATACGGCCCGCCTGGTGATAGCTCTTTTGATGATTGGTGTCGACTGGGGTGTCATGGCGTGGTCCAACGAGCAAAGAATGAGACAGCGCCTGATGATGCTTGAGCAGCAGAATTTGAAGCATGAGTTGCAGCATCTTCGCTATCAGATTAATCCACATTTCTTCATGAACACGCTCAACAACATCCATGTGCTTGTCGATATAGATCAGGAGCGTGCCAAGAGGGCAATTGTCGAACTGTCGGGCCTAATGCGTTATGCACTCTATGAGGGCAATGGCAGCATGGTGCCACTGTCGCATGAGATGGAGTTTCTCAATCTCTACATTTCGCTGATGCGTCTGCGCTATGGAGACAATGTCGATATAGTCTGCAAGACACCTCAGTCTGTATCGCCCGACGTACAGATACTGCCTCTGCTGTTCCCGACTTTCATTGAAAATGCGTTCAAACATGGCGTCAGCTGTCGTGGTAAGTCTTTTATTCATGTTGACATCGATGTCGACGCCACACGACAGATACATTTTTCTTGTGTTAATAGCCGACATGCCGATTCGTCGTCCGTTCAGGATGGATCGCATGGCATCGGCCTCGAGAATGTACGCAAGCGATTGGAACTCCAGTATGCCGACCATCACAATCTTGTCATCGATGACCAGAACCCAGACCAGTTCTCGGTCAGTCTCACTCTCCAAGCATAGCTGTATAAATCATAAATCCGCACTATACCATGGTAAATGTTCTAGCCATAGACGACGAGCCACTTGCTCTGCTTCAGCTTCAAAAGATGATTGAGCAGACTCCATTCTTCACCCTAGTTGGTGCATGTTCCAATGCTTTCGATGCAATGCGTGTCATACAGGAGCAGAAGGTAGATGCTATATTTGCAGACATCAATATGCCCGACCTTTCCGGCATCGATTTCGTGCGCACACTGACAACACACCCTATAGTGGTTTTTACTACCGCTTATTCACAATATGCCATAGAGGGCTACAAGGTCAATGCCGTCGACTATCTGCTCAAGCCGTTCGGAATGCCCGAATTCCAGCGTGCTGCAGCCAAGGTGAAGCAGCAGTATGATCTTATGCATCGTCCTGATTCAACTGACGTATCTGATGAGGTGGGGGAGGATGCATCTGCCAATGCCGACGAGTGTGGACGCATCGAGGACGATTTCCTCTTTGTCAAGGCCGACTACCGTCTGGTGCGCATCTCTTTGTCTGACATTCGCTATATGGAGGCGCAAAGCGAATATGTCCGTATATATATGGTTGGTGGACAAGTGCTGATGTTCCTATTCTCTATCAAGCGTATGGCCGAGATCCTTCCGGCTGACCGTTTCGTTCGCATCCATCGTTCGTTCCTGGTCAATATGGCCCAGGTGGTCGAGATTGCTCGTCTGCGTGTCAAGATGGATGCTGATACTTACCTGCCGATAGGTGACTCCTACAAGGATGAGGTGATGGCCTATCTAAATAACCGCACCGTAGGGCGATAATATGTAAAGAATAACCAAAACATTATAAGTCGAAATTATGAGATTACAACACTATTTGCTTTCTGCCATGGCTGTATTTTTTGTCTCATGCCAGCAAGCAAAACTGACCGATGCCGTCGTCGATGTCGAAGGTGGCACAATTCAGGGCTATCATGCCGATGGTCTAACCATTTTCAAGGGCATACCATTCGCTGCGCCTCCTGTTGGCGACCTTCGTTGGAAGGCTCCTCAGCCTGTTCAGCCATGGGATTCTATCCTCAATACTACAAAATATGCCACTGGTCCTATACAGGGCGAACCTTCGGCTGACTATAGCGAAGATTGTCTCTATCTCAACGTATGGACTCCTGCCAAGAGTGCCGACGAGAAGTTGCCTGTACTCGTTTGGATTTATGGCGGTGGTTTTGTGTTTGGTAATACTGCCGACCCTAACAACGACTGCGAGGCGCTTGCCCGTTCTACTGACGGACTTATCCTTGCAAGTATCAACTACCGTGTAGGTCAACTTGGCTTCCTTTCGTTGCCAGAACTTTCGGCCGAGAACGCTGAGCATGTGTCTGGCAATTATGGTCTCCTTGACCAAATCGCAGGTCTGCAGTGGATAAAGAATAACATTGCCAAGTTTGGTGGTGACCCCGACAAAATAACTATTTTTGGTGAGTCGGCTGGCGGCATCTCTGTCAGCATGCTTTGTGCCTCACCTCTCGCCAAGGGTCTTATCTCGGGTGCCATTTCACAGAGTGGCGGCTCGTTTGGCCCAACACGTCCGACTAACTACCCTGGTGAGAATATGCAGACTCTCGCTCAGGCCGAGGCCGATGGCGTTAAACTTATGGAGTCGTTGGGTGCATCTTCTTTGGAAGAACTTCGTGCTATGGATGCTTCCAAGTTTGCAGCACGTGGACTTGGTGGCAACAGCTGGCCAGTAGTCGACGGCTATGTTATTCCTGATGATCAGTCTGTCCTCTATGCCGAGGGCAAGTATAATGATGTTCCTGTTCTTATTGGATATAATTCTGACGAGGGCTTGAGTTTTAATTTCGGTCCTGCCGGTCCTGAATACTACACCATGAGTACCAAGGCTCGCTATGGCCAGTTCGCCGATGCGCTTCTTGAAGCTTATCCATATACCGATGAGGACGCCGGCAGACAGTCCCGTGACCTCATGCGAGATGCTGCATTTGGCTGGCAGACTTGGAACTGGGCTCGCTTGCAGTCACAGACAGGTAAGTCTAAGGTTTTCCTCTACTATTTCGACGAGCATCCTGACTATCCAGAAGGTGACAAGAATTTTGGTCATGGCTCATATCATGGACAGGATGTCAACTTTGTCTTCCAGCACATGGATTCGTTTGAGCGTCCAGATGTCGATAAGCCTCTTTCTGTCGCTATGGGCAAATACTGGACTAACTTTGCTAAGACAGGTGATCCTAATGGTGAAGGTGTCCCTGAGTGGCCAGCTTTCACTTGTGATTCCCCACAGGCAATGCACCTCACAGGTCCTACTCCATTTGTCGGTCCTGTTGCTAGCGAGAATGCACTTAAGGTTCTCGATGGCTATTTTACATGGCGTCGCACCGAGGAAGGCAAGGCTTGGGCTAAGTAGTATGCGTCTATAAAGGTCTATAATCACTTTTTTACTTTGAGAAGGAGATGTGCATGTCGCATCTCCTTCTTTTTATAAATTATTTCATCGAACTCACGTTATTTTATGATTTTTCCTACGGGGTGGGATTATTCGGTGGTTTTGTCTGTGCTGTTTTCAATCTATTTTTTATTTTTGCAGATGTCTCTTCTGTTTTTGATGAGACGTTAATCAAAACTCTAATATGAATAGGTATCTGCATTTCATTCCACTGGCGTCGGCTATGTTCCTCGCTGCGTGTAGCGGAAACAACGCCTCTGACAAAGGCTTGAATCTTAATGAACTCGACTATTTTGAGGAGCAGGGCGTCAACGTCCTTGTCTATAGCAACGACTTCAATGGTGGTTTCAACGACGAAAAGAATTCTGGCATCGAAATTATCCATCATGGTGTCCGCACCGTGCAGGGTGGTGCAGTGCGTCTTAATAAGACTCCAGAACAATGGGACCTTGTGCCTAAGACGACAAGCCGTACAGTCAATAAGGATGACAATTCTATCGAGGTATGTCTCCGTTATGAAGACTACGATTTTGACTCGCGTGTTGTCGTGTCAGGTAAGGGCGATGCAGTAGAAATTGCCGTTTACCTCGATAAGCCGGTTCCAGAAAATTTGGTAGGAGATGCCGGATTCAACCTTGAGTTCCTCCCTTCACAATATTGGGCTAAGACATATACCATGGACGGCCGTCTCAACCGTTTCCCTCGTATTGCTGCGAGCGAGACTGTCACTCGTCCTAATTCCGAGAAGGCAAAGCAGTTCAAGGGGTTCAAGACTTATGATGACCGAGGAACAGATCGTTTCGTCGATCCGCTGCCACTTGAGAAAGGACATTCTATTATTATGGCACAAGACACCCCTGAGCGTATGATCAAAGTGACGTCAGACGACGCTGAACTCGAACTCTACGACGGACGTATGCTTGCGCAAAACGGATGGTTTGTGTTGCATAGTGCTCTCCCAGCCGGCAAGACTGGTAAGGTCATTACATGGACTGTTGAGCCATACGCCATCAGTGGATGGGTACGCGAGCCAAACATCGGTTTCTCACAGGTGGGCTATCTTCCTGAGCAACCTAAGGTTGCAGTCATCGAACTAGATAAAGTAGACAAGCCACTTGCTTCGGCCACTCTCCAGCGCATTATGCCTGATGGCTCTGTTAAGGAGGCTTTCGGTGGTAAGGTCACTGTCTGGGGACGTTATTTCAAGTACAACTACGTAAAGTTCGACTTCTCCGCTGTTACCGAACCTGGCGTCTATTTTATCCAGTATGGTGACACTAAGACCAACAATTTCCTCATCGATGCTTCTGTCTATGACAAGATAACCGATGCTACAAGTGACGTGTGGATTCCTATCCACATGAACCACATGGCTGTCAACGAAGGCTACCGACTCTGGCATGGCGAGCCATTCAAGGACGGCTATGTTCAGGCGCCACCAAGCGATCATTTCGACCTCCATTACCAGGGACCTACTACCGACACCAAGTATAAGCCTTTCCAGCTTATCCCTGGACTCAATGTTGGTGGTTTCTTCGATGCCGGCGACTATGACATCGAGACAGGTTCCAACATCAATGTGATACAGAATCTTGTTGACGCATGGGAACTCTTCCGTTCCGAGCGTGACGAGACTTTCATAAGCCAAGAACAGCGCTACGTAGACCTTCATCGTCCTGACGGTAAGCCAGACATCCTTCAATATATCGAACATGGCACACTCAACATTGTTGCTCAGGCTGAAAAGATTGGCCACATGGCATCTACTCTCTCTAATGGTGTGCTCGACAACTATCACCATCTTGGTGACATCTCGGCCATCACAGATGGCATAACTGGTACTCGCGATGATATGTGGGCTTTCACTACACGCAACCCAATGCTCGATTTCCGTGCTGCGACTATGCTTGCTGCTGCCAGCCGTGTGCTCGAAGGTTACAACGACAATCTTGCTCACCGTGCCCTCACACAGTCTAAGCGTCTCCTCGCCGAGGCTACAACGCTTCTTGCCAACGACCCTAAACGCATGAATGGCGAACGCGACAGCCTCTCGCTTTCTGGATTTGGCAATATGCCTACTAACCTCCAGCTCTACGCTTCGACTCACGAGCAGCAGTATCTTGATGCCTTTAATGCACAGATTTGGAAGGCTCTCGATCATAATGTGACTTATACTGTCAAGACGGCTCTCGATGCCATCCCTTATATGGATGACGACTATCGCGAGAAGCTTCGTCCATACATTGTCAAGTACAACGAATATCTCAAGTCGCTTGAAAATGACAACCCTTATGGTGTGCCTATCGGACTTGGCAACTGGGCAGCCAGCCCACAGGTGGCAAGTTTCGGTACTACTATCTGCTATGCACATAAGTATTTCCCTGATATAGTCGACAAGAATGATGCCTTTAAGGCTTCTGCTTATCTCTTTGGATGTCATCCATACCACAACTATTCGCTTGTGGCTACCGTTGGCGCTACTCGTCCTAAGGCGGTCTTCTATGGTAATAACCGTGCCGACTTCTCGTTCATTCCTGGCAACATGGCTCCTGGTATTCTCTTCCGTAAGCCTGACCACTTTGAGAACTATGACGATTGGCCATTCCTTTGGGGACAGAACGAAGGTACTATCGCTGGTAATACTACATACCTCATTTTCGGTTCAGCATTCAAGATGACTGTTAAATAAAGGGGTACAAGGATAAAAACATGGGGAGGACTGTCCTCCCTATGTTTTTTTTTCTTAAATTGCACGTTGGAAACCAAATCTACCAATAGATGAATAAAGTTAGATTCTATTTGTTGGCCTTTGCAATGTCGTTTGCAGGCTTTGTTTCGGCTCAAAGTATGAGCCAGAACTATTATAGTGACAATTATACCGTCCGCATCGAGTCAGGCTATGTACGTGGCTTCGAGCAGGAAGGCACTATGGCTTTCCTTGGCATCCCCTATGCTAAGGTCGAGCGTTTCATGCCTCCTAAACCAGTCGAGCCATGGGATGGTGTGCGTTCATGCGACCATTGGGGCCCGATGACTATGCAGTGGGTTGGCGACCGTGACGTTCCCGAGAGCGAGATGAGCGAAAACTGTTGTGTCCTCAATGTGTGGACTACTGACCGTTCTCGCAAGAAACCTGTCATGCTGTGGCTTCATGGTGGCGGTTTCGACTCTGGTACGTCGGCATGGAATCCAGGAATGGGACTTGCCAAGAACGATGTCGTTGTTGTCAGCATCAACCACCGTCTCAATATTCTCGGCTTCCTCGACCTCTCAACGGTATCACCTAAGTATAAGCATTCGGCCAATGTAGGTATGCTCGATGTTGTTGCTGCCCTCAAATGGATCCACAAGAATATTCATCTCTTCGGCGGTGATGCGTCGAATATTACTGTTTTCGGTGAGTCGGGTGGTGGCGGCAAAGTCGGTACGCTCCTCTGTATGCCAGAGGCCAAGGATCTTTTCCATAAGGCTATTATCCTCTCTGGCACTATTCTCAATGTCAACACCAAGGAGATGAGCGAACAACTCGGCAAGGCTGTGCTCGACGAACTGGGCATCGATGCCGAACATATCGACAAGATTAATTCTGTCCCTTACCGCGAACTCTATCAGGCTGGACAGCGTGCTATGGCCAAGTCTATCGGCACACGCAAGCCTGGCACTCCTATGATGTGGGGATTCGGACCGTCACCCGATGGCGAAGAACTCCTGCAGCAGCCTTTCCAGCCAGGATTCTCTTCCTTCTCCGATGCTAAGCCACTCATTATTGGCACTACTTTCAACGAGTTGCAGCGTCTTACTTACGACCAGACTATTACGACCGATGAGGCTCGCGAACAGCTCAAGCCAATCTTCGGCAAGCAGACTGACGACTATATCAAGGCTTTCGATGAGGCATGGCCTAACCATTCACCTAACGATCTTCTCTCTGTCGATCATCTCTTCCGTCCAAAGACTATTATCACAGCCGACTATATCACTGCCCACCGCAAGGCACCTGTCTACATGTATATGTTCACGTGGAAGTCGCCAGTCCATCAAGGTTCTGTCCACGGACACGAACTAAAGTTCTGCTTCAATACGCTCAACCACGGTGGCAGTGAACTGCCTAATCCTACTGAGGCTGACCAGCGTCTCGCTGATCGTATGAGTAGTGCTTGGGCACAGTTCGCACATACGGGCAATCCTAATATCAAGTCTCTCCCTCTTTGGCAGCCTTACAATGCCAAGGATGGCGACATGATGATTTTCGATTACGATTGCCATGTGGTCAACAATCCCGACCGACGTCTTGCTGAAATTATCAATGATAATTGCTTCAAGCAACTCAAGGAGTTCAACGCCAAGAAGGCTGAAAATCTCTCTTTCGTCATTCCGTCAACCAATATCAATGATGGTTATCCACGCATACTTCCCGACAATAGTGTACTCTTCCGAGTGCGTTCCACTGATGCTAGTCAGTGGCGTGTCTCGCTCGATCCCGATTGCCGTTTCTACATTCAGCAGGATGGCTCGTGGCTAGCCCGCACAAAGCCTCTCGTCGAGGGTTTTCACTACTATTGGTTTACGGCCGATGGTACGGATTTCTCAGATCCTTCAAGCCGCAGTTATTTCGGTTGTGGACGCATGACAAGTGCTGTCGATATCCCAGAGAAGGGCGTCGATTTCTACTTGCGCAAGGATGTTCCTCACGGTCAGGTGCGACAGCTAGAATACTATTCTGAGGTCCGTGGCAAACATGTCGGCGTGTGGGTCTATACCCCTGCAAGCTATGAAAACGGCAAGAAGAAATATCCTGTACTTTATCTCCAGCATGGTGGTGGCGAAGACGAAACAGGATGGGTAAATCAGGGTAAGGCCAATTTCATTCTCGACAACCTTATCGCCTCTGGTAAAGCCAAGGAGATGATTGTCGTTATGGCCAATGGGACGTTCAACATTCCTGGTGCTCCTTTCGGATATTCCATCGAGGGCATGAAGCCTTTTGAGGCCGATCTTCTCCATAGCCTTATTCCTTTCATCGAGAGAAATTTCCGCGTCGAGTCTAACCGTAAGAGCCGCGCTCTCGCAGGTCTTTCTATGGGTGGAGGACAGACGTTCTTCACTGGTCTCCAGCATACCGAACTCTTCTCTTCTCTGGGCATCTTCTCTACTGGTGTCTTTGGCGGCATACGCGAGAGCAATGGATTCGATGCTGAAGCTGCCATGCCTGGTCTTATCTCCAATCATCAGAAGTTCAACTCCTCACTTGCTACACTCTATATCTCTGTCGGTACCGATGATCCTCGCATCACTTCAACACAGAAGGCTGTCGACGATATGCGCTCCAAGGGTCTCAAGATTGTTTACAACACTTTCTCCGGCGACCATGAGTGGCAGGTGTGGCGTAAGTCGCTCAACGATTTTGTCCAAAAGATTTTTTAGTCCAACAGTCTAAACATTCTTAGTAGTCATGTCTTTCTCGCGTGCTCTTCTAATAGTCTTTATCCTCGACATCATTGTCGGGTGTGTTGTCTTTTGGCCTTTTTGCGAACATCGCGATGCCTTGACAGACCTCTATTTGATGGTTGCGTCGTTTGTTGTTAACATCTTTTGGGGTGCTGTGTTTGGTCTCATTCCTAAGACGCGTATGATAGGCAATGCTCTCCTTTGCAATTCGCTTATCGCCGCACCGCTTACTCTCGAATTATCCAAACTCTCTTATACTATGTGGAACGAGAAGGTTTATGGCGATGATGTGTCCTATTTTTTCTATCATAATGACCATCGTTATCAGATTGATCTTCATGGTGACAAGTACATGCGTTATATGTCCGAGTGTTTCCTCAAGGCCGGTGATGGTCATGTTTGCAAAAACCCAGAACTGCAGTACTGCATCTTCCGTCGTAGCGAAGATTGTAGTTATGGCGTTATTTGTGGTACCTACTCTAAGGATTCTGACAACTCTATTGTCATGCTTGTTGACAGCACTTGTTCGTATCTCTCGTGTGACTCCATACCTGTCGTCTCAAAAACGCTGGTATTCAAGAACGACAGTCTCTACGGGCTTTTTCCCGATCCTGTCCGTCTGCGCACAGAGTAGGGCATTGTTCCGTCCTTTTTGTCTGTAGGTCTATAGGAATTTTACGCATGTCGGCTTCGACATCTCTATCTTCTTTCCCGTGTCGTGGAGCATTCCTGTCTCGGCGTCACGGGTAAATATTTCTATGCAGTTGCTGTCTCTGCATGCGCACAGCAGATACTTCCCGTTGGGACTAAGGGCAAAGTTGCGTGGGTGTATGCCCGTCAACTGATACCCCACTTTCGTTATCTTCCCACTTTCACGGTCTATGCTGAATATTGATATCCCATCCTCTTTCAAGCGATTTGAGGCATAGAGGAAACGTCCGTCATTCGAAATGTGTATGTCGGCACTTCCATGTCCACCTACACTGTCGCATGCTGCATATTGCACAATTTCCATCTGTGGCTTACCCGTATATCTGAATACCGTCACCGTGCCAGATAGCTCGTTTATCAGATATGCAAAGCGTCCGTCGGGACCGAAGGTTATATGGCGTGGCCCCGAGCCCTTCTCTACGTCATTCTCCACCGCCCACAACTCTTCGTCGTCTATATCAAACAACATCACTTTGTCCATCCCTAGGTCGTCAACTACGTAGTATGCCATGTCTGGTGTTGTCTCTACGCAGTGTATGTGCGACTTGGAGTCGAAGTGTCTAACTCTCTTTTCGGGTAGTAGCGCCCCAGTCTGTTTGTCTATGGAGAATTGTGTAAAACTGCCGCCATTATAGTTCGATGTGAACACCTTGCCCCTGCTTTCGATGATTTTTACGTGGCATGGCGCTGTACCATCCGTCGTTTGTGAATTGATGATGCGCATGTTTGTCGAGTCGCCATCTGTTACAATCTCGGCCGCTACTAGAGCAGCTGTCGAGTCGTCTTCCTCGCTTACTGCATAGAAATGCCGTCCGTCGCTCGCTATCTCCACAAACGAAGGATCTGCCACACCTCGCAGTCCGCATACCATCCTCGCCTCACCTGTTTCTTGGTTAAACTCATACAGGCGTATGCCATCATTATCGGACGGACCATAGCTGCCCAGCAGCATCCTTACGCATTCATTGTCGGTTGACGGAAGAGTCTCCGCCTTATGCATACATGCACTCATCGCAATAGATGTCGCTACCAATGTCATTATTTTTTTCATTTCTACTAGAGTCTAACTGTGTTTCATATACTGACTCTAAAATGAGTCTTCCCAAAGATACACATTATTCTTCTTTGATTTTCGTATTGGACTATTTATTCCTTGTGTTTTTGATTTAAAGAGTTTAATTTTGTCTTGGATTATTAACTACTGATTGAATCTTTGATTTCTTTCCGACTTTAATATGAGGATAGTTTTCGCCAGTCTTTTTTTGTTGTGCGAATCTACTATTTTCGCACAGAGTAATATTGCCGATATGCTGTCGCCCGACCTGTCGAAGCGACTTGTTGTGTATTGTGAATCGGGATGTATGGAGTATGAGGTCTTTAATGGCGAAGATCTGCTAATAGGCCGTTCGTTGCTGGGTATCAGTCTGAATGATAATACACAAATAGGCGTCAACGATGATGTGACAGAGGTCGAGGAGTCGGCACATCAAGGTGTGATAAGCAGTCGACTGAGTGAACGGGCCGAGCAGGTTGATAATTATAGTCAGCTAGTTATTAAGGCTTGCAATAATGGCAACGACTTTGTTGTCACTATTCGGTTGTATGACGAGGGTTTGGCCATCAAGTATGAGGTATGTGGTAGCTGTTTTGTGGCTATGAATAGTGATAATACAACGTTTGACATATCTGCCCATAATGTCCAGGTTTATGCCGAGACAGGAACCGAGTCGGGCTACTTCCTGAAAGATGCAGATGGCGAAACAATCAAATCGCTGACTCCGTTTTTTGCTACGTGCAACGATTGGTCGTTTACATTTAATGAGGCCGCAAACGATGGAATAGCTGAAAAGGCATCCGTTATATGTAATAATGGTATCGTGAGCCTTGTACAGAAGAATAATGGTGGTATACAATGGTCAACTCCATGGCGTTATGTAGTGTGGGGCAAGACTCCGATAGAGATGATAGAGGGCAAATACATTCTACGTTCGCTCAACGAAGAGTGTAGCGAATCGGCCGACTGGATAGTGCCAGGCAAGGTTTTTCGTAGTCTTTCTCAAGATACCAATGTTTTTTTTACAGATAGCGTAGCTGGTGCCATTGACTTTGCTGCCGATATGAATTTTCAGTATGTGTTGCTCGATGCCGGATGGTATGGACTGGGGTATTCCTATGAATCGTCCGCTGCTTCCAATCCGTTACAGCCTGTTGCTACATTTGATATTGAGGAGACCGTCAACCATGCTCGTGATAAGGATATAGGCATTATCGCCTACGTCAATCAGGCTGCTTGGTATGGCTATGACAATGAGCAGATTATCAACACTTATAGTGACTGGGGAATTCAAGGTGTCAAAATGGGATTTATGGATGGCTTGTCCGAAGGAGGTCTGAAGCGTATCTATACTAATGCCAGGAGGGCATTTGACAGACAGATGCTACTCAACGTGCATGACAATATGCGCCCTACAGGTGTAGAGCGTGCATTGCCCAATTTGATGACAACCGAAGGCATACGTGGCGATGAGCATTTCCGTGAAGCTACGTTCACTTCAACGCATGATATGTTGTTGCCATTCACTCGCTTTATGAGTGGCCCCGCTGACTATACTATCATCTATCCTGGATATTCTGATGTCCCTACCACCATCACACAACTAAGGACGACTAAAGGTCATCAACTGGCGTTGTCGGTCATCTATTTCAGTCCGCTTCAGCACATTTTCTGGTATGGCAAATACTGGATGTATCTAACTCATCCTGTCGAGACCGAGTTCTTCAAGAGTCTTGAGACAGTATGGGACGACTATAAGATAATAGACGGTGAACCAGGCAAATATTTTACCATTGCACGCAACAGTAAGGATAGGTGGTTTCTGGCATCGGCAACAGATGCTGCAGAGCGGAATAAGGATATTGACCTCGGGTTTCTTGATGGGGGACTATACACCGCAACACTTTACGAGGACAATGGCAACAATGGAATATCGAAGCGCACGGTGGACAATCTGACTAGACAAAGCTGCTTGACGTTCAGTTTAGCCTCAAATGGCGGTTGTGTGGCCATCATTGAAAAACAAGAGTATGCAACATCTATGACCGATGCTGTCAATAACGACCTTGCCGTATTCCCACATGGCGAAGAAATACTTTTGCCCGATATGGCTTCGAATGTCTATATTTATAGTCTGAATGGCAGCCTGATTAGCATGCTGCACAATGTTGAGACCATTCCAACCGTTAATCTGCAGCATGGTATATACATTGTTCGTGTGGTTACCAGTGGAAAGGTAATAATTCGAAAAATAAGAATATAGATGATCGAAATTTGTTATCTGACAAATTGAAACTGCTTGTCCATTTTGTTCTGTCATTTTATTAATCTACTGATACCTCCATTTCAACGGAGGACAAACGGACCCTTAACGGACTATTAAGAACCATTCCACACTGACAAAATGAAACCAACTCTCCGTTTGCAACTTTCATTTCCTTTTGAAGGTTAATAATTGATAATTGGCAGCGAAATGACTATAAAGGCTTGTTGATAATTTTGTGGAAAGAAAAATAGTTAGTAATTTTGCACTCGAAGAATTACGTAACCTCTGGCCGGAAGAGTTATGGTGAATGTTGCGTAGTGGAATTTAATACTTATAAGTAAAATGGATTTAATTAAAGTTGCTGAAGCAGCATTCAAGTCAGGCATCGAGATGCCTTCATTCAAGAGCGGTGACACCGTAGCTGTTTCTTACAAGATCATCGAGGGTAACAAGGAACGTCTCCAGTTGTTCAAGGGCGTAGTTATCCAGATCAAGGGCGAGGGCGCAAACAAGCGTTTCACTGTTCGCAAGATCTCTAACAACATTGGTGTTGAGCGTATCTTCCCAATGAACTCTCCATTCATCGACAGCGTTGAGGTACTTCGTCTTGGCAAGGTACGTCGTGCACGTTTGTTCTATCTCCGTGGCCTTACTGGTAAGAAGGCTCGTATCAAGGAGAAGAGACGTTAGTCAGATTCGACAGAGCAACAAAGACTCACAGGTCCGTTGGGCAACAGCCCGACGGACTTTTTTTGTTTTATAGAGATTGTTTCCACTTTTTTATTTTATAATCTGCGCAAGGGTCGCTTCTACCTCGTCACAAGCTGCTCCATTGATATTGATTTGGAGCGAGAACTCAGTGCTACCGTCTGTTTCGAGGATGTGTGCGTGAGGGTCCACCCAGCATGTGTTGATTCCAAGAGTATGGGCAGCTTCGATATTGACCTTTGAATCATCGAAGAAGAGTGCTTCGGATGGCAATACGCCATGATGGTTGAGGACGCTGCGGAAGATGGCTTCAGATGGCTTACTGAGATGCATCTCGTGGCTATACCACACATGATCGAAGAGATCTGCAAGCGATGGGTAGCCCCATGGTGACGCTAGAGTGTCGAAATATTCCTTATGTATCTGGTTTGTGTTGCTGAGGATGACCACAGTATAATTCTTCTTAAGCTGTTCGACAAGGCGGACAGTACGCTCGGATAGAGGCCCTATCATGGCGTTCCACGCATGGCATAGTTCTTCATCGGTTGCTTTGATTGACGTCATCTGTCGTAGCGACTCGCAGAAGGTTGATGGAGAGACCATTCCTTGCTCAAAGTCGGTGAATACACCCCCAATGGAGTGGCTCTGCGTTACGTGACGCTGTATATTTGTAATGCCAAGGGCTTCCATTTGCTGGATGGTCCTATTCATGTCGATAGGGACGATTACGTTGCCCAGGTCGAATATGATGAGTCGTATATTAGATGTCATGTTTGTAGTAGTTCGTAATGCAAATCTAAAAAACTTATTTGATAGGTAGAAATTTATGATAAAAAATTTGGATATTTAATATAAAAAGATGTACTTTTACATATAAATTTAAGTGGAGATAATTCCTATGAAAAAAATCGTAAAGTCAGTTATTTTTATCCTTGTCATTATGATGACATCAAATTCTACAGCGCAGACTATAGAGAGCATAGGCAAGGGAAGGTGGGCCGATGCGGCTGTATGGGCTGGCGGTCGGGTGCCGGCAAAGGGTGATGCCGTAGAGATTAAGCATGATATAACAGTGGACACGGAAGACGCAGAAGCTGGTTCTGTCAAGATAAGCTTTAGGAAAACGAGCAACAATTCACCACACTATGGTTTTCTGACTGTAGCTAATGGTGGGAAGTTGACGGCGAATAAGATTGAAATGACCAACCTAAACCACAAGTGTGTTAACAATGGTACTGTAGCTGTTGGCACTATCTTGATGAGCAATGGTTCGTTTGAAAGTCATGGGAAAATAGTCTCAGATAATATAACTCTTTCTAATGGAACCTTGACAAACAAGGGAGAGATAAGTTCGACTATGGTTGTCGTGAGTGGCGGAAATCTGGACAATGCTAAAAGTATAACCACAAAGAACATTGCTATCAGTGGGGGCAGTTGGAGCAACAGCAGTGAAGATAGCAAGGTGACATCTGATGTGATGACCATAAGTGGTGCCATGTATAACAACAATCGTGGAATGACTGATGTATTGAAGCAGCTGACGATAGAGGTGTCGGGCGAGCTTGGAGGTGGAGGCCTGCTAAGTCTGAGAAGTGTGATGGATGGAGATGGTAATGAGTGTCTGAGGAACTATGGACGACTTGCAGGAACGGTGGACATATATGGCAATGTCTATAACGAAGGTTCGATGGAGCCACGTGTAGACGACCGTATATGTAGATTTGTTGGTAATAATATGCAGAGATTCGTCACGACCAGGGATTTGATGTTTAATTACCTCGTGATAAATAATACATCAGAGATTGGTCAGGGTGTACGCTTTGAAGGAGGCAACGTCGTTGTCAAAAAGAAGTTGACTCTGGCGCGTGGAGTAGTCTATGTGGACGACGATAAGTATCTCAACCTAGTAGCTGCAGGAATCTACAAGAAAGACTTGGTCGACTTGGAGTCGCGTACAGTATTGGAAGCCGATAACAAAGAGAGTTATGTAGATGGCCTCTTCATGAGGACGGTGAACACTAACAGGAGGTTCCTTTTTCCTGTCGGTAACAACGGCAAATCTGCTTTCGTGGTGATGGATTCGAACTATGAGGATACATGGGGAATAAGATACAGGAACGAGAAGCCTGCCATGACCGGAAGAGAGTTGAACAGCCTGAAAGATATGGTGACCTATGAGATGTTGAGCGATGAATACTGGGAAGTGTCGATGGAGACCTGTAATTATGGTGACTTGTCGTATTCAAGAGGCATAGAGTTACGTCTGTCGGACGAGGCTAGAGATAACTTCCTAGATGATGACGCGACTACATCTGCTTTGTATAGATATGACAATGGCGATGCTAATGCCACATGGGTTGAGATAGATGGTGCCACAAAGTTAACCCATCCTCTGTATGACGGCGAACTTGTCGGCATAGAAAAGGGACTGAAGATATTACCAGGCAGACATGACGAAGGTAAGGCGATATGTTTCGCAATAGGTGCAAAGAGCGAAGTGATAGACAAGATTATAGAAGAACGAAGAGAAAGTGGACCGTGTATCTGGACTGGACGTGCAGGAGACAACAAATGGCACAATGGTAAGAACTGGCTATGGTGGCGAGTGCCTACAAGCGTAGATGAAGTGATGGTGAAAGATGAGTATGACATAGTGGGACAAAGAATAGAGGGTCGAGATTATCCGATAGTAAGTGGAGATGACGAAATAGCGCATGCCGGTCAGTTAGTGATCGGCGGTGATGGTGTCGTGGTAACTCTTGATGGAGGTGCGCTAGTTGTAGAAGGCGAGATAGTTGTGGAAGACGATGAGACTGGCCATATTGTGATAAATAATATGACGGACGGTAATTCTGCTTTGAAATATGGCGAGATGGACTATGGCGGGGCAGTAGTTAACAGAGAGTTGATGACTGAGATTTTATATTACACTGGTTCAGCGACAGAAGAAGGCACATTCAAGATAGACGATGACATGTTTATTGGGCGACTGACAGTATATAATGCATTGAAGTGGACGTATGAGGAGAGAGAGAAGATGGACGGACATGGTATAGGTGGAACACTGGGCATACGTGGAAGCAATGGTGAGAAGACGGTGATTACGCAGACGGGAAGACTTTATGGTGGTGATGGAAAGATAGAGCTGGCGAAGGGTGTTGAAGTGTGGAATCTGATAATCAATCCGTATATGTATGGCATAGACATGGCCGAGAACGGATTTGAGGAATTCAATGAGGCGTATGAGACTGTATGGTTTAGGAAATATTGTGGCGGGGCATATATATGTACGACATACAACGTTGCAGCGAATATAGGAGTCAGTGAAGGCAGACATCAGGGCGAAACAGAGAGTGTCTTGGCACCTCAGCAGGGTTTCTTTGTTTTGTCTGTGTCGGCAGACGATCCGTATGTGAAAATCAATAGGGAGACAGATGTATGCTACGGCAGTAGGTCGAGGTTGAAGAACGGACGTGAGCAGGGTGGTGTCTTAAGGCTTGAAATAGTGAGCGGCAATGGTATTGAAGACGAGATGGCGATAGTAATGAGAGAAGGTGGTAGCATGGACGTGACCAATGTTGACTCGCGGAAGAAAGAGAACCAGGACGGAATGTATAACCAGATATATGCATACAAAGACAGAAATAAGATGTCGATACCATTTTATCCGGAACCAGGCAAGATGGTCGGACATAGTATCGAGATAGGCATGAGGCTTGCTAATGGGGAAAGATGTGGCGTGATAAAAGTTGTTGGTGAGCTGAACGTAGATGGTAAACTATTCCTAAGG
Source organism: Bacteroidales bacterium (assembly GCA_024401355.1). Classification (GTDB taxonomy): domain Bacteria; phylum Bacteroidota; class Bacteroidia; order Bacteroidales; family Marinilabiliaceae; genus W3P20-009. The sequence continues at coordinate 81,675 of JAKSLF010000004.1, read as the reverse complement.
GACAAGGTAATGGACAAAACGGTAGAGCTGACAGCAGAGTCTTCATACGCTTTTGAGACTGAATCGGGAGGCATTGTCGATGGAAGGTTTGAGATAATGGTTGCGAAGAACGATGAGGGTAATGTCACGAAGATGAATGATCTGGCTCCACAAGGTTGTAGTCATGTCAAGATATATGATATGAGCGGTCGAGTCGTTGGTGAAAGCTCCGGCATGGACATGACAAAATTTGCCACAATGAAGAAAGGCATCTATGTGGTAGAAGAGAGGAATAAGGCTTCTCTCAAGAGATATAAGGTGATAAAATAGACTTGTTGATTACTTCAAGAAGTCATCGAAATACTGGAATATCTTCTTCATGAGGTGAACACGGTCGTGCCCGAGCACGTTGTGTTCGTGCTGAGGATATACAGCATAGTCGATAAGAACGTCGTTGTCTACGGCATTCTGTAGTAGTCGGAGTGAATTCTGCCATACGACAACTGGGTCGATGTTACCATGGATGACGAGGAGTCGTCCATTGAGATTAGCTGTTTGCGTGCTGATATTGTTTTCTGCATAACCGTCTGGGTTCTCCTGTGGAGTGTCCATATATCGTTCGCCATACATAACCTCATAAAGGCTCCAGTCGCATACTGGTCCACCTGCTACACCAACCTTGAAGATATCATTGTGGTTGAGCATCATCGAAATAGTCATGAAGCCACCAAAACTCCATCCGTGTATGCCGATGCGTGAAGAATCTACGTATGGCAACGACTTGAGGTAATTAATGCCTACCATCTGGTCGGCCATTTCGCATCGTCCGAGGTGACGGTGAATTACGTGTTCGTAATTCTTTCCACGGAACTCTGTGCCACGGTTATCCATAGTGAAGACAATATAACCACGTTCAGCAAGTGAAAGCATCCATGAAGAAGCTCCATAATTCCATGAAGCATCGACTAGTTGTGAATGAGGACCACCATAGAGGTAAACGACTACGGGGTATTTCTTCGATGCATCGAACGATGAAGGAAGGATAAGTCGTCCTGTCAGAGGGAATTTGTCGTCAGCAGAGCGAAGATCAACAGTCTTAATTTCTGGCAAGATAAATCCTTCTAGTGGATTGGCTATGGACTTGACATTACGTATGAGAGCACCGTCTTTTGTTCTTCTGACTGTTGCAAGCAGAGCCTGTTGTGGTGCGCTGAAGTTGTCAAGGAAGAGTGAGCAGTCAGGGCTGAATGTGGCATCGTGTATGCCGAAGCCTGTGCTTAGTCGGGTGAGTTTGCCGTTGAGGTTTACTTTGTATATGTCGCGGGTGAGATAGCCCTCAGCATTGCCTTGGAAGAAGATCTCTTTGCCGTTGTTGCAGTATAGTTGAGTGACGCACCATTCACCTTGTGTGAGTTGGTGGCATTTGCCGTTTGTCAGTTCGTAGAGATAAAGATGCTTGTAGCCATTACGTTCGCTTATCCATACCAATTTATCAGCGCTGAGAAACATTGCCGGTGTGCAAGGTTCGACCCATTCGTTGTCAGTCTCTTCGAAGAGGGTCTTGACGAGGTCGCCTGTTGTCGCATCATATATGTTGAACCATAGGTGGTTCTGTTCGCGGTTTATTTCGGCTACTGTAATATATTTGTCGTCGAGTGACCATGCTATGTTTGTGAAATAACGGTTGACTGGTGAGGCTGTCTTGAGATACGTCACCGAACGGCTGTCGGTGTCGAAAATGCCAATGCTCACCTCATGGCTAGTCATTCCTGCCATTGGGTAGCGGATGGAGGCAGTCTGTGCTTCACGTGTGGTAATGTCGACAATAGGGTAGAGTTCGACCATGGATTCGTCCATGCGATAGAACGCCAACTTGTGTCCGTTGTTTGACCAGAATGTTCCGCCGTCTATGCCAAATTCGTTGCGGTGTACGGATTGTCCGAATAGAAGACCGTCACGTGACTCACTATTCACTTTAATAGTGTCGAGATCGATGACTACATAAAGATCATTGTCGACAGTGAAGGCATCGTATGCGGTGTGCTCGGCAATGTCATGTCCGTATGGAATGTTTGCCTGACTGCCTTCGATAAACTGATTCTTGTTGTCGAAGTACCCACTGACAGGATATGGGTAATAGTTTCTGAATTCTTTGCCACCACTGACGGTCATTTCTAGAGTTAGTGGTTGTTGAGCAATTGAAGTAATGCTGAAAGAAACAGAGAGAAAAGCGGCAGCTAAAGATAATGAGTTGCGGAGCATGGTTATTATAGATAAAAGAGGCTGTACTAACTTGTACAGCCCCATATTAAATGATATTAGAATCAAAAATTTTATTCGAGAGAGTAAACCTTAACCCAGTCGATTGTCATTTCAGCATTAGCTACATCGCCCTTGGCGGAAATGTTGCTGCTGATGTTGATGAACATAGGCTCCTGTGGAACGTTGTTCTTCTGGGTGTGTACCTCAACACCATTGATGAGCCAAGTAAGTTTGTCTGCAGTCCAGATGAGGCTGATGATGTAGTATTCGTTGAAGTTAGCTCCATCGACAGTAACTGTCTTAGAGCCATTTTCGCTTACTGTACCAACACGAAGGTTCTTCTTGTCGCCACCAAAGTTAACGATATTAATCATTGGAACCTGCTTCTCACCAATCATCCAGATGTTGTGGACAACAGGAGTGCTGAGGCTCATTTTTACCTTGAAGTCGAAACGTCCGTACTTCTGGCGGAATGATGCACCATTGTTGATGAGTGCAGAAGTATAGTCGAAGTTTCCATCTACAAAACCAATAGCTGGATTCCAAACCTTACCCTTGGCGCTTTCCTTGCGGGTAGAGATTGTGAGTTCTGAAGCACTTGCGTGAATATTCTTCTCTGTGAAAGTCTGACGTTCATTCATGAGAGAATAGTTTGTATTGGCAAGAGTCTTGCCCCAGAAATAGCCGAGGCTCCACTTCTGCTTGTCAAAACCATTGAAGTCGTCGCTGAATACGAGCTTGCGCTTAGACATTTCACCGAAGGTGTTTGTCTTGAGTGCCTTCTCGTACCAAACAATGTCGCTATTCTTGGTAAGTGATTCAAACTCTTTTATAGTCTGTGCTTCAGCGCTCTTGTTGAAACGCTTTGAATCTTCCATTTCGGCCTTGAAGCTCTTGAACTCTGATGAGTTGATATATTCCTCGAGCTGTTCGTACTTCTTGAGACGGTCGCTTCCTTCTACACGAGTGAAATTCTTGTAAGCGTCAGAAGCCTCAGTCTTGCTGATGAACTTGACTGCACTTGACTTGCTGAGTCTTTCGAACTCTTTGAGGGTTTGGTATTCAGCTGTGCTCTTGAAATCCTTGCTTGCCTGTGCAGCACGGAACTCAGGAGTAGAAACAATTTGCTTGAGTTCGGTGAAGCGGTTGTACTCTGAAGACTGCTTAGCCATAGATAGGCGCTGGTCGAGTTGCTTAGACTTAAATTTGAGATACTGCTTGATGTCAGAAGAGTTCTTCAGCTGTTTGCACTCCTGCTCCTTGCGGTATGCTTCAGTATCTTTGAACTTTTCAGTTTTGAGTTTGTTGACTTTCTGCTTGAATTCGGCAGAGTTGACAACTGTCTGAAGTTCGAGATATTTAGCGTAGTTCGCTGAGCTGGCTATCTGTTTGAAACGCTCGAAGTCAATAGCCTCTTTTTCGAGTTGTGCCTCGTACTTTTTAGTTGATGGGTATTTGCCACCAAATAGAAAACTGAAGAATCCCATATAATAAATTCGTTGTTATTCGTGATATATAATATCAATACGACAAGCAAATAAAATAGTTGTCGTCTGGTAGTAAAACTACGTTGCGAATATAGTGAAATTTTATTAAATTGATTATTTTTCTTGCAAAAAAAAGAATAAAACCCACTAAATGTAGTATTCTACAATTTCGACAAGACCGGCCTTGAGGGCATATTTGGTAGCCTCATAGACGGTGTTGACTTCCAGTTTGCGGAAAATATTCTTTTTATGTGTAACAATAGTGTGGAAACTAGAGTTGCGCATTGCGGCAATTTCCTTGACAGTCTTACCGTGAGCGATAAGCTTCAGTATTTCGCTTTCGGTTTGGGTTAATTGCTGTATTGTGTCCTGTTTCTGTGCGCCTTTGATGAGCATATTGGAAATCTGGTGACACAGGTAGCGTTCGCCTCTTGTGGCATACTGAATGGAGGAGATTATCTCGCTCGAATTATTTTCTTTGAGAATCATGGAGAAGCAGTCGTAGAGACTGAGTTCCTTGATTGTCGGTTCGGAAAGTTCGTAAGAGAAGAGAATCCACTTTGCGTCTCCAAATCTGCGTGACAAGTTGAGTATCTCGTCGGTAGAGTTGAAATCGGTGTTGGTATAGTCGAGAATGACTATTACTTCACCGTTTTCAAGGAGTTGTGCAGTCAGTTCCTTCTTGTTTCCAACCTCAATGATAGCGCTGTTTGCAAAAGCGCTTCCGATGAGGTGTCTAAGGCCGGCACGGGTAATGTCCTGGTTGTCGGCAATAATAAAAGTGTGCATTAAGTGTTTAAGTGTGTGTTGAGTGTTTTGTTCTAGAACTTGAACGTTACACCACCGAGACAGTTGAGTCGCTCGGATGAATATCCAATCCAACGCTGATAGTCTTGTGCTGCAACGTTGTTGACGTTGAGGAAGGCGGTCAGTCGGCTGTTGATGCGATATTCGGCGCCGAGGTTTATGTCGAGTAGCATGTCAAGTTCTTCTTTTGCACGTGTATGGTGGTTATAGCCGTAACGTTTGCCCTTGCAGTTGACTCCAGCAGTAAGGAGGAGTTTTTCTATTGGGTAGAGGCGAAGATCGACTCCCATTTCGTATTTAGGCTTATACCATGGTTCCTCGAGGTAGTCGAGTTTCCATTTATAATAAGAGCCCTTGAGGAGTATTTCGCTTTTTGAAGCAGGAGTAATGTTGAGCTCGCAGCTAAGTTTGCCAACCTTACCGTTTTCGGATATGACGCCAAACATGTTGGAGTAGTCGGAATATTCTGGGGCTTTAGATGAAAGTTCCTGGTTCTCAGAATAGTATCCCTTGTTGATAAAGAAAAGTTCATCATCAAATGAAGCGTAGTCAGCGCAGATGTTGAATGCGACAACACGTCCTATCTTAGCTCGTATTCCTGCTGTCATGCGGATAGGATTCTGTGTAGTTTGCATCTCCTTCTCGACATAGGAATTATTCTCGCGTACCCATACGTAATTGGAGGCATCGGATGCAATCCAAGGATTCTCTTCAGCGAGCTGACGGAATGTATTAGCCTTGTAGTTGCCTGTGAGACCGAGGTATAGAGTTACAGCACCATCTGAGACATTGAAATCGGCAAAGATATCCGGCTGCATGTAAGGAGCGTCCTCGTCGTCTCCAAATTCGAGAATAAAATTGACTCCGGCACGAAGCTGGAAGAAGTCGTAGTCGATACCAAAATGAGGACGGAGCTGTATGTCTGTATGCTTGCGGTCTCTGAAGTTGTAGATGTATTGGTCGTAGTCGTCGTCGGGAACAACATTGATAATATTACTATTGACATCAACGATACCGTCAATAAAGTAGTGAGTCTTGAATGGAATGCGGAAATTAACATTGCCGAGGATGTCTGTCTGACGTACTCCTGTCTTGTTGTTGAAGATTCCCAATCCGAGAGCTACATTGTATGTGAACTTGTCTCGTGGGTCGACAAGGCGGTTGCCGAAACCAATACGGCCGTCGAAAGTGGTCTGTCTTTGATTGTCATTTGTCTTGAGAAGATTTCCCTTGACATATTCGTTCTTTGTCGTACCATCCAGCAGATAGTTGACATTGTATAGTGCAGTATCGTTGATAGTCTGATATCCGTAATAGCGGTATGTGTAGTTGCGGAACTTCAGATTGACATCGAGAGCATTCTTCTTGGCGAAGAAAGTGGCGAAGTCGGCTCTTACCCAAGAATTGGTAGTTGGTGCCTTGACCTTCTCATCGTTCTCCTTGAGTTTTATCTTGCCGAGCATTGACTTGTTGCCAAGGTTAAGGTCGAGATGGTACTTGTCGTTTGGTGCACCTATATTATATACAAGCTGGGCGATGAAATTGCCGTAGTTGCCAACGCCGCCCTTGACCCATGCATGGTATGGCATCTCTTCTGGTTTGAAATGCATTGAAGCTGCCGAAAGGCTATCAGGATTAGTCTTGACAGTCTGTACCTTGTTGAGAGTCTCGTATTTGAAAGTAGCCTTGTATGACATGGTGTCATCAATAGCCGGGTCGACCTGCAACTTGAATGGGTTGGATATGGTTGGCAGGTAGTTGTTAACAACCTCGACATCGCGATTGATAGTATTGCGAAGTGTATCCTGCTGTGCGTTGGCCATGATAGGCAATGCAACTGCTGCGATTATATATAAAGTGTTTTTCATTTTCTGTAATCCTCCAAAAACTATTCAGGCAAAGTGGAACTATTTATTTTCCAAGCTCCGAGACGTTGAGCAATCATCTCGTTGATGTCGTCATTCTCGTTGTAGCTTTCCTTGAGGCTTTCGAGATACTGGCGAGCAGAGAAATCATCGTCCTTGTCGTGGTAGATATCAGCAAGCAGCACGAAAGTGCGTGCAAGCCAGTACTGGTGAGGTGTACCATTTTCGATGTAGTCCATAACCTCTTTTTCTGCAGCGTCGATACTCCCTTGGTCGTAGAAAGTCTGCGCAACAAGATATTTCGCTTCTGCTCCTTCGATACTCTTGGTGTTCTCGGCAAGTTCCTTGAGAGTAGGAATAGCTTCAGTTGCACGGCGAAGAGTGATGAGAGACTTTGCCTTGAGGTATTTAGCTTCACGAAGAATCTCTGGTGAAGTTTGTGGCATCTCGATGACCTTGTCGGCACTTGTTACGCAAGATTGTGTGTCACCAAGCTTCTGCATGCATCGCATCTGTCCGATTATAGCCTCAATCTTGTTCGTCTCAACCTCGGCCTCCTGTTCTAGGCGAACGAAAGTAGAGAGTGCATTGTTGTAGTCTGGCTGTTTGTAGTAGAGTTCTCCAAGTTTGAGGAGAGCATCTTCGGTGAAAACGTTGCGAGAATAGTTGGCAACATACTGGTAAGCCTCGCGAGCCTTGTCGGCATCACCATCCATATAATAGCATTCGCCGAGGTAGAACTTAGCACCCATTACGAAACGTCCGTCGCCAAACTTGTCGACATACTTCTGAAGAGCAGGTTTTGCATTCTCGAAATCGCCCTTAAGGTAGAGTCGTGCAGCACTTGTGAACATGAGAGAATCTTGCTCGTGCATGTCGAGACGGGCGAAACTTCCGAGAGTATTGGTATATGCGAGATAACCATCGAAGTCACCCTGTTCAATATAGACATTGCGCAGACCTGCGAGAGCGTCATTAGCTTCTGGTGTAGATGGATACTCGTTGATAACACGCTTGTAGAAAGCCATAGAATTGTCGAACTCAGAGTTGTTGTAGTAGAGCAGACCGAGCTGAACCATAGCCTTGGCAGCGAGAGATCCTTTCGGGAACTTCTCCTTGACAACCTTATAGTTGTAAATTGCGTCCTTAATTTCTTCAAGACTGACGTGTGCTCGTGCAATCTCGTAGTAGGCGTTGGCGCAATACTGTGACTTAGGATAGGTTTCGATAAGCTTCTTGAGTTGCGTGATCTTTTCGCGATAGTTGTGTGCAAGTCCGAGACAAATGCCCTTTTGGAGCATAGAGTAGTCGCCAACCTGAGCGGAAGTCTTCATCGCCAAATCGTAATATTCGATAGCAGGCTTGAAATCACGCTGCACATACATACAGTCGCCAAGTCGGTTGTAGGCGTCAGAGATGAGACGCTTGTCGACGGTGTTGTAGAGTCCGACATACTTAACAAACCACTTGCGTGCCTCGCTGTATTTGCGACGGTTGAAATAGGTATATGCCACATTGTAGTGAGCTGTAGTGAACTCGTCGAGTTCGGTTGAACCGAAAGCGTTGATGAACTTCTGGTATTCAGCTTCGGCAGCCTCGTACTTGTTCGTCTTTGAGTCGGTAGAATTGTCGGCGCGATAGATGCATTCACCCTTCCAGTAGTAAGCACGAGCCTTTAGTTTCTTGTCATAGTCGCCATATTGGAGGCTGTAGTCGAAGAATTCCATAGCTTCGTCGAACTTACGGTCGGTATAGAGTTCAAGGCCTCGATAGAACGATAGGCGCTGCATTGCGGTAAATACCTTGAGATTCTTGTGCTGAATCTTCTCCATGGTAGCGAGTGCCTGTTTGTAGTTCTTAGTAGTAACGAGAGCCTTGCTTATGTAGTCGTAAGCCTCGTCGACCTTGTCGCTCTTTGGATAGGTGTTGATAAAATCGAGGAAATCGCTCACAATATCGTTGAAGCCAGTGAAGCCCAATTCGTAAGCAAGTTTGAGTTTGTTGAAATGTGCATCTTCCTTGATAGCCTTGTCGAAATCGTATTTGGAAGCGGCCTCGAAAGCGGTACGTGCTCGTTGCTTGTCACCATCCTTGATATAACATCCTGCGAGGTGGTAGTAAGCATTCTGTGACATCTCATCCTTTTCACCAGTAACCTGAGAGAGTGACTTTGCAGCCTCGGTGAAGCGGTTAAGGTTATAGTATGTCATGCCGGTATGGTAGTAGTCGGCACGGCTGATGTCCTTAGTGAGTTTCTGGAGCTTCTCGTAGTTGGTTATAGCCTTAGACCATTCGCCAAGCATGAATTCGCTGTCGGCAACAATGCGTACCATTTCTGCAGCCTTCTTAGAATCGGACTGTGCGAGAGGTTCGGCGTAGCGGATAGCTTCGGCATAATGGCCCTGAAGGTAGAATATGTGTGCGATGTAGTAAGGTACAACACTGCTGAATCCGGCATCCTTTTCGAGTTCGATGAAAGCATTGAGCGCTTCGTTGAGATTGCCGTTTTCGTAGTCGACATGTGCGCGGTAGTATTTGACAGCGCTAGCATATTCGGTTGCTCCTTCGATGCGGTCGAAATAAGAGAGTGCCTTATTGTGCTTTCCTGTAGAGAAGAAGCAGTAGCCAGTCTTGAACAGGAGGTCGTTGCGTAACGAAGGATCTACCTTGCGGTCTGAAGCCTTGAGGAACCAGTCGAGGGCCTTCTTTTCGCTGCCGTTGACGAGGTAATAGTCGCCGAGATGGTAGTACATGTCATGACGATGAACGCTCTGCTTGCATTCGCGGATAAATGCGGTCATGAGTGAAGGTGCGTCGGTGTTGTTTAGACGCTTGGAAGATACTGCGTGGTAGTAGCGAGCATCGACAGATAGGATTTCCTCTCCTTTCCAGTGTTCGATAAACTGAGAGAATGCCGTGCGTGAGCCGTTCCACATTTCGGCATCGTAGAGCTGCATGGCAGCGTCGAATTCGGCTTGTGCTGTCTCGTGAACACGGGACTGCTGTGCCTCTGCCATTGAGGTCATGGCAGCCAAAGCCAAAGCTATTATTGTCCTTTTCATCAGGTGTGCTTATATTCTTGCTAAAACAAATCTTAATAGACGTGCAAATATAGCAAAAATAATTGGGAAACTGCAATTAAAGAGGACAATAAGTGAATTAAAATGCTAGAAAAAAACGAGTTATTCGATGACCTTAGCCTCGATGCGTCGGTTTTGTGCCCTGCCTTCCTCTGTGTCGTTGGTCGCGATAGGCATAGTCATGCCGTAACCTTTGAAAGAGATGCGTGAAGATGTGATGCCATGCTTGACGAGATAGTCGACAGTAGCCTTGGCGCGATCGTTAGATAGACGCTTGTTGAAATCGGCAGATCCTACATTGTCGGTATGTCCTCCAATCTCAACCTTCATAGAAGGATTGGACTTGAGGAGGGACGCGAGGCGGTTGAGTTCGACTTGTGATTCCTCCTTCAGTTCGGTGGAATTGAAGTCGAAGAAAATGTTCTTGAGAATGAGCGATTGTCCCTTCTCTATGCGGGACATTGGAATATCGAGGACAATCTGTTCGGACGATGCGGACACTTCCTTGAGTGCAAAGTTTTGTGACTTGTAGAGATAGCCCTTACATGTAGCGAAGAGGCCGTAGTCGTTGCCCGTTGGGAGGTTGACGATGAATATGCCTGTTGCAGCATCGGAAGTGGCGTCGGTTTGTTTTTCGCCGGAAGAGAGGTTGATGAGTTCCATCTGTGCCTTGAGTGGCTTGTGTGAAACAGCGTCGTAGACATGTCCCTTGATGTATGAGACAGGTTCTGGGCGTGATTCGACAGGCATTTCGAATGTGAAGACGTCCTTCTTCCTGAATCCGTCGGGGTGGAGGCATTCGGTAGCGAGGTAAGCCATGTCGCCAGCGGCATTGAGGATTAGACCATCATCGTCGAGGTGAGTGTTGATAGGGTAGCCGATGTTGACAGGTGAAGTCCACTTACCATCGGCATTGCGTCGTGCAACGAAGATGTCGAGTTTACCAAGTCCGGGCCATCCATCGGAAGAAAAATAGAGAGTCTTGTTGTCTGGGTGTATGAAAGGTGAAGCCTCGTTGCCTCGGCTGTTGATAGAGTCGCCAAGATTGACGGGGTCACTAAATATAGGAGTACCATCGAACATTGTTCCGCAGATAGTAGACTTGTAGATGTCGATACCGCCTTTGCCGCCAGGACGATTACTTACAAAATAGAGCGTCTGTCCATCGGCTGCGAAGCAAGGTTGTGACTCCCAGTAAGGAGTGTTGACAGGAGCGTCGATATTACGTGGTGTAGTCCATCCGTTGGCAGTCTTACGGCAGAAATATATATCGCATGAACCCTTAGAATCTTCGCGTCCACAAGCGGTAAAGAACATGAACTGTCCGTCGGCCGAAATGGTCTGTGTACCCTCGTTGTAGAGAGTATTGATAGATGTTATAGGTTCGGGTTTTGTCCATTTGTCGTCAATTTTGCGTGAGACGTAGAGGTCTTCGTTGCATTTTTTGGGGTGTTTGATGAAAGCGGCCCTGTTGCGGTTGAAGGCGACTGTGTCGCGAGGAAGGAGAGCTGTGAAAACAATCTGTTCCTCGTCGAGAGTGAGACTTGGCCAGTATTGGTCGTACTTCATCACGATATTTTCGGAGAGGAGTCGAGGTTTGTAAGGTACAGGGTGCTCCATGAGGTATTGTATGGCTTTTGCCTTGGCGAGGAGTTGGTCGACATTTCGCTGGTTCTTCTTTCCGGCATTCATCTGCTTGTATTTCTCGAACCATTGGGTAGCCTCTGAGAAGCGGTTGAGTTTGAGTAGAGCCTCGCCGGCAAGATAATATGCGGTTACGAATGTTGTTGAATCGATGGCGACAGCATTGCTTATAGACTCAACCTGATGTTCGTAGTCGCCCATGTCGCGATAGGTTTCGGAGAGCATGAAATGTGCTTCGATGAAATTTGGGTCGGCCTTGAGAGATTGGTCGAAATTGAGTTTTGCAGCTTGGAAACGCTGGTATTGGTATTCGAGGACACCCTTTTCGTAATATTCGATAGCCTTCTTTGACTTCGAGCTGTATTTGGGTGAGCTTTTGCTTGACTTGGCCTTGCTTTTACTCTGTGCGTTACATGTGACAGGAGCTGAGAAGGTGAATATGAGGAGGAGGACAGCAATGATGCTTAGTGTCCGGCAAGCGAATGAACTATATTTCATATATTTTAGGAGGGGTTGAAAAATCCGCCTCGATATTTTTTACGATGGATGTTGTAAAAAGGTTGCTCCTAAAAATCAAATAGTACGAATGGGGTAGTTGTTAAAAAGAAGAAATAGTCGTAATTGGGCTGTTCTAAGGGTACGTTATGGTTACGTTATCCCTCCGTTGACCCCTCGGGAGAATTGAGAGTGTGGAAAAAGAGAGTGAAAGTAAAAATAGAACAATTGTTAGAGATGCTATCTTTTCCAGAAAGACGGCATGAAAAGGAGGATTACGGTGAAAATCTCGAGTCGTCCGACGAGCATGAGGATGGACATCGTGATTTTTGCTATAGGGTGGAGTTCGTAGATACATCCGCTAGGTCCGTAATTGCCAATGCTGATGCCGACATTGCCAAGACTATTGGCTGCTAGTCCGAATGAATCTTCGAGAGTACAACCAGTCATTGAAATTATGAGGATGCCGATGGCGAGAATCATGACGTAGAATACGATAAACGTAAGGACGCTGGACGTGTCGGCCGGCATGAGTGACTTGTTATTATACTTGACAGGTACGACAGCAGTAGGGTGCATGGCACGCTTGAGTTCGTTCTTGATGTTGAGATACATAATGCGTAGGCGCATGAACTTGATGCCGCCTGTAGTTGAACCGGTGCAGCCTCCGCAGAACATGATGAAAGCGATGATAGTGATAGTCTGGACAGGCCACTTCATATAGTCGCATGTAGTGAATCCGGTGCCGGTGATGACGGAGACAACCTGGAAGAGGCTGCTTCGGAAAGACATTTCGAAAGAGTTGGAGTAGCCATCGAAATAGAGTACGAGAGAGATGATGATGGCGAAAATGGCGGTAATCTTGGTGTAGGAGCGGAACTCGTCGTCGTTGATGAGTCGTTCGCCTTTGCCTACCATAATAGAATAGTAGAGAGCGTAGTTGACACCGCCGAGGAACATGAAGATGATGGTTACATATTCGATGTAGGCGGAGTGGAAAGTGCCAATACTATCGGTGTGGGTGGAGAAACCACCTGTTGATACAGTAGAAAGTGCGTGGCATGATGCATCGAAGACATTCATTCCTCCAAAGATGAACAGTATTATTACAATGAACGTCATAGCGATATATATATACCACATGTATTTAGCCATTTCGGTTACCTTAGGGTGGATTTTGTCGGAACGAGTCACGGAAGCCTCGGCGGTGAACGTCTGCATGCTGCTCATTCCAAGAGCAGGGACGAGGACGATAGAGAGAGCGATGATACCCATGCCTCCCATCCATTGGAGAATAGCTCGCCAGAAGAGAAGTCCGTGAGAAGAAGCCTCAATGTCGCGGAGCATCGTAGAACCTGTGGTGGAGAATCCGGACATAGTTTCAAACCAAGCATCGACGAGAGGAAGTGCTCCGGAGAGCCATACTGGAATAGTACCAAATATAGTGAACGAAATCCAGACTCCAGTCACGATGATATAGCTATCTCGTTTGGAGACATCCTTGGGATGGTTGCGGAAGAGGAAAAACATCAGGGCACCACATACCATTGTGGCGGCTGCGCTCAGGAAAAAAACTGAACTATCGGAGTCGCCATAGGTGAGTGACATCAGTCCGGGCATAAGCATAAAAACGCCCTCGACGATGAGCAGGAAACCTATAATATATAGTGCAAGACCACGGTTTGCGATCATACGAAACCCTATGTTTAAATTAAAGTTGTTGATGCAAATATATGTACAATTATTTACCTACTGTCGCCAGTTAACCTCTTTTAACTAACTTGGCGGAATTTTATTCTTATCTTTGCGTCGGTTGTATAAAAAACACTTAAACAGAAACAAAATAAAAAGATATACAATGAAGGCATTCGTATTTCCTGGTCAGGGTGCACAGTTCGTAGGAATGGGCAAAGACCTTTATGAGAACTCAGCAGAGGCTAAGGCGATGTTTGATAAGGCCAATGAGATTCTTGGATTCAATATAACAGACTTGATGTTCGCTGGAACAGACGAGGACCTCAAGCAGACAAAAGTAACACAGCCAGCAATATTCCTTCACTCGGTAATATTGGCAAAGGTGATGGGTGATAAGTTCCAGCCTGACATGGTAGCGGGACATTCGCTTGGTGAATTTTCGGCATTGGTGGCTGCTGGAGCGATGAGCTTTGAGGATGGTTTGAAGCTTGTTTCGCAGCGAGCTCAGGCGATGCAGAAGGCTTGCGAGATGGCTCCATCGACAATGGCTGCTATCATTGGCCTTGATGACAAGACAGTTGAGGATGTATGTGCAGGTATTGATAAAGTAGTGCCAGCGAACTACAACTGTCCGGGCCAGCTTGTTATCTCTGGTTCGATGGAAGGAATAGATGCTGCATGTGAGCAGTTGACAGCGAAGGGAGCGAAGCGTGCGTTGAAGCTTTCGGTTAGTGGTGCATTCCATTCTCCATTTATGGAGCCAGCTAGAGCACAGCTTGCTACAGCCATAGAGAACACAAAATTTGAGGCTCCAAAGTGTCCTGTATATCAGAACGTATGTGCGCAGCCAGTGTCGGATCCAGAGGAGATCAAGAAGAACCTTGTTGCTCAGCTGACAGCACCAGTAAAATGGACACAGATCGTAATGAACATGATAGAGGCTGGTGTTGACTCATTTACAGAAGTTGGTCCTGGTTCGGTACTTCAGGGACTTGTCAAGAAGACAAATCGTGGAGTTGCTACAGCAGGAGTGAGCACACTTGAGCAGATCTAAGCAAAGAGACTATGGACCTTCTAGACAGTTTTTATCCTCCGGAGGACGCCGAGAAATCGAAACAGGTGGCGTACTGGTGTGAAAAGATGTGTCTGGATGGAAAGATGGTGTTGTCGTCGGAGCCAGTCGGGACATTGACATCGTCGATGTTGACGAATGGATTGTCATTTTCGGAGACGATGCTATTGAAGGGTAATGACCCGTATTTATGGCGTGGTCATTATATGAACATTGTGGATGCGTTGGTAGTGATGGGACTGGGTAAGCTGGCCTTTCCGTCGGCAGACGAACTATTGCGACGCATTCAGGTGTTGAGCCAGAAGAATCATTATCCGGCGTATTCGCTGATGAGAGTGTTTGTATGGCTAGATACTGATACGGAAGAATTGCATTATATGATAGCTCAGCATCGTCTTGGTGTGATGCCATACGGTGTGACGAGTGGAAAATTATTCCTATCGATATATGATGGGGCGATGCTAAGTGCGTCGCCCCTTTCTTGGATAGAGATGCCACGGGCGTTGGAGACCCTGGCTCATCGAAGTGCGTTGAAGGAAGATTGTGGAGGTGCTTGTTTGTTGAATAATGAGGGGAAGATTGTTACGACAACGTTGGGCAACATATATCTTATAACAGGAAATAATATAGTTGGTGTAGGTCATTCGGATGGAGCTAGGAGAGACCCAATAGAGGCGTCGATGGAAGAGGCTGCGAAGGGAATGGGGTATAGTTTGAAATACATGCCTGGACTGCCAATGAGCATGGTGAAAAAAGCGAGGGAATGCTTTGTTTGCAGCACGAGTGATGGTATCAGAGTAGTGGATGGATGTGGAGATTCGCGATATGAGAAAGTGGACGGAGTAGTGCTGTCTGGAAAGTTGAAAGAGTTGTTTGTGTTTTAGTTATCTTTTATTATATTTGCAGTCAATTAATAAACACAGAATAAAGTCGATAAAACGATAAAGGAAAGATATTATGATGTTTGAGAACCTGAGCGAAAAATTAGAGCGCTCGTTTAAAGCCCTTAAGGGTGAAAGTAAAATCACAGAACTCAATATAGCAGAGACACTTAAGGAGGTTCGAAAGGCTCTTCTTGATGCCGATGTGAACTATAAGGTAGCGAAGCAGTTTGTAGAAGATGTAAAGCAGAAGGCGATAGGTCAGCAAGTGTTGACATCTGTAAAGCCAGGTCAGCAGCTTGTCAAGATAGTATATGATGAGCTTACATCCTTGATGGGTGGTGAGGCTCAGGACATCAATATGAAGGGAAATCCGACAGTCATCTTGATGTCGGGTCTTCAGGGTTCTGGTAAGACAACATTCACAGGTAAGATAGCAAATCTCCTCAAGACAAAGCGAGGCAAGAATCCTATGGTAGTAGCGTGTGACGTATATCGTCCTGCGGCCATAGACCAGTTGAAAGTGCTTGCAGAGCAGATAGGAGTAGTGGCATATAGCGAAGAGGGAAATCAGAATCCGGTAGAGATAGCTCAGAACGCGATCAAGCAGGCCAAGTCGAATGGCAATGACGTTGTGATAGTCGATACAGCAGGTCGTCTGGCGGTAGACGAGGAGATGATGAACGAAATCGCAACATTGAAGTCGGCTCTGCAGCCTCACGAAATATTGTTTGTTGTTGACTCGATGACAGGTCAGGATGCAGTCAACACGGCGAAGGAGTTTAATGAGCGTCTTGATTTTGATGGTGTTGTATTGACGAAGCTTGATGGTGACACCAAGGGTGGTGCGGCAATATCAATACGAAGTGTAGTCAACAAGCCAATTAAATTTATCGGTACAGGTGAGAAGGTGGATGCACTTGATGTGTTCCATCCAAACCGTATGGCAGACCGAATCCTTGGAATGGGTGACGTTAGGTCACTTGTTGAGCGTGCGAAGGAGAGCTTTGACGAGAAGGAGTCGCGTGAGTTGCGCAAGAAGATAGCGAACAACCAGTTTGACTTCAACGACTTCATGGCTCAGATTCAGCAGATCAAGAAAATGGGTAACCTGAAGGATTTAGCTTCGATGATACCAGGCGTTGGCAAGATGATAAAGGATATAGACATTGACGACAATGCATTCAAGTCGGTAGAGGCGATAATCTTCTCGATGACACCTACAGAGCGAGAGAATCCGAATATCATAGATGGAAAGCGTCGTAAGCGTATAGCAGATGGTAGTGGAACGTCGATACAGGATGTCAACCGTCTGTTGAAGCAGTTTGAGGACACTCGTAAGATGATGAAATTCATGCATACAAATGCAGGCAAGAAGATGTCGAGATTCTTGGGTGGTCGTCACAAATAAATATAAGGAAAACAATAAAGCAATATATCCATGGAACTGATAGATGGAAAGAAAGTATCGGCCGAGATACGTCAGGAGATAGCAGCCGAAGTAGAGCAGATGGTTGCGCGAGGCGAGAAGCGTCCTCATTTGGCAGCAGTACTTGTAGGTCATGATGGTGGTAGCGAAACATACGTTGCGAACAAAGTCAAGGCATGTGAAGAGTGCGGTTTTACCTCGACACTCAAGCGCTTTGAGAGTGACATTACAGAGGCAGAGTTGTTGAAGGTAGTGGATGAGTTGAACAACGATCCTGATGTTGACGGATTCATCGTTCAGTTGCCATTGCCAAAGCATATTTCTGAGGAGAAAGTAACGGAAGCTATAGACCCAAGAAAGGACGTAGATGGATTCCATCCAGCAAACGTAGGTAGAATGACGATAGGTGCTCCAGCGTTTATCTCGGCAACTCCACAGGGTATAGTAGACCTTATCACACGTTATCATATAGACACAAAGGGCAAGCATGCCGTTGTGATAGGCCGAAGCAACATAGTTGGTCGTCCGATGAGCATATTGCTTTCGCAGAAGGGAATCGACTGTACAGTTACGGTATGTCACAGCCGAACACCTAACATGAAGGAGCTTTGTCTTCAGGCGGATATAATTGTGGCAGCCATAGGTAAGCCAGGATTTGTCACAGCAGACATGGTTAAGCCTGGTGCAGTAATCATCGATGTTGGTACAACAAGAGTTACTGATGCGACAGCGGCACGTGGTTGGCGCTTGAAGGGAGATGTAGACTTTGAGAACGTAGCTCCAAAGTGCAGCTATATAACTCCTGTTCCAGGTGGAGTTGGACCGATGACAATTGTGTCGTTGATGAAGAATACACTCTTGGCAGGAAAGAAAGCTATATATAAATAAAAAAGGTATAGACGATGGTTCGGATGACGAAATATCTCGTAGTGACGTTCATGTCATTAATGGCGATGTCGGCAAAAGCTCAGACGGATGTTAGTCTGTTTTGGCGTAAGGACAGCGTGCAGTTGACAGAATTGAAGTCGGACGAACCATACCTATATAAACTGGTGGGGCATCATGGTCCGGCGGTAGAGAACCAGTATATGATATTGCGTCTTTACTATAGGGATGGTGGTGCCATTGACCTTTATTCGAAAGCGAACAAGGGTCTGGAGCTTGCAAAATACCATTGGTATCCGTCGAACGAAGCCATCGAAAAGGGTGGTGCAGGATGTGACGAATATAGAGTTGGCAAGACAGTTGGTCTTGGTGGAATAGCCTTGTGGGATGGCGAGAAAGAAGTGAAGCTCGTTGCGACCAAGGGTAGAGATTCCAAAGTATATAAGACCAAAGGTGGTGCTGTAGCTGAGATGTTGCATCGAGGTGTTGTTTACAATAGAGACACGATAGACGTGAAAGTGACAATCGAGATGTTTAACGAGAAACGCGAAGCTCTTATATCGGCTGAATGTGTGAGTGGTCAGAAAGTTCAATTTTTGACAGGTGTAAACTATCACAAGGGGCAGACAATGGATTATTGCGGTGGTCGAATAGCAGTATGGGGCATTCATCCTGCGGACATCATTGAGCATCCGCTTCCAATAGGTGGTGGCATGATATTCGACCGTAGCAAGTGGACAGAGATTGTCAAGACAGACGACATGCTTCAGATAGTGTCGAATGCTACAACAAAGGTACAGACAGTAGTCACAGCGGCTTGTTCGAGGGAGAAGAAGGTGAACAATGAAAAGCGATTTTTCAGATATGTAAAAAAGATCAAGAAAAGTGGCTTGAAGATGCTCGAGCAGGAATAGCAGAAAACGATTAAAAAGGCAAAATAAAAGGATGCTGACCATAGGTCGGCATCCTTTATTATTTGAAAGTAGTCGTGTGATTACTTCTTTTCGATAACTGTTACACGGTCGGCGAGTTGGCGTGCGCGTTCCTTAATGACGCTTGGGTCGGTACCTTCCTTGTCCCATGCCACGACGACACCCATACGACGGTTGACACGTGCGTTAGGCTTGCCAAAGATACGTACATCGCACCATTTTTCGCAGAGGACATTCTCGACTCCAACATAGTCAGGTGTTGCAAATTCACCCTTAGAAAGGATTACTGCGCTAGCACCTGGACGGATGAACTCTATTTCAGGAATAGGTAGACCGAGAACGGCGTGAGCATGGAGTTCGAACTCGTTGAGGTTCTGTGTCCCGGCAAGAGTTACCATACCTGTATCGTGTGGGCGAGGTGAAAGTTCTGAGAAAACAACGCCATCTTCGCAGATGAAAAATTCTACACCAAAGATACCAGCTCCACCGAGAGCCTCAGTAACCTTAGCTGCCATTTCCTGAGCTTGCTTTGTGAACTTATCTGGAATAGCTGCAGGCTGCCAGCTTTCCTGATAGTCGCCACGTTCCTGATGGTGGCTGATAGGCTTGCAGAAGAGGGTAGGTCCGTTCTTCTGAGTTACAGTAAGGAGAGTTATTTCGCTTACGAATGGAACGAAAGCCTCAACGATAACCTCGTGAGCATCGCCACGTCCCTTTTCTGCGAAAGTCCATGCCTTGTCGATATCTTCCTCCTTCTTAATGTAAGACTGTCCCTTACCAGAAGAAGACATGAGAGGCTTGACAACGCAAGGGATGCCGATAGCCTTAACAGCTTCGCGCATTTCTTCAAGAGAAGAAGCGTAGAGATATTTTGCAGTACGGAGGCCGAGCTCCTTGGCAGCGAGTTCGCGAATGGCGCGACGATTCATAGTGTAGTTGGCTGCCTTTGCAGAAGGGACAACCTGTATGCCACTCTTTTCGTAGTCATAGAGACGTTCTGTACGTATGGCTTCGATTTCAGGCACGATAATGTCTGGCTTGTGCTTAGCCACGATACGGTCGAGTTCGTTGCCGTCGAGCATGTTGATGACCTCATAGGCATCGGCGACCTGCTGTGCTGGGGCACCTTCGTAGTTGTCAACAGCAATAACCGTCTGTCCGAGGCGTTTTGCTGCTATTACGAATTCCTTGCCCAGTTCGCCCGAGCCAAGGAGAAGAATCTTCTTTACCATTTTACAAGTTATTTTGGCTTTTTATGGTTGCTAAGATAGTTCTTTTTGTTGTAAAAAAGAAATATTTGCAAATCTAAGTGCACTATTTAGTGACCATAGCCAATTGGAGATTCTTTTTGAGCTGGTAGTTTTCGTATTCAGCCTTGATATTATTGAAAATCTCCTTGACAGTTTCTATCTTCTGAGCCTTGAAGGCGTTGGCGCCAGCAAAAGCGTATCCAAGGTCGAGATTGCCTCTGAAAGCGTTGTAGAGAGCCATGACGATGCAGTATGGACTATTTTTGACATCGCAAGTCTTTATGCAATGGCAAGCGCATTTTTTAGGCTGTGTCATTCCGTTCTTTACACGTTCGATGAAGCTGTTGCCAATAGCGCGGCCAGGCATTCCGACAGGGCTCTTGATGATTTCGATATCCTGCTGTGAAGCATTGATATAAGTCTGCTTGAAAGCATCGGAAGCGTCGCATTCCTCGGTAGTCACGAAACGTGTACCCATCTGAACTCCAGAGGCGCCAAGCTCCATTATGCGAGACATATCTTCGCCAGTGTAGATGCCTCCTGCGGCAAAGACAGGAATGTTCTTTTCTTCCTTATATTCCTGAGCTACGGAAACGACTTCAGGGATAGTTTTCTCGAGTGAGAAATTCTCGTCGTCGATCTGGTTCTCCTTGTATCCGAGGTGTCCGCCGGCCTTAGGGCCTTCGACTACGATAGCGTCGGGAAGGTAGCTATAGAGCGATTTCCACTTTTCGCAGATGAGTCGGGCTGCGCGTGCGGAAGAGACGATAGGCACGAGTTTAGTTGTGCTACCCTTGGTCAGGAAAGACGGCATATTGAGAGGTAGTCCGGCTCCAGAGAAAATGATGTCGGCCTTTTCCTGTATGGCAGTTTTTACCATATCGGCAAAATTGGACATAGCGACCATGACGTTGACGCCAATGATGCCGTCGCTTTTTTCGCGTGCCTTGCGAATTTCCTCTTTAAGTCCGAATATGCTAGCCTTGAGATAGTCGAGTGAGAAATTCTTATAAAGAAGTCCGAGTCCAGCACTAGAGATGACGCCTACGCCACCTTCGTTGGCTACAGCTGCAGCAAGACCTGAGAGAGAGATGCCTACGCCCATGCCTCCTTGAATGACAGGGACCTTAAGTGTGAGATTTCCTATTTTAATAGAATCCATTTGTAAAGTATGTTTTAATCATTACGTCTACAAAAATAATGGATTTTTATTTATGTTGGTATAATAAGAATAAAAAATGTTCTAAGAATAATTTTCAAGATGCTGTAAGATAGTGAACGAATAGTAGTTAAATAGACAAAGGCGACCAGATGCGGCCGCCTTTGTTATAAAGATTTTATGATGGGTTTGTACTTTGTTGGAATAAGGTAGATTTTTACACAAAAAAAGACGATTATCGAATTGATAACCGTCTTGAGTCAAATTTAGCGGTATGGACGAGACTCGAACTCGCGACCCCGTGCGTGACAGGCACGTATTCTAACCAGCTGAACTACCACACCAGTTGTGTTTTGACGATGCAAAGGTAGATATAGTTTTTCTAATATGCAATAGATAGTGTGTTTTTTTTTGTGAAAACCATGGATGTTCGATTGAAAATGCGAAATGCTTCTGTTAATAGATTGTTAAAAAAAGATGGAAATCGAGTTTGACAACTTTGACCATGACCATTGTTAATGTGAGTTAAGAAAATGCCTTTTGAGATGGAGTCAGAAAGGTATGGTAAGGGTACGTTAAGGTACCGTTATCCCTCCGAGAAAAGTATCGAAAGTCGAGGAGGCTTAAACTGTGAAAGATTATTAAATGTTATTAATTGAAACGTGCTTAAATTAATAAATGGGGTAGAGGTTTTAACGTTAAGTCAGATGATATTATTGGAATGAAACGCAGAAAAGTTGGAATGGTCACGGTCAAATGGTCAAAGTTGTTTTTTGGGGCGTGGTTCATGATGTTTCGCAAAGAATCGAAATTTTTATTATTACAGCGCATGACAAGTAGCGGAAAGTAGATAAAAGGCTGGATCTCTGTGATGGAGATTCAGCCTTTTTTTTGTCAATGACCAAATTTGTTTAGCGGACTTCGATGAATTTTGGTCATATTTATATATCCACTGATATATACTATTAACATCCAGACTATAGATAATAGTCTACATTAATGGGTGTTAATCCTGGCGGGGCAATAATATGAAAAATTCTATTTGAGATTAGATCACAAAGCTGTCATAACATTAGAAGCCCTTATTCCACTACTACTATACTTTGAAACATATGGTGTTGATGATTTAAAAAATAGGGCCTTGTTTCCAACAATAATAGCAGAGAACTTGTCGAAAGTTAAAAGATCACCTTCGATTGAATAATTATAAGTTTGGGCATATATACTATTCCCTTGACTATCGTAAGCACTGACTACTAGTGTTGATTCATTTATAATGCCTAGATATTGGCATCTTACATCTACAGTGGAATAGTTGTTTGTGTTTTGTGGACGATAACCAACGAAAACCTTCCCAACTAATGACTCTGATGTTTGAAGACTGTTTGTTTCGACTTTGAGCATTTTGTTGCCAAATGATATGCTGTCAATAGATGAAACCTCACTACTAAAAACCACCGTGGTTCCATCGTAGATATTCATCTTGATTGATTCTTGAGCATTGGCAAAAAGTGTAACGAGCATAAATAACGCTACTGAAAAAAGTATTTTCATAATTAGTTATAATAACAAAAAAATATTTTGATTTTCATTTCAATATGTATAATTTACTTAGTAACTACACCGTAGGAAATATCAACAGTATAGAATTCAATGTCTTTTTCACTTGGTATGTCTTTGCTTTCGCATTTTGATAGTGTGGCATCATCATTGATACGATAATCAAGTGAAAATGTATATGTGTCTTCGTCGTTATAATCGTCATTTAAACTTTTATAGCTTATAGAATGTTTTACAGAAGTCGGGTATTTAGAAGATGATTTTCCAAAATAGCCAAGATAGGCAAGTCCTGCATCCAACCCTTCGCCCAACTCGTCAAGAAGAATAGATGGATACTGGTAGAACTTATTTTCCTTTGCATTGTCATAATTGAATGCTTTCACACTCGACATAGAAAAATCACCCGATAGGAAGTGCTTGTATTCTAACTTGGTCAAAAGATTTCCTGAGTAAGTATATACAGACTCTTCATGTCCTGTCTTTCCTGCTTCTATGTAATCACATTCGTATTTAATCAACTGGTCTTTTGAGTTATATGTATACTTACTAGTGGATTCTCCATCATCGATAGACATTATAAAGCCTTTTGGGTTGAGCGTATAAGTTTCATCATGTAAACCGATAAACTTATTTCCTCCATCAATATATATTTTCTCATTGCTTCCATAGTTGTCTTTATATATAATAGAATTTAGGTTCCCCTTGGTATCATACTGACATGATAAAGTTGTGTTTAAATAGAAATTACCAGAGTTAATGTTTAGTAATTTGATGCGAAGACCACTAGGCAACTCGCTATTGTTGTCAAATAGAGCGCCAGGAATAAAATTCGATAAATTGTCTCCTCCCGTATTTTCATCGTCATCATCACTACATGCGGTAAATGACATAGAACAAGCCATTGTAACAAACATAAGGCTCAGATACTTAAAATAATGTTTCATAATTAATAAACTTTGATTGTATAGTGCTAGTCGACTCCGAACCTATAACCAGCTTATTTGTGATAATTCATTCTGCTATACACAAAAAAACGTGGAGAGACATCTTCGGAGAGTATAGACAAGCTACTATCATACGACCAGATACCCAATTTGGTATACGGTCAATATCCTGTAATATTCAAATATGTTTTACCTGGCAAGGGTGTAACTTCAACATATAAACTTAACGCAGAAATCAAACAAAAATAAATAGATATGAAAAACAACAAATTATTTTGCGCTATTGCAAGCGCATTAATGGCAATGAGTATTTACTCATGCAAGGAAGACGGACCAAATCAAATTCCGACTATTCCTACTAAGTTTAGTATTGAAGATGGAGTAGTAGTAAGAGATACTATAATTAGTCTTTCAGCATCGGGAAGCATAGTTGAAGATCAAAGTTTGGATATATATTACCATTATTATTTGGGTAAATCAGTTGATGATATGGAGCGAGTGTCTGGTAAAGTAAAATTAACTCCATATACACAATATTTTTGGTATGTGAAAGTATCAACAGGTGATAGCTATACTGAGTCGCCTATAAGGACTTTTTATTGTGTCCCAGATGTCGATTTCGGGTTGTCGACAGACAATGGCGAAGGTGAATCATCTATGATAATAAAATGGAACGATAAAATTGATAGTAAATATTCGAATTTCAGATTGTCTGTAACTGCTGATACAATTGGTTTTAAAAGCGCTAATGTAAACGTCGAACTACCTAATGGGAAAACAGAATACATTATTCGTCAAGGTGATTATGATGCATGCTGGCAGGATTGGGATGACAAGAATGGTCTTTACTACGAACCAATTTTATATACGGTAAAGATATCGGCAGATTTGCAAGTCGGTGATAAGGTATGTGAAGCCGTTCAGACAGCTAAAGGTATCTTTCTTGATAAGGATGTGCAAGTTAGAGATGCGCAATTCAATGTTTATCGAGTAAAAAAGATTGGCAACAAAACTTGGATGATTGATGATTTGAGATATAGGGATGCTTATGAATATTACAATTCAAATAGTTCTTTTTATTACTATCGTCCAGAAGGATTTACAGAGAGGCCGATGCCTTATTCTGAAGAGTCAGTTCTAAAATCAGGGCAAAAAGGTTATTTATATCCGATATTCACACTATGTTCTCACCTTCGATCGATCAACAAAATTCTTCCCGAAGGTTATGAATTGGCAAAAAAAGAAGATTGGGACGACCTGTTGTCTGCTTTTGGAGCGCAACATATCGAAGAATTAAGGTATGTGAGTGCTACTAATGAAGTACAAATTTTTGCACTAAATTATGAGAGTAAAAAAGAACATCGAGATCGGTATAACCAGTTAATATATGATACAGAGTATTACAAGGATCAAGGTGTTGGTACAAAATTACGAAGTCAATATGGTTGGTATAGTACTGAAGATTGTAGTGAAATCATTGGTGAAGGTTCGCTTTTTAATGCGAAACCATTTGGCATGATTAGTCCTGATGGTATAAACTATTCTGTGAATTCTGCTGCTTTCTATTATACTTATAACCCATATATTTGTATTGTAGGAGTATGGACTGGAAATGAGGGTGTTGCATTCCTTGAACTAGATACTGGTGGTGTTATGAGTCATTATTACGAGCGTTGTTCTATTCGTGGTGTAAAGAAAATGGAGTGATATGAAGTTGATATTTGTTGCCATATTGTTCTTTTTTGCATTGTTTATAAAAGTAAGCGCTCAAGTTTATGCAATTAAAGTTGAACCTAATTTTTCGAGTTATAACAATTGCAATGTGGGTGATAGTTACAAGCCTGTGCTAAAGTCTTGGCATGTGAAAATCAGTGACAGCAAGACACTAGAGGAACAATATGGCGACAAATAGCCGACAAAGAGAACAATACACTGACCTTCAATGCCGGCACGACAGCCCAATAGGCTATATATGCCTATGACGACACTACAGTAGTCGGAAAGCTGGACGTGCAGACCTACAGCTACAAGGATGTGAAGGTGCATCTGGTGAGAGTGAATAACACGAAGTCACTCGACCTCGGCAAGATAGAAAAGGAAGTAAATGATATCTGGCAGCAAGCTGTCGTACACTACACCTTTGATGAACTGGAACCGATAACCATCGACTACGCAAATAAAGAGCATTTCGTGCATGGCAAGTTTACATTTGGCATGCCACATGAGAAAGGTAAGACTTCAGCTCCGGAGAGTATTTCTATAAATGTCAAAGTTGTTAGAACACCGATAATCCGCATTGAACCTGTTGACAGAGAGAATTTCTATCTGAAATTTGGATATGATGACGCTTTAGTGAAAGAGAACCAATTGAATGGAGATTATAAAACAACAACTATCGGAGGGCAGACTTAGACCTCACCTATTCAGTTGACGGAAAGAAGCGTGTCGCCATTGATGGCAAAGACGGCAAACAGCTGGTCGTAGAGAAGAATGGTGAATTATAATGTAAAGAATGGCATATTATCACTTGGCGGCATTTTAGATTCCTTATAAATCGAGAGAGAAACCTAGTTCGACCGTGAATGGGCGGATGAAAGTGCCGGACATGAGGTAGTTCTTGTAGCCAGATGCGTCTTCGACAAGGTCGGCTGAACTGATGACGCCACTAGCGCCCTTCTGATTGAGAAGATTGATGACGTTGAGGCTGAATTTGAGAATGTCTTTAATCTTGTAGTCGATGCCACCGAACGTTTCGAGACGTCCCTTGAAGTAGAGGGAGTTGGTCTTGTTGATGTATTGGCGGCTGATGTATCGGGTGCTAAGCCAGAATCGGAAATTGTTGATGGAGTAAGATGGGTCGATAACGAGTTCGACCTTGTGTAGGTTGGTGACATTCTTGTCGGAGAAATCGTGAACCTCGGTTACCCCATCGGAGAAAGTAGGCGAGAATACAAAGTCGCGATATTTAGGGTTACGCATAGTGAACTGCATGTGGACATTTAGTCCGCGGCAAGGAGTGATCATAGCGTCGGTGGTCCATCCGAGCGAAGAGATGCCATAGGTGAGCGGAAGAGTAACGGACTCGGTGTGTCCGGCAGGATTACCTGCGGTATCCTTGACGAGCTTGTGCGGGAAGATTGACCTTGTGTTGTAGTTGCTCTGAGTGATATAATTGAGTTGTGAGACAACGTTAACAATCTCATTGCGGAAGGAGAATCCGAAACGTGTAAAATAGGTGTCGGTAGGATCGGTTGATGGGTCGTAGAAACCGCCATAGTTGAAAATGTTGGCATGTACGCGTGTGAATGTGAAATCGGCGAGAGTAGACAGACCTCCGAAAATGTTGAAGATGACCTTAGCGCCAGCAGCTCCATTGAGGAAATCGGCATCGAAAGAAGTGATTTTACCCTTAGTGAGATTGAATCCGGAATAGCGTGTGTTGCTACGGTCGTCGCCTATGTTATTAGCCGACTTGCCATAGATGGAGAGACCCTCGAAGCGAGTGAAGAAGCTAGCGTTGAGACGTCGGGAAGTTATCTCGTCGGCGAAGTAGACAGCGTATTTGCGTTCGTGTCCATCGTAGTATTCGGCAGCAGTATTAAAATTGAAGTAACGGGCATCGTTGAAACGGAGACCTTGTGGGTCGGGCGAGACCTCGTGGGCGAACATAGCCGATGAACTGACTGTACCACCATGGTTGATGTGGAAATCGAGTCCTAGGGTGAAAGCGTTGGCGTTGTTGGTCCAATGGTATTCTGCGTTGTTCATCCATGAAGACTCGAAAGTGTCGAAGTGCATGAGGTTGCGTTTCTGGACAGGTCCGGTGTAGACATTGCCATCGGCAGTAGTGTAGCCGGAATTGTATTCAGCCTGGTCGATGCCGGCTAGAGTTCCTGCACCTCGTATGGAATCACCGATCTTCATTCGGCTGCGGAAAATGAGACGTGAGCCGTTGGTGAAATCGTAGTTGAGGTTGAAAGTGAGATGATGGCTGCTGTCTGTATTGCCCTTCTTGAGATCCATTGTTGTTGTAATGCCAGTCATGAAATCCATGAAAGAGACCTCTTCGTAGGGTGGTCGGTAGGAATCACGGCCGAGGTTGAATCCGTTGTAGGACTTTACGCTGCCGTCGCCGACAAAGATAAACGGTCCGAAATTCTCCTGTACGCTCATGAAATTGACATATTGATAGACGAGAGCCATGTGACCTCTGGATTGGGCGAACGAGGACGAAATCGCACCCTTATAGAACTGGTGGCGGTCGATAAGTTTAGGGTATTCGGGACGGACAGATCCTGGGTCGAAATTCTGGTAAGTGCTAAGTGAATATTGAAGATTGCGAGCGATTGGTCCGGCGATATTGATATCGAACTTGTTTTGGCCATAGATGCCAATGGTGTAGTTGAGTCGTGCGCTAAAAGAGTCGCTGCCTGTGCGGTTGTATGAGTCGACAAAATTGTTGATTTCGCCATAACGCATAGCAGTCTCCATAGGTCCGATTGTGGAAGTGCGGCTGGCACTCACACCGCCATGCCAAGACTTGTATGGGAAGAGGTGGTAGATATAGTAGGAAACTGGAAGACCATCTTCGAAGATAGGCACAGCAGAGGA
This sequence comes from Bacteroidales bacterium, assembly GCA_024401355.1. Classification (GTDB taxonomy): domain Bacteria; phylum Bacteroidota; class Bacteroidia; order Bacteroidales; family Marinilabiliaceae; genus W3P20-009. Next base: position 53,638 of record JAKSLF010000004.1, on the reverse strand, counting down.
AGAGTTGGTTGGAAGACCGAGTGAGACCTCGCGTGGCTTGCTGTCGGAAGCAGCATTGAGGAATATTGCGCTATTGGAAGTGGTGTCTGTAGAGGCTACTCTTTGCGAGTAGATGGAAGATGTCATTAAAAACGACAGAATCGTTATTATGAGTTTATATTTTTTCATTTTATTATGGTAGGTTATACGTTTGAATTAATCTATGCTACAAATGTAGGAAAAATTTTAAAATAAACGACATGTTCAATGAAAAAAATAATGTGGAGGGAAAAACTAAATGCTTTAGTAATTCTTTTGGTATAGGGATTTCAATGGGCAGATGAGGAGCAGACCACGGGACAAGGTGAAGATGATGAAAGCTATCCAGAGACCGTCGTTGCCGAAAAATGGGGATAGCAGGAAATATGAGATGACAAATAGGATGGTTGATATAGCTGAAGAAATAGTCAGAGGGCGGATGATAGTGGCGCCGAAGAGGATGCCGTCGGCCATGTAAGGAATGCATCCTACAGCAGGGACAGCGATGACGTAGAAAATGCAATGAGAAGCGATAGAGTAGACATCGGGCGATGGGCTGAAGAGAGAGAGAAGTTGTGGCCAAAAAAGGAGATAGAAGAAAATGAAAAGAAATGAAATAGCCGCACCCCAAAGAAAAAGATGACGAAAAGCGAGTCGGAACAAATGAGAAGAACGTGCTCCGATGAACTTGCCAGACAAAGCCTCGGCGGCATAGGCGCAACCGTCGAAGAGATAGGAGTAGAAAGTGAAAAACTGCATCAGAAGAGTGTTTGTGGCCAAAACGGCAGGTGAGAAGCTGGCAGAAAAGCGCGTAAAAAGAGTATAAGTCAGAGTGATGCAGATGTTGCGAAGAAAGACATTGGAATTGATCTTGAAAAAAGAGAGCATAAGCCTGGCATTTACAGCCTGGCGGAAGAATGAAGGAGAAAAAAAGGAACTGAGGTGTGACGGATAGTCACGTGACAGCTTGAGGCAGAAGAGGAGTAGAGACACATATTGAGATGCAACAGTTCCGAGAGCGATACCTTCGACATTCATATTGAAACGAAGAGTGAAGAGAGCGCTGAGGAAGATGTTGACTGAATTGGCCACAAGAGAAATGAGTAGGGGAGTGCGCGCATTTTGCATGCCGACAAACCAGCCGTTGAGAGCAAAGAGTGGAATTGCAGCGGGAATGGCCCAAAGGCGTATAGAGACATAGCGACTGACCAGAGAGAGAAGATTGTCGCTGACTCCCATGGCGTGTATGGCCAATGAAGCGATGGGCAGCTTGAGAAGAATGATAATAAACGAGAGAGAAAAAGCCAGAAAGAGAGCACGGAAAAGAACTTGAAAAGCCTGGGAGATGTTGGATGCTCCATAGGCTTGGGCAGTTAGTCCGGTAGTGCTCATGCGGAGGAATCCGCAATTCATATAGATAAAATTGAAGATAGCCGTTCCGACCGCTACGGCTCCGATGAGAGCATCGCCTCCAGCGATACCTGCAATAGCGACATCGGCCATACCGAGCAATGGTACAGTAAGATTGCTTAGTGCATTGGGCCAGGTGAGGCGCCAGATAGAACGGTCGATATTGTCGTGCATCAGTATTATTGATAAAGTGTTGCAAAAATACAACAAATAAAGCCGATAGAGAAAAAGTGACGTTAAAATAATTTATGAATAAACAGAAGTCAAACACTTAATTAGAGTTCAAAACATGCTGTTTTTGTTAATCTATGCCAAAGGACATTGTCATGTGCAATATTTTGATGAACTTAGCGTCGAAAAAGAACATCTAATAGCTAAAAAAAGAGTTACTGCCAATAACTACATGGAAAAATCAGGAATAAAAATATCGGCACTTGTCGCAATCGCAACGGGTCTTGGCATGACATCGTGCGGCGAATGTGGAGACTGGAAATGTCAGACGATGTCGGGCAAAGTTGTCGGCGAAACATCGACAACGATAACAATAGAATCGGATGGCCGTCTGCTGGAAATGCCAAAAGAAGTGGCAAAAGCAGACAACCAAAAGATATTCATAGAAGACTCAGTCGTTATAAACTATGTAGATTCGGCAGGAGTATGTATCGTAAAGGATGTGTTGCTTATATCGCATTCACAGCAGATGAGCAATGTGATGGAGCTTTTTGTCGGATCGTGGAAGGTAGAAGAAAAAGAGACAGACGTGACATTCTATTCGGACCTGACAACATCGTCGAGCAAAAAATGGTCGATAAACGGTCGTAAGATGTTTATATTAAATGGCGATGACACGCAAGAGTATGACATCGTAAGCATCAACGACAAGCAGATGGTATTGTGTCAGAACGACAAGACATACAATTTGAGAAGAACAGAATAGACAACAACAGTTTATCTTTTATTAATGAGAAGCTGCTCGGCGAGAAGAGTGGCTTCTTTTTTTATGTCGTTGAGCTGGATGAGCATAGCGTAGTAGTCGTCGAGTTCCTGACAATACTGGAACATGTCGATCTCTCCGTTTTCAAGAGCCGTCAGAGCCTTGCCGCGAGCATCGGCCTTGCTGATAGCCTCTTCGATCATAGAAGCGTTGGAGAATAGGGCGATAGCCTTGTTGTAGGTAGCCTTTAGCTGCGACTTTATCTGTAGTGATGCTGTTGTGAGTTGTTGAATAGCGACAGCATGCTGGCTACGTGCGGTACGAATAGTTTTGCGACGTTCGTAGAGTGGGATGCTGATGCCGAGGCTGACACCTTGTAGGGTAGACTCGCTGGTGCGCTCACTCATGTAGCCGATAGCCAGATTTGGGGCCCATTGCGCCTTTTGCATCTTAAGGTTGAGTTGAGAATTGCTGATATTCTGCATAGCCAATAGAATTTCGGGACAGAGGCATTCGACCTCCTTGTACCACGATTCGAAATCGACAGGCAGAGAATCGGCAGTTGGTAAATCGTCGGCCTCGAGAGAAAAATATGGTATGTCACCGCAGAGAAGCATTAATTGTTCGGTGAGTTGGTTTATCTCTATGTTGTTGATGTTGACCTCGTTTTTAGCATTGAGGTAATGTATTTGTGCCTTGCTGAGTTCGATAGCATTAGTTTCTCCGTTATTAAAACTCTTTTGGGTGGCATTTTCAGCCTTTTCGGCAGAGGAGGCAATCTCTTGGAGAATGTCGCCCTTTTTTAAGGCAAATGCCAGTTCAACGCAAAGAGATGCCGCTTCGGAGAGAATCTCGCGTCGGCCAATGAGATAATTGATGTCGGCAGCATCGGCGTTGCCATTGGCAAGTTTGCGACGATGGATGTAAACCGTTGGAAACTCCATCTCTTGAGTGACATTAATATCGTAGCGGTCAGATTCGTTATTTCCCCAAAGGTAATTGAATTCAACAGTAGGGTTGGACATAGCATTGCCAGTAAACGCTTCGCTCTTGGTAGCCTCGGTTTGCTTTTGAAGAGCCTTGAGGGACGGCGAGTATGAATCGATGGTATTGAGAACCTGGTCGATATTCTTTGTGACCAGAGGTTTGTTCTGTGAGAGAGCACAGAATGGTGAAAGAACAAGAGAAATTATTATTGACTTCTTGAAATTCATAAAGAGAAAAATTAAAAGGGAAAACAAATTAGGAATGAGTGACCTTCTGCTTATACCAGCGGTAGATGAGAGGCATCACGAAAATATTGAGCAGAGTAGAGGTCAGAAGACCTCCAAGCACCACAATAGCCATAGGGCTCTGTATCTCGTTGCCCGACTTGTCGCCGTTGAAGACAAGAGGAATGAGAGCCAAAGCCGAAGTGAGCGCCGTCATCAGAATAGGGTTGAGACGGTCGATGGAGCCATGGACAATGACATTATTGAGCGAGGACGAACCAGAGAGTTGTTCGTACTTAGAAATCAGGAGGACACTATTGCGGGTAGCCACGCCGAAAAGCGTGATGAAACCGATAGTAGACGGAATGCTGACAACGCCCGACGTGAACCAAACAGCAAGTACGCCACCAATAAGAGCCAGTGGGAGAGAAGCCATGACAATAGCGGCAAGAGAAAGCTTACGGAACTCGACATAGAGGAGGCAGAAGATGACAAGCAGAGCCAGGCAAGTGGTAATGGCCAAAGTGCGCTGGGCGCTTTGAGCGCTTTCGAACTGTCCGCCATACTCGATGCGGTAGCCTTCGGGAAGAGTAATGTTGGAATCGACAGCATGCTGAATATCCTCGACAACGCTACTCATGTCGCGGCCGGACACATTGGCAGAGACAACAAGTTTGCGCTGGACATTCTCTCGAGAGATAGTATTAGGACCTCCAGTAGAGATGATGTCGGCGACCTCGGAGAGTGGAACCTTATGTCCGTCGCCAGTATCGATAAGAGCATTGCGAATGCCTTCGATTGACTGTGTGTAATCGGGTTTGAGACGGATAGTCAGATCGAAAGAACGTTGTCCCTCGTAAATAGTTCCAATCTTTTCTCCGGCGAAAGCCAGCGAGATAAATTCGTTGAACTCGTTGAGAGAAATGCCATAACGAGCAAGTATGCTACGACGTGGGCGAATCTGAAGTTGTGGCGTCTCGGTCTGCTGTTCGACACTCACATCGACACATCCTGGAATGTCGGAAATAGCAGAGCTAATCTGGTTGCCGAGCATGAACATGTGGCTGAGGTCTGTGCCGAACAACTTGATAGCAATATTGGCACGAGTGCCGGAGAGCATGTGGTCGATACGATGTCCGAGAGGTTGTCCGACCGTAACAGCGACACCAGGGATAGCGTTGAGTTTAGTGCGGACATCATTGAACACGACATCGCGAGGGCGGTCGGCAAGAGTGAAATTGACATCAATTTCGGCGCTGTTGGTAGCCTGGGAATGTTCATCAAGCTCACCTCGTCCGGTACGTCGGGAAGTTGATGTCACCTCGGGAATAGAGAGTAGGGCACGTTCCATCATATTGCCAAGTTCGTTGTTGACATCGAGAGAGACGCCAGGCTTAGTCACAGCGGAGATAGTCATAGAACCCTCGTTGAAATCGGGTAGGAAGCTGCTTCCCATAGAAGAGAAGATGAAAACAGCTCCGACAAGAAGAACAGCCGTTGTGATGCCAACAGGACGTGCATGGTCGAGAACCCAAGAAAGAGTTCGTCCGTAGGCATTGTTGAGCCAAGAAACGACACGTGAATCCTTTTCGTTGCGTGAGAGGTATGAGTCGCTAGCAAGAAGCATGCGGCAAAGGAGTGGAGTGACCGTCATGGCCACAATGAGTGACATGAAAAGAGCGATGATAAATGCAATGCCGAGTGGTTTCAGCATACGTCCCTCCATGCCTGAGAGGAAAAATAGAGGAATGAAAGCCACCATAATGATGAAAGTAGCATTCATGATGCTTGTACGAATCTCCTTGGAAGCAAGAAATACAGTATGAGTAGCAGAAGAAATATCGAAAGATGATCCAGACGGAAGAGAACGATGTCCTTCGCGAAGACGTTTATAGACATTCTCGACATCGATGATAGCATCATCGACAAGGGAACCGATAGCAATACACATGCCGCCGAGAGTCATTGTGTTGATATCCATACCTATGAGGTGGAGCACGATGATAGTGGCGAGAAGTGAAAGAGGAATAGCGACGACCGAAATGACCGTAGTACGGAAACTACCGAGGAAAAGGAAAAGAACAATGATGACAAAGAGTGCGCCCTCGATGAGTGCTTCGCCTACATTATTGACCGAAGCCTCGATAAAATCGGCTTGGCGGAAAATGCTAGAGTCGAGATGAACATCGGGTGGAAGAGACTTCTGAATGGAACGGAGGTTTTTCTCGATCTGTTCGGTAACATTCAGAGTGTTGATGTTGGGTTGCTTGGAAATAGATAGAAGAACCGCTGGATGGGCATTGTGGGAAGCATGTCCCATCTTGACCGCAGAACCTATGCGTATTTCGGCCACATCGGCAACCGTAACAGGATATCCGTTGAACATCTTGACAAAAGAAGCTCCGAGTTCATCGATATCGTTGGATCGTCCCATGCCACGTATAGCAAACTCGTTGTTGAAATCACGCAAAACTCCACCAGAAGAATTGAGACTCATAGAGCGTCCGGCTTCAGTCAGTTCGTCCATTGTTACGCCATAGACATTCATTCGGACAGGATCAGCAAGTATCTGATATTCCTTGTAATCGCCTCCGATAATCGTTACTTGTGATACTCCGCCAGTAGCAAGAATGTTAGGTTTGATGACCCATTCGGCAAGAGTACGTAAATCCATCATGGAAGTAGAATCGGCCTGAAGTCCGACAAAGAGAATCTCGCCCATGACACTAGACTGTGGTGCTAGGACCGGAGTCACGCCCTCGGGAAGAGCATCGCTGAGAGCGACCATCTTTTCGCTGACAATCTGTCGGGCGCGGAATACATCCATGCCCCAGTCGAACTCGGCCCAGACGAATGAATTGCCACTTAGTGAAGCCGAACGCACGCGGCGGACATTTGTAGCGCCGTTGACAGCAGTTTCGATAGGGAACGTGACAAGACGTTCGACCTCTTCGGCAGTCAGATTCTGTGCATCAGTCATGATGACCACAGTTGGTGCTGTGAGGTCGGGGAAGACATCAATATCCATCTTGCCAGAAGAGTAAATGCCTCCGACAATCATCAAGAGAGCGCCGACGAGAACTGCAGCACGATGAGAGAGAGAAAAACGTATGATATTATCGATCATGGGAAGTCAAATAAAATAATTAGTGTACGTGTCCGGAATGTGCATCGAGAGAACCTGAAGACATAGCCAGTTTGACGATAACAGCTCCGCGGCTCACGACAACCTCGCCTTCGGAGAGTCCACTTATAATCTCGGTAAGATAGCCGTCGGTCTGTCCGATCTTAACCTCGCGCTTTTCGTAATGCTCATCGCTCACATTTACGAAAACGAAAAAGTCGCCCATCTCTTCGATAAGACTAGAGGAAGGTATGCTCAAGGTATGCTCGAAAGTACGTGTTTTGATATAGATGTCGACAAACGTTCCAGCCACAAAATCGGGTGAGCCGTCGATTTCGAAAATGACAGGCAAGAGAGGACTGTTGGGAGAAGTGGAGCGTCCGCAACTGACAAAACGTCCGTTGAAATCGGAAATGTCGTGCCAGATGCCATCTATATTGATGTTGGCTCCAGCGATCTGCTGAAGTTGCTTGTAATAGCGGGGCTGGACATCGGCCTGGAGATAGAGGCGCATATTGTGGCTCACAGAAGCGATAGGGTCGCCAGGATTGACAAATTGTCCGTTCTGGACATAGAGGTGCCTGATATATTCGGTTTCGCTTGCGCGAATAACAGATCGTCCGTTGGTGGCCACGGATATGATGTCGTCGAGAGCCGCCTTGGCTTTGAGGTATTCGGCCTTGGCACTATTAAGATCGCTCTGTGTGACAACCTGTTCGTTGGCGAGCTTTAGTTTTCGGTTGTATTCGGCTTCGGTACGTTGTAGTTCTGCCTGTGCCTGCTCCTGTTGCATGCGGAGGCTACCTTCGATAGCCTGGCTATTGGTTGAGGCGATTACCTGTCCGGCAGATATGCGGTTGCCTGTAATAGTGGATGGACCGAGAGTGATAATACCGCGAGCCTTTGCAACGATGATATGTTCGTCGTCGAGAGCAGGAATGATTTGTGCGGTAGTATGAATAGTCTGCTGAAGACGTCCGGCAGAAACGGTATCGAGTTTGAAGTCGATAGTTTCGGCTACCTCGTCGTGAAACTCTACGACATTGGCGTTGTGGTGGTGAACTTCATCTTCTTCATCGTCATGGTGGTGATCGTTGTCAGAATGATTGTGACATGCAGTAAGTACGAGAAGGAATGTAGAAAAGAATATGTTTTTGAAATTCATGATATTTAAATATGTATGAAAGTCGGACAGGTGTCTGACAACATTCGTTCATTTATCGAAGGCAAAGGTAGGAAGAAATAATTGCAAATCAATTGCAACTTAGGCCACTTTGATGATGATTTTAGTTAAAGGACGTTAAGGGGGGGCAGTTTTGTATACAAAAGAAATGGAGCTGGAGCAAACAAAATAAAATAATAAACGTATATTCATAGAAAGTTTCGCTATGTTAAATTCGGTTAAGCGATGGGATGTTTATATAAAATAGTGTAACTTTGAATCGAAATTTTAAAAATCAATTAATCATTAGATTATTATGCGAATCAGATTGCTTACTATATTGTTGATGGTATTATTGGTTGCGCCAGCATGGGCTCAGGAGTTGGGCGATGATGCAGGCTGGAACTTTAATGAGAATACTGGTGAGCTGAGAATTTGGAAAAACTTTAGTGGAAGCCAAGAATATGATTATCCATGGAATGATTTACGCGGATATGTCGAAAGTCTTGTGATAGAAGATCAAGTCACGAATATTGGTAAATATGCTTTTTCTGACTTTGAAGCTATTGTATCAGTTGTGATTCCTAACGGAGTGACGGTGATTGATGAAAGAGCTTTCAATGGTTGTAGCAGTCTTACATCGATAGTGATACCTAATAGTGTGACGAATATTGGAAAGAGCGCTTTCCGTGACTGTATTGAATTGGCATCAGTTGACATTCCTAATAGTGTGACGACTATTGGTGATTATGCCTTCTATGGTTGTTCTTCTATGAAATCTGTTGCCATGGGCAGTGGAGTTACCGAAGTAGGAACCAATGCTTTCGGTGGTTGTAATGCCTTGTTAAAAGTTGACTATAAAGGAAGTGTAAAAGATTGGGTAAAGATAAAGTTTACCATCGCAGGTAGTAATCCGGTGTCCAAAGCACAACATCTATATATAGATGACAAGGAGGTTACTTCGCTTGTGATTCCTGATGGTGTGACGAGTATAGAAAACAATGCTTTCAATCAATATGCTGGTTTGACTTCTGTTGTGATACCTAATAGTGTGACGAGTATTGGAAATTCTGTTTTCAATAAATGTACAAATCTAACATCCGTGACGATTCCTGGAAGTGTAAAAAGTATTGGAGATAATACTTTCAATGAATGTTCCAATTTGACATTCATAGAGCTTCCTGAGGGTGTAACTAACATTGGAAAAAATGCTTTCGCGAAATGCGCTGGTCTGACCTCTGTAGTGATTCCCAAAAGTTTGACGAGTATAGGAAATGGTGCGTTTTCTGGTTGTAATAGTTTGGCACAAGTGGTGACAGATAATGAGAATGTGTCAATGTTAAAAACTTACTTGGGTGCTTCTGTGACCTATTTTGTCCCATGTTCTTTTACAGACGAGCAGCTTGCAAAATACAAATCAGCAGGTTTGGTGACGTCGCAGCATACAAAGGTGATAGATGAAGCATTGGAGGCTACTTGTACAGAAAGCGGTCTGACGGAAGGATCGCATTGTAGCGTCTGTAGTAAGGTGCTCGTAGAACGTACGTTGGTTCCAGCCAAAGGTCATAACTGGGGCGACTGGACAACGACAAAAGCGGCAACATGTGTAGAAAAGGGCTCGAAGCAGAGAGTTTGTTCGCATGATGCAAGTCATGTGGATGTGGCTGAAATTGATATTGACCATGACAATCATGTGAATGTGGTGACTGACAATGCAGTCCCTTCTACTTGTACCGAGAGTGGTCTGACTGAAGGCTCACATTGTAGTGTCTGTAGTAAGGTGCTCGTAGAACGTACGTTAGTTCCAACCAAAGGTCATAACTGGGGCGACTGGACAACGACAAAAGCTGCAACATGTGTAGAAAAGGGTTCGAAGCAGAGAGTTTGTTCGCATGATGTTAGTCATGTGGATGTGGCGGAAATTGATATTGACCACGACAATCATGCGAATGTGGTGACTGACAAAGCAGTTCCTGCTACTTGTACCGAGAGCGGTCTGACGGAAGGTTCGCATTGCTCTGCATGCCACATAATAATTGTGGCTCAGGAAGAGGTGATAGCCCATGGTCACATCTTCACTAACTACGTCTATAATGAGGATGCAACATACGAAACCGATGGTACAGAGACAGCAGAGTGTGACTATGGCTGTGGGGCTAAAGACACTCATACAGCTGAGGATACGAAGCTTCTTCCAACAGGTGTCGGACATGTGTTGGGCAATGGTCAGAAGATTGTGAAGACTATTGAGAATGGAAGAGTGGTTATTGTCAGGGACGGGAAAAAGTACGATCTTAGTGGCAGGGAAGTCAAGTAATGGGACTTTTGTGATACGACACTACGTTATAAACTCCTTTGGCTGAAAGGCTGGAGGAGTTTTTTTTATGGATTACTATTACATGGATGTCGTTATGATAGCATGTTTTAAGTGATAGTATGGGATATTTCATCAGATATGTTTATATTTGTCCGTTTAATAATTCAAAACTATGAAATACTTCAATCCTGGCAATTTTGCTAAATCGCTAAAAAATGCTTTAAGGCGTTTCCCTGTTACTTTGGGTTTTGTGGCTCTCCTGACAGTCTTGTTGATGATACAGACGTTGAGGTATTCTATTCATTTGGATATAAAAGTAGATGGCTCACTTTGTTATTTTGCAGTATCGGGCATCTGGATTTCGATGTTCTTCTGTGTGTTGAAAGAGGAGCTGAAAAAGAAGTGGGTTACGATAGCATTTGTTGCATCGTTGGTGTTACTAGGCATAGACACATGTCGCTTCTATGTCATGACAAGTGACTACATAGTAAAATATGGTACGGAAATAACATTGGCGCGAGTTGCTATATTTGTGTCGTGCATGCTTTTTCTGCTTGTTTTGCCATCGATAAAGAAAAAAGATGACATAGAATCGGTCAACTTCTCGTTGTCGTTGGTGGGGAATGCAGCTCAGAGTTTGTTGGTTGCATTTGTAGGAGCCGTAGGGTGGCTTGCTTTATTCTGGGGAACGATGAAGCTTTTTGACGTCGACGTTGACGGTTGGTTAGATGTTATGTGGGAGTGGCCATTGATATTTCTTGGGATGACAGTTCCGCTGGTTGTTTTCTTTTGCCGCATGCCTCAAGGGGAGGATATGCATAGAGAAACATTTGAAGCTTCTAAATTTTACAAGGGAATATTGGAGTGGCTATTGATACCTTTGGTATTGTGCTTCATGGGCGTGCTATACTTTTATCTGCTAAAAATAGTCTTTGAATGGTCGTTGCCGCAGGGTGGAGTAGTATGGATGGTATCGGCAATGATGGCGGGAGTCTCGATAGTGGTATTGATGCTTAATCCGCTAATAGTAAAAGGTGGCTCGGAATATCATAATAAGATAATGAAGCTTCTTCCGATATTATCGTTGCCTTTGGTAGTTTTGATGGCAGTTGCTATAGCTAGACGAATGATGGACTATGGAATAAGTGTTAACAGACTTTATGTTGTAGCCCTGTGCATCTATTGCTTTATAATAGTCATTGGTTTGATCCTTAATAAAGGCAGACGAGTCAACTTTATGCTTGTATCGTTTGGTGTGTTATTCTTGCTGACTTCGGCTCAGCCGATGAACATAGTTAACACAACGATGACCATCATGTATGGCCGTCTGAAAGAGAAGATAGCAGCGTATCCACCAGATAAGTTGCCTATAGACAGATATGACATGAATAGGTGGCTTTACAGTCTGCCAGACAGTTCGGGAGGAGAGTTGGCGTCGATAATAGATGAGTTGCGAGAATATCGAGGCTCGAGATTTGACACAACATTAGTAGAAGAGTTATGGGGTGTAAGATGGTCATACGATGACTATATTTATACGATAACAAACAACGACTCAATAACTAAAGGAAATGCAATGGCGAAAGAATTTGGTGATAATTCATTCCCATCGTATAAGGCAGATACGCTTTTTGTGGTTTATAAAGAAAAAACTTTCTGGAGTGTGCCAAAGGGATTTTCGATGATGGAGGAGCAAGCGTATTATGAGATAGAAAAGAGAGACAGTCTAATAGTCGATGGAGATCTGATAGTGCCATTTCACAAAGAGACCGTGCATTTGAAGATAGGTGAGATTCTTGAGAGAAAGAGAATCGTCGATGACGAGCAATTCCCTTATATTATAGAAGGTGTTACAGAGAGTGGGAAGAGAGTGGTATATGTCATAAGAAGAAGTGAATTCACATTGCTCGAATATAAAGGCTGGTGTGAGGTTTCAGGTTCATTCCTGGTATTCTACAACGATGATATAGATTTTTAAGATATAGGAGTTCCTATATTAATTAATAATTTTCTATCTTTGCGCCGTATTTGCAATACATAGTTACGTAACTTATAATATTATCAATAATAATGACTGCATCAGAAGTCAGGGAGAGTTTCTTGGAATTCTTCCGTTCAAAAGGACACAAGATTGTGCCTTCGGCACCAATGGTCGTAAAGAACGACCCAACATTGATGTTTACAAATGCTGGTATGAACCAGTTTAAGGACGTCATTCTTGGCAACGAACCAATTAAAAATTCACGAGTAGCAGACTCACAGAAATGTCTTCGTGTATCTGGTAAGCACAATGACCTTGAGGAAGTAGGTCATGACACATACCACCATACAATGTTTGAGATGCTCGGTAACTGGTCGTTTGGCGACTACTTCAAGGAAGATGCGATAGCATTTGCGTGGGAATTCCTTACAGAAGTCATCAAGCTCGACAAGGACCGTCTATACGTTACAATATTCGAAGGTGCGCCAGACGAGAACGTACCTCGTGATGAGGAAGCATTTGCAGCATGGGCAACACATATTTCACCAGACCGTATCATTAACGGCAACAAGCATGACAACTTCTGGGAAATGGGTGATACAGGTCCTTGCGGTCCTTGTTCAGAGATTCACTTCGACATGCGTCCGGACGAAGAGCGCAAGAAGATTAATGGCCGTGACCTTGTAAACCACGATGACCCACAGGTGATTGAGATTTGGAACCTTGTGTTCATGCAGTTCAACCGCATGGCAGATGGTCACCTTGAGCTTCTCCCTAACCACCATGTAGATACAGGTATGGGCTTTGAGCGTTTGGTGCGTGCAGTACAGAAGAAGACATCAAACTACGATACAGACGTATTCACACCAATACTCGACAAGATAGCAGAACTCACAGGAGTCAAGTATGGCACATCTGAGAAGACAGACATTGCCATGCGAGTTATGGCAGACCACATACGAACAATAGCATTCTCAATCACAGACGGCCAGCAGCCTTCGAACAACAAGGCAGGTTACGTTATCCGTCGTATTCTTCGTCGTGCAGTACGTTACAACTACACATTCCTCAATGGACGTGAGGCTACACTCTACAAGTTGCTTCCAACGCTTGTAGCAACAATGGGTAAGGCATATCCAGAGCTTGTAGCTCAGCAGGAGCTTGTGTCGAATGTCATCAAGCAGGAAGAGGAGTCGTTCCTTAGAACACTTGCAACAGGTATCGGAATGCTTGACAAGATCATGGCAGAGACAAAAGCCAAGAACAGCACCGTAGTAAGTGGTAAAGTGGCATTCGAACTCTACGATACATACGGTTTCCCACTCGACTTGACAGAGCTTATCCTCAAGGAGAACGGCATGAGTGCAAACGAAGAGGAGTTCCAGGCAGAGATGAATGCCCAGAAGGAGCGTGCCCGCAATGCGTCGGCAATTGAGGCAGGTGACTGGGTTGTTCTTCATGACTATGAGAAGCAGGACTTCATCGGTTATGACTTCACAGAAGCAGACGTTCAGATTGCACGATACAGAACAGTAAAGGTAAAGAATAAGGAGCAGGTTCAGTTTGTATTCAATCAGACACCATTCTATGGTGAAAGTGGTGGTGAGCTTGGCGACCATGGCTATATAGAAGCTGAAGGTGAGAAGATTGCCATAGAGGATACAATCAAGGAAAACGGCCTTATTATCCATATTGCGAGCAAGATGCCGAAGGATGTTGCAGCAGACTTCCGTGCAGTAGTTGACATCAAGCGCAGAAATGCCATGTCAAACAACCACTCGGCAACTCACCTTATGCAGGAGGCTCTTCGCAAAGTTCTCGGCACACACGTTGAGCAGAAGGGTTCGCTTGTATCGCCAGACTATTTGCGTTTCGACTTCTCTCACTTCCAGAAAGTGACAGATGAAGAGATCGCTCAGGTAGAAAAGATGGTAAACGAGAAGATACGTGAGAACATCGCCCTCGAGGAACATCGAGACACTCCAATTGATGAAGCACGTTCACTTGGTGCTATGGCGCTCTTTGGTGAGAAGTATGGAGACAAGGTTCGTGTCATCAAGTATGGTACATCAATAGAACTTTGCGGTGGTACACATGTCAAGGCTACTGGTCAGATAGGTCTCTTCAAGATTATCTCAGAGTCGTCAGCATCAGCAGGTGTTCGTCGTATTGAGGCAATCACAGCAGCCAAGGCAGAGGAATACGCAAACAAGAACATTGAGCTTGTCAAGACACTTGCAGAGCAGCTCAAGACAAAAGATCTGCAGAAGAGCATCGATACACTCGTAGCTCAGAACCAGAAACTTGTTGCCCAGGTAGAGAAGATGATGGACGGCATGATGAATGGCGAACGTGCAGAACTTAAGGCAAAAGTAGAGGAGAAGAATGGCAAGAAGCTTCTTGTTGCAGAAGTAAAGCCACTATTTGCAGACAAACTCAAAGACCTTGCGTTCCAGTTGAGAAACGAATTGGCAGATTCGGTTATCGTGCTCGGTACATCTGCAGACGAGAAGCCACAGCTTGCAGTCATTATAAGTGATACACTCGTAAAGGAGAAGAGCCTGAATGCAGTTGAGGCGATACGTGCAATAGCTAAGCACATCAATGGTGGTGGCGGTGGTCAGCCATTCTTCGCTACAGCAGGTGGTAAGAATGCAGCAGGACTTGACGCGGCATTGCGAGAGGCGAAGTATTACTTCTCAGACAAATTGTAAAACAGAGTTACACTCGATAAATAGCGCCTGGCGGGAACCCGTCGGGCGCATTTTTAATAAAAGAGAAATGGCTTGGAAGGACGAAAACAACAAGTGGCATACAGAGAGTGATATACCCAATACAGAGTCGGCACTCAACAGCATAACGACGAGCATTGTGGAAGAAGACGGCGGCAGAAGTGGTGGAATAGGAATACACACATTGCCTCCATCAGTTATGACCGTGTATGAACTTGATGGTCAGGGAGGTCCGTTGATAGTGAAAGTAAACAGCATGAAGCCACCAAAACTAGGACGAGCCTTTAATCTTTCGCTAGACGACGTGCTTATAGTCCCGATGGGAGCTGCAGAAGCATACAAGGCAGACGAAGTATGGGGTAAATTCTATTGCATCAGAGAAAGTGTGAACCTCAAGCCAGGCAAGACAGGAATTGCTGAATCGGATGAATTAGCGAAGAGAGTGGAAGTCCTTGAAGACGAAGTGGAAAGATTGAAAGAAGTGATAAGTGCCATGATAGAACGTTCGAACAACCTTAAAGACTAGAATAGAATGGAAGAGGCGACAATATCACTATCGACAACAGTAGTTCTAGCCATAGCATTAGCGATGGATTGTTTTGCTGTGTCGATAACCATAGGACTAAAAGAGAAAGCATTCAGGATTTCGACCGTGGCTCGTGTGGCGATAGCTTTTGGTTTATTCCAGGGACTTATGCCTATAATAGGTTATATAGCGACATCATTTGTTTATGAGTATTTGGTGTCGTGGGGCCCATACATATCATTTGCCATGCTTGCATTCATTGGTGGTAAAATGGTAGTAGAAGCTATAAAGGAAGGGAGAGAAAGTGGAAGCAATGGAAACGAAGAAGGAGGTCTTGAAGGAACGAGTTTTGACGTCAGTCGAATAGGCATACTGATATATCTTGCAATTGCGACAAGCATAGACGCCTTGGCTGTTGGAGTATCATACGGAGCCATGGGCGTTAGCATATATATGCCGTCGTTGATAATTGGAGTGTTTTCGGCAATATTTGCGATAGTTGGAGTTGGAGTAGGTTCTTCAGTTGGAAATATATTTGGCAACAAAGCAGAACTTGCTGGCGGCATATTGTTGATATTGTTGGGTGTGAAGATGTTGTTTTAATAAAGGTATAATAAAGAGATAGAATGAAAAAGTGGTGTTTGACATTGGCTATGATTGTTTGGAGTGGGGTAGTAATGGCCTGCACAAACTTCCTTGTCAGTCCTGGAGCTTCAGCAGATGGTAGTTCGTTTATAACGTATGCTGCGGATTCACATACACTATATGGTGAGCTATACAGATATGAGGCATCTGACTATCCTGCTGGGACAATGTTGGATATCTATGATTGGGATACTGGCAAACCACTTGGAAAAATAGCCCAAGCCAGACATACGTACTCTGTAATAGGCAACATGAATGAATGGGGTGTAACAATAGCGGAAACCACATTTGGAGGGCGCGAGGAACTTGTTGACACCACAGGAATAATAGACTATGGAAGTCTGATATATATAGCCCTTCAGAGATCGCGTTCGGCAAGGGAAGCTATTGAAGTGATGACATCTCTTGTCGCGGAATATGGTTATTGTAGCGAAGGAGAATCGTTTTCTATAGGTGACTCGAAAGAAGTGTGGATAATGGAGATGGTTGGCAAGGGTGGAAAGTCGAAAGGATCCCTATGGGTTGCCGTAAGGATACCGGAAGGATGCGTGTCAGGACATGCTAATCAGTCACGCATAACCAAGATAGACTTCAAGGACAAGAAAAACTTTCTCTATGCACCTGATGTAGTGTCCTTTGCACGAGAGAGAGGGTACTTCAAAGGCGATGACAATGATTTCTCATTTGCTGACGCATATAATCCACCAGACTTTGGTACAGTTAGAGGTTGTGACGCCAGAGTGTGGAGTGGATTCATTAAAATGAACAAAGAGATGATGGCATACGAAAAATATGCCATGGGAATGGACGGAACCAACAGGATGCCACTCTATATTAAACCAGATCACAAGATAACGCGTCAGGAGTTGTCCGACATAATGAGAGACCATTATGAAGGAACAGAAATGGACATGACGAAAGATGCTGGTGCTGGTGCCTATCATGTGCCATACAGATGGCGTCCGCTTGAATATGAAGTCGGAGGAAAATATTACTTCCATGAAAGGGCGATAGCTACTCAGCAGACAGGATTCTGGTTTGTTGGCCAAATGAGGAAGAGTAATAAAAGCATATTGTGGTTTGGGGTAGATGACGCCAATACATCAGTCTTGATGCCGTTCTATTGCAATATGACAGAAGTTCCTCATGAAGTAGCAGTTGGTAATGGTGATCTGCTTACATTCAGTTGGGATGCTGCGTTTTGGATATTTAACTGGGTGGCCCAGATGGCATATTCGAAATATGACTATATGATAGAAGATATCAGAAAAGTGCAGCGAGAACTGGAGAGTGAGATGACGTCAAGAGTTGAAAAGATGGATATTGAATTGTCAAGAATAGATACGAAAAACCATGAAGCAGCCGTCAACATGTTTGGTGCGGAGCAGGCAGCGTATGTTCTTGGTAAATGGAAGACATTGGGAGAAAAGTTGATAGTGAAATATATAGACGGAAACGTCAAAGTAGAAGAAAATGGTCAGTTTAAGAGGAGTCCTTATAATCAGCCCGTATATCCCCAACAGCCTGGTTATGACAAAAAATATTATAAATCAATAGTTGATGACACAGGGGATAAGCTAGAAATTAGAAAGTTGAAGCAATAAAATGGAACGATTATTGAGGAGAAACGTAGAAAAAAAAATAAAACTAAATAGATATGAAGAAATTGCTTAGTGTGGCATTTGTGCTACTAGGAATGATGAACGTCATAAGCATCAAAGCCGAAGACGTAAACAAAGAGAAAAGAGAGATAGCAGAATTCACCAAGATTGAAGCTGCCAAGGGCATGAACATCATGCTGATACAAAGTGATCATTACGAACTTGAAGTAGTTACCCAGGGATGTCCGACAGAAGATGTCGATGCAATAGTAAAGAAGGGAACGCTCGTAGCCAAAATGAAGAAAATAACCAAAGGGTCAGCAGTCAGTCTCTATGTGTACTATAAAGATATAGAGATGGTAAAACTGAAGACAGGCGCCACAGTAGAAACCGTAAAAGGATGTCCACTTGAAAGCAAAGGAACGCTGACACTCGACCTTGCTGCCAACTGTGAAGCGGCAATGGACCTTGATGTGGAAGAGCTTGTTGTTACCTCAAATTCGTGCAAGATAGCGTTGGCAGGAAAAGCGAGAAAGCAGGATGTTACAATTAGGGGTACAGTACAAGATTCGGAATATGATGCAGCGAAGCTTGAAAGTGAAGAGATAACAATATATGCATCGGGATGTGAAACCGACATCTATGCGACAAAGAGCATAAAGGCTGAAGCAGATGGTTGTGTGATAACCTGCAAAGGAGGAGCTGAAGTAGAAAAAATAGAGACATCTGGTGGACAAATTGTCGTAAAGTAAAAAAGTAGTCAGGAATTTCACCCCTAAATGGGGTGATTTTTCCCCCAAGAAACTAGTGTTTGGTCACAATCTTATTAGTTTTGATAAAATGCCGGTTTTTGTCTTAGGAAAAATTTCTTAATTTTGTGGTGCCTATTAAAGGTATAGAAATTGCGAGTTGTTAGTCTCGCTCAGATGTGATAAAACCGACAGACATAATAAATAAATGGAACTTAGAAAAGATACGATGGGCGGTCTGCTTGAGAAGTGGGCTACTGAGACACCGGACAAAAAGTTCATTATCTATCATGACAGGAATCTTTGCTGGACATATAGAGAATTTAATGAGCGAGTAGACCTCTTTGCCAAGGGACTTATGGAACTTGGTGTAACCAAGGACTCAAAAGTTGGTATATGGGCAAACAATATACCTGATTGGCTTACCGTATTCTTTGCGTCGGCAAAACTTGGTGCATGGCTTGTGACAGTAAACACTAGCTATAAGGCAGCAGAACTTGACTATCTTCTTGAAGATTCCGACATTCATACACTTTGTATAATAGATAAATACCGCGACTCGTCGTACGTTGACATGGTGAGAGGACTTGACAGAAGCCACTTGCCATACTTGAAGAACGTGGTAGTGATGGACGGTGCTAAAGCAGACGGATTCCTCTGTGCAGATGATGTATTTGAGAAGGGTAGAAATGCCAATGACCTCAGATACCTGAGAATGAAGGAAGAAGTTGACTGCCATGACATAGTGAACATGCAGTACACATCAGGTACGACAGGTTTTCCTAAGGGTGTAATGCTTACCCATTTCAACATATTGAACAATGGTCAGGCAACAGGTGATGCGATGGTATATACGCCAGACGACAAATTGTGTGTATGTGTGCCATTCTTCCATTGCTTCGGTATAGTGTTGGCTCTTTGTTCGGTAATAACTCACAACATGACGATGGTTATTACAGTTGACTTTGAGGCAGAAGCGGTATTGAGGTCGGTAAGTGCGGAGAAGTGTACGGCATTGTATGGTGTCCCTACAATGTTCGTGAGCGAATTGAATCATGAGAACTTCTCAAAATATGATCTTTCATCGCTTAGAACTGGTATTATGGCTGGTTCGCTTTGTCCAATTGAGACAATGAAGCAGGTGATGGACAAGATGAACATGAAAGACATCATCAGTGTGTATGGTCTTACAGAGTCGTCGCCAGGTATGACATGTTCAAGAACATTCCACACAATGGAGCAGCGTGCCACAACAGTAGGTACAGAGTTCCCAGAGGTGGAAGTAAAAGTCTTCAACCCAGAAACAGGCAGAGAATGTGCGATAGGCGAGCATGGTGAGATATGCTGCCGTGGCTATAACGTCATGAAGGGATACTACAAAAATCCTAAGGCTACAGCCGAGACAATTGATGCTGATGGCTGGTTACATTCTGGTGACTTGGCAATGAAAGATGAAGAGGGCTTCTATCACATCACAGGACGTATCAAAGATATGATAATACGTGGTGGTGAAAATATCTATCCACGTGAGATTGAGAACTTCATCTATAAGATGCCAGAAGTGAGAATGGTTGAAGTCGTTGGTATTCCAGATCCTAAGTATGGAGAAATAGTTGGTGCATTCATCATATTGAAAGAGGGATGCACATTGACACAGGAACAGGTGCAGGAATATTGCAAGGGACAGATAGCACGCTACAAGATACCTAAGTATATCTTCTTTGTTGATGACTATCCAAAGACAGGTAGTGGAAAGGTTCAGAAGTTTAAGTTGCGTGATATTGCCAAGGCAAACGTAGATAAGATACTTGCAGAAGAAGCTGCGCAGAAGTAGGAAAATAGAAATATGCAAAGATATTTCATTGAAATGGCATACGACGGCACCAACTATCATGGATGGCAGGTGCAGCCGAATGCCATTTCAGTTCAAGAACTGATGAACGATGCTTTGGGCAAGATATTCCGTCAGCCCAAAGAGACTACATATATAGTTGGTGCGGGCAGAACAGACACAGGTGTGCATTCTGATTATTTTGTTGCGCATTTTGACTTGCCAGAAGCAATAGCCGAAGAAGATATCGAACATATCCTCTTTAAATTTAATGCCATATTACCTCCTGATATATCTGTATACTCGATGCAGTCTGTAGATGAAAAGTTGCATGCAAGATTTTCAGCAACGAGCAGAACCTATCACTATAGAATATCATTGAGGAAAATACCTTCTTTGAGACTTTCGCATTTTACACCATACTTTACGCCTGACTTTGACAAGATGAACGAAGCGGCAAAAGTGATGATGGAATATACGGACTTTACCAGTTTTGCCAGATTGCATGCAGACACAAAGACAAATGACTGTTTTGTAACCAAGGCAGAGTGGAAAGAAATTGAGCCAGGGATATGGATATTTGAAATTTCGGCCAACAGATTTCTGAGGAATATGGTCAGGGCAGTAGTCGGTACATTGTTGGAAGTTGGACGTGGAAAGATGACAATAGAGCAATTTAGAGGGATAATCGAAGCGAAAGACAGATGTAGGGCGGGTATGAGTGCAGAAGCTCGTGGTTTATCGCTTGTAGGGATAGATTATCCCGAAGGGCGTGGTTTTGTCAGGACAGTATAAAGAAATGATATAGAATGGGCACCAATGGTGTCCATTAATTTTTTTTAAGGTTTTGTTAGTTAAACTAAGTGCCCATAAACTTTGGTTTTGTCGAATATCTTTCTATCTTTGTAATCCATAAATAGTAACTGTAACCCTTTGTGGTTTTTATTCTGCAAGGGATAAAATAGACAAGATATATGAAGACTGATTCTCAGAAAAAGAAAGCGGAGCGCAAGGACAGGAAAGACATGATTCAGTATGTCAACCTGCAGCTCGCATCACTTGGCCAGCCATTGTTTCAGGATGATGAAAATGCGGAGACCAAGTTGGCCAATTCGAAATTCCTTGCTCTGACAAGTGATTTCATCAATAGCTTTAGGGAGAAAAACAGATTGCTTGGCAGACATTTGTCTCCAGTGGATAATCGTATTCAGTCATTCATAGATGACTATCTAAAAGATGTCAAGAGTGCGAGCGAGTGTCAGTTGCCAACAGAGACACTTGTGCTTAACCAGAAGGGACTTGCCCGTGAGATAAGTCTTCCGCCAAACGGCAACACATTCTTTGGTAAGTATGTGAGCACATATAGAGTGGCACAGGGCATACTTAACAATCCAGCCAACGATCGTCGTACAACAAAGGGTACATTCCATATAGTAGAAGGTGGATTGCCAGTTCCTCTTGACAAGAAGGAAGTTCCAAAGGTTGCTTTCGCTAGAATACTTGAAGCAGCATTGCATCCTTCTGAAGAGTTGCAGATTTTGCCATTTACATCAAATCAGCAGGAGAAGGCTCACGTAATGGTAAGTCTTTTGGTTAGACCTATGGTAGTTCCTGAGGTTAAGGGTGTAATGCCGGAAAAGACAATGGAGTGTCATTTGTTTGCACCAGGTAGCCTTGTAAGTTCGCTTGACTTTGTTGAGACAATATTTGGAAATGCAGGTGACCATAATCTAGCTGAAAATGATGCGGCACTCGACATAGATCATTGGACAGGTCATACGGGATGTATAATCTTTGCTCCACAGTGTTTGAACCTCAAGAAGAAAGATCTTGGTCTTCCACATTATGATGATGCAACAGAGCGCCAGAGAAAAGAAGGCATGTGCTGGCGTGAAGAGTCGGAGATATATAACGATGGTGGATCGTTCAAGGTTACATGTCGTGACGAAAGAGGCGTTGTCGTGACAATTATCGCGGACAACTATTTCGGTTATGCGAAGAAAGAGATAAAGACTCAGATAAACTATTCAGCGAACCTCTTTGGTCTTGCAGAAGAGGAGCATTCAGGTGGTGCAATAGCATTCCCTCAGGGATTGTGGAGCGACAACGTTTATGCGGAGAATTATGTGAAGAAGCTTGATGGCATATTCACATTTGAAGAAGCCATGAGTCTTCTCAGGGATAGGGTAGAAATAATGCCAGAAGGATATGCTGTTGATAAGAAATATCCAGAGATAATATATATTTCTGAGCAGGCAAATGTCTTAATTGACAAGACAAAGATTGTTTGGATGCATAATGGTCAGGAGAAGTCAATACCTTTGTCACCTGATAAGATATATATCCATCCTTCGGGCAATAAGATGCGATTGGTGCGTCACCCTCAGTTGCCATCGTGGAGAATAATCAATACACGTCCTGAAGGAATCTTGTGTCACAAGCCTTGTACGGTATCTGGTGGTGGTAAGTCTGAGATTTCTAAATCGATGCAGAATGCGATAATGTATGGTCCATTTAACGTGGTAGACATCGAGGAAGACTTCAGGAAGACAGATGAGATTATCAACTATGACTATACTCATCGTTGGAAGACTGTTGATCCGGATGCAGCACCATCTCGTTCGTTCTTGAGTTCGATGAGAACACTTGGTTCGTGCGTGAAGTTGCTTACTCCTTCGGATATGTATAATGATGACTATAATGCATTTTTGCGTAGCATTCCTGAACATATCCGTTCGTTGGCCCTCTATATAAAGCGTCATACACACACTGACGAGGAAAAGAAAAACTGGAGATCGTACTTCAGCGTTGAGTTTATCAATGGTCGTCCTGGTACGTCATTGCTATACAGAAACCGTCGTGTAATGGCGACATACGTGAGAATAGGCTTTAACAAGGATGGTAACTGGCGATTGAACAAGTTGCGTTCCGACTTTGTTCCAAGCCTCAAGATACAGTTGGAGGATGATATAACAGCAAGCGTAACAGTTCCTGCAACAGACATCAAGTATCGTAATCCTAAATTCCCTAATCCTAGTATCAAGGTCGTAGACAACTGTGAGAAGAGATTGTTCCAGCGTCCTGATGAAGCGATTAATAGAGGATATGACAAGGAGGCTGAGGCTGACATGTGCAAGCCTGGTACATTCATTACGAACTATGAGCCATTGACCAAGGAAGATGCCAATAACTTGTTGTCGGATGCAATCCAGTTTGACCTTTATACTCAGCCTGTAAAAGACCTTGTAAAGAACTTTATTGAGAGTGACGATGAGTTCTTTGTTGTTCCATCTCATACAAGAATTGTAAAGGGGTCTCCATCGAAAAACCCTCGTTATTTGCAGTTCAATAAGAATTCGGAGGAAAACATCGATACATATATAGCTGAGATTGGTATTCGCTTGCATCGAAAGATGCAGCCATCGGATCCGGTTGTAAATGTAGTGAATGTAGTTATGCCAGGTCGAAGGAATAATCCAGCAGACCGAAAAGCAGGAATTCGTCCGTTGAGTGTATATAATCCGATTCATTATCAGGAGTTGCCTGAGTTGTTTATGGACTTTACATGTTCTTTGACAGGTAAGTCGCCATCGACAACAGGAGCGGGTAGTGAAGGTGCCTTGACTAAGGGTCCATTTAATATGCTGTCGCCAACATCAGACATGAATAATGCGTTGTTGTGTTTTATCTTGACGGGCTATCAGGGATTCACATCTGCTGCTGGTTATATTGGCCAGAAGAGATTTGACCATGACATCTCTATCTTGATACCAGAAATATGGGCTCGAATGGTTCCTGAAGACCGTGACGCAAATCTTTTGATAAAGCATAAGTGTCTTGAAAAACTTGAGGACTTCGAGTATAATGGTCAGAAAGTTCTTGCAAGCCGTCTTGGTTACCGTATAACCGAAAACTTTGCATTCCGATGCATGAATCGTTTGTTTGACGAGCCATTGGCTGTGTTTGACGAGGAGATGCTTCGTCCTGAACTTCAGAGTATGGAAGATTTCGTTGATGGAATCAATAATATAGTAGAGGCTCAGAAGAAAGTGGCATTGCGTTATTTCGAAGAAGGGTGTGTTGATGCAGCAATCCCTCCATTCAAAGCATTGCTTTACATCATGGCATACGGTGAATATGAAGGCAAGACAATAGACGATCCAGAGATCCGTAAGATGTTTGACCGAGATTATGTGTTGAACAGCGACTGGTATAAGGAACGTTTGGTTATCAAGCAGCAGAGAGATGTGGAATTTGCTCAGAAGCAGTTGGCATATATTGAGGAATTCAAGAAACGTCCGGAGAGTGTATACTATCTGAGCGATTTGAGAATAGACTATAAGATAGCAAAGCTTCGTGAGAGAATCAATTACTTGAAGTCAGACGAGTACTTGAATAGCCTTGTTGGTACGATTGGTGCTGATCCATTGTATAAGGGCTAATTTCAATATTTGAATAAAGCAATTGTAAGGGAAGATGGTTTCATCTTCCCTTTTTTTTACTAATGGCGATAGGATAGTTGGAGCAAAGTGTAGAAAAGGGAGGCGAGACCGTTGTTGTATGTTGACAGTTGGTGAATTACCATATTAGGGGTGATGAATTATCTAAAAGCAAAATTGCATGTATGATGACATAGTTAAAGTTTGGTTGGTATACTTTTTGTATATAATTTTGTGTTTCAATTGTTTGTTGCATTATTTCTAATATCGAATTTTGATCATGAAAACATTATTTACTACCGTGTTGATTTGTTTGTTTTCCTCATTGGCTGCGAGTGCACAAAAAATGTGGAACTTTTCGGACTTGGAAGTGGGTACGATAGCAAAGATTACGGATTTGGGAGATCTTGCGATTGGCGGTACAAGAGTTAAGCCAGTTGTTGTAGATGAAAACTCCAAAAACATAGATGGGATGAGCTTCACGAAGCGTCTGAAATTCCCTGGTCCGGGTTCGGCGCAGGGAAGATTTGTCAAGGTTCATGTGGATGGTTCGTGTTCGCTTACAGTATATGGGATGGCGTCAAATGCGAGAGATGGCGTTAGAGCGATGATATTATCTAAGGGAGACCTAAAGAATGTGCTTACAAATTCGTTCTTATCCAATGATGGTTCATGGATAAGCAAAGATACATACAAGTATGAAGGTGGTTCGACAGATTTGTTTTTGTATAGTGAAACAGGCGGCTTTAACTTGTATGCAATTAGAATAGACTAGTGAGTAGGGCATAATGCCTAAAATAAGTTGGTATTGTGCAGTATCTTTGCTAATAATTCATTATCTTTGCAGTCACAAAAGAGATTAAAAGACAGCGATAGATGAACGTGTTGTTCGTCGTTCGTAATTATGTAATAGATAAGAAATGGAACTCGCAACAAAGTACACTCCGGCAGAAATAGAAGAACGCTGGTACAAGTATTGGATTGACCAAAAATTATTTGCATCAAAACCTGATAGCCGTCAGCCATATACAGTCGTTATCCCTCCACCAAATGTTACAGGTGTCCTTCACATGGGACACATGCTGAACAACACGATTCAGGATATTCTTGTACGTCGTGCAAGAATGATGGGTAAGAATGCGTGTTGGGTTCCAGGTACTGATCATGCTTCGATTGCAACAGAGGCAAAAGTTGTGAACAAGCTTGCCCAGCAGGGAATTAAGAAGACAGACTTGACACGTGATGAGTTCTTGAAGCATGCATGGGACTGGACAAACGAGCATGGTGGAATAATCCTTAAACAGCTCCGTAAACTTGGTGCGTCATGTGACTGGGATAGAACAGCATTCACAATGGATGACAACAGAAGTGAGGCTGTGATAAAAGTGTTCTGCGACCTTTTCAACAAGGGACTTATCTATCGTGGTGTGCGAATGGTGAACTGGGATCCAAAAGCACTTACCGCACTCTCGGATGAGGAAGTAATATATAAAGAAGAGCATAGCAAGCTTTTCTATTTGAAATATATGATTGCCGGTGAAGATGGCAAGCCTGATGGAAGTGGCAAATATTGTGTTGTAGCTACAACACGTCCTGAGACTATTATGGGTGATGCTGCTGTATGTATTAATCCTAATGACGAAAAGAATCAGTGGTTAAGAGGCAAGAAAGTTATCGTACCTCTTGTGAATCGTGTTATTCCAATCATTGAGGATGAGTATGTAGAGATAGGCTTTGGTACAGGATGTTTGAAGGTTACTCCTGCGCATGATGTAGCCGACTATATGCTTGGTGAGAAGTATAATCTGCCAATCATTGACATCTTCAACGACAATGCGACAATCAGCGAGGCTGCAGGTCTATATGTAGGTCAGGACCGATTTGACGTACGTAAGCAGATTGCAATTGATCTTGAGGCTGCGGGCTTGATGGAGAAGACAGAGGACTATGACAACAAAGTGGGCTGCTCGGAGCGTACTGGAGTTGCGATTGAGCCAAAGCTTTCGATGCAGTGGTTCCTTAAGATGGAGCACTTGGCTAAGCCAGCACTTGAGGCTGTGATGAATGATGACATCAAATTCTATCCTGCAAAATATAAGAATACATATCGTTATTGGATGGAGAACATCAAAGACTGGTGCATAAGCCGTCAGCTTTGGTGGGGTCATAGAATTCCTGCATATTATTTGCCACAAGGTGGTTATGTTGTAGCAGAGACTGCAGAGAAGGCTCTTGAGTTGGCAAAACAGAAAGATGCAAATATCAAGATGGAGGATTTGCGTCAGGACAGCGATTGTCTTGATACATGGTTCTCATCATGGTTGTGGCCTATATCTCTGTTTGATGGTATAAACAATCCAAACAACGAGGAGATAAACTATTATTATCCAACAAGTGACCTTGTTACAGGTCCGGATATTATCTTCTTCTGGGTTGCCCGCATGATTATGGCTGGATACGAATATCAGGGTAAGATGCCATTCAAGAATGTGTACTTTACTGGTATTGTTCGTGACAAGATTGGTCGTAAGATGTCGAAGTCGCTTGGTAACTCGCCAGATCCACTTGAGCTTATCGAGAAATATGGTGCAGACGGAGTGAGAATGGGCATGATGCTTTCTGCTCCTGCTGGAAATGACATTCTCTTTGATGACTCGTTGTGTGAGCAGGGTAGAAACTTTAACAATAAGATATGGAATGCATTCCGTCTTGTGAAGGGATGGGAAGTTGCAGATATAGAGCAGCCAGAAGCATCTAAGATAGCAGTCAAGTGGTTTGATGCATTGTTGAGGAAGACTTCGGCAGAAGTTGCAGACCTCTTCACTAAATATCGTCTGAGTGAGGCGTTGATGGCAGTATATAAGTTGTTCTGGGATGAGTTCTCTTCATGGTACCTTGAGCTTATTAAGCCTGCATATCAGAAGCCAATTGACAAGGCGACATTTGATGCTACGCTTGGATTCTTTGATGAACTCCTTAAGTTGCTTCATCCATTTATGCCATTCATCACAGAGGAACTGTGGCAGCATATTTACGACCGCAAGGATGGTGAGAGCATCATGCTTGCACGTGTGTCTGAAGCATCTTTGAGTGCAGATGATGACAAGTTTATTGAAGCATTTAATGCAGCCAAGGAAGTCATAAGTGGTGTTAGAACAATACGTAACCAGAAGAACATTGCCCAGAAGGAGGCGTTGGTACTTCAGGCTGTTGGTCAGAATCCATCTGAAGCATTTAATAGCTGTATAACAAAGATGGCAAATCTTTCTTCGATAGAAGTTGTTTCTGCAAAGGACGATACAGCGGCTACATTTATGGTTGGTACAGCAACATATAGTGTTCCTCTTGGAAATCTTGTTGATGCAGAGGCTGAGATACAGAAGCAAGAAGCAGAATTGATGCATTTGGAAGGCTTCTTGATGGGTATTCAGAAGAAGTTGTCGAACGAGAAGTTTGTTGCCAATGCTCCAGCTGCGGTTGTAGAGATGGAGAAGAAGAAGCAGGCAGATGCCGAAAGCAAGATTGCAGCTCTTAAGGAAAGTCTGTCGAAGCTGAAAAAGTAACTATTTGAAATTATCCGATAAAGAATGAGGTTGTTCAATACAGGGCAACCTCATTTTGTTTGTTTTGATAAGTAATTGTATTAATATGAATATATTAAAAAACCTTGTGTTGTTTATTTGGATGATGCCGCAAGATGTAGTTGGCTTGTTCCTTGTGTTTGTAGTTAAAAGAATGCGTTGTACATTTATAGGCAATGGTCAGGGAATGCCTGTTTGTGTTATTAGAACAACGTCGTTTGGTGGCGGTATTAGTCTGGGACATTTTGTCTTGATGGATAAATATTCTGGGGTAGATGTATTGAGCCATGAATTGGGGCATACGGTTCAGAGTATGATATTAGGTCCTTTGTATCTATTTGTAATAGGTATACCATCTATTAGCTGGTGTGGACTAAGAATGTTGGGGCTGTTTAGAAAAAGGTCGTACTATTGGTTTTATACTGAATCGTGGGCGGATAGGATTGCTGGGATAAAAAGATAAACGTGTGAGATAAAAAATGAGGAAGGCGGCTATGTGGCCGCCTTCCTCTTTGTTTTATAGGTTAGTTGTTATCTTCTTCCGGTATTAGCGTTTGAACGGTTGCTGCTACCGCTGTTGGTTGTTGTGCCAGAATTTGAATTAGTGTTTGTAGAAGTTCTGGTACGTGAACCATTGTCAGTAGTGCTACTGTTGGACTTGTTGTTATTGTCGGAAATAGTCTTGTTTCCTCCGTTGTTACGATTATTGATCTCAGGAGAGTACTTATTGTTGCTATTGTCCTTATAACGGCTGTCGCTAGTACGATTCTGCTGGTTGCGATTGTTGTAGTTGTTGACATCATACTTATTGCCATTACGGTTTTTGATGTTAACTCCAAAATCGCTTCTGCGGCTACGGTCGTAGTTGGCGCTCTTATTGATGTTGATAGTCACGGTGTGGTGATCGACATGCGTATGGCGATTAATATAATAACCGCTTGAATGGTATACGCGAGAATGCAGACCAGTGTATGACTTGTAGCACAATGGAGCATCGTAGTAGTAGAAATTCTTGTTGCTATAAATCGTATAGATTCTTAGTGCCCAGTCGTGTCCGGTCGAGTAGATAGGGCGGTGGAAGTATTCGCAGTCGATGAACTTGAGATACTGTCGAGCGGACAGGATGTATCTAAGGTCGTCGTTACGATAGTCGAGGAAATCGTAGTAACGGTCGATAGCGTCTATATATCCATATACCATATCGTCGAGTAGAGGATTAACGGCATGGAGGAAGTCGTAGTTGACCTCGTAGCAGTCTTCGTACTGATAAGCATTGAGGTCGAGCTCGTAAGCCATGCGGTCAGTCAAGAAACGAGCATAAGTACGAATCTTGGAGTTGCTTAAAGATGCAAAAGCTGAAGTGCAGCAAATTGCGATAAGCGCGATTGTGAGAACAAACTTTTTCATAATCGTATGTTTATGGTTAATTATTAATTCCGTTAATTGTTTTCTGTTGTATGGAATATCAAAATGCGTGCCATAATTAATTTCATTTTCAATAAATTTTACTATATCTAAAAAAAATAGTTTCATAAAAAGTGTATTTTTTAATAGTTGAGGTAATGTTTGGTAGTTATTCGTTTGTTGCATTTAGGTGTTCGACATGTTAATAGAAATGATGGGTGTTATTTTGGTTTTTTCTCTGCGTTTCACATTGGTAATAAATAAGGGGGGTGAAATTGATATTCTAGTTAAATGTTACATATTCTTAATTTATTTGTTACATTATGTAGATATGTAACCTGGAAAAAAAACGATATTACATTTTGATGAGATTTGTTGGATGTTTTTAACTTATTTTTGCACTGCTAGTTTAGCTTGAACAATGTAAAGTGTGTGTGGAGTTGTTCAAGTGACAATTAAAACCTAACAAACTAAAAATCAAAACTATGAAAACAAGACTTTTGTTTTGTTTGTCGTTTTTGCTCATGTCATTTATAGCATCATGGGCACAGACGAAGAACATTAAAGGATGCGTTATTTCGGGTGAGGACATGCAGCCTCTGCCTGGTGTCGCAGTCCTTGAAAAAGGTACTACAAATGGTACTGTTACGGACATTGATGGTAGATATTCTCTCAATGTAAAAGAGGATGCTACTATTGTTGTTTCATTTATTGGTTTCGTAACTCAGGAGCAGCCAGTTGCGGGATTCAATACAATTGATGTTACTCTTGAGTCTGACTCAAAGGAACTCGACGAGCTTATCGTTGTAGGTTATGGTGTTCAGAAGAAGAGTGACTTGACAGGTTCGGTGACATCGGTACGTGAAGACGACTTGAAGTCACGTTCAACAACAGATGCTGCTGCAGCATTGCAGGGTAAGGTATCTGGTGTGCAGATCTTGAACAATTCAGGTGCTCCTGGTACAGCAGCTCAGATCCGAGTACGTGGATATTCTTCGAACTCTGGTAACATCGGGCCACTGTTGATCGTTGATGGTTTGAAGGTAGACAACATTCAGTATCTTGACCCATCGATGATTAAGTCAATGGAAGTTTTGAAGGATGCCGCATCTGCAGCTATTTATGGTGCTCAGGCTGGTAATGGTGTCGTACTCATTACAACAAAGAACGGTAGTGCGGGCAATTCTTCAATTACATACGAAGGCAAGTTTACATCGCAGAGCCTTGGCAAGAAGGCTGAGTTGTTTGACGGCGACTCATACGTTAAGTATCAGATGGCAACTGGCAAGATTACTCAGGCAGACCTTGATGTTGCAGGTTACAAGCCAGGTCAGAGCTATGACTGGTTTGATGCAGTATTCGAGAACAGCTGGTCAAAGCAGCATTCGTTGATATTCCAGGGTGGTAACGAAAGAGGTCATTTCCTTGCATCTATCAACTATGTAAACAACGATGGTATCGTAAAGGGCAAGAAGGATACATACGAGCGTTTGACATCACAGGTTAATGCTGACTATGAAATCAAGAAGTGGTTTAAGGTTAGCTCAAACAACTCAATTGAGAAGTGGGCAACAAAGTCAGTTTCTCAGGCGTCATACGGTTCGATGTTGAACTCAGTAATGGCAATGGATCCATTGACACCTGCATACTACAGCAAAATTGAAGATTGTGCAACAGCAATGAAGCAGCACTATGAGTTGGGTGATCCTATCCCAACAGATCCAAAGCACAATAATGACTTCTATGCAACTTCGAAGTTCCTTGAGGAGGCAACAGGTAACCCATTGTTCCAGCGTGACAAGACAGATTCAAGCAGCAAGGGCTTTACTGTACGTGGTACAACATCATTGATGTTCCAGCCAGTAGACTTCCTTACTTTCACATCACGTTTGGGCTATCGCATTGCTCAGTCAAACTCACACAGCTATGAGAAGCCTTATTGGTTGACAGGTATGGCAAGTTCATCGAACTATAGCATTTCGGCAAACGTCAACACAAGCTACTACTATCAGTTTGAGAACTTCTTGAATTTTGACAAGACATTTGCTGGTCTTCATACAGTAGGTTTGATGGCAGGTATGGCATACGAAGAGCATAACGATGACAATGCTTCTATATCATCACAGGGTACAGACATCTTGTCAAGCTATGAGCCAAACTTCTTGTATATTAATTACTTGAAGGGTGATGCAACAAAGACTGTAGGTAATGCTCCAGGCAAGTCAACAAACACTTCATTCTTTGGTCGTCTTACCTATAACTATAATGACCGTTATAGCGTACAGTTCAACCTTCGTGCAGATGCATTTGACTCATCAAAGCTTTCTAAGGAGGCACGTTGGGGTAAGTTCCCATCAGTATCAGCAGGTTGGACAATAAGCAACGAAAACTTCTTCAGAGACAACATTACTCCAGACGTTGTATCATTCTTGAAGCTTCGTGGTTCATGGGGCCGCAATGGTAACATCAACGTATTGAGTGGCTATCAGTATTCAACAACAATTGCGTTGAACAGCCAGTGGTATCAGTATAATGGTAACGATGGTTCGGATGTAACATACGGTTCAGGTCCTTCAGGCTTGGCTAATCCAAGCCTCAAGTGGGAGACTTCAGAGCAGGTTGACCTTGGTTTTGATGCTCGTTTCCTTGACAGCAGACTTTCATTAGGCTTTGACTGGTACAAGAAGACAACAAAGGATCTTCTTCTTCAGATTAATCCAATTCCAGAAATTGGTGTGAAGAGCACATTCGTAAATGCTGGTGAGGTTGAGAACCGTGGTATTGAAATCGAGTTGGGCTGGAAGGATCAGATCGGTGATTTGCACTACGGCATCAATGCAAACCTCTCAACATTGAAGAACGAGGTAAAGGAAATGACAGCAGCTCTTGATCACCTTGAGGGTACTCGTGGTGGTGTAAGCGGTTTGAACTACAAGACTTACACTCGTTTCGAGGCAGGCGAGCCAATCTGGTACTTCTGCGGTTACAAGTATGCAGGTGTAGACAAGGAAACTGGTAAGCCACAGTACTATGACAAGGATGGCAAGGTTGTAAATGAAGTTACTGATAACGACATGCAGAAAATAGGTAAGGCTATTCCAGATGCAACATACGGTATCACATTGAACCTCGAGTACAAGGGCATTGACTTCACAGTATATGGTACAGGTTCGGCAGGCAACGACATTTTCTCATTGCTCTATAGTGCAGACCGTCCACGTTCGAACAGCTTGAAGCTCTATTCGGAGAATGCATGGACACCAGACAACAAGAATGCTAAGTATGCTGCAGTTGATCAGGTTGTAAGTGACTGGACATATTGGAGTTCAGATGTATCGTTGTTCAACGGTTCATTCTTCAAGTTCAAGCAGATCCAGCTTGGTTATACTCTTCCAAAGTCTATTACAGAGAAGGTATATGTAAGCAACTGCCGTGTATTCGCTTCACTTGATGACTTCTTTACAATTACTAAGTATCCAGGTTGCGACCCAGAAACTGCTACAACAAGCAATCAGAAAGATATGGGTTATGACTGCGGTACATATCCAACAACTAAGAAGGTTGTATTTGGCGTAAGCGTTACATTCTAATAGTTGAAGAATAAATTGTTATACAAAAAAAATTGTCTATAAATATGAAAAAGATATTAGGTCTGGCTCTTGCATCTGCGTTGATGTTTCCGGCTTGTGAGGATGAGTTGGAGATAGAACAGAAGGGTGTGACTGCGATAGAGAACTTCTATCAGACAGATGAGCATGCAGAACAGGCAATGGTTGCTGCATATCAGGGATTCCTTTGGAATATATGTTCACGCGAGGGTGGTTCGATTTATGCTCCATTCAGATTCTGCTTCAACCTTTGTGGTGATGATGTGTTTGCTGCAGGTGAATTCCTTGGCGATAACGACTTTGCTGCTCAGATGAACGAGTTCCGTTATGACTCGGGTTCTGATGTAATCAAGAATGCATATCAGAACATCTACTATGCGATGTACTATTCAAATCTTGTTATTGACAAGTTTAAGGATGGTCTTCCAAAGGGTGGAAAGACTGAAACAACAAAGCGTGTAGTAGCAGAGGCTCGTGTGCTTCGTGCATATATGCACATGATGCTTGCTATTGGTTGGGGTACACCTCCAATTATCGACCATGTATTGGAAGGTTCAGCTCTTCCTGCAAATGCAGCATCAAAAGAGGCAGTTTTCACATGGTGTGCTCAGGAGTGCGAGGAAGCTGCGGCTGATCTTGCTGAGCGTGCAAGTGTATCAGACAAAGATGGCGCTGCAAAGGTTACTAAGGGCTTTGCTCAGGCAGTAGCTGGTAAGTGCTACCTCTTCTTGGGTAACTATGCTAAGGCAAAGGAAACTTTGAAGAAGGTGATTGACTCTGGCAAGTATGCTCTTGTTCCAGGCGAGAAGTACATGGAGAACTTCCACAGAAGTGGTGACCTCAACGAGGAGAAGCTTTTCGAGGCTAATCTCGATTTGAACTCAAATGTAGGTATATTCTGGGATCATATCAACCGTTCTACATGGATGGAGGCAAACATCTGGAACTGGCGTTCGGACCACTTTAAGGCAAACCCAAGTACAAACTATTCATCAATTGATGGATGGGGTGGTTGCGGTGTCCCTGTAAAGTTTGCAAATGAATTTATTGAGAACGATGGTCTTGATTCATATCGTTTGAATGCATCTATCGTATCAATTGAGGATGTTGTATATTGCAATCTTGCTAATTATGGTATTGCAGAAATTGATGAGATGACACTTGATCAGAAGAAGGCATCTAATAAGATTGGTCTTGACGAGCGTGGTTTGTATGGTCAGTCGCTTTATTTGCCACTTAAGCCTGTATGTACTATTGCCGACTTGTCAAACCGTGGTGAGAACTGCCGTTTGAACAACTTTACAATCATGCGTTATGCAGAAGTACTTCTTATGTATGCAGAGGCATGTGTACAGTCGGGTTCTAATGACGAAGCTTTGAAGGTTGTCAACGATATCCAGAAGCGTGCGAACTCAAAGACAATCAGCACATCAGTTGATATGAACACAATCAAACTTGAGAAGAAGTTGGAGTTGTGGCTTGAGGGATGCCGTTGGGCTGATATGGTTCGTTGGAACGACTTTGACTTGGCAAAGGAAGCAGGAAAGAATGTAACTCAGGTATATGACAAGCTTTCTCGTCCAATTGCTGCTGGTGACGAAGTATGCGAAGAGCATGACAGATTCTATTCGGTATATACATCAAGAGGCCGTGCTACTGGTTTCCAGGCAGGCAAGCATGAACTCTTCCCATTCCCAGCTGTAGTTGTTTCTATCAACAGTAATCTCAAGCAGAATCCTGGTTGGGCTGAATAATTGATGATACGACAACTATTGTTGATCATAGATTAAAGGGGGTAGGCTGCTCATTGTGAAATGGGCAGCCTATTTTCTTTGTTAATATTGGGTTGAGAAATGTTAAAATGGCGTGTTTTCAAGAAGGGGAAAAGCTGAAAGTGAGTTTTTCAATTTTGACCATGACCATTGTTAATCGACGTTAAATAGAGAGTAAGAAAAGGATAAAATAAAGGTAGCTTAAGGGTCCGTTAAGGTACCGTTATCCCTACGTTATAGTTATGGGAAATTGAAAAAGACGGAATTGTGAAAGATGTATAAAAGTTGCCGGTGAAAATATACTCGAATTAACAGACTGAAGAGTCGTTTTAACAGTTGTGGAGACGAAGAAATTGGAGTAGAATGCAGAAAACGTGGAATGGTCGCGGTCAAAGTGGTCAAAGTTGATTTTTGACTTCGATATGTCATAACGTCATAGTTGACTGCCAGAATTCTGCCAAAAAGTCGTGAAAAGGTGACAAGAAGTTGTTTGGCACAGGAATTGATAAAAGGGATGTGGCGTCAGCAAGACGTCGGATGAAAAAAGTAACAAATAAAAAAAGATATAGCTATGGCAACTGGAAAGATTGGTGTATCGACCAAGGACTTGTTTCCTATCATCAAGAAATTTCTTTATTCGGACCACGACATATTTCTGCGTGAGATAGTGTCGAATGGTGTAGATGCGACACAGAAGCTCAAAGTGCTTGCGCAGAGCGGTGAATTCAAGGGTGAGCTTGGTGACCTTAAAGTGACAGTAACAGTAGACAAGGATGCCAAGACAATCACGGTGACAGACCGAGGCATCGGCATGACACGAGACGAAGTAGAGAAATATATCAACCAGATAGCATTCTCGGGAGCAGAGGAATTTCTGGAGAAGCACAAAGACGATGCAGCAACAATAATAGGTCACTTTGGCCTTGGCTTCTATTCGTCGTTCATGGTGTCGGACAAAGTAGAGATCAAGACAAAGAGCTACAAGGATGGAGCTCAGGCAGTACGCTGGGAGTGTACAGGTGATCCGGAATACGTATTGGAAGACATCGAGAAGGATGACCGCGGAACAGAAATCATCATGCACGTGAGCGAAGATGAAATGGCATTCTGCGACCAGACGAAGATAAACGAGTTGCTGAACAAATACTGCAAATTCTTACCTATAAAAATAGTAGGTGGCAAGAAGACAGAGTGGAAAGATGGGAAGCAGGTAGAGACAGAAGAAGACAACGTAATAAACAACACAGAGCCGGCATGGGTGAAGAAGCCTGCGGACTTGAAAGAAGAGGACTACTCGAAATTCTACAGGGAGCTTTATCCTATGCAGATGGACGAGCCATTGTTCCACATACACCTTAATGTAGACTATCCATTTAACCTGACAGGCATACTTTACTTCCCAAAGATAAAGCAGAACATCGACCTGAGCAGGAACAAGATACAGTTGTATTGCAACCAGGTGTTTGTGACAGACTCGGTAGAGGGAATAGTTCCAGACTTCTTGACATTGCTGCATGGTGTGATAGACTCGCCAGACATTCCGCTGAACGTATCGAGATCGTACTTGCAGAGTGACGGCAACGTGAAGAAGATATCGAACCATATCACGAAGAAAGTGGCAGACAGTCTAGAGGATATATTCAAGAAAGACAGGAAAGCATTTGAGGAGAAGTGGGACGACCTGAAGATATTCATCGAATATGGAATGCTTACAGACGAGAAATTCTTTGAGAGAGCGTCGAAATTTGCCTTGTTGAAAGACGTAGACGGCAAGTACTTCACATTTGACGAATACAAAGAACTCATCAAGGGTGAGCAGACAGACAAAGACGGCAACCTTATATACCTATATACAACAGACAAGCAGACACAGTATACATTTGTGGAAGCAGCGAAGAACAAAGGATATAACGTGTTGCTGCTTGATGGACAGCTTGACACACCAGTTGTGAACCAGCTTGAGCAGAAGTGGGAGAAATCGCGCTTCACACGAGTTGACTCGGACGTGATAGACAAGCTGATAGTAAAAGACAACGTACAGGAGTTGAGCCTCACGACACGTGAGAAGAGTGAAGTAGAAGAGGCATTCCGTGCGGAACTTCCAACACTTGACAAGGCGACATTCACAGTAAGTGTAGAGGCGCTGGGTGAAGAAGACATGCCAGTAGTTGTTACGCAGAACGAGTGGATGAGAAGAATGAAAGAGATGAGTTCGATGCAGGGTGGCATGATGTCGTTCTATGGTGAGATGCCAGACTCATTCAACATAGTAGTGAACGGCAATCATCCGAAAGTAAAGAAACTCATCGATGCACTTCAGAGCAAGACTAAATCGGTCCTTGCACCAGTATATGCGGACATGGACATAGCCAACACAAAGAAGGCTGAGCTCAACAAGGCAAAAGAAGGCAAGAAAGACGACGAGATAGCTCAGGCAGACAAAGATGCGCTCAGCGACGTAGAGAAAGAGATTTCGGAACTTCAGACAAAGAAGAACGGTATCTTGGCAGACTTTGCGAAGAGCGAGAAGAGCGTGTCGCAGCTTATTGACCTTGCACTTTTGTCGAACGGAATGCTCAAGGGCGAGAGTCTTACAAAATTCATCAAGAGAAGTGTTGAATTGATGTAGGAGACAGAAAGATAATAAGCCATTATGAAATGGCAAGGAGTGGGCAGAGATGAAGAGTCGCTGCCTGCTTTCTTTTGTTTTATTGTGTTGGGTGATGAAAGTTTTTTGCTGAAAAAAGCCAGGGAAAGAGTTGTATTTCAGAAAAAGAGTGTATATTTGCAGTGTCGTTCAGTTTCTAGAACGAAATTCCTAGAGTAAAAAATACAGACAACAAAAATGTATAGCTATTCGGAGCTTAGTGAAAAGCTTATGCCCGAACTCAGAAAGATTGCCAGAGAGATTGGCTTGAGCAGGGTAGAGCAGTATAAGAAAAAGGAGCTAATCGAAAAAATTCTTAGTTCGTCGACTGAAGTGGAGTCACCAGTAGTAGAAGTGCCAAAGAAGAAAGGCCGCAAGGCAACAAAGGCAGAGTATGTGCTGGAGATTCCGGATGTGCCATCGTCGCAAGAAGAAGGCGTGGCAGATGGTGCTGTGCCTGTAGAAGAGAAATCTGCAGAGAAAGTTGATTCTGCCAAGGAAGTTGAAGAACCGCAAAAGGCTGATGCGTCAGCAGATGTTCCGGTGATGGATTTTGATGATGTCATCGGGAAGATATTTGACACATTTGCTGAAAAGCCAGCAGACAACAAGAAGAGGCGTCCTCGTATTGACAGCGTAGAAATGCCTGGTCAGAAAGACTGGAAGAGGGAGCGAACAAATGACTTCAGAGGACGTGACAGCCGAGAGAATTCTGGTGAGAAGATGATGTCGATAGAAGAGATTCTGAAGCGCCAGGAGGAGATAAGAGAGCAGAAGTATCTTGAAGATTCGGGTTTGCAGGAGCCAGTTCAGCAGCAGCCTATGCCATCGAGAGAGAAGTATGGCAGACAGCAGAAAGAGCCAGTTGAGCAGCCATACGACTTTGAGGGAATAGTGACAGCCACGGGAGTTCTTGAGATAATCCCTGATGGATTTGGCTTCCTAAGATCGGCGGACTACAACTATCTGACATCGCCAGATGACGTCTATGTAGGTCAGAACCAGATAAAGAACTATGGTCTCAGAACGGGTGATACCGTGACATGTACGGTACGTCCACCAAGAGAGGGTGAGAAATTCTTCCCTATGGTGAAAGTGCTCAGCGTAAACGGCAAGTCGCCAGATGAAATCAGAGACAGAGTGCAGTTTGAGCACATGACTCCAATATTCCCGAACGAGAAGTTTAACCTGTCGTCGGGCAAGAAGGCAAACATCTCGACCCGAATAGTCGACTTGTTCTCTCCGATAGGCAAGGGACAGCGAGGTCTGATAGTTGCTCAGCCAAAGACAGGTAAGACAATGCTGCTGAAGGATATAGCGAACGTGATAGCAGACAATCATCCTGAGGTGTACATGATGATACTTTTGATAGACGAACGTCCGGAGGAAGTGACAGATATGGCTAGATCGGTGAATGCGGAAGTGATATCATCGACATTTGATGAGCCAGCTGAGCGTCATGTAAAGATCGCGAACATAGTGTTGGAGAAGGCGAAGAGAATGGTTGAGTGTGGTCATGATGTAGTGATACTGCTTGACTCGATAACACGTTTGGCTCGAGCATATAATACGGTATCACCTGCGTCGGGCAAGGTATTGTCGGGTGGTGTGGATGCCAATGCGCTTCACAAGCCGAAGAGATTCTTTGGTGCGGCTCGAAACATAGAGGACGGAGGCTCGCTGACAATCATTGCGACAGCATTGACTGAGACAGGTTCGAAGATGGATGACGTGATCTTTGAGGAATTCAAGGGAACGGGTAACATGGAGTTGCAGCTTGACAGAAAGTTGTCGAACAAGCGTATATTCCCAGCCGTAGACGTGAACATGTCAAGTACGCGAAGGGATGATTTGCTCCAGGATCGCAATACCTTGAACAGAATGTGGGTATTGAGGAACAAGGGCTTGGCGGACCGCACTCCGGAGGAAGCGATGACCTTCCTTGTGGATGCGATAAAGAAATCGTCGAGCAACGAAGAGTTCCTTATATCTATGAATGGATAGCGGGAGCGAATAGCAGGAATATAAATGATGGCAGTTGGGATGGTCCTGACTGCCATTTGTGGTTAGAGTGGGAGCGGTAATGAATTGATATAGTGAAAAAAATAGGGGTTAAAGTCTTGGAATTGAATAAAAAATAGTGTAATTTTGCGCTGGGTTTTCAAAAAGAAGCTTAGTTCTGTTTTAGGCAGGCTCACTCTTCTCCAATGGAAGCGACAAACTCATGACAAGGCAGCAAGGAAGATGCAACCGGGCTGTAGTTGTGAAAAAATGTTGCTTCGGAGCAAAAAATGCTCCAAGAGTTTGCATTATTCAGAAATAATTCTCAATTTTGCGCCCGTGTTTGAAAAGTATCCGAAAAGAATTAAGCAATGTCAAGAATTTGTCAGATAACAGGCATCTCTGCACAGTCGGGAAACAATGTTTCTCACTCAAAGAGAAGAACGAAGAGATCTTTTGATCCAAACCTCTTCACAAAGAAGTTCTTCATTCCAGAAGAAGAGCGTTGGGTAACACTTAAGGTGTCTTGCGCAGGTCTGCGTCTTATCAATAAGATAGGTATTCAGGCAGCACTTAAGCGTGCGAATGAAAAGGGTTTAATTGGTAAAATCTAATAAAGGCATACAACAATGGCAAAGAAAGCTAAAGGTAATCGTGTTCAGGTAGTTCTTGAATGTACTGAGCAGAAGGAAAGCGGCGTTGCAGGTATGTCGCGTTACATTACCACAAAGAACCGCAAGAACACTCCAGACCGTTTGGAGCGTATGAAGTATAATCCATTCTTGAAGAAGGTAACTCTTCACAGAGAGATTAAGTAATTAACGTGAAATAAAATAGAAGTACTATGGCAAAGAAAGTAGTAGCAACCCTTAAGACGGGTGACAAAGTTGGTCACGTTAAGGCAATAAAGATGATTAAGTCGCCAAAGACTGGTGCATACATTTTCCATGAGGAGATGATGACAGCAGACGAGGTTAAGGATTATTTCGCAAAGAAGTAGTCTGACGACTAATAGAATAAGGCCGTCCAGCGGGTGTTGGATGGCCTTTTTTTATATGATGGACAAACTAATAAAGAAGGTATGGGTAAGATAATTATTAGCAGTTTTGAGGAGCTTGAGTCGCTTGTAGGAAAAGAACTCGGCGTATCGGACTGGCATGAATTCACACAGGAGCAGATAAATCTGTTTGCTGATGCGACATTGGACCACCAATGGATCCATGTAGACGTGGAGAAAGCTAAGAAGGAATCTCCATTTGGAAATACTATAGCTCATGGATATCTGACATTGTCGATATTGCCACATCTTTGGGAGCAGATAGTAGAAGTAAAGAACATCAAGGACCAGATAAACTATGGCATAGAGCATTTGAAATATAATCAGGCTGTAGTAGTTGGAAGCCGAGTTCGTCTGCATGTCAATGTGAACACAGTGGTTAACTTGAGAGGAACAGTAAAGGCCTCGATGGGTGTGAAACTTGAGGTGGAGAACAGCAAGAAGCCTGCATACGAAGGTGAGATAGTTTTCCTGTATCATTTCAACAACTAGAGGATTGTTAGGATATATAAAATTGGCGTCGTTCCTTGTTGGGGACTGACGCCATTTGCTATGTATGAGAAGTGAGGATTAGTAGGGTTAAAATTGTGGGTAAAAAAGAGGATTGAAAGGTAGTGTGTTTGGATAGTTTTTTCTATCTTTGCGAAAGGTGAAATTAGATATGAGAAACACTTTTGTTATAAAGGCCAAGATGGTGGAATGTGCCAGACAACTTATCGTCGTGACATCGTTTATGGTGTTGGGGGCGGTGGTTGTTTTTGCTCAGGAAAATCATACATCTGCGCAAGGAGGACTATCGAAGATAGTGCTTGATGCTGGCCATGGTGGCAAAGATCCGGGAGCGTTGGGCAAGAAGGCAAAGGAGAAGGACATTGTGCTGGATGTTGCATTACGTCTTGGTCGTTTGTTGAATGACAGTCTTCCGATGCTGAACATCACCTATACGCGTGATTCGGATGTGTTCATACCATTGAACAAGAGAGCGGAGATAGCGAATAAGGCGAAGGCGGATCTCTTTATTTCGATACATGCTAACTCGTCGAAGTCGAAAGACGTATATGGTGCGGAGACCTTTGTTCTAGGTTTGCATCGTTCGAAAGATAACTTGGAGGTAGCTCAGAAGGAGAACTCTGTGATTGTGCTTGAGGACGGATATGAAAACGTGTATGAGGGATTTGACCCGACACAGCCAGAATCGTATATTATGTTTGAGCTTATGGCGAATGCATATTTGGAAAGCAGCATAGTTATGGCGTCGCAGATTCAGGAGTCGTTTGTCAAGGCAGAAAGAGGAGACAGAGGAGTTAAGCAGGCTGGATTCTTGGTTCTTAGACAGACATCGATGCCAAGTGTGCTAGTTGAGTTGGGATTCATGAGCAACGAGAAAGAAGAGCAGTACATGATGAGTGACGAAGGCAAAGAAGAGTTGACATATTCGATATACAAAGCGTTGAAGCAATATAAGGCTACGTATGATGCAATGAATAAAGTGTCGACAGCTCAGAAAAAGGAGGAACCGGTAAAGGAAGAGTCTGCTGGAATAGTGTATAAGATTCAGATAGCAACGACATCGAAACCGCTGGATAAGGTAGGGGACAAATATGGGAAAGTAGAGTTGAAGAAAGAGGAGAGCAAAGGGAAGACAGTTTATAAATACTTTATAGGGCAAGAAAAGAAATATTCAGATATACAGAAGCTTCAGAAGAAAGTCAAGGGTGAATACAGCGACTGCTTTATCGTAGCGTATGAGAACGACAAGCGAGTTGACTTGAAGTATGCCCGAAAGAACGAGCGGAAGTGATTTGAGAAAGGAATAAAGAAATGGTAATAAACAGAAATATTAAGATAGGTGCGTTTGCAATAGCGGCATTTTTGGTGTTGCTACTGGGAGTTAACTATCTTAAAGGTCAGGACGTGTTTTTCAGAGGCTGCAGATTTTACAGCTACTATGATAACGTAAACGGATTGACAGATGCTAGTCCGATAAACTACAAGGGATTTAAGGTTGGCACGGTAAGAAGTGTAGAGATATGTCCTGACGAGCCAGAGGAGCGAAGATTCAAGGTGACATTGGCTCTGGATAAATGGCTTGATGTGCCAAAGGATTCGAAGGCGATAATTTGTTCGACAGACCTGCTTGGTGGTATGGGTATAGACCTTGTATGGGGAGAGAGCAAAGTCATAGCA
Source organism: Bacteroidales bacterium (assembly GCA_024401355.1). Taxonomy (GTDB): domain Bacteria; phylum Bacteroidota; class Bacteroidia; order Bacteroidales; family Marinilabiliaceae; genus W3P20-009. The sequence continues at coordinate 10,701 of JAKSLF010000004.1, read as the reverse complement.
GAAAGTGGTGACACGCTGGAATCGGGATTGCGTCTGGGACTACTGGACCAGATAGAGCCATTGAAAGATAAGGCGGAGATAATGGTAGAGCAGGTTGACACTATGCTAGTAAGTGTCAACGACCTGTTGGGTGGAGAGAATGGCAAGCGACTTGCTGAAGCTATATCGGCATTGGATGCGACACTCAAGAATCTGGAAACGATAAGCAGGAATGTGGAGAAGATGACCTCGGCAAGAGGTGTTTTGACAGAGAGCCTGGCTGGTCTTGACAGTTTGATGTCGGCATTGGGGAAGCAGGGTGGAAACATAAATTTGACGATGGATGGCCTGAGCAAATTTTCTCAGCAATTGGCAGAGAGCAGAGTAGATTCGCTGGTTGGAACATTGAACAAGACCATGGCATCGCTTGGTCAGATGGTAGAGAGTGTAGACAGTGCGAGGGGAACGGTAGGAAAGATGCTGAACGACTCGAAGCTGTATGACAAGTTGGCTGAGTCGTCGGAGAATTTGAACAGACTGCTTGTTGATGTGCGTTTGAATCCATCAAGATACGTAAAGATATCGGCAATAAACTTTGGAAAGAATACATATTTTTCTGATGCTGGCAATGGTATGGCGATGGTAGGACTTGTCTATACGGTAAGTTTGGCAACATCGAGCAATCCGTTGGACTTCCCGACCGAGATAGATGGTCAGCGTGTGATGGAATGGCACAAGGACAAGAAGACATACGAGTATCTCATGGGTCAGTTTAGGGAGAGAAGTGATGCTGAGGCTGCACTTAAAAAACTTAAGTCGACATATAGTGAAGCAAAATTGCGAGCATTTGACAGTGGAAAAGAAGTGTCATTGTAGGAACATCTAAGAGGAAAAGAAAATGTCAGATTATAAAGTGATATGGCAGAAATGCCTTGATATAATAAGGGAGAATGTAAGTGAAAGTAATTTCAATACTTGGTTTGCTCCGATTGAAGTGTTAGATCTGGATGACAATGTATTGAAATTGAGCGTTCCTACTTGGACATTTGTAGAAAAGCTGGAGAATCAGTTTTACGATGTTCTGGAATCGGCAATGCATACAGTGATAGGTCCGAATGCTGGATTGGAGTATAAATACGGTCTAAGTGATGCTGTAATTACTGAGACCAGCAAGAAACCAGCAGTTCAGCTTGGTGGCGGATGGGAGCAGATGGATGCGAAAGTGATGAATCCGTTTGCTGTAGTAGGGAAGCGCCAGCTTAATATAGACCCAGAGTTAAATAGTGACTTTACATTTGACAATTATATAGTAGGAGACGGGAACAAATTCGCCTATAGTCTGGCGATATCTGTGGCTCAAAATCCTGGTGAAAATCCGTTTAATCCATTGTTTGTATATGGAAGCAGCGGAGTAGGAAAGACGCACTTGATACAGGCGATAGGTGCGGCAGTAAAGACATCTGACCCGACAAAAAATGTAGTTTATCTATCAGCAGATCGATTCACTAGACAATATATGGATGCGGTCAAGGGTAATGCGATCAACTTGTTTATGAACTTCTATCAGATGATAGACGTGTTGATAGTGGACGACATACAGGAGATAGCGGGCAGAGCGGGTTCGGTAAATGTCTTTTTCCAGATATTTAATCATTTGCAGCAGAACAAGAAACAGATAATAATGGCAGCCGACAAGAAGCCTGCAGAGATGCAAGGCATAGAAGAGAGGATGTTGTCAAGATTCAAGTCGGGAGTTGTTGTTGAAGTTCAGATGCCGGATTATGACACGCGAGTGAAGATTATAAAGAACAAAGTGACCAAAGATGGAGTTCAGTTGCCTGAAGACATTATTAGTTATGTAGCTAATAATGTATCGGGGAGTGTCAGAGAATTGGAGGGGTCTTTATGTTCGATGCTAGCATTCGCAACATTGTATCATGAAGACATAACTATGGATGTAGCGCGTCAGGCAGTAAGTAATCTTGTCAAAACGGAAGTAAAGGAGATAAATGTAGATAACATCATAAAGTCTGTTTGTCAGTATTATAATGTAGATGTTGCGGCACTGCAGAAGAATACTCGCAAGAGTGAAATAGTACTTGTAAGGCAAGTTGCAATGTACTTGTGCAAAGAATTCACACAGGCAAGTTTGTCGGCAATAGGCATGAAGCTAGGAAACAAGAGTCATGCGACAGTATTGTATTCATGCAAAGCGGTAAAGAATTTGCTAGATACGGATACTGATTTTGCCAAGCAAGTAAAAAATATATCAAACATGATAAGAGGTTAAATCTTCAAATAATCAATTAAATAACACAACTCAAAATAACCCAATATGCTAGACTTAAAAGATTTAGAACAGTTGAAGCAGCGTGGTGTTGCTCCGGAGCAGGTTGAAAAACAACTTGCACAGTTCAAAAGCGGGTTCCCATTTGCAGATATTCAGCGTGCAGCGACAATAGGCGATGGAATACTTAAGGCAAACGAAGCAGACAATCAAAGATTTGTTGCATTGTATGATAGTGCTCTAAAGGCTGGTAAAAAAGTAGTTAAGTTCATTCCTGCGTCGGGTGCGGCGACAAGAATGTTCAAGAGCATGTTTGAATATAAAAATGCAGATGCTGAAAAGCAGGTTGAGATGTCGGGTCAGAAACCATACGACAAATTCTTTGCTGAGTTTGATAAATTTGCCTTTGCTAAAGACATTAAGGCAATGAATCCGAAATCGGATGCTGAAAAGATTGAATTGATGCTTGATGACAAAGGTTTGGGCTATGGTCAGAAGCCGAAAGGTGTAATCAAGTTCCATGCATACGAAAACGGTGCCAGAACAGCGGCAGAAGAGCATCTTGAAGAGGGATTGAGCTATGCTAATTCAAATGGAATAATCAACTTGCACTTTACTGTTAGTCCACAGCACCTTGATTTGTTTAAGGCGGCAGTAATACCTACGAAAGAACGCATAGAGAAAGAAAAAGGTGTTAAGATCAATATAAGCTATTCTTTCCAGAAATTGTCAACAGACACATTGGCAGCGACAATGGATAATGAGCCATTCAGAGATAGTGAAGGCAAATTGGTGTTCCGTCCTGGTGGTCATGGTGCCTTGATTGAAAACCTGAATGATCTTGATGCGGACATGGTATTTATCAAGAACATAGACAATGTAGCTCAAGACCATCTTCTGGCGACAACATCACTATACAAGAAAGTTATTGCAGGATATGCGATAGACAAGAGGAGCAAAGTAGATGACATACTGAGCAAGCTTGACAAGAAAGACTATACGGCAATAGCAGAAGCAGAAGCATTCATGAAAGAGAACCTTCAGGTTACATATCCATCTGACTATTCGCAAATGGATGACGCCAAGAAGAGCAGTTTTATAGTGAATACACTTGACAGACCATTGCGAGTATGTGGAATGGTAAAGAACGAAGGTGAGCCTGGTGGCGGTCCATTCTGGGTAAAAGGTTCAGATGGTCAGGTGACATTGCAAGTAGTTGAAAGTGCGCAGATAGATGTAAATGATCCGAAAAAGGCAGAGATCATGAAAGGAAGCACACACTTCAATCCAGTGGACCTGTTCTGCTGCATAACAGACAGAAATGGAAGAAAATATGATTTGACCAAATTTGTTGATGTTAATGCGGGTTTCATATCGTATAAGAGTCTTGGTGGAAAAGAGTTGAAAGCAATGGAATTGCCAGGTCTATGGAATGGTGCGATGGCTAATTGGCTGACATTCTTTGTTGAAGTGCCAGTCGAGACATTTAATCCAGTAAAGACTGTTGTAGATTTGCTACGTCCTCAGCATCAGCCAAAATAGTTTTAGGCTATATAAAATAGTAAAACGGCATGTCAATTTAAAGAGACATGCCGTTTTAGTTTTGTTCGATAAGTTCCTTTATCTCCTGGACAGTCAGATTCATCAATTGATTGTTTGACGTGATAAAGGTAGATGCCAAATCCTGTTTCTTCTTTTGTAGGACAGCAATTTTTTCTTCTATGGTATCTTTGGTTATAAACCTATAGACCATAACATTTTTGGTTTGTCCTATGCGGTGTGTTCTGTCTATGGCCTGTTGTTCGGCCTGCGGATTCCACCATGGATTGAGCATCAGTACATATTCTGCTTCGGTTAGGTTTAATCCGACACCGCCAGCTTTTAATGAGATAAGAAAGACCTTGACCTCTTGCTCATTCTGGAAAACATCAATTACAGATTGTCTATCATGTGTCTGTCCGGTTAGAATGGTATATTTAATGTCTCTTTTGTCGAGTTCTAAGCTGATGAGTTGCAAATCACGAACAAAAGATGAGAATACTAGCATTTTATGATTCTCGGAAACAATACCTTCAATCAATTCTATAATCTGTTCGGTTTTGCCAGAGCGTCCTTCGTACTCAGGAATAGCCAACCGGGGATGATTGGCAATAAGTCGTAGTCTGGTTAATGCCTTGAGTGCTGCAAAGGTTTCTTGGGGTTTTATATCATCAGTAATATGAAGAAGTTCGTTGCGACATCCTGATATTTCTTTTGAATATATTTCCTTTTGATCGTCGGTCATTTCGCATATTATTGTCTGTTCGGTTATTGGTGGCAATTCAGATGCGACAGATGATTTGACCCTTCTTAGGATGAATGGAGCAATTAATTTTTGAAGAATAGTCTTTTTGTTTTCGTCATTATTTCGTTCTATTGGGTGTACAAAATAATTTTTGAAAAAAGTAGCATTGCCCAGTAATCCTTTGTTAGCGATATTCATCTGAGACCAAATGTCTTCCAGTGAATTTTCGATAGGTGTGCCACTAATCATCAGACAACGATCGAAATCAATAGCAGAGGCGGCTTTGTATGTCAGGGATGAAGCATTTTTGATGTTTTGACTTTCGTCGACAATCAAGTAGCTAAAATGGCATGTAGACAAGAATTGCAAATCGTTGCGAAGAAGGCCATACGTAGTTATAATCACATGATAGTGTCGAAGAATTTTCGCAATTTCATTGCTTTTTATTCTATTTCGTCCTCCATATTCGTACACCTTTAAGTGTGGTGCAAATTTATTTAATTCACCCTTCCAGTTATGTATAAGTGAAACCGGCATAACAATTAATGCAGGTCCCAATAGAGTGTTATTAAACGATTTGAAAGTAGTAGAATCATTATTGTTGTCAACTGGTGCAGTTGCAAAAATATGACTGAGGAGAGCGATAGTTTGAATGGTTTTTCCAAGTCCCATGTCATCGGCTAATATTCCACCCTTATTATTCTCGTATAAAGTATTGAGCCAATGAAATCCTTCTTCCTGATATGGACGTAACTTTGCCTTCAATACACCTTGCATAGGTGTATGGGAAATTGTAAATGAATTGAAGTCGGTATAAGTATTATCTCCGGTCAATATGCCGGGAGGAAGTAATGACTTATGCATGGTATCAATGCGGACCTTACCATCGTTGTCAGATGCAAAGGGCATAATGTTAGCCCATGTAGAGAACCATTCTTCCGGAAGAATAAAAATCTGTCCGTTAGGTAATTTGTATTCGCGATTGCCTTTGATAATATTGTTCTTGAATCTAATGAAAGGAATCTCATAATTATCAAGTACAACAACAGCATTTATATCAAACCAGTCGGTGTTACTGCCAGAGTCGACATGTTCAGTTCTAAGATCGTATTCCTTGTAATAGTAGTTGGTGTCATCAATTTCGACAGAAATTCCAAGTTCGTTTAGTATATGTTTGTTGCGTGAAACCCATTGTATCAATGGATGTATGCAATATTCAGATTGCGTTTCTTGGCAACTGGTTGGCTCAATGACAGGAATCATTCGTCCGTCACCAACATGGTCAAGCCCCATGTCTATGAGTTTTTCAGCTATTTGTTGTTCGTATCCAGTATGTCTTACACCTGAGTAGAAGACATATTCACCGTTTTCGACATGTAGATCAACGTTGCGAATAGACGACCCATAAAGATACCTTTGACTACTATATTCCATATAGAGGTTCATCGAGTAACCCAGAACATTTTGTTCTATTCGTAGAATGCATTTGCATGGCACGTCAACCTTTTTGATAGAGAATCCGCGAGCAATGACATAATAGTCCATGATGCAACGTCGGACAAAAGTCTGCATGTATTTTTCCACACTTTGTGGCTGTACAGCAATAAAGCGCTTTTGTGTGAATGGTTCAAATTTTTTTGCATCTATATTGTCAAATCTATATAACTGATTGTCTATTATAACCGCAGCAGGGGAATGTGACAATATATATACCTTTCGTCCAGTAAGTTGCTTCTCAATAATCTCACCTCCAATTTTGTCGGTGATTGAAAGAGAGTAGCGTAAAACACCTTCTTTGTCAATGGTGAAGAAGCATTTCGGACGACTCAGATTGGGGTGACATTTTACAATGTCGGTTTCATATAGATTATTAAATCCTGGAAGCTTATGAAAAATAGGAATTCCGTATTCAACAATCAGTGGCAGCACAGACTGGATTGTCCTGCTAACAAATGGAATGACCTGTTGAGTAAAAACATCTTCTTTTGTTTTGTCATAGAACTCCCTGACAGTTCGACCTTTGGCAAAACGCTTGCACAAAGATAAATCTGTCAATTGACTGAGTGTGTTTATGATTTTTAATTCATTCTCGTCAAATATATTATGTTCTTGTCCAAATTTGTTGGGAGATGCAGGTTCTACAAGAAAGTAGCTAGGACGTCTATCTACATCAACCATATATGGAAGACATACGTATCCAATTGCTTTTCTTTCTGTAGCTACTATACACAGTTTCTCCATCTGAAGATTGTTATGTCTTCTTTGCTTGGGTTTTATCTTACAATAATTCTTTGTCCAGGACGGAGTAACTTCTTGTCAGAGAAACCATTCAGCTTGCATATACGAGCTACAGTTGTGCCATATTTGCGTGCAATTGAGCCTAGATTGTCACCAGAACGAATAGTATATATTTGTCTTTTAGACGCCTCGATAGACTCTTCGTCAGTCTGGCCATAATGTGAATATATACTGAAATAATGCTTTTTCAGAATGAACTTATCAGAACGAAGTTCTCCGTTGTAGAAATCTATGATACGTTCAGGATCAAATGGCTGTCCCATGAATCGTGCTTCAAAATGGAGGTGAGGTCCTGTGCTTCTGCCTGTTGATCCACCATATCCGATAATTTCGCCAGCCTTTACAATGTCATTTTCAATAACGTTGTGTCGAGACAAGTGTCCATAATATGTTTCAAGTCCATTGGAGTGTCTAATGACAATCAAGTTGCCGTAACCACCAGTGTTTCTAGTAGTCTTGACTACACGTACCTTGCCGTCGAATGCAGCACGAATAGGATCACCTATTGACAATGGAATGTCTGTTCCCTTATGCTCACGTTTTTTTCTAAATTTGAATCCGGAGCGAACAGGCCCAGTTATAGGGCAACAGAAAGAATTCAAACTATCACGCAGCACCAACTCTATTTCATCAGGCAATTCTATATCAAGTCCTTTATATGCATGAATTTTATCGTTGTCCCAATTGTCATCAAAATCCTCTTCGTTTACATGAGGTCTGTCGAGTTCATATTGCTCCCATGTATGATCGGAGTAGAGGATGATTTTAATATATTTGTCAGAAGTCGGAATAGTATCAATTACATCGACTTCTGCTTTGTCTAAGAGTATTGTTGTTGTATCGTTATTTTCTATGTTGTTTGCAAATGAAGTTGTGGCAGTAGCCGCTATAAGTATTGCTGTTATTCTTGATTTCACTGTTATTGTTGTTTATAGTTTTTTACTTGCTTTTCTTTATCGTAGATCAACGACCTCCACTTCAGGGTGGGCCTTAGGATCGAATGTGAACTCTTTGTCGTCAATGTTATTACCAGTAGTAAATGTATTTATATTGACAAAATAAGATGTGCCATCCTTTCCTTGTTGCATGATTCTTTTAATAGTGTATGAATCTTTCTCGATTGTCAGGCGTACTCGAGTAATATTTGTTTTCCTGTCGGTAGGGTAGAGGTCTACTTCAACGCAATTTGAATTTCCAATTTTGACATCTTGCATATACCTCATTTTGTATCCATTTTCATACGCTCCCAATAGTTGCATAGGGCCAATTGCTGCGTCGGCAGCATCTTCTGCATCTGTAATGTTAGCTTCGTTGTCGTTGACTAGCCAAGTGCAAACAGTATTGCCATTAAAGAAGGTTATGTTATTCATAAGCTCTAGACGATACATATTCCCTTTGGCCAGCAACACACCGTTGTAGTCATTTTTCGAATTTTCTTGTTTATTGTCGATAGTAATAGTAAAAGTTGTCTTGATTGTCGTATATTTTTTATTTTTCTGCGACATCTTATCAAGATACATTTTTCCCATTTCAGAACGTTCTTCGTCAGTCTGGGCATATACATTAAAAGATGCAATGTTGAATAGAATGCATATTAAAAGACTGTTTATTAATGCTTTGCCTGCATTTAATGGATATATTATATGTGCCATACTCATATTGTTTTATTGTTTATACATATTATACTCCAAATCCCCTCAAAATTCGTTCCAATTCATCAATATCATGTACGAGTACTTGTCTTGGTTTGCTTCCATTTTGTGGCGCAACGATGCCTGCACGCTCCAATTGATCCATAAGTTTTCCGGCTCTATTATATCCAAGTGAGAATCTTCTTTGAATGTTAGACGTAGAGAATGTATTTTGGTCAGTTTGTGTTTCGACAACCATACGAGCAACATCGGCGAACAATGAATCAAGTTCGCCACTTTCAATATGTCCAATTTCTTCTCCATCGCCAGTGTTGATTTCCGGAAGTGGATAAGCGCAAGCATATCCTTGCTGATTGCCGATAAATTCGGTTATTTTTACGACTTCTTCGGTGTCGACAAGTGCACATTGTACTCGTGTCGTATTACCTAAGGATATAAGCATATCACCCTTTCCCATCAGTTTGTCGGCGCCTGTCGCATCAAGGATTGTCATTGAGTCGATTCTCTGTGTAACCTTAAATGCGATTCTTGCAGGGAAGTTTGCCTTTATTATACCTGTTATGATATTTGTTGATGGACGTTGTGTCGCTATTATGAGGTGGATACCTACAGCTCTTGCTTTTTGTGCAATTCGGGCAATAGGCGTTTCAATTTCCTTGCCTGCAGTCATTATCAGGTCAGCAAACTCATCAATGATAACAACAATGTATGGCATGAAACGATGTCCCTCCTGAGGATTGAGTTGTTGTGCAATGAACTTCTTGGTATATTCCTTTATTTCACGACAATTGGCTTTTGTCAATAGGGTATATCTGTCTTCCATCTCCTGCGTGAGAGAAGTAAGTGTGTCTTTTACTTTCTCAGTTTCTGTAATGATGACATTATCAGTGCTCTCCATCTTTGCCATGAAATGCTTTTCTAGTCGACGATAGATAGAGAACTCAACTTGTTTAGGGTCAATCATTACCAGTTTTACTTGTGATGGATGTTTCTTGTATAGTATTGAAGTGATAATGGCATTAAGACCGACAGACTTACCCATACCAGTTGCACCGGCTACAAGCAAGTGAGGAGTTTTTGTCAGGTCAAATATGAATACCTCATTTGATATGGTTTTACCCATGACAATAGGTATTTCGTATGTTGATTCCTGGAACTTCTTTGATTTGACCATAGAAAGCATTGAAACAATCTGTGGATTAGAATTTGGAACCTCAATACCAACAGTGCCACGTCCTGGCATTGGTGCTATAACTCGAATGCTTAACGCCGCAAGAGCCATAGCGATATCTTCTTGCAATCCTTGTATTTTGGATATCTTTACACCAGGAGCAGGTACCAATTCGTATAGTGTGACAGTAGGGCCGATAGTTGCCTTGATAGATTGAACTTTAATATTGAAGTTGTTGAGTGTTTCAATTATCTTGTCCTTTTTCTCGTTAAGTTCTTGACGTTCTTCCTCCTCATTGTTGTTGTTGTTCTTGTAATCAATGAGTAAGTCGAACGGTGGCATCTGATAGTTGCTAAGGTCGAGTGTAGGATCGTATGGCGTGTCTATACTTCCACGATGACTGTCAGTTTGCTGTATTTCAGCTCCTTTGCTAATCACCATTGGGCTTTCAATAGGGTCGTCATCGCCTTCTGCCACAGTTACGGTGAAGCCATTGTCGCTAGAAGAAGCCTGAGCAGTTCTTGTTTTTTCTGGCGAAGAAAAAGTTTCTTTATTATCGTTGCTATTATATGATGTAGATGGAGAAAAATTATGTTGTTGTTGCTCAGTAGAGTTTTCGTTCCTGATATTTGAAGTAGCGACACTTGGCTCTGGTTTTTGCTCATATCTATTGTTCTCATACTCATCACCATCAGTAAGGCTAACCGTCTTGAAGGCTTCTGGTATTTTGAATTCTTTATTGAATATACGAGAAATGAAAGTAACAACCTTTTCCAATGCACCGTCAACGAATGCGCATACATAAAGAAGAATAGTGAACGACAACAAAAGGAAGGTGCCTATTGAACCTATATAAGCAATAAGCCATTTGGTTACAAAATATCCATGCATTCCACCAGCAAGCAGATATGTCGAATCTGAAAACCTGAAGAATATGAATCCTAAGGTAACACTTCCGATGATGCTAATTAGAATCGAATGGAATAATATTTTTTTAGTGTTTATTCTTTTTACCCCTATTGTTTTAAGG
>JAKSLF010000039.1 GCA_024401355.1 Bacteroidales bacterium | reverse complement strand
CTCCTCTTTAGAGATTGAGAATCTCTCGTCCTAACCGATAGACGAAGAGGCCATTTGTCGTTTGACGGGTGCAAAGTTAGATACAATATTTCTTTTTTGCAAGCGAACGACAAATTATTTTTCATTCAGCACAAACAACATCGCATAATGTCATCAATCCAGCCAATAATTATAATAGTAAATGACCGACACTATCACCGTCAAGGCAAGGCAGACAAGCGAGATGCACAATATGACCAAAGAATATTTACGAGCGACTCGCAGCCATTTGTAGTTCAACATGAAGACCGCACGAAATGCCCACAGATTGACATACGAAACAAAGCCAACAACAGCAAGAATAGCAAACACGGCAATGAGAGACAACACTACCCTATTCTCGGAAAGAAAATTAGGGAACCCCAGACTCCGCTTCAGGCTCCAACCGTAATGATACTGACGGTTTTGAGCAATAGGAACCTCACTCCAAGTTGCACAATCAGTATTATGGGTCTGCACCAATCCAAGATGCCATTCACTATGAAACTTTTCGAAATGGGCGGCCGTCGAATCACCATCAGCATGAATCCTTACCGTGTCGGACAACAAACAATTTCTGTGGAAAGGTCCCATATTCCACGTGTATGTTTGGTCAACGACACACAAATGACGTGCAATTCCACAAGAATCAACGTATGTAGAATCAGAAAGACGAACCTGCTGGTCCGAAACCTTTTGAGAACCGCCACTCATGACAATTCCAGAAAGAGCCACAACCGTCAGGATAATCACTCCAAGAGCAACCGGTATTCTGCATACTTTCTTGACAAATTCAAATGTTCTCATAAACTATTGGTTTTTATTTCATCATCAAAATAGTCAGCACAACCTGCATAATGATGGCCACTATGGCACCAAATGACATGGTAAAAATGACATTGAAGAAATCGCGGAACCCTCTGAGCCAATCTGGATAACGATTAGCAAGAGTACGGAGAGCCCAGATGACAATCACAAACCAAAGAGAAATTATGGCAATGGCGACGCTGTAGACGAAGACCACTACAGTAGCATGGTGATATTCGAGCTTGCTGGCACGAGCCCAGATTTTGTCGAAAGCTTCTTGCACATAAATCGCTTCAGGTAAAATAATATATGGATCTCTGTAAATAGCATAAGAGTCCAACTGCTCGTGCGAAAGACGGTGAACAAGCGAGTCAACCCCGACACGCTCGGCAATGCCATAGTAGTACTTCTGGTCATCAGAAAGGCTGGCCTTAAGAGAATCGGCAACCGACCTGATACTGTCAGAAACAAGAGTATCGACAGCGGCAGAATCGGCAGCAACGCACGCTACTCTATTGGCATTATAGACGTCAACGGCGCGAGATGTGTCGTAGACAGTCTTGTGAAATCTATATAAACTATAGACGCCACCATTTATCACAGCGACCACAAGAGCTGCAGTCGCGACAAGTATCAGAACGGCCAAGCCAGCCTTGATACACCTATAAGAACTATTGAAGAATTCCATATCAGACTATCCAAAAATAAAGAAAGGCAAATGAAAGAAATGAGTGACAAGTCGCAAAAATGACGCGCCAAGGAAGAGAACAAAAAATACGGCAGCGGCTATCAAGAGAAACTTGAGACATCCCGATCCATTACTGGAACCAGAAGACTTGCCTGAATTATCGCTCGAGAAAGCCCCGAGAGTCTGAGCATTGACCGGCTCACCATTCATCTCGAGCTTCTGCGCTGGAGTTTTGGCTTCTGGCACAGCAAACCACATGATGATGTAGACAATGAGAGGCAAGCCATAGAAGAGACAGAGAACTGCCCAGAGAATGCGGATAAGGACTGCATCGCATCCAATCCACTTAGCAACACCACTACACACACCAGCAACAACCTGGTCATCGATATTGCGGTAGAGCTTCTTCTGCATCTTTTCGTTGATGACTTTGTCGGCTGCCCTGAGAGCCTCATCGGCTTTGGCACGAAACTCAGAGCCAGCAGATGGTTGCTCCGTTTCGTCATCGATTTCATCAAGCTTTCCCATGATGGCTACAACCTCATCAACCATCGACCTGGTGACAACATTGTTGCCCGCTGGCATCTTCTCTATGAAGAGTTCGGCAATGCGAGACTCAATATCATTCATCACTTCCTGCTCGCCCTTCTTGGAAAAATGTTTGCTGAGCGATGTTATATACTTGTCGAGCACTGTATATGCATCTTCGTCTATATTGAATACCTGGCCACTGAGGTTTACTGTTAACGTCTTATTCATAGTAGTATGTTTTTGGTTTTTAGTTATTGTTATTATCCGTGCTGGTAATATTTGCCAAACTGTCTATCGTAGTTCGTATTTCAACCCACGCTTCTTGAAGTTCAGCCAGATTGGCTCTACCCTCTTCTGTCAACTTGTAATATTTTCGCGGCGGACCCTGAGTAGACTCCTGCCATTCATATTCAAGCATCTGAGAATTCTTCAGACGAGTAAGAAGTGGATAGAGAGTTCCCTCCACCACTATAAGATGTGCATCCTTGAGTCCCTGCATAATGTCGGACGTGTAGGCGACACCCTTACGTTCGAGAAGCAGCAGAATACAATACTCGAGGAAGCCCTTGCGCATCTGCGACTTGATATTTTCCGTTCCAGCCATATCCTTAATAATTAAAATGGTTGTTTCATTTCGACAATGCAAATATAGGAACAATTTTAGATCTATGCAATACATAGTACCATAATTTTATAAATATTTTATCTTGCAAGGTAGTGGGCATACACAAAATCTTGGCCACGCATTGTTCATACTATAGTATTCCTACGACACGGATAGCACGAAAGTACGTGTTTCGAACTCCTTAATAACACACAAATGCTCTACAAACAAAAAAAGTCAGCCCCTCGGAATAACCGAGAGGCTGACACAGATATGAAATTTTCTAATTCCTACTTCACAAAGGAATCACACAAGACCTTCTTGATTAAACAAGACCCTGAGCGATCATAGAGTCAGCAACCTTGATGAAGCCGCCGATGTTAGCGCCCTTCACGTAGTTGATACGACCGTCAGCTTCCTTACCGTACTTAACACAAGTAGCGTGGATGTTGATCATGATCTGGTGGAGCTTAGCATCAACTTCCTCACGTGTCCATGGGAGACGCATTGAGTTCTGAGTCATTTCGAGACCTGAAGTTGCTACACCACCTGCGTTAGATGCCTTACCTGGAGCGTAGAGGATCTTAGCTGCCTGGTATACTGCGATAGCCTCGTTTGTTGAAGGCATGTTAGCACCCTCAGCGATGAGCTTAACACCATTAGCGATGAGAGCCTTAGCGTCGTCTTCCTGAATCTCGTTCTGAGTTGCACATGGGAGAGCAACGTCAGCCTTAGTGTTCTTCCAAGGCTTCTGACCCTCGAAGTACTGAGCTGAAGGATACTTCTCTGCATACTCCTTGATACGACCACGCTTAACGTTCTTGAGCTCCATGATGTATGCGAGCTTCTCAGCGTTGATACCATCAGCATCGTAGATATATCCGTTAGAGTCAGATGCAGTAACAACCTTTGCACCGAGCTGTGTTGCCTTCTCGATAGCATACTGAGCAACGTTACCTGAACCTGAAACCATAACTGTCTTACCCTTGAAATCCTGACCCTGAGTAGCAAGCATTTCAGCAGCGAAGTAAACTACGCCATAACCTGTTGCCTCAGGACGGATGAGTGAACCACCCCACTCGAGTGCCTTACCAGTGAGGACACCAGTAAACTCGTTGCGGAGACGCTTGTACTGACCGAAGAGGTAGCCGATCTCACGACCACCAACACCTATATCACCTGCAGGAACGTCAGTATCAGCACCAATATGCTTAGAGAGCTCTGTCATGAAGCTCTGGCAGAAACGCATTACTTCAGCGTCTGACTTACCCTTAGGATCGAAGTCAGAACCACCCTTGCCACCACCCATTGGGAGTGTAGTCAAGCTATTCTTAAGAACCTGCTCAAATGCGAGGAACTTGAGGACACCAAGGTTTACAGTTGGGTGCAAACGGAGACCACCTTTATAAGGACCGATTGCGCTGCTCATCTGGATACGGAAACCACGGTTGATCTGGATTTCACCCTTGTCGTCCATCCAAGGTACACGGAAGATGATTACACGCTCTGGCTCTGCCATACGCTCGAGGATCTTAGCCTTAGCATACTTTGGATTCTCGTTGATGAATGGGAGAAGAGACTCTGCTACTTCCTTAACTGCCTGATGGAATTCAGGTTCGCCTGGGTTCTTGGCAATGATCTTTGTCATGAACTCATTGAGCTGCTGTTCGATATTAGCCATTGTTATTGAGTTTATAAATGTTTGTTATTGTTTAGCGATCGCAAACATAGGAATAAATTATTAAAAAAAAGCATACTTTGCATTTTTTACGTGGTTTTCGGTTCTTTTTAAGTAAAACACGTAAGCAGTATTTTTCTAACGATATTTTTCCGTAGGGATACCGTAAGGATACCGTAGGAATAGACTTCTCGTTTTCTATAATATATATAGGTATATAACTCAAAAAAAACAAAGAAGATTTTATTATTTTGGCAAATTATCGTAAATTTGTAGTCTTAAGAGAGATTGTCGCTGGCTCACTTGCCACGAGCGACTAACGACATAACAACAATGATAAGCAAAGAAACTATAAAGGAGGCTGCCAACAACCTTTTCTGCGAGACGCTAAAAAACAGGCGTCATCTACATCAGCATCCTGAACTTTCATTCAAAGAACACGAAACAAGCCTCTACATCCAGCACAAGCTCGATGAATATGGCATACAATATAAAACCGGATACGCACAAAACGGCATAGCTGCATTCATACACGGCAGTAAGCCTGGCAAAACAGTCGTCCTCAGGGCCGACTTTGATGCTCTGCCAATAACCGAGGACCAGACTCACGAATGCTGCTCAGAAAACAAAGGTGTGATGCACGCCTGCGGACACGACCTCCACACAGCATCACTGCTCACCGTAGCCAACATGATGAACTCGCTCAAAGACCAGTGGGAAGGCACTCTCATGCTTGTCTTCCAGCCTGGCGAGGAGAGTTTCCCTGGAGGAGCCAACATTATGATGAAGGACGGACTCTTCGACGGTATCAATCCCGACGTAGTAATCGGAGCACACGTCCTGGCCGATATGCCAACCGGACATGTAGGATTCTGCCCTGGCAGTTACATGGCTTCAGGCGACGAGGTCCATCTGACGGTCAGAGGCAAAGGCGGACACGGCGGAATGCCACATCTCCTGACTGACAACGTCCTTGTGGCTTGCCAACTCGTGGTCGCACTCCAGCAGCTTGTAGCTCGTGTAGTACCAGCAACTGTACCCGCAGTGCTCTCATTTGGCAAAATCATCGCCGACGGTGCGACCAATGTCATTCCAGATTCCGTATATATCGCCGGAACAATGAGAATGATGAGCGAAGAGTGGCGAGCAAAAATGAAAGAGAAGATACGTCAGGTGGCAACCGGCATCACAGCTTCATTCAACACCACTTGCGACATCGACATAAAAGACGGATACCCATCTGTCTACAACAATCCGGAAGTGACTGCCAAGGCAGAAAAGTTGGCACAGGAACTGCTCGGCGACGACAATGTCGAAAGGATGTCGGTGAGAATGACTGCCGAGGATTTCGGATACTACACTGTCAAATATCCTTCTGTTTTCTACCGTTTCGGCGTGATGAGAACTGATGGTGCAACAGGCAACGCCCACACCAGCCAGTTCAACCCAAACGAGGAGTCGCTCCGCATCGCACCTGCCGTCATGGCTTGGATAGCACTCGGATTCCTCAGCAACAAGACAAAAGAATAAAATTGAACCCATAAGGCAATGAACAAAAAAATATACGCCAAAAACATCATAGAGTTCGCCACTGTGGCACACGAATACTGCGTGCTCATGGAGAACATCGACAAATACTCCAAGGCCGACTTCATCAAAGTGTCGTCACGCCTGCTGCCACTTCTCTACATTAAGGCTTCACTTCTACCAGAAGATGTAGCAACGATTCTCGACACCGACCTCGAAGAGGCTGTCGACGAGTTCACCTACGAGACCGTACGCAAGGCTATCAGACGTAAACTCACACGTCACGACGAATATCTCGAAGTATTCAAGGAGGACATGGAAAGAAGCGAAGAGCCTGTACCTGCCAACATCTCAGAAGACATGGCCGACATTTACCAGGACATCATGAACTTCTGCGAACAGTATAGACTTGGCATCGAGGATGTACAGAACGACGCTATAGCAACCGTCAGCGAAAAGTTCAGAACCTACTGGGGACAACGTCTCTGCAACGCACTGCGTGCTCTACACTGCGTGCTCTATAGTGGCGACGACCTTAGCGACGAGAAGGCTGCCGAAGAAAGCTACGCCGACAGCCTGCCAACATGGGCACAGGAGTTGCTTGGTGGAACCGACGATGAGGATTGATGAATCTGTAGAATAAAGTAAATGACAGAAGAAAACAACATACACAAGCTTACCGCTGAAGAACTAGAACTCTTGCCACTCGAGCAGTTCGAAGGAGACATCGAGGTGGTCGAAACTATCGAGCGTTCAATTGTTGCCGCCAGAGAAATGGCCAACGAGACAATGCTTGGCTTCGACACCGAGACACGACCATCGTTCAAACGAGGAGTAAGCTACAAGACTGCCTTGCTACAATTGTCAACCGACAAGAAGGCATGGCTCATCCGACTCAACAAGACAGGTCTGGCCGACTGCATCGTGGCTATCCTTGAAGACCCAAAGATTCTCAAGGCTGGTGTCGCCATCCGCGACGACATCAAGGGACTTCAGAAATGGCACAACTTCACTCCAGGCAATTTCATCGAACTGCAGAACATGGCCGCCGAAAACGGCATCGAAGACTTCAGCCTCAAGAAACTTGCCGCCCATGTCATGGGCATCCGCATCAGCAAACGTCAACGACTGAGCAACTGGGAAGCCGACTCGCTCACCATCGCACAGCAGAACTATGCAGCAACTGACGCCTGGGTCGGACTCGAATGCTACAAAGGATTGAAAAATGGCGTCCAGATGCATCCTCGCCTCAAGGCAATTATCGACGGCACAATAACCAATGACAACACGTCGACTAACGACGACTATATTAAATAAGGTATAAACTAACATTAAAAGCGAAACAAGATGGTAACTATTACACTGAAACCAGGCAAAGAACAAAGCCTACTGCGTTTCCATCCGTGGATTTTTTCAGGAGCGATTGCCAAAATGAGTGGACAACCCGAAGAGGGAGAAGTTGTGGAGGTACAAGACGCACTTGGCAGCTTCCTCTGTCTCGGCCACTATCAGATAGGCTCAATCATGGTCAGAGTACTCTCTTTCGAACCAACCAAGATCGACCAGAAATTCTATACCGACCGCATAGGCGAAGCATACTTCCTCCGCAAGAAAATCGGACTTGCCGAAAGCGAAACTACCAACGCATTCCGGCTCATCCACGGCGAAGGTGACTATCTTCCTGGACTGGTAATCGATATGTACAACGGTGTTGCTGTCGTTCAGATGCACTCTGTCGGCATGTATCGCGATAGAGAATATATATATAAGGCACTTATAGAAGTAGTAGGCGATCAACTCAAAGCCATCTACAACAAGAGCGAAGATACACTGCCATTCAAGGCCGGCATCGAACTCCAGAACACATATGTCTATGGTCAGCGACCTGAAGACAATACCGCAATGGAAAACGGACTCAAGTTCTTCCCCGACTGGGAAAGAGGCCAGAAAACCGGATTCTTCGTCGACCAGCGAGAAAACAGAGCTCTCATCGAACGATACTCTAAGGGCAGAAACGTGCTCAACATGTTCTGCTACACTGGCGGATTCTCAATGTATGCAATGAGAGGCGGTGCAACAAAAGTACACTCGGTCGATAGCTCAGAACGTGCCATCGAACTCACTCGCAACAACGTCGAACTCAACTTCCCTGGCGATAGCCGTCATCAGGCTACTGCCGAGGACGCATTCAAGTTCATGGAGCAGACCGAAGGCGAATTCGACCTCATGATTCTCGACCCACCAGCCTTTGCAAAACACTACAACGTGCTCAACAATGCTCTCAAAGGCTACCGCAGACTCAACACCAAGGCACTTGAGATGATAAAGCCGGGCGGCATACTCTTCACTTTCTCATGCTCACAGGTAGTGTCTAAGGAGGTTTTCCGCACAATGGTATTCTCGTCAGCTGCCAAGGCACGCAGAAGGGTCAGTGTCCTGCATCAGATGTCACAGCCAGCCGACCATCCTGTCAACATCTACCATCCTGAGGGAGAATACCTCAAGGGACTTGTACTCCAGGTTTGGTAGAAACACAACACTCGTGAAATGAGACTGACAAGCAACATACGACGACTAATGACCATCATCGGCATGATGGTCATTGCCGTCATTGCTATAAGATGCTCGTCAGACTACGAACCGAAGAAAAAGGTGCTTGTCATTCACTCATGGGACTCAGGCGGCGAAGATGGAGAACCTTTCCGCCAGATGATGAAAGACGCATTCGATGAGACCGGTCTCAATGTCGATATCTGCCATATTTATTTGGATGCCGCACATCGAAGAGGCACACTTCTCGACAAAGATATAGAGACCTACACCGACGAAATAGCCCAATGGAAACCCGACGTCATCCTTGTCAATGACGATCCAGCACTTGACATGATACTTTACTATCATATAGCTGACTCTATATTCAAAAACACTCCTGTCGTATTTGCCGGCGTCAACACTCTCCTGCGCGATTCACTCGTGCTTTATCCTAAAATGACAGGATTCTACGAAAATATCGACCTCATAAGGAACATGGAGGTGGCGACCGAACTCACCAGAACCAACAGCATTAACATCGAACTCGACTACACGCGTTCCGACAAAATGCTTCGCGACTACCTCTACAAAGAGATCGCAAAAACCGACTTGTTCATCAACAACGGTGACTTCCATATACCAAACACCGACAGCGCATACATCGACCAACATCACAATGGCAAGATTGTCATAAACTTCATATCATTTGCACATCCCGAAATCGGGCGTCACTCGCTCACACTCGAAGAATGCAAGAGAGAACTCGGCCGCCAAGTCTACGAAGCCAGAAACAGATGGCATCTGCAGACCAAATTCGACCTTTTCAGCAACGTCATGATTGACATGGCGAAAAGACCACAGTTCACTGCAATTCGCGAAAACTTCAACAACCCTTCGCGCATACGATTTGTTGGAGGATACTTCACAACAACACGTATCCAGATCAGCGACCAGGTCAAATACGCCACACTAATATTAAATGGAACAAAGCCACGACAGCTGCCCGTTAGTTCACATCTTCAGGAATACATAATTGACTATGCAGCACTAGAAAAATTGCCAAACATTCCTGCCTACAAGGACCTTTGCGACAAATATACAATCATCAACACACCATTCAAATACCGCAACCCATGGCTATATGTCTTCTATTTTATAATAGGTTTCATTGCGATATGCGCCACGGTGGCATTGATAGTATTCCTGCTTTTCACCTGGCGAAAAATAGGCATGAAGCGTCTGCTCGAAAGCATGCTCTACGAAGACAAGATGAACCGGCTTCTCTTCTCACGACGTAGCGATACTATATGGTATCTCAAAGGCAACAGCATGCACGTCACCGACGATTTCGCACGTCTTTTCCGTCTGCCAAGCCAGGAACTGACTACATGGCAACTTAGGGAGATGGTCGACAAGGAGACTCTCTGGGGACTCAACACCCTGCTCGACTACAAAAACCAGAGAGGACGCAAGGCTATACGACTTCATGTCACACCCGACTACGGAGCACATTGGTATTGGGTCGAGGCAATCTATACAGTAACTGACGAAAATGTCATGAACGACGAACTGTATGGCATCCTCATCAACATCGATGACAAAAAAGCGAAGGAAGACCAACTCCTTGCTGCACATCAGAAAAATAGCGAGGTCGAACTCAAACAACGCTTCCTCGCCAACATAAGCCACGACCTACGCACTCCACTCAATGCGGTCAATGGATTTTCGTCGCTACTCGCATCTGAAGACATAGAGCTGACTGACGAAGACCGAACACAGTTCTGCACTATCATACACCAGAACACAGAAATGATTCTACACATGATCGACAGCGTGGTCCAGAAGTCACAACTCGAGGCCGGAGACATAAAAGTATACCCTAGCGAGACTTCAGTCAACTCCCTCGTCAACAATTGCTACCTTACTAATAAGGTAGTGGCACCTTCCCACCTGAAATTCCGCGTAGAACTACAAAAAAACGATATGCTCATAAATGTTGACGTCACACGTACAAAGCAAGTGATCAACAATCTACTGAGCAATGCGTTCAAGTTTACACCATCGGGAAGCGTCATCCTCGGATGGCGATATGTAACCAACGAAAAGCAGGTCGAAATATACGTTCGCGACACCGGAATCGGAGTAAGCCCCGAAAAATGCAGCCACCTCTTCGACCGCTACTACAAGGCCGACGAAAATGACGCAGGAACAGGACTCGGACTCGACATCAGCAAGACGATAATGGAAAAGCAGGGCGGACAAATCGGAGTTCATAGCGAACTCAAAAAAGGAAGCACTTTCTTTATCCGCGTCCAGCGTTACATGACCATCGCATTACTCGGACTTATTGGTCTCTTCAATTCATCTTGCCACAACAACGATGAAGTCAAGCACGTAGTCGTAATGCACAACTTCGACTATAGCGAGGCGACATACAGCACTTTTGACAATACTATCAAATCAACTCTTGACAAAAACCGAATAAATGCCGAGGTAATAAACATCT
The DNA here is from genome assembly GCA_024401355.1 of Bacteroidales bacterium. Classification (GTDB taxonomy): domain Bacteria; phylum Bacteroidota; class Bacteroidia; order Bacteroidales; family Marinilabiliaceae; genus W3P20-009. The sequence goes on along the minus strand of JAKSLF010000039.1, from coordinate 11,540 downwards.
ATCTCAACACTGACGACGACTACAACTATAAAAATATTAGTGGCAAAGAAAACATCGACTCTATCCATCGCAATGGCAAATGCATCGATGCCATTATTCTCGAAGGCGACAGGGCATTCCTCGACTTCAGGACTTACTACGACAGCATCGATTACCTGAAGAATATTCCTATAGTTGCCGCTTCACTCCACCACCCTGACTGGGATTTCTTCCGCTCGCACAAGAGTATCGTCCCCATACAGGACCCTATCGACTATTGCACAAACATCAACCTGGCAGTCGAACTCGACGGAACAAACATGGTCGATATCGAACTCGACCATTTCCCGATGGACTCTATCAGACGCGAGGAACTCACCGAAGCTATATCACGTCCACCTTATGTCAACAATTGCGACTTCCATCTTGGTGACCCACATCCAGCAATGCCAGGTCTACAGGCACTTAAGGACAGCATCATTGTTACCGCATTCTCAGCCGAATCGCCAGAACGCAACTCTAAAAATGGAACCAATGACATAGAATCTTCAATTGTCAACATCTACTTCCACTCATGGTGCAATGCTTCTGTAGCCGTCAAGTTCGACCTCTTCAGTTCAATGATCGCCGATAAGTCCAACCGTCCTCAATATACCGCTGTCAAGTCCGGATTTGCAGATGGCAACGCAAGATACCTTGCCGGATATTTTGCCAGCTTTGAAACTGTCGGACATGATGCCGCCACAACTATCTCACGCCTGCTGAAAGGCGATGACGCACGCACACTAATGGGACTCACACACAAGAAGGAGTATTACATGGACTATGCAGCAATGAATACATTGGGATATGAATACGACGATTACGATGACCGTTTTGTTATCGTTGGAGCACCTTTCAGTCTCTCACACAAATGGTTATACAGATTAATATGGGTCGGCGGAATTTTCCTGTCATTATTGATTATCGTAGGAGCATCCATGCTGGCCATGAAATGGCGAGAGAAGGGACAACGCAAACTGCTCGAACATATCATGCGTAAAGCAGACATTCGCAAACTGGCACTTCTCGGTGCAGAAAGTCATGAGCTGAAAAGCATCGAAGCTATAGAGGATGCTATCAAGAACATTCATCCTTCACAATCAGATACTGCTGTCAAAATTAACCAGGGACTGTTGAAGTCTGGAAGCTATACCTTTGAAGTCCTGACACAGCTCGACAGCAATGATGGATACCATTGGTGGCAGCTACGTTTCGTCAACGTAACTGACAAAAACAACAGGAGCCGCATCGATGGCATACTCATCAATATAGATGAACAGAAAAAAAGAGAGGAAGAGCTCCAAAAAGCTTCCATATTGGCACAACAGGCACAGAAAAAAGAAAACTTCCTAAAGACAATAAGTCACGAGATTCGCACACCACTCAATGCTGTTGTCGGATTTAGCGACGTACTTATCAATGCCCAACAAAATTCATTGACAGATGCTGAAATCAAATATATAAAGAAGACCATCAACGACAATAACGAATACCTCAAGAAGACTCTCGAAGAGGTCTTGATGTTTTCACGCGTCGAGAGTATGGCTATCAGATACATGAACGAAGATATCAACGTGAAAGAACTGATGGATGAACTCTATAAAAAATGGGCAGAAAAGATGCCGCCTGGAGTGTCGCTCTACACAAACCACCATCGAGACAATATCTTCATCTATGCCGACCGTTCACGTATAATGTACATTCTTGACGAATTGATGAGCAATGCAATAAAGTTCACACATGATGGATTCATCCAGATAGGAACTATATACAATTTCATTACCGACCAGGTGACGATTTCCATATCCGACTCTGGATGCGGCTTGAGCAAGGAAAAGCAAGGAATGATTTTTGACCTTTTCTGGAAGGACGACAATTTCACTCGTGGACTCGGTCTCGGACTCAACATCTCACAGAAACTTGCACAAGGCATGAACGCCACAATCAAGGTAAACAGTGCTGTTGAATACGGTTCAGTCTTCTACATGATTTTGCCAGCAAAACTGAGGAAACAGGATAACAACGATTAATTACAAATAAACAGACATGTATTTTAGCGAATTTGGTTTTGACGACGAACTGATGGACAGCCTCGACTCAATGCACTTCAACGAGGCGACACCAGTACAAGAACAAGCTATTCCAGTGATAATGGAAGGCAAAGACCTTATTGCATGTGCCCAGACTGGCACTGGTAAAACAGCTGCATACCTATTACCTGTCATCAACGACATCTTATATACCGAAGGAGGAAATATTGATACGGTCATACTCGTGCCAACCCGAGAACTGGCTCTTCAGATTGATCAGCAGATGGAAGGTTTCGGATATTTTGTTCCTGTAACTTCGACTGCTATATACGGAGGAAATGATAGCGGTGAATGGGGACGCCAACGAAAGGCTATAGAAGACGGCGCCGACATCGTAATTGCAACTCCAGGACGTCTGCTTCAACATATAGCCATGGGATATGTCGATTTCTCAAAGGTCAGACATCTAATCCTCGATGAAGCAGACCGAATGCTCGACATGGGATTCTGCGACGATATCATGCAAGTGGTGAAGCTTCTGCCTGTTGACCGCCAGACTCTTCTGTTCTCCGCAACAATGCCATCCAAGATTCGCGACCTTGCAAAACGTATTCTTGTCAATCCAAAAGAAATAAGTATCGCTATCTCAAAACCTGCCGAGAATATCAAACAAGGAGCTTACGTCTGCTACGATGCACAAAAACCGGCTCTTGTTCGCAGCATCCTCAAGGAACGTCGCGACCAGAGTGTCATAGTATTCTCGTCTAAGAAACAATCATGCAAAGAATTGGCCTTGGCTCTCCGACGTTCTGGTTTCAATTCTGGCGTGATACACTCCGACCTTGAACAAAAGGAACGAGAAGATGTTCTCCTCCAATTCCGCAACCACAATATAAACATTCTTGTCGCAACTGACATCATTGCACGTGGCATCGATATCAAGGAAATCGACCTTGTAATCAACTATGATGTTCCTCGTGACGCTGAAGACTATGTCCACCGCATCGGAAGAACGGCCAGAGCCAAGTCAAGCGGTGAGGCATATACTTTTATAAATGAAAAGGACATGCAGTCTTTCGGTCGCATTGAAAGACTCATAGAGAAAACGATAGAGAAGATTCCTAATCCCGAGGGCATCGGCGATGGACCAGAATACAACCCACGCAACGGACGACGCGGAAATAACGGTGACAAAAGGAATAATAGGAAAACAACTGATGCACCAGCAAACAACAGCCCAAGACCTCAGGGTGACCGTAACAGAAACAACAAGAAACATTACCACAAGCATCACGGACACAAGAATAACAATGCCAACAAAAACAATGGGCATATTGAAGAAGCTCCAGCTGCAATATTGTCACAACACAAGGAATAAATTTGACGATATCAAGCCCTTTTAAAGAAAAACTACTATATTTGCAATATAATAAGAAACAATACACAAAACCAAGAATACAATGGCAGAATTTAAGTATGCTCCAATGTTTCAGTTGGGCAAAGACACTACTGAATATCGCCTTATCTCTAAGGATGGCATTTCAGTAAGCAATTTTGAAGGCCAGCCTATACTTAAGGTAGCACCTGAAGCTCTCGAGCTCCTCGCAACTCAGGCTTTTCATGATGTAAACTTCATGCTCCGCCGCGAGCACAATGAAAAGGTTGCCGCTATATTGAACGACCCTAAGGCAAGCGACAACGACAAATATGTTGCTCTCACAATGCTTCGCAATGCAGAGGTAGCATGCAAGGGACAGCTTCCATTCTGCCAGGATACAGGTACAGCAATCATCCACGGCGAAAAAGGCCAGCAGGTTTGGACAGGATACTGCGACGAAGAACCTCTTGCTAAGGGTGTCTACAACACTTACACTACAGACAACCTCCGCTATTCACAGAATGCTCCTCTCAACATGTATGACGAGGTTAACACAAAGTGCAACCTCCCAGCTCAGATTGACATCGAGGCTACTGAAGGCATGGAGTACAAGTTCCTCTGCGTAGTCAAGGGCGGTGGATCTGCCAACAAGACTTACCTCTATCAGGAGACTAAAGCACGTATCCAGAACCCAGGTACTCTTATTCCATTCCTCGTCGAGAAGATGAAGAGCCTTGGTACTGCAGCTTGCCCTCCATATCACATTGCTTTTGTTATAGGTGGTACTTCAGCTGAGAAGAACCTTCTCACAGTGAAGCTCGCTTCTACAAAATACTACGACTCACTTCCAACAACAGGAGACGAGACTGGTCGCGCATTCCGCGATATCGAACTCGAAAAGTTGTTGCTTGAGGAGACTAAGAAGATTGGCTTCGGAGCACAGTTCGGCGGTACTGCTTTTGCACACGACATTCGTGTAGTTCGCCTTCCACGCCATGGTGCTTCTTGCCCTATCGGTCTCGGTGTTTCATGTTCTGCTGACCGTAACATCAAGGCAAAGATCAACAAGGATGGTATCTGGATTGAGAAGATGGATGACAAACCATACGAACTTATTCCTGAAGCTCTCCGCAAGGCAGGTGAAGGAGATGCCGTTTCAATCAACCTCGACCAGCCTATCGCTGACGTATGCAAGGAACTCTCTAAGTACCCTGTATCAACACGCGTAAGTTTGAATGGTACAATCATCGTTGCACGCGATATTGCTCACGCAAAGATAAAGGCTCGCCTTGATGCTGGCGAAGGTATGCCACAGTACTTCAAGGATCACCCTGTACTTTATGCTGGTCCTGCTAAGACACCAAAGGGTATGCCTTGTGGCTCTATGGGACCTACAACTGCAGGTCGTATGGACCCTTACGTCTACGAATTCCAGGACAATGGCGGTTCTATGATTATGATTGCTAAGGGTAACCGCTCACAGGTCGTAACAGACGCTTGCAAAGATCATAAGGGATTCTACCTCGGTTCTATCGGCGGACCTGCTGCTTTCCTCTCTAGCTCTAACATCAAGTCTATTGAGTGCGTCGAGTACCCTGAACTTGGAATGGAGGCTATCTGGAAGATTCACGTTGAAAACTTCCCTGCATTCATCCTCGTCGATGACAAGGGCAACGACTTCTTCAAGCAGTTCTAAAATACTAGAACAAAATACGAAAGGCTTGCTTCATTGCTGAAGCAAGCCTTTTTTTATTTTCTCTTCTTCAATTTTGTTCCCCACCAGTGATGTAGCTTTGCTCTTGCAAACTGGGGAATCTTCGACAAAACCTTACAGGTCAGCGAAAAATATGGATTCAATCCCATTCTATGGTATAGGTCTATATCCTCACGCCATTTTTCCATAGTTTTAGAAAAACTGGTTGAAGCACCACCCATTCTCATCCTTATAATATAATCGTCGATATATGACACCCTCAGGCTGTTTTTATACAGACATCTCAAGAGCCAATCAGAATCCGCCGATATTTTATATTTTTCGTTATAATAACCTACCTTGTCAAACACACTCCTCTTCACATATACCGTTGTATGAAGTGGCAACCATCCTCGCTTCAGTCTCGACTGGACATAATCACCACTTTTCCAGTTTCTCACTACATAATTCATGTCCGTAGGTTTCACAAACAATCCATTGCCATAAACCAACTCTGCCCTCGTTCTCTCAAATTCCCTGACTATTGTTGATATCGTGTCACTTGCATAGAAAACATCATCAGAATGAATCAAGCCCACAATATCACCAGTTGCAAGCTTTATTCCCTTGTTGATTCCTTCATACATGCCATGGTCTGGTTCACTTACTATGATAGATATCCTATCGCGATACTCATTGACAATACTCATGGTCGAGTCCTTGCTGGCACCATCGACAACGATATACTCTATGTCGTCGTAGTCCTGACTCAACACACTTTCTATACTGTCGCGGATAGTTTTCTCGCGATTATAACAAGATGTGATTAATGATACCTTCATAATTAATTTATCCCAATTGTCTGTGCTACACCTGGATTACCCAATAATTACATTGCGAAGATACAAACTTTTATATTAAAAAAAGCATTCCGCGATTCAAAAACGACACTTTGTAGCACAATTATACAATAACTTTCACTATCAAAACATATTTTTTGTTTTTTTGTAGATAACTATTACTATCTTTGCGTTCAAATAATGCCATATACATTATACATAGAACAATACAGAAGAAAACACAAAACATTTATTTATGAAGAACTTAAAAAAACTGATAGTAGCCGCCCTCACTTTGACTGCTACTATCGCATCCGCCCAGGTGGTTATCAAAACTGATGCTGGCGACTTCAAAATCAATTTTAAGGGTCGTACCCACTTTGATGCAGGTATTTACGGTGGCGACATGGGTAAGAATTCACACGACAATGTAACTAACGTTGTCCGACTCAATGACACCCGTTTCGGATTCATCGCCACTTTTGACGACAAATATACCGTAAAGGCTGAATACAAGTTTACTGGCTCTAACACTAGCTTCACTGACCTCTGGTTTGGATACAAGATCAACGAAAAGAGTAGCCTTCAGCTCGGTAACTACTGGATGCCTTTCGGTTACAAGATTCTTGGTCCTGCTTACCGATTCATACAGAACTCTTCTATCGACGAGGCTGTTGACATCGAATCACGTAAGATGGGACTTTCTTACATGTATAACACCGACCCTCTTAAATTTACATTCGGTATCTTCTCTGATGGCAACGTAAATTCTATCAAGGAAAATCAGGGATACAACATTGCTACTAAACTTATTGTCCGTCCTATACTCGACGAGACTACTGTTCTCCATGTAGGTATCGCACCTCTCTTCACACACACACCACGCAACGTCAGCTTTAACACTAAGTCACTGACACAAGGCAAGAGCATTGCTCTCTTGGGAACAACACTCACAGACGATGACCAGTACAATATCTTCCGTGGTGAGGCTGAGGCTATCTTCATAAGTGGCAAGCTCTACGTCGAAGGTCGTTACCAGCACGCTCAGATCAATACTCCTGGCGAAGACAATGCTAAGGTTGGAGGTTTCTTCATCCAGGGCGGTTTCCTCCTCATTGGTGAAAAGCAGAACTATAGCAAGGCTAATGGATATGCAACAAACCTCTCAGCCAAGAACCTTGAACTCACAGCTCGTTTCGGTCATGTTTCGTATGATCAGGGCAAGGATTGGCAGAAGAGCGAGAACGACGTAACAGTTGGTCTCAACTACGCTTTCAACAAGTATCTTATGACAAAGCTCAACTGGACTCATGGCCAGTGCCACGCTGCCGACGATACTGTCAACGATATGTTGGATAAGGCTAATTACAATGCTGTTGAAGCACGACTCCAGTTCGTATTCTAAAACTGCAGTCCATAATTTTTTTTGATCAGATATAAAAAAGGCTGAACCTCCATCGCTGAGGTTCAGCCTTTTCGTTTATTTATTTCGTGATGATACCAGCCCATCCTCCGGCAGGAGCCAGATGTACATGTATCTCAGATTGTTTGTCAACACTTATGGTTTGTGATTTGTAGTCCATAGCCTCACGGTCGGCGTTGATACCATCGGCAAAAGCCTTCATCGTTGCAGAGCCGTTGAGGAAAGAACATGGGATGGTAATGTCGCGTGATGTCCAGTTGTTCATAGCAGCAACATACCATGTATCCCCCTTGCGGCGAGCTATAGCCACATATTCACCCATCTCTCCGGCTATAGGAATGGTCTCGTCGAAGGTAGTAGGTATTTGTGAGATGAAATCAGTACACTCCTGATTCTCCATATAGCGTGTTGGACTGTCGGCCATCATCTGCAAAGGTGCTTCGAAGATTACATACATAGCCATCTGGTGAACGCGTGTGCCTTGACTCATAGGATTGTCGTTGTTGCCAAAGAAGTTGTAGCGCAAGGCGTTATGCATTGCACCTGGAGTATAATCCAATGGTCCTGGCAACATACGCAGGTAAGGGATAGTGACGTCATAACGAGGCATATCATGCAGAGGTCCATCGCCTACACGAGGTTCCCACTTGCAGTTCTCAAGACCTTTCACTCCCTCAAAATTTACCACATTAGGATAAGCACGCTGCACTCCCGAAGGTTTCAGTCCGTGATAATCCACCAGCAGATGGTATTTGGCCGCACATGCAGCTATCTCATACGACGAACGAATTGCCTCCTGATCGTCACGATCGAAGAAATCGACCTTGAAGCCTTTTACACCTTGTTCTGCATAATGCTTCATGTTACGCTCCAAATCCTTGTTGAGATTGCGCCATGATGACCATAGTATAACATCAACGCCCTTTTCCTTGCCGTACGCTACAAGTTCTGGGATGCTGAGTTCGTTGTTGGCATACTCAAGCAGATTCTCCTCATTGCTCCATCCCTCGTCCACAATGATATACTCAAGTTTCTGACGACTTGCAAAGTCGATGTAATATTTGTATGTAGGAGTATTTATGCCGGCACGGAAATCGACGCCATAGATGTTCCAGTTGTTCCACCAATCCCAAGCCACTTTTCCTGGCTTTATCCATGACACATCTGCGAGACGACACTCAGGAGCAAGGCTGTAAGGTGTATTTGTATCAAGCAAATCCACATCATTATTAGCAATTAGAATCATACGCCAAGGTAGGGCCTGCTGTGGCTGAATGTCGGCTATATAGTCAGCACGACGTGTAGGTACAAGGTTAAGACGACCGAAACCGCCCACTACCGTCTCCAAAGGCAGAGGGGCAAAGCTTGCCTTAAGTGATGTTTTCCCATCTCTTACGTCACCTTTTGACAGAAACATTCCTGGATAATTTTCCACGGCTGTCTCCATCACCACCACCTTCTCCTTTGTTGGTGAACATACAGCCAGCGGAGTGATAGCCAGCGAGTCATCGTACATCTCAGACACCTTCTGCTCGTCGTAGTATGACTCGAACGAATAGCAGTAGCGCTCGCCACCACGATTGTCGTTGACGTATGGTACAAAGGCTTTGCCGTCGTATGGGAAGCTGAGCGAGACAGTCTCGTTCTTTACTCGCAGAGGCTTCTTTGACTTGCTCACCCATCTGTAGGCGCAGCCATCGTTGTAGGCTCTTAGCACAAGGTCGAAATCGCCAGACAAGGTCAATGTCATCTCGTTGTACGCCTCTTCAAACTGAGCACGCTTGTAGTTTATGGCATTTACGACCTGCTTCACGCTACGATGCTTAGCTTTCTTCACCTTCACAGCATTATTGCCACTTACCGTAGACATGCCAACAGAGCTCCAGTCGATGATGCTGTTGCCTTTGTGTTCCACCATAATCTGCATTCCACCATTCTCTCGTACCTTCATGCTGATGTCTCCGTCAGGTGAGAGCAACGTTTGCTCTTGTGCAGTTGCCGCAACTGCTATTAACAGCGTTGCGAGCGATAATAACATCTTATTCATAAACGACTTATTATTTATTTACTGTTTGATTGACGATTCGAAGTAGGATTTATTATTTAATGAAACACAGATGCCTTCTTGGCTGTTTCGGAGATTCCACCCTTTCCGCTTATCACTTGCTGTCCCCACCATGTCTGCTTTTTCCAGTCATCTGGTTCTACAAGGTCAAGCCATTTGTTCTCTTTGTTGTTGCCTGTCCACGACCATGGCATGTAGCCATATTCCAGATTATTGCATACTTCCAGAATGACTGTATGGTCTGCTTTGCATTTAAGGTTGTTTTTGCCTTTGGCATAATTGTACCCGAACTCTCCCACAATGACGGGCAATTCCTTCTGGTGACAGAGCGTAAGTTTTTCTCTGATTTTTTTAGCCTTATTCCAGCTGCCGTACATGTGGACGGAGAACAGAATGTTATGCAACGGGTCAGAATCTATCACCTTTTGTCCATATTCAATTATTGGGTCGATATTTTGTCCCCATCCAGGAGCATCGATGACAAAGGTAGTGGTATAGCCAGCCTTACGCATGATGTCTATACATCTGGTGTATGACGACAGCCAATACTCTCCCCTCGTAATGTGAGAGCCCCATTCGTTGGCTATGTTTAGCAGCAGGAATCTTTCGTATTTCATGAGCATTTCTGCACGATTGGGCTGCGCATACCATTCTGCCATCTCTGCCAGACGGTCGCCCGAGGTGTTGCCTGTAACATCATGCAGCTCTACCATAGGAATCATCTCAAGCTCAATGCATCGTTTGATGATACTTTCAAGCTCTGCGTCGTTGCCTTTTGTATTCCATACTATGCGGATGGTATTGCATCCCACAGCACGTATATCATCAAGAGCCGCGTATGCCTTTTCTCCAAACCACGCATGTGGATTATTCATGCCTCGTATGACAAACACTTGTCCTTCTGCATCAATAAGTTTGCTCTTTTCTGTAGTGAACACACCTTTCTGCACAGGCGAACTCTTCTCCTGAGCATTACCCGTCATGGTTATTACCAATAAAAGGATTAATAGAATTTTCTTCATAATGAAATCAATGTTTTAAAATTTAGATTACTATTCATACTTATATATGTTGTGATTATTAGTTACATTGAAGAATGATGTGCATTATCACATCGGTTAACAGCAGCAAAATTAGTTAATAAATGTAGCAAAGTGTAATACTATTCTATCAAAAATTACCCAAAAACTAACTTTGACCATTTGACCGTGACCATTCCAGCTTTTCTGCGTTTTCTTCCAAATTACTCACAAGGTTTACAGTTAAAAAGCCAATAACGTCTGTTAATTTCAGTACGTCACCCTTAATAATATTTAAGCATATTTCACACTTCACCCCTACCCCGACTTTAGACACTTTTCTCGGAGGGATAACGGTACCTTAACGTACCCTTACCATACCTTTTTGACACCATTAAAAAAGGCATTTTTTTAACTCGCCTTAACATTGGTCATGGTCAAAATGGTCAAAGTTGATTTTGGTCGTTTTGGCCCCGTTTTTACAACTATATTTAACATTTACTCTTGCCATTTTCTGCTTTTTTTCACCACATTCCCTCTCAGCCGACCCTAACGGAGGCAACATTGGTCCCTTTAACTTTTACTTATTCTGATATGTCACACACAACTATAATCCCAGGTATCTCTGTTTTGTATAATCAGAAGTGGTCTAGCGAATTTTTCATATAAAACATCAATATCCCCCTTTCATTCGCTAATATACGAGCAATGTGGCTCACTATTTATACCATCTTCCACTTTAAACACTTAATTCTTTCTGCAATCCACCTAGTTACAATCAGCACCCCATCCCTTCAAATAGAAATATAATGGAGTAATATATTATAGATGTTGTCAACAGAAAATTGTCTATGTTATAGAATTTTAATATCTTTGTTTTAAAATATAATCAATTATGGCAAATCTGAAGTGGTGCAGCAATAGTATTCAGCCAGACTCGCTGATTTTAGATAAGATGCCAACTTCCTTGTCGTGACTTGAATTAACTATTAAACTCGACTGAAAAATAAAACTTAATCTTATGGATATTTCACAATCTCAAATAGTATCTTTTATATGGGGCATTGCAGAT
>JAKSLF010000038.1 GCA_024401355.1 Bacteroidales bacterium | reverse complement strand
AGCAACATACATAATTGTTTGCAACAACAACAAAACGCACATTATCAAATGCGTAATCTACAGCGTATTTACCACTCAAATATAAGCGTTTAACTTTTGGTTATTGGCATTATTTAGCATATCTTTGCGATATGTCACTAAATTTTAGAGATTACAAAAGAGAAAAAGAAATAAAGTACATAATAACATAGCAGCATCAGACTATCATTGTGGTGTTCCCAGAAAACAAGCCTAGGAAACTTATATTTTCGTTCGGATAAAACCACATCAATGATGGTTGGCTTTGGGTATTGCAGCCAAAGGAAGAGCCAATCCTCGTATAAAGATAGAAATGATGACTTGCACCTGTATGGGTGTGAGCATTATTCTTATACGAGGATGGGGTCCGAATCATTCCTAGGCTTGTACCCCGGAACACCATAAGGAAGGCTTACACCTTTTTTGTGTTGTTATGTGTCAGAAAGCCTAATACTTAATTGATTAGATAGTTGTCATAACTGGCTCAGTTAAACGGCTGCAATTATCTAGTCAAAAATGAATAATACTCTCCTTGATAACAGCCAAGGGTTCCTCATGAGGGACATCTTGCAGCAATTTATAGGAAGTGGGAAATATAATCATATTTGTATTGCCACTGGTTACTGGGATTTGCCTGGCACTTCACTCGTATATAATCAACTAAAAACATTTCTGGAAAGTGGGGGCCGTTTGGATATACTTATAGGCCAAGAACCACAACTACGTTCATACCAGGTGCGTGCGCCTGAAGCCGATGAGTACCGCTTCCCTGATTTTTATCTTCAACGAGACATAAACAATCTTACCGATGAGTATCATCCGACAGCAGAACTCATCCAGAAATACTGTAATACAAACGAAAATAGCGACTCGCAAATACAGATTCGCGTTTACGGACAATGTGCATCTGAACACAAGCAGTTTCTTCATGCCAAATGTTACATCTTCCTTGGCGAAGGCGAAGCGGATGGCATCATAGGAAGCAGTAACTTCACGGAGAAAGGACTAGAAGACAATGCAGAACTGAACTATCTTGAAACTCAGAATAGCACGGTAACAGCTCCTTTCTCAGAATATAGCAATTCAAAAAGTCATATAGTTTGGTTTGAAGAAAAGTGGAAGCAGAGTGTCCCTTGGAACGGCAGGTTTCTCCAGATTCTTTCTGCTGCACCTGTAGGTCAACCAAAGCCGGAACCAGAACCACAGAGCGAGGAGCTTACCCCATACGAACTTTACATCAAGCTTCTGCAGACAAAATTCGGTGACCTTGTTGACAAGAATCTTGACGAGGTTATCGAAAGTTATTTGCCACAGGGCTTCGATAAATACAACTACCAGATAGATGCAGTAAAGCAGTGCTTCTCTACAATGAAAGAGCATGGTGGATTCCTGCTTGCCGATGTCGTGGGACTTGGAAAGACGATTGTCGGATCGCTTGTCATCAAACATTTCCTTCAGTTTCCTGACGATGACGGACGTGAGCGCAAGGTGCTAATCATCACTCCACCCGCCATCAAGTCGGCATGGGTTGACACCATCAAGGTATTCGACAAGGATGCTACCGACAAGATGGAGGATTGCATCGACTACATTACCACTGGAAGCATTGGAAAACTTGTCGATGATATTGAGGGTTATAATGATGGCGATGACGATAACAATGACTCTGGTGACTTCGAAGGCGAACTTCTCCACGAGAACTATGGTCTTATCATCATTGACGAGAGCCATAAATTCCGCAATAGTGGTACAAACATGTATGAGGCTCTCGACAACCTCATCAGCCAGATAGGTGCCGATACGGGTGCTTACCCTTACATAGGTCTGCTTAGTGCTACACCTCAGAACAACCGTCCTGATGACCTTAAGAATCAGATCTACATCTTCGAACGTAACCATGCCGATACCACGCTGACCAAGGCGAACAGTGGTAATCTGGAAAACTTCTTCCATGAAATCAACGATGAGTACGCAAGCATCATTCATCCAGATGATGACGATCCTTTTACACCTGAGGAGCGCAGAGAACGCCTCAAGGAACTCTCTCGTCGCATACGTGATTGTGTGCTGGCTGATGTTATGGTTCGTCGCACCCGTACTGACGTTCAGAAGTATTACGCTGATGACATGGAGCGCCAGCACCTTAAGTTTCCTAAGATTGAAGGTCCTAATGAACTGGAGTACCAGATGGACTTCCAGCTCTCGCACCTCTTTGCCGACACAATGGACATCATTGCGCCAACAGAGGAATATAAGCTTCAGAGCAATCGCTATCTCAGCTATTACCGCTATCGTGCTATTCAGTTCCTTGCAGATGAGACGAACAAGAAGAAGTACGATGCACGTGGTTCCCGCGATGCCGACAAACTGGCTGATCAGCTTGCCAACATTATGCAGATCAATCTTGTGAAGCGCTTGGAAAGCAGCTTCTCTGCTTTCTACCAATCGCTTCTTAACCTGCGTCAATACACGCGCAACATGATTGACATGTGGGAGTCGGGTAGCATCTTCATTTGTCCGCAGATCAACGTCAATGCCGAACTCGACCGCAAGGCAAAGGAACTTAAGCGGAGGCATCCAGTCAGCTACAAGGACTGTCTTGATGATATTCGCACCAAGATCAATAAACTCAACGAGGATGGTCGCAACGACAACGAACGCAACATGGAGTACACCACCCGCGATATGAAGCCGGAGTACATCGACCTGCTGCGTGCCGACTACGACCTTATCTCTGAACTCTGTGACCGCTGGGCAAAGAACACCGAGGATCCTAAGCTCGATGTCTTCAAGGAGAACCTGAAGTATGTGCTCTTCGACAAGGACAAGAACGTACCTCAGAAACTCGTAGTATTCTCTGAGGCTATCGATACTGTTGACACCATCAAGCGTGTGGCGGAAGCTAAGGGCTATCGCGTGCTGAAGATAACGGCTGGCAATCGTGACGAGATGGAGCACACCATTCGTGAAAACTTCGATGCTAACTATGGCAAGAAGCCTGGCGAAGTACAGAAGAATGACTTCGACATCATCGTCACTACCGAGGTTCTTGCCGAAGGTATCAACCTGCATCGTGCTAACGTCATCCTCAACTATGACACGCCTTGGAATTCTACTCGTCTGATGCAGCGTATCGGACGTGTCAACCGTATCGGTTCTACGCAGGACAAAGTTTACGTCTATAACTTCAAGCCAAGTGCCGAGGGCGATGCAGAAATCAATCTCGTTGAGAAGGCATACACTAAGCTCCAGTCATTCCACACTCTCTTTGGCGAGGACAGCAAAGTCTATACCATCGACGAAGAGGTTAGCCACTACGACCTCAATACGGTTGTCAATGGCGAGGAGTCACCACTCGAGAAGTACATCTATGAACTGAAGCAGTATAAGGAGCTGAATCCTGATCGATACGAATACATCCTTAATCGAAATGAGAATCTGGAGTGTGCAACCCGTACCATAGATGGCAACTGTTACTTCCTCGTCCGCACACCTCGTATGTCGGGACTCTTTGTCAAGGTCAGCCCTGTAGATAGTAAGGGACGCATAATCTCTGCCAGCGAGATGTACGAGAGCTTCTCTGTACCTCAGAATGCATCTCTGACCCCACTTCCAGAGCATTGGGAAGAGGACAAGAAGAAGGCCGAAAAGGCAGTCAACCAACATCTGCACAAGATGAATGTGCGCATGGGTAGCAGCATCAAGGCAACCAAGGCAAAGGAGATATTGCGTCGAATGCAGCAGGACATCACCATGTCGAAGGAATCAAAGAATCTCTTGGCAGATGCCTTCACGCTGGTGAATAAAGGAAACTCAGACATAATAAAGAAGGTTCTTGCTTTTGAGGAAGCTCTAAAAAATTCTCAGGGGGACCTCTTTGGTGGCCTTACTCAGCAGGACTTTGACAATATGATAGAGCGTGAAATCCGCAATATCGTTGCCAACCTTCAACAGCGTTATGGCAAGGCAGAAGTATTTATTGGACTTTCAAAATAAGCAGCAAACATTATGGTAGATCTTAAATCATATTTCCACGATAAATATCAGGGTGGCGAAAATTTTATTGAGAATGTCATCCTACCTATATTTGGCAAAGACAAGTACGAGGATGCCTACGAGGAGGACGTACTGGCGAACAATCCGGAACTGACTACTATGGCACAAAATACTGGTGTTGCTCAAATCCTTCGATTAGGAACCATTAACATACCGATGAATCCTACCGATGTGTTCGACATTACAGTAAATGACCACGTGCAGATGAAACGTAATCGAGTTGCTGTTCAGCAACTGATTCGCCGTATCATGTCCACTTACAGTAGTGCATTTATGATTTTTCATTATAACGATGACGACAAGTGGGATTGGCGATTTACATTCTGTAGCAAACAAGGCAACAATAACGAATCTACAGATTCAAAGCGTTACACTTTCTTGCTCGGTCCGAACCAGTCGTGCCGTACAGCTGCAGATAACTTTAAGAAGTTAGCGTCAAAGGGTGGTAATATAGAGTTAAAAGATATTGTCAACGCCTTTGATGTCGAAGCTCTCTCTGATGAGTTCTTTGATAAGTATAAGGAGCAATACGAGAAGTTTGTGATGTTCATCACGGGTAAGAAATTTGTCAAGAAGGATGGTGGCTGGAAGGAAAAAGTTTTCCACGAACCACATCCTCAAATGTATGCAGATTTTGGTCGTGATGATAAGCGTGTACGCGATTATGTCAAGAAGATGCTTGGCCGCATTGTGTTCCTTCATTACCTTCAGAAAAAGGGATGGCTTGGTGTTGAACCAGGCAAGGAATGGAATAGCGGTAACAAGGACTTTATGTATGACTTGTTTATTAATTCTTCAGAAGGACAACAGTCAAATTTCCTTGATGAAGTTCTCGAACCTCTTTTTAATGATGCTTTTGACACAGATAGAAGTGCTAATGGAGATTTGTATGACACCAAGGTTATTGGCTTGCCAAACAATGGTGTGCTTCGATTCCCATATCTCAATGGTGGACTTTTTGGCAGAGATGAGGATGACGAGATAACCACAGTTTTTCCTGCTGATTATTTCAGTTCACTCTTTACGATGTTCCATCAATATAACTTCACTATAGACGAGAATGACCCAAGTGATGCAGAAGTTGGTATTGATCCTGAAATGCTTGGGCAGATTTTTGAAAATCTGCTCGAGGACAACAAGGACAAGGGAGCTTACTACACTCCGAAGGAGATTGTCCGCTATATGTGTAAGGAGTCGCTGATTTCTTATCTCCAAAATGACTTCCCATGTCAACATCGTGAAGCCATTAGACAATTCGTTACAACATACGACTTGTCCGTTCTACCAGTTGAAATCGTAGAAGAGGTTGATCGTCGTCTTATAAATATCAAGATTTGCGATCCTGCTATCGGTTCGGGTGCATTCCCTATGGGCTTGCTCAAAGAGCTATTCTTCTGCCGTGGTGCAATTGAGAACTTTGATAATTCTGTTGAAATCAAACGTCATATTATTCAAGAGAATATTTATGGTGTTGACTTAGAGAAAGGTGCTGTTGATATAGCTCGACTTCGCTTTTGGTTGACCTTAGTTGTTGACGAGGCTTCTCCTGAAGTTTTGCCTAACCTCGACTACAAGATTATGCAAGGCAACTCTTTATTCACAACCTTCAACGGCAAGTATCTTAATATCAGCGATAGCCAACAACATAAGAATATCCATAAGATTCGTCAAAAGAAAGCAGAATTAAGCACACTTCAGAAATATTTCTTCGAGCAGACAGGGGATGATAAACTCCGTACTGGAATTACCATCAAAAAGACTATTCTTGACATAATTGCGCTTCAATTAGGATATGAACTTGAAGCATGGGTTAAGGCATCTGCGACTCAAGGAGTTCTTTTTGCAGAAATGCAGAATGAAGTAATTTCTATGCAGCAAATTAAGAGTGCAATTACTGGTGAAAAGAAAGCCATCATACAATTAGGAGAAGAACTACGCAGAATGCTTACCGATGAGTCACTTCCTTTAGAGGAGCGTGCAAAGACAGATTTGCGTTTCTTTGATTGGAAGGTTATGTACTCTGATGTTTTTGAACAAGGTGGCTTTGATATAGTAATTGGAAATCCTCCTTATGGGGCAAAACTAAGCGATGATGATAAGAAGGTAGTAAAGAAGTTCTATAAGACAACAGAATCAAAACAGATGAACAGAGAAAATGATGCTGTTTATCTCCGTTTCTTAGGCAAAGAAAATGAAGTGCCATGTCCAAAGATAAAGGGATCTACTGACACTTATACTCTTTTCATTGAACTTGCATACTGGCTTCTCCGCAAAGATGCCTTCATGGCTTATATTATACCTATATCATTGACTTCCAGCGATTCACTTTCTGGAGTACACAAGCTATTGTTGGAAAAGTGTCGTGGTATTAAAATTTCATCTTATTCCGTTCGTCCTCAACCAGTATTCAAGAATGCGGTTGTGAATACTTCTATTTTGATGTTCCAAAAAACGTTAACTCCTTGTCAGCAGTTGTTGTCGACAAAGATGCATCGTCGAAGTAATGAATTTGATCTTCAAACATTAGTTGATAATCTTCAATTTATTGATGTTCAAGAAAATTTAAAGTTTGGCAGGATTCCAAAGATAGGTCTTCAAATCGAGAAAGACATACTGAATAAACTCAAAACTCATGAAACTATTGCATCGTATATTGTAGAAGAAAATGGTAAACTAATCGTTTATCGTTTTGCTGGTGGCAGATATTTTAAGGTAGTTACTAATTACTATACAGGATCTTCTGCCGAAAGAGCTCTAATGCTTGATGAGAAGTATGCAGACGCTATAGGATGTATTTTGAGTAGCAACCTTTCTTTCTGGTTCTATCAAATATATTCAGATAACCTTAATTGGAAAGATTGTGAAATTACATCTGTTCCTGTTCCAAATTTGTCTGACAAACAAATTGACGACTTAAATAATCTATACTCGGAATATCTCCAAGATATTGAGAACAATGCAAATGTTCGTCAATCAAGTGGTAACTCGACCTATCACGTTTCCCAATTTAAGGAGTACAAGATAGTTAAGTCAAAATCTATTATCGACAGAATTGACGATTATATTTGCCCTCTTTATGGTTTGACTGATGAAGAACGTGACTTTGTCAAGAATTACGAACTTGAATTTAGAATGTCTGGTGACGATTAGGAACGTTAAGTCGACTATCTTACAATCGATACCTTTGCTATTTGACATTATCTCTTAAAGAAGGTGCTCTCCCAATGACAATTTCTATACTCAAATAACAAAAACTCGGAACTGCCATAAACCACAGATCCGAATTTTCATATCTACTTACCCCACATCCCACTCCCAACATCAAAACAAGGACAAGTCTTGTCCGAATACTCATTACGCCCATGCGCCGAAGTTAACATCTAAACCACCGACCCATGTTTTATAATACAAATGACGAGATGAGATTCTGAATACACATATACAAAAATCCCGCAGGAGATATGCTCTCCCACGGGACTCATGTATTGTTGCTTTGCAGATTATTCTTATTCTCCAAGCACTTCCTTGAATGCCTTCAAGAATTTGTCGCACTCCTCTATTGTAAGACATAATGGTGGAAGCAGACGTATCATATTTGTTCCTGCTACACCTGTAAAGATGTGCTTCTCAAACAACAACTTTGTACGTATCTCTTTGATTGGCTCGTTGAATTCGAGACCTATCATCATTCCAAGACCACGCACTTCTTTAATCTTAGCCGACTTTGGCATGTTGTCCAAAAGATACTTGCCAACTTTTGCCGCATTCTCAACAAGCTTCTCCTGCTCGAATATCTCAGCTACCGAGATAGCCGCTGCCATTGCAAGATAGTTGCCACCGAATGTCGTGCCAAGCATTCCTTTCACTGGCTCAAATTCTGGCGAGATGAGGATAGCACCACATGGGAATCCATTGGCTATACCCTTGGCCATTGTGATGATGTCTGGCTTGATGCCTGTATGCTGATGAGCAAAGAATTTACCGCTACGGCCATAACCCGACTGTATCTCGTCGAGGATGAGCACCGTACCATGCTTCTTACATTCTGCCGAGAGCTGCTGGAAGAATTCTGGAGTTGGAATATGGATTCCACCACAACCCTGAATACCTTCGACGATAACAGCTGCTACGTCATCACCCTTCAATGCTTCCTTAACACTCTCAATGTTGTTGAATTCAGCGAATACAACTTTATGGTTTGCATTGAATGGCGAAACAATCTTTGGGTTGTCGGTAACGGCAACGGCTCCAGATGTACGACCATGGAATGAACGCTTGAATGCAACAACTTTGTCTCGCTTTGTATGGAACGAAGCAAGCTTCAAGGCGTTCTCATTCGACTCTGCACCCGAGTTGCAGAGGAACAGAGAATAGTCTGTGTAGCCGCTAAGCTTCTGAATCTTCTCTGCGAGCTTCTCCTGAAGTGGATTAATGACGCTGTTAGAGTAGAAGCTTATCTTGCCGAGCTGATCGGTGATGTCGGCTACATACTTTGGATGAGAGTGACCTACTGATATTACTGCATGGCCACCATAGAGGTCAAGATATTCCTGACCTTTGTCGTCCCAGACTTTACATCCGAGACCTTTAACTGGCACTACGTCAAATAGTGAATATACGTCGAAAAGTTTCATTAGAATCCTGATGGTTTAAGGTTAAGACCTGTGTTTTCTGGCAATCCAAAGAGCAGGTTCATGTTCTCTACTGCCTGACCAGACGCACCCTTAACAAGGTTGTCAATCATTGAGATGACATGGAGCTTCTTGCCATATTTCTTTACGTAGAGCACATTCTTGTTGGTGTTGACAACCATCTTAAGGTCTGGGTTGAAGTCTACAACATTAACAAATGGCTCATCCTTGTAATATGACTTGTAGAGCTCAACTGCCTCCTCCTCGCTCATGTCGCAGTCAAAGTAGACTGATGACATGATGCCACGTGGGAAGTCACCACGAACTGGCACGAAGTTCATCTCGCCCTCATAGTGAGGAGCAAGTTTCTTGAGGGTCTCGTTCACCTCACCAAGATGCTGATGAGTGAATGCCTTATATATAGACATGTTGTTTGCACGCCAGCTGAAGTGTGTTGTCTCCGATGGCTTCTGACCAGCACCTGTCGAACCTGTGATACCTGTTACATGTATCTCGCCAAGCTTGTCGGCCTTTGCCATTGGTAAAAGAGCAAGCTGTATTGATGTTGCAAAGCAACCAGGATTTGCAATACGCTTTGCCTCCTTTATCTCCTTGCGGAATGCCTCTGGCAGACCATAAACGAAATCCTCCGCATCCTTTGCAAGACGGAAGTCATTCGAAAGGTCAATAATCTTGCCGTCGAAATCAGCAGGCAAAGAATGAACATAGTCCTTCGATTTGCCATGACCCGAGCAGATGAATATGACATCAACAGCACCAGCAGGAGCATCAGCGCTGAATGTCAATTTTGTCTCACCTATGAGGTCGTGGTGTGCCTTCCAAATAGGCTCACCAGCATGGCTCTCACTCTGAGCGAAGATAATATCTGCCCATGGGTGGTTAATGAGTATTCTCATCAACTCGCCAGCTGTATAGCCAGCCGCACCTATAATTCCTACTTTTATCATTATCTCTCTTCGTTAGGGTGTGCCAAATAGTATGCTCTCAACGCTGTCGATGTAACCTTGATGAAGCCCTTAGCATCGTCAGATGACCATGCCTTAGCTGTCTCACCATATTCGCCGAGCTTGTTCTTTACAAGGTCGTTTGGCGAATCTACACCTACTGTCTGGAATGTCAACGGACGAAGCTCAAGTGTAACCTCACCTGTCACATTACGCTGGCTGCTCTCAAGCATTGCCTCGATATCTGGCATTACTGGCTCAAGATACTGGCTCTCATGAAGGAACATACCATACCAGTTAGATACCTGGTCTTTCCAGTACTGCTGCCACTTCGAAAGTGTGTACTTCTCAAGGAATCTGTGTGCACCGATGATAAGCATTGGAGCTGCTGCCTCGAAACCTACACGGCCCTTGATACCAATGATTGTATCACCTACGTGGCAGTCACGACCAATACCGTATGCTGCACCAATCTCTTCAACTGCCTGGATTGCCTTGATCTTGTCGTCATACTTAACGCCGTTTACCGAGCAAAGCTCACCCTTATCGAATCCGAGCTTCAAAAGCTCTGGACCTTCCTTTGTAGCATGCTTGAGATATGCGCTCTCTGGCAATCCCTGCTTTGAGTCAAGTATCTCGCCACCGCAGATCGATGTACCCCAGATACCTACATTATATGAATACTTCAACTTAGTGAAGTCTGCGAAATAACCATTCTTGTTGAGGTAGTCAACTTCTTCCTGACGGCTGAGGTTGCCATCTCGTGTCAAGGTGATAATCTCTACACCAGGAGCCATAACAAGGAATGTCATGTCGAAGCGTATCTGGTCGTTGCCAGCACCTGTCGAACCATGAGCGATGGCAGAAGCACCAATCTCCTTTGCATAACGTGCTATTGCCAATGCCTGGAAGATACGCTCTGAACTTACAGATATAGGATAGCAGTTGTTGCGGAGTACGTTGCCATATACCATGTAACGGAGGCTCTTCTGATAATACTCCTGTGTTACATCGAGTGTGACGTATGCTTTTGCACCAAGCTTATAGGCGTTCTCTTCGTTTGCCTTGAGCTGCTCTGCGCTGAATCCACCAGTGTTCGCACATGCTGCATATACTTCATATCCCTTTTCTTTTGCAAGATACATCACTGTGTAGCTTGTGTCGAGGCCACCACTGAAGGCCACCACTACTTTCTTCTTCTGTTCCATATATTCTGTTTTTTTCTTTTTTACCTAATTAATTATATACTATTCCTCCTCAGGGAAGCCATTTGGAAAACGAGCATTAATCTTCTCTTCTATGCTCATTATGTCTTTTGCCACTTCCTCGTCAGCATCACGTACACTTCGTGGACGCTCTGGGTCATACAACATACCCGTGCAGACACAATAACGACGATTGGTCCTCACAAGAATATCGTGGTTTATACATCCTTCACATCCCTTCCAGAATGTCTCGTCATCTGTCAACTGAGCAAAGGTCACCGGTATATAGCCATGGTCTGTATTCAACTTCATCACCGCAGCTCCCGATGTCAAACTGAATATCTTAGCCTCAGGCCAACGCATTCGAGCCAATGTAAATGTCATGTGCTTGATGCGACGCGAAAGACCACATCCGCGATACTCATCCTTTACTATCAATCCCGAAGTTGTAACATACTCCTTGTGTCCCCATGTTTCTATATAGCTGAATCCGGCAAACTTCTCGCCGTCAAGAGCTATCACGGCCTTACCTTCTCTCATCTTCTGCTTCACATAGCCAGGATTACGCTTCGCTATGCCTGTTCCTCTTACCTTAGCCGCGTCACTGATGGTCTTGAGGATTTCATCTACATACTGGAGGTGCTCATCTGAAGCAACCACTACGTCAATTTCGCTCATTTCTTTAGCAAAATATGTTTTTATCGTTCTTGTTTTCTATATTGTTGTCTTGGGCACTCGCCGCACCCACCTATTCTATCACTTTGCTTCCTATGTTAGGCAACATTCGCGACAAGCCATACACTACATCCTGCTTCTGCGCTGTCGACCTCAGTATTATTAATACTGTGTCATCACCTGCCAACGTTCCCATGATTCCGTCATTCTGGCTCTTGTCTACCATGTCCGCCACTACACTGGCATAACCCGGTCTTGTCTTCAATACCGCTATCTGACCAGAAAACTCCAAACTCAACGCACAATTCCTTATCAAATCCGAACCCGTGTTCAAAGGCTCTGCCTGCGATGCCTGTCTCATGACGGTGTTGGGCGCTATCCTATATCGATAGTTGCCCCTTCCATCCGGCACTTTCGCTATCTGCAACTCTTTGATGTCGCGTGACAAGGTCGCCTGCGTCAGCGAAAATCCTCGCTTCTTCAGCTCTCCCAATATCTCGTCCTGGCTCGATATGTCTCTGGTGGCTATTATCATGCGAATCGCCATCAATCTGTCGTTCTTGCCTTTTGCCATAATTTCACTGTTCTACGAATGAATTTTTATTCAATGACGTTGCAAATTTATACATTTTACTCGAATGTGTATACATCAAAAGAGTAAAAAAAGATAAAATTTTTCCGCTCTTTTAGCAATTACTCGCCAACTAACTTTCTTTTGAATAAATTTACCTATCTTTGCATCCTGTTATAACTTAGCTTTTCATTTGCTTTATAGACTCTTATCATGAAAGTAGTCATCATTAAATATAACGCCGGCAATATCCGCTCCGTGGCCAACGCTTTGGCTCGACTCGGCTACGATGCCGAAATTACCGACGATCCCGAGACTATCCGCAATGCCGACAAGGTAATCTTCCCTGGTGTCGGCGAGGCTAGCACTACTATGGCTCACCTCCGAAATAGCGGTCTCGACAAACTTATCGTTTCTCTCAAACAACCCGTTCTTGGCATCTGCCTCGGCATGCAACTTATGTGCCGACATTCCGATGAAGGCAACGCTGACTGCCTCGGCATCTTCGATGTAGATGTCAAGCGATTCCAACTCCCTTCACCTAACATCGAGAATATAAAGATTCCTCAGATGGGATGGAACACCATTTCCAATGTCAAGGCTCCACTATTCTCACCTCACGAGGACAATCAGTTCGTCTATTTCGTGCATAGCTACTACGTGCCGCTCTGCACATGGACTGCTGCCACTACTACTCACACGCTTCCTTACAGTTCGGCTCTGCATAAGGATAATTTCTACGCCACACAATTCCACCCCGAAAAGAGCGGTTCCGTTGGCGAAAACATACTTCGCAATTTCCTTGCGTTGTAATTTAACTGCGTACCACGCTTGTTCTCTTTAATATTTTTTATAATTTTGCTCTGCACTGCTACTTTTGTTCAGTAGCTTTGCTTTACATCAATTTATTAACGAACACACTGATATGGAAATAAAAAGGCATATTCCAAACTCCATAACTTCGCTCAATCTGCTCTGCGGTATTTTCGCTACCGTATGCGCCGTCAGCGGACTACTTCAGGCTGCAGCTATTCTTATTGTCTGCGGAGCTATTTTCGATTTCTTCGACGGCTTCGCTGCACGCACTCTCAAGGTTAGCAGCCCTATAGGTAAGGAACTCGACTCACTCGCCGATATTGTCTCTTTCGCTATCGCTCCCGCCGCGATGTATTCTACTTATATGAAATACCTTGTGACAGGCGATTGGTATGTCAATATCTATTACCTCAACTGGATTCAGCGTGTTTGGGTCCTCATGCCTTTCATCCTTGGCGTCTTCGGAGCTCTCCGACTCGCTAAGTTCAATCTCGACGAACGACAGGCTGACAATTTCCTCGGTCTCACTACTACTGCCACAGGTCTCTTCACCGCTTCATTCCTTTTCTGCGTCGAAGATTCCCCTGCTTCGTTCTCATGGATTCACCCATGGATGATCATGATGATGATTTTCATCTTCTGTGCTCTCCTCGTCAGCGAGGTACCTATGTTCTCTCTCAAGTTCAAACACCTTACATGGAAGGGCAATGAACTTCGTTTCACTCTCCTTCTCATAGGTTTGCTCTCCCTGCTAATCTTCCAGGTTGGAGGCATCGCAGTGACTATCCTCGCCTATATCATTTTCTCGCTTATTAGGTTTTTCGCGAAATAATCATCGTTAGCTTATGAAAAAATGGCTCTATGTCGGATGCGCAGCTCTTCTCATCGCCGCCGTGGTCACTGTCGTGATATGGCTAAAGATGAGCAGTCTCTACTCCGCCAACGAGCCCACTAGGCAATTACCAGCCAACGCTTGCGCTGTTCTCAAAGTCAATTCTATTCCACATCTCATCAGCGCAACTAACGACGCCGACTACAATGTAAGAGCTATCGCAGCCGAACTACTCGCAAACGACTCTTCTGTCATCAACGAGACTAAACGACTCTTCTCGTTTATCGAACCTTCAAGCAACGAGTTCCCTATTTCACAACGACCTCTTTACATCGCTCTCTACCCATCTTCTTCCGATTCCACAATCTCTCCATTATTGTCTTTTCCTCTCGTCAACTACTCCGACGAGTCCGATATTATAACTACACTCCAGACTAATTGCCAGTCCGAAAAAACAAGTATTGGCGAAGCCACTCTGCTCTCGTTCCATGCTTCACCTGATATTTTCCTCACGACTCTCAACGGATGCCTTTTTCTTACTCCCGACAAAGGACTTGCGGTCAACATCGCCCGACATGACTACCAATCTCTCCACGACGATGTCTGCTTCAGCACTCTCGAACGCACTTCATCTAAAACTTCACCTGCTTCTCTCTTTATTAATGTAGGTTCTCTCGATAGTGGACACTTCGGCCTGCTTTCCAATCATGGACTCTCAACTCACGGAG
The DNA here is from genome assembly GCA_024401355.1 of Bacteroidales bacterium. GTDB lineage: Bacteria > Bacteroidota > Bacteroidia > Bacteroidales > Marinilabiliaceae > W3P20-009. The sequence goes on along the minus strand of JAKSLF010000038.1, from coordinate 7,996 downwards.
GTGCATGGACCGAACTCGATGTCGACATAAACAACAACATTCTCAATGCCAATGGCTTCCTTACAGCTTACGGCAATTCTTTCGCTTCAGATATCTCATCGCTCAAACCTAAAGCACCACTTACTGCCGACAATGTCGTACCTTCCAATGCACTGCTCTTTATGAGCTATGCTGCCGCCGACCGACAGGTCAACAGAGATGACGATAACTGCTCCGACAACGTTGAGGTCACCAATGCTTTCAGCGACCTTTTCTCGTCTTGCTTCACTCTTTTCTCTACTTCACCTTCTCTCACCGACTCCACTCACTGCTGCCTCGCTATATGTGCCACCAATGGCACTATGGCTCAGGCTTCTCTCAATACTATAATAACAGCACGACGAGGCATCGACACTCCTGCAGAGGTCTCTTCTCTCTCTCCTGTCCCTACTCTAACTATCCCTGTATACGAGGCTCTCACTCCTTCCGACAGCCTCTACTTCCTGCAGAAGATGTTACCTTACATTCCTCGCAAGTTCTACCTCCGCTACGAAAACACCCTCCTCCTCGCCGACGATATTAATGTCCTCCGCAATACACTCTACGAAATGCTGCTCAGTCGCACCTACGCCAATGATGCTACATTCCGCAAACTGCGCAGCAACCTTTCGTCCGAACAGACGTTCTTCGCCTTCTGTCGCGGAGAGGCTCTCAGCTCTTTCGTCGGCAACAATTTGCCAGCCTCTTCTTCTTTCTATGGTATCGGAGTACAACTCTCTTCTCTAAGCAATATGCCATATCTTTCTCTGTGCTGCCTCTACGAACCACTGGGCAATAATATTCCTCCAACTCTCTGGCAGACTAAACTCGACTCCACTCTCGTCGGCAAACCAGTTGCCGTCATCAACCATAATACTCATGAGACTGAATATATCGTACAAGACGCTACAAACAAGATCTACCTCATTAACCCTTCCGGACTCATTCTCTGGTCTCGCAAGGTCGATAGTCCTATCATTGGCGATATACGACAGATAGATTACTATAATAATAAGAAACTACAGTACCTCTTCGCTACTTCCGAATGCGTACATCTCATTGACCGCAATGGAAATAATACCGCGAAGTTCCCTATCCACCTTCCATCTAAGGCTACTGGTAGTGTCACTTATATCGACTACGGTAACCCCAACGAGTTCCGTCTCTTCGTGCCATGCGAAGATAAGTCCATCCTGCTCTACGATAAACAATGCCGCATGGTCGAAGGATGGGAAATGAAGCATACCGAAGGCATCGTACGAAACTCAATCGACCACTGGGTAACTGGCAATAAGGACTACCTTATCTCTACCGACAATTTCCATTGCTATATCACCGACCGACGCGGCAACATCCGCATCGCACTCAAACCTATCGCTCCAAACCCTAACAGCCACGTATTCCTCGTCAGAGCTAACTCCTCCGATGCAGCTTTCATAACCTCTACTGCCGATGGCAAGATGGCCTCTATCAATGTCGCATCTTCCGACATCAAGTTCACTCCTGTCGATAGCATCGGCAAACAACAACATTTTATGCTTAAATTGTCCAATTCTGACAGATTCGTCTTTGTCAATAGTCATCATTTTATCTTAACTGACGATTTCGGATCAACTCTCTCCGCTCGACAATTGCATTTATCCGATGTCAGTTGGGCCGCAGTCACTCCGTCCAACCTCATCGCCGTATGGGACCAAAACGAATCCTTGGGCTATCTTTTCAATCCCGACGGCAATATCGTCAACGGCTTTCCTATCCCTGCACTAAGCCCATTCGCGATTTCAGAAGTCGATGGACATACCAATATTGTAGTCGCAGGCAAAGACGGAATACTGAATAATTATATTAAATAATGTTAAATATTTCCCCGTCACTCTTTTTTAATGGACTCTCACTTTATAGTTTCCAAACAATAAACAAACGAATTTATCTTTTAATAGACAATTTTTATCGACAAAAAGGCAACCTTTCTTCTATATCCAATCTTTATCCATGATTTTTGTCGCACGGCACTTTACCAAATACATATTTTTGCAGTTGCTTAATAAAAAAATATCATTTATATTTGTCACCGAAATGAACTATAATACTCATTTATAACAACAAAACTCAAACATCAATTCCTCACAACAATAAAAAAACTAAGTAATTATATGAGACGATATTTTGACCAAAACGACATCTTTTGCCTCGACCTTAAGAAATTCGAACTTCTTTGCGACCTTAGTGACGCAGATATCGAAACTATCGAAAAAAAGATAAACATGACTAAACTGAAGAAGAATTCAGTAGTCTACCACGAAGGCTGTAACATAGGTGGCATTTACCTTGTCGTGTCTGGTATTCTTAAAATATATAAGACCGGATATGATGGTAAGGAACAGATTATCCGCTTCGCAAAGTCTGGCGACCCTATCGGATATCGTTCTGTTATCGCCAACGAGCCTGCTTGCACATCTGCCGAAACTCTGACAGAAGCATCTCTCTGCTATATACCAGGAGATGAGATTCATCGTCTCTTCAAAGAGAATAAGGATTTCGCAATGTCTCTCATGCTCACCATGTGCAAAGAACTCGCAGAGTCCAACAAGTTCCTCCTCGATCTTGCTCAGAAGACTGTTCGCGAACGACTCGCCGAGGTTCTCCTGCTCCTCATGGATGCTTTCGACCTCGATGAAGAAAAACGACTCCGCATCGCCCTCACACGCGAAGACCTCGCAAACATGGTCGGCACCGCTACTGAGTCTGTCATCCGACTGCTTTCCGAGTTCAAGCAGGATAAGATTATCGAACTGCAGGGACGATATATAAAGTTGCTCAACGTCCCTCAACTTATCAAACTTAGCAACATCCGTATATAATCCGCCCGCTTATAAGGGCTCATTATAGTCACACTAAAAATCCGGAACAGACTCTTTTTCTGCTCCGGATTTTTAATTTTTACTCCCTAGCCTAACTTTATTGCAACGTTCGTTGCAATATTCAAGAATACTATATATCTTTGCATCGGTCAATAGTACTTAACCATATTTTGTAATTTATACTACTATGTCTAAATATCAAGTCAACGAAGCAGGTCTCTACGGACGTTTTGGAGGTGCATACGTGCCTGAAATGCTCTACCCTAATGTAGAGAATCTCAAGGCTGTCTACCTCGACATCATCAATTCCGAAGATTTCCAGAGCGAGTTCAAGCGCCTTATGGTCGACTATGTCGGTCGTCCTACGCCTCTTTTCTTCGCCTCAAAACTATCTAAGATTTTCGGAGCCAACATCTATCTCAAACGCGAGGATCTTGCTCACACTGGTGCACACAAGATCAACAATGCTATAGGTCAGGCTCTCATCGCAATCAAGATGGGTAAGACTCGTATCATCGCTGAAACAGGCGCAGGTCAGCATGGTGTGGCGACTGCTACTGCCTGTGCACTTCTCGGTCTCAAGTGCCGCGTATATATGGGTGAGGTCGACATCGAACGTCAGGCTCCCAATGTCGCACGCATGCGTATGCTCGGCGCCGAAGTCGTGGCTGCCATGAGCGGCAACCGCACTCTCAAGGATGCAACCAATGAGGCTCTACGCGACTGGATATCCAATCCTGAGGATACTTTCTATATCATTGGCTCGGCTGTTGGACCTCATCCTTATCCTGACATGGTGGCCCGTTTACAGTCTATCATCAGCGAGGAAATGAAATGGCAATTTACCGAGCATACAGGCAAGGCTCTACCTGACTATGTTATCGCCTGCATCGGCGGTGGCTCCAATGCCGCAGGTTCTTTCTACAATTTTGTCGACGAAGAGAGTGTCAAACTTGTTGCTGTTGAGGCAGCAGGACATGGACTCGATTCTGGCGAAACTGCGGCTTCTATGGCTCGCGGCACCGAGGGTATTATACACGGCTCACGTACTATGCTTATGCAGACCGATGACGGACAGATTACCGAACCTTATTCTATCTCTGCCGGTCTCGACTATCCTGGCGTTGGCCCATGGCACTCATACCTCCATGAGATTGGACGCGTAATTGTTCTCGCTGCTACCGACGACGATGCTCTTCAGGCAGCTCAACTTCTCACTCGCGAAGAGGGTATCATCCCAGCTCTCGAAAGTGCTCATGCTCTCGCAGCTCTTCCGATGCTCAAGGATAAGTTCAAGCCTACTGACAATGTGATTGTCACAATATCTGGCCGTGGCGATAAGGATATGTCAACATATATCAAGCATTTGTGCAAGTAATATGTAATAATCTTAATATCTATTACTATGAAAAACAGAATAGACGAAATGTTCGAGAAGAAAAAGAATCTTCTCTCCATATATTTCACCGCTGGCTACCCTCAGCTCAATGATACAATGACAGTCCTTCGCGGACTCGAAAAAGCAGGTGTCGATTTTGTCGAAATAGGCATGCCTTTCAGCGACCCTCTTGCCGATGGACCTGTCATACAGCTCGCAAGCATACAGGCTCTAAAAAATGGCATGTGCATCAAGACTCTCCTCCAGCAGATCAAAGATATGCGTAAGGAGATTACTATGCCGGTTATCCTCATGGGCTATATCAACCCTGTAATGCACTATGGCATCGAGAAGTTCGCTGCTGATGCAGAGGCTGCTGGCGTCGACGGACTTATCCTTCCTGACCTTCCTTGGGATGAATATGTCGACAAATACAAGACTATGCTCGACAGCCACAATCTACATTTCATCCCACTCATTGCACCTCAAAGTCCCGATGAACGCATCCGACACATCGACTCCCAAGCTGAAGGATTCATCTATACCGTTGCATCTGCTGGTATCACTGGCAATATCAAGACGTCAGTCGACTACCGTACTGCCTACTTCGATCGCATCCGCAATCTTAACCTTCGCAACAAGGCTGTCATCGGTTTCGGCATCAAGGATAATGCTTCTTATCTCCACGCTTGCCAACATGCCGATGGAGCTATTATCGGCACTGCTTTTGTCAACAACTGCACCGAGAATGGTGTAAGTGAAGAAGCAGTTAAGAATTTTGTAAGCAAGATTCGATAAATTTTCGATTAGATATGAATCCGTATTTGTAACTTTGTTGCAGATACGGATTTATTATTCTATATAGCAAGCAATATGATTCTTCACCTTTCCGAGATAGATTCTACAAATAGTGAACTTCGCCGCCGTTTGACATCTGAGTCACTCGACGATTTTTCTGTTATTACAGCCGACTACCAGTCTGCTGGACGTGGACAGGTGGGCAACCACTGGGAAAGCCAGCCCAACATGAATCTTCTCATGAGCATCCTGCTCAGGCCGCTTTCTCTCGATGTCCGCATGCAATATTACCTCTCCATGGCGGTCTCTTCAGCCATCGTTAGAAGCATCAACTCGTTTCTTCCACAAACTCGCGTCCAGATTAAATGGCCAAACGACATCTATGTCGGTGACAAAAAAATTGCTGGCATCCTTATCGAAAATTCTCTTCGCGGGTCTTTCATTGCCGACTCTATTGTTGGCATCGGGCTTAATGTCAACCAGACAATCTTTCTTTCTGACGCTCCCAATCCGATATCAATGAAGAATATCACATCAACAGATTTCAAATGTGCTGACATTGCCGATACAATACGTCGCAACATGATGCTTGCCGTCGACTATGTCAACAACCAAATGTTCGATTCTATTGTCAAGGAATATCTTAGTTCTCTCTATAGATTCGATGGACAGTACCACTCTTTTACCGACCCTATCAGCGGACCATTCGAGGCACGAATCTCAAATGTAGAGCCCGATGGACACATCCACCTCATTGATTCCAATGGCACCGACCGTCGCTATACTTTCAAAGAGGTCGAATTCGTCATCTGATGGCTCACTTTATTACTAGTTCTGCCCGTACTGCATAGTGGTCACTACATGCCTTTGGATTTATCATGTAACTCTTAGTTTCTATGTCACTCGTGTGCATTATATAGTCTATCCTTATCGGTGGCAACTTACCGTTATATGTGTCGCCCCATATCATAAATGATTTCGAGAAACTATCCTCCAACTCTCCCCTCAAGGTATGGTACGTATATGATATCGGCGTGTCATTGAAATCCCCACATACAATCGTGCTACCCTTCTCCTGACCAATCAACTCCATCAAATATTTCGTCTGCACCGTCCTAGCCTCAAAGGCGTTTTTCATTTTCCTGTATGTGCTACGTAGATTCGAGCCGGCATCCTTCACTATCTCAGCATGCATTGCACTATCCACGACAAATTCTATCTCTTTAGGCGAAAGTTTTATTGACTCCAAATGACAGTTTATAAGCCTCACTCTCTTACCTGCTACATCTACATGCGATGACAGCACAACTCTGTCCATCTCATCATCTCGTGGAGCATCTATCTCTATCGGATACCGACTTAATATCGTCTGCGAAATACCACCATATTTAGGCATTTTTTTCGTGGAGTGGTCACTTATCTCATAATCAAACCCAAATAGCTCCTTCAATGACTTACCCTTCGATACTTTCTTCAGCATACTTCCGGCCGATGCCTCCTGCAAACACACTATGTCCACACTGTCAAACATCTCGCCCATCTCCTTTACTGCAATCTCCACTCCATTCCCATCGCCCGAAAAATAATGCACATTATATGTCATTATCTTCAACACCTTCCCACTTTCAACATCTTTTTGTGCCGATGGTACAAAATTAATGATGTTCGACATTCCACAGACAGTTACCAATAACGCCAGCCCCATTATCATTGCCGCCGACATCCATCTAAGAAGTATAAAAATCAGAAGAAACACGGCACATGTTATCCACAAATAAGGAAACACGAAACCCAAGAATGCGAGACTTCTCATCTCTGCAGGCGGAAACCACGACTGCAGATAACTCACTAATAGCACAATTGCCAGTAATAGTGACACCAATATTGATATAAATCTCAAAAGTCTCGACATTTTCTTACATCATTTTTACACCACAAATATACAGACAATCGCCGAATAACACAAATATGCATTTTATACATCTCTCTCCTCCAATACTCGTCAATGCTACGTATTGCAGTCCATTTTACATTTCTTTTTCAGCCTCTACTTCAAAGGCTATTTGTCTTCTAATATCGTCATCGGAGTTTTTGAAGCCTGAAACAAGATCTTCAATTTGTGGTGCAACTATTTGTTTGCGCACGGCCTGTCTCAGCATAAGCGAAATACCTCGTCCTTCATGAGGACGCAGTTTAGCACTATTCCTGCATCTGTCAATGACAGCGGTTACAGAGTCCTCATCGATAGCAATATTCTTCTGTAATGCTCTGCCTGCAGTAAAACTAGCGATACTAAGTGAATAACTCGTTTCAGCAGCCACTAGACAGCTGATGAATTTAGAAATGTCTGTTGTACGCCAGAAAAGAAAAAATGATGCCTGTTCTGCCATATCAGGTGTACGAATTATTGAAGCCCATTCGAGCATTTCATCACATGTGGCTTCGGCACTTGGCATAGTCATAGCAGCAATGAGCATCGCTTCACGGATATTGAGCCTCCATATCTTTCGACAGTCATCGGCAGAATATTTTAATATGTCGGCCAGTTCCTTGACATGTTCGAGTGATACGCCGTAGTTAAGCGTATAGTCTATCATGCCATTTTGCATCTGCTCTGATGTCTTGCCATTCATGCGTGACCTGAGATGCTTCTTGAGTATAACTACTTTATTATCAAACTCTTCATCCGTAACGGTTATATTATTTGCAATGACGCTCATCTAATTAGTATAAATTGTTATGAAACTTTTAATGTTTTTTTTGTTGAAACATTTGCAAAAGTAGCAAAAATCTTTCTATCTTTGCAACCGCAAACGCGAAATGGTGGATGTAGCTCAGCTGGTTAGAGCGCTAGATTGTGGCTCTAGAGGTCGACGGTTCGAATCCGTTCTTTCACCCTTTTTGAGACGATTCAGTTATGACTGAGTCGTCTTTTTTTGTG
>JAKSLF010000037.1 GCA_024401355.1 Bacteroidales bacterium | reverse complement strand
ATACTAAAATCATACGACATTTGCAAATTATTAATATGTTATTCGTTTGTTAAACTCAACAAATGTACAACATTTTTTAATAATTTGGCAATGATATAGAAAAAAAAGAGGAAATGAATCAAAGCAGACCGAGTTCGAGTCGAGCCTCTTCGCTGAGGTTATCCTGACTCCAAGGTGGATCGAAAGTGAGGTTGACCTCGACACTCTTGACGCCATTAAGATTCTGGACAATACTCATCACCTCCTCGGGGAGAGACTCCACCTCGGGGCAGTTAGGAGTAGTGAGCGTCATGACGATATGGACAGAGAAGTCGTCGTCGATTTCAATCTTGTAGACAAGACCGAGATCGTAGATGTTGACTGGTATTTCTGGATCATATATCTGTCGGAGACCTTCGATGATGCGAGCCTCGAGGCTCTGCTGAGTCACCTCGGTCTGAGGCGTATTGTTCTGCTCTTCCATGTGTGTTGTCTGTCTTAATTACCGAGTTTAGCGTTGAAAGCCATGGCATAGAGTCGCATCTGCTTAATCATCGACAGCAAGCCGTTGGAACGTGTCGGTGTCAGATTTTCCTTCAGACCAATCTTGTCGATGAAATAGAGATCGGCATTGAGGATATCGGCAGGAGACTGGTCGGAGAGGACGCGGATAAGAAGTCCGACGATACCCTTGACGATGATGGCGTCGGCATCTGCTTCGAAATGAATCTTATTGTCGTCGGTGAGTGACGCATAGATCCAGACGGTGCTCTGACATCCTTCGATAACATTCTGCTGCACGCGTTCAGCCTCAGGGTATGGAGGCATGTCGTTGCCTATCTCAATAAGATAGGAATATTTGTCCATCCAGTCGCTATAGTCGCTGAATTCCTCAACAATCTCGTCCTGTATTTCGTTTATAGTCATGACTTATGCTCTGTTGTTATTCGGCCTCGCCCATCGCGAAGCCCTTTCAGTATGCAAAGTTAAACTTTTCTTCTGAGACAATATCAAGAGAGAGCACAAAAAGTTTGTATTTATTGTTTTTCGATAAATTATTTCTGTTTTTCTTTGGAAATATAAAAATAGGATTTATCTTTGCAGCGATAAATAATTATCGATAAACAATAAATATTCAATATTATGAATAAGAAATTAAAAACTTACGCTGGATTATTCATCTTTTCAATCCTATTCTCTTTCACCTGCGCCATCATAACGCCAGATGACAACCTTGCTCCAATTCACATCAACTACAGAGGATCGCATTACCATTGTGATGACGACCTAAAGATGTCGATAGTGCCGAACAAAGCAGACACGACAGACGTTGTAGACAACACCATAGTTGCCAACAACGAGCAAGCAAAATATACCTTCACGTATGATGTCAACCTGGAAAAATGCACATCTACATCGTGCATGGACAATACGATAGCGGTAGCGAACAGCACAACCAGAGGAGAATTGCAAATAAAGAAAGCTAGACTCATTTTTCCGACAGACTCGATAAACAACTGGGTGTTTATACCGATGATCATTGCCATACTTGCCCTCACAGCATGGATAGTCTGGGTCTTTATCATGGCATTGCGAACGGTACGAAACATCCGCAACGGCAATATCTTTGTATCGCAGGTAGTCAAAGACATAATGATACTTGGCAAGACCCTCACCATTTATTTCATTGTGAGCCTTGCTGTTCAGATTTCAATCTATTGTTATGCAAGCAGTCAGATTCATTTGGGAGGATACCAAGTGGTGTTCGGAATAGTAGAATCACGCACGATATTCATGCTTGGGACCGGCCTCATGCTGCTCTCGCAGATAATCGGTATGGGTAAGGACCTGAAGGAAGAAAGTGAATTGACAATTTGATTGATGCGCTTATGAGTATAATAGTCAACGTAGATGTGATGATGGCAAAACGCAAAATGTCATCACAAGAACTGGCAGAGAAGATAGGCATCACGCAAGCGAACCTTTCCATACTGAAGACAGGGAAGGCCAAAGCCATACGATTCTCGACCCTCGAGATGATATGCAAGGCTCTCGAATGCCAGCCAGGTGACATTCTGGAATATAAAGACGACGGAATAGAGCCAGAAGAGTAAAAATTACATCATCATCATTCTGACACGATCGACACCCTTGACAAGGGCATCGATATCCTCCTTAGATGTGTAGACACCAAACGAAGCCCTGACAGTTCCGGATATGCCGAAACGATCCATCAGAGGCTGAGCGCAATGGTGGCCAGTTCTGACGGCAATGCCCATCTTATCGAGAATCATGCCCGTGTCATAGGGATGTACATTGCCGAGAAGGAACGACACAGCGCTTGAATGGTCACGAGCCTCGCCAATAAAGCGGACACCAGGAATAGCACTAAGCTGGTCGATAGTATACTTGACTATTTCAGCTTCATGGTTCTCGATGTTAATCATGCCAATTTCATCCATGAAGTCGACAGCACGACCGAGAGCAATGGCGCTGACATAGTCGGGCGTACCAGCCTCGAACTTGAAAGGGAGCTGATTGTATGTAGTCTTCTCGAAAGTAACCTTCTCAATCATCTCGCCGCCTCCATGATATGGCACCATTTCGTTGAGCCACTTAGCCTTACCATAGAGAGCTCCGCTACCGTTAGGAGCATACATCTTATGTCCAGAGAAAGCGAGGAAATCACAATCAATCTTCTGGACATCGATAGCCTTGTGTGGCATACTTTGGGCAGCATCGACAAGAACAGGAATGCCAAGTGAATGAGCCTTGCTGACAATCTTCTCGACAGGATTGACCGTTCCCATCACATTCGAGACATGGGCCACACAAACGAGTCGTGTCCGCTCGTTCATCAGCTCATACATGCCGTCGACATCGAGTTCGCCGTTGTCGAATATAGGTGCCACACGCAGCTTCATACGCTTGCGTTCGCATAGCATCTGCCAAGGAACGATATTGGCATGGTGTTCCATCGTTGTTATGACGATCTCGTCGCCCTCGCGACAGTATGTTTCACCAAACGAAAAAGCGAGAAGATTAATAGCCTCGGTTGTGCCACGAGTGAAAATAATCTCAGCGTCGCTAAGAGCATTTATATGCTTAGCCACCTTCTTGCGAGCCTGCTCGAAAAGGTCGGTGCAGACATTGCTCAGATGGTGGACGCCACGGTGGATATTGGCATTCTTGTGCATATATATATCGTTGACAACGTCGAGTACACACTGAGGCTTCTCGGTTGTCGCGCCATTGTCAAGATAGACAAGAGGCTTACCATATATAGTTTCCGAAAGGATCGGGAATTGTGCGCGTATGTTTGCTATATCCATAATCATCTCAAAATTTGATATCAGTTTGGTAATGCTATTTCTTTATCGTCACCTGTATTCTTTCACCAGAATAGATCTCGTTCATGAAAGCACGTATATCGAGGTCGACCTTGGTCAAAGTAAAATCTGGCGTATTATATGCCCTTGTCATATCTTCGTAGTAAACGCGAGGATTGCGCTGAGGCAACAAGAACGCCTTTGAAGTATTGCCATTCTCATCGACATGAGAAATGAACAGACGGTTGGTAACACCATCGAGTCGTCGGCTACTGAAGACAATCCAGCGAGAATTGGAAGACCAGTTGTGGAAGCTCTCGGCATCGTCAGAATTGGCGCCATCCATAGGTCGTTTCTCGCCAGTAGCCAGATTCATAATCCACAGATCGGCCTCCTTATGATTGAGAGGGAAAACACTACAATCGGCATAGCTATACATCAGCCACTTACCATCGTAGGAAGGACGTGGATGAGTGATGCACTTCCCTATTGCCGAAGCCTTTATGAGCGTATCGACCTTAGTTCCGATCTGACCCGACTCGGCATCAAAATCGACACAACAGAGGTCATATTGTATCTTATCGCACTCTTCAGGAACCTTATACTTCTTAGAAGTGCAATAATAAATCTTAGTGCCATCGGCAGAAAATGCAGGATAAGTCTCAAAATCGTCAGTCTGGAGCAAAGGCGACAAAATGAGTTGATTGCTTCGGACGTCGAGGACAAGAGCATCAGACGCCTTGTCGAACACCTCGATAAAGTGACTATTGCTCTCGTTGAAACACTGGTGGATAAGATTCAGGGAATAAGCCACATAGTTGCCAGACGGGTGCCAATAGGGATACATACAATTGGCGATAGTCGAGTCGGTTGCAGTTTGGAGCAGTCGTCTCTCACCATCAATCTGAACCATTGTTGCACTATACAGACCTCTAATATGGAGCTGCATCTGTCGTGGATCGGTACGATTGGCCACATGGCAATTCATGCATTCGCCAGGTATCGAGCGGCTGTCGACAATTGGTTCCTCATCAAAAGAATGTATGTCGCGCTGGAAAATTCCGATATCACTAAATACCTCATAGCCCGGAGCAATCTTTCTGAAAGTAAGACCATAATCATCAAGAGGATCATCGCTCACATCAATTGTGAAAGAGTTGTATCTGCACCATTTACCATCGACCTTGGCCGACACATCGAAAGACAACTGCCCACCTTTATTCATGAGAGTCAAGTCGTGCCAATCATCGATGTCAAAATCAGCCCACTCGCCACTTGCGGTCAACGAACCATCTTTGCTACCCTTAACCTCGACCCAAACCTTTTCAGCCTTGTCGACATTAAAATTCAAAGGAGCGATTCCGGCAGGTATTGTCACACCAACATAGTCGGGATACATAGGAGGCATAGTGTCGACAACGCAGACATCCGACGGACGCTCAGCGCAAGCAGCCAACAGCAGAGACAGCAAAACCGGCAATATCTTTATCAACTTAGTCATCTTCGAGGCAGCTTTTATTCTATACCATTAAAATTATATGGAGACTTACGCAACTTTGACAACGGATAGAACTCTTCAAAGTGCTTGAGGTCATTATTTAACAACGTACATGCCAATCCATAATCAAGAGCCATGCTATTCTCCGGACAATGTTCAAACAATCGGCACAACAATCTATCCAGGTCACTCACGCTATACAATTCATCTTCTTCGAACTGATAACGGCGCAACTTGCCCCAAACAGGATGAGCATTTATCTTGGCCTCATCATACAGATAGGTCATAGCATCCTTTGCCCATGACGAATAAAACAACGTATGGCTGAGTCTCTTGAGATATTTCATCGAGGCATCATATCTGCCATTTACAAGATAGCCTTCAGCGATCCTCATGGAAAAACGGCAGCTCTTTCTGCGGTTGTCGACAGACTCCTGCAAATCGTAGTTGTAACGCATAGCCGAATTAATCAGACCGAGATGATAGCAGGCCTCAGCAGTAATAGTACACGACACCATATTGCGGTCGAACCTCGTCAGGAGACCTTGTTGTCCACACTGGTTGAACTCACCCATATTGTCGAGCAGCTGACCTTTCATGCCGAGAGCCAGATTGACAGCAGTACACGCCATGGCATCATTCACACCCTCGCGTCGGGCATAGTTTATTACAGCATTCCACCTTTCGTTTCTTACGAAATAATCGTATTTAAACAAATCATAAATACGCTTGGGATATTGTGTCGTTGCCCAATAGCCCATGACAACCGCAGCAACCGACTCAACAACCAGCAACCATCTTGCTCGCAGTCTACTGACCAGCATCATCGCCAAAGGCATAAACACAACCAAAGCTGCAATGGCATGCTGCAAGCCAGGAGTCACCAAACGCTGCCTATAAGTGTTTACGCCAAGAAGGATGTCATGCATCGTATAGCGCAGCATAAACGTGTAAGTCGATACGACGAGAGTCAAGGCAGCTAATGCGAAATAAACAAGCAGGAAGAGAGACGTCCGCCTCTTGTCATCGGCAGTCAGCATATCATATATGGCAGTCAGCCCCAAATAAACAAACATGCCATAGCCCGTTGTCCAATAGGCCAAAGGAATCAACGCGATCTGACAATAGCACCTGTATCTGACAATCCTAGTGTAGCCCAGAGCTAGAGCCAATGCCATCAAAATCGTCATGACAAAAGTAGGCATCGCATTATGGTCGCCCAAATACGCAACAATAAGCAACGAAGGAATTAGACTCAACGGATAGTGATTCTCATTGGCGCCTATTCGTCGTGCAATCAGCCAGACACATAGCTGAATGGCGACAAGCAACAACGCCATCACCAATCCGCCAGCCCACTTATAAAAAAAGAACTGCACACAAAATTCGGCCAAATAATCGGCCAATCCACCAGCGACCACAAGGCGTTCAGCCACATAGTCGCCAGTAAACATGAACATCTGGTATTGTTCATGGAACGACAACCATTCAGGATGTAGAATCACCCAAAACAACATTGCAGCCAAACCGAGCAATGCTGAAAACAAAGTCTTAACACCCCAATGGTTCATTTCTTACTCTTCTATCGTTAATTCATTGCGAACACTCTCGACAGGTATCTTGTTCACCACCTCGAGAGCAAAAGCTGCCGTCAGCAACTTCATTGCCGTTTTTTTGTCAATGCCTCGCTGCTGCATATAGAACAGCTGCGCCTGGTCTATCTGGCCAGAAGTAGCGCCATGCGAGCACTTCACGTCATCAGCATAAATCTCGAGTTGAGGCTTAGCATAGGCATGAGCCTCAGTCGAAAGGAGCATATTTCTATTGGTCTGCTGAGCCGACGTCTTCTGAGCACCTGGAGCTACCACGATACGGCCCGAGAAAGCGCCCTTGGCATCACCGTCAAGTATGCCCTTATAGAGTTCTTCGGAAGTGCAATTAGGCACAAGATGATTGACAAGCGTTGCATTGTCGACATGTCCGCTATCAGCCTCATACACACCATTGAGAGAGACCTGCGAATGTTCGCCAACGAGGTCGACCTGTATATTGTTCCTGACAAATCCAGGATTGACATTGACCGTTGACACGCTCAGGCAAGCGCCTTCTTCGACAGTTGCCGACGTCGACACAAAGACTGGAGCATCGATTCTTTCAGTCTGCACAAAGACCACATCAAGCGACGCATTGCTTTTAACGTCAATCTTAAGCACACAGTTAGCCGCAGATGCCAGGCCATTAGTCCTAACCACCATCTGACTCTTTGAACCATCAGTAGCGACAACATCTATTCTGCTTTGTGCCAGAACCTTCTTTCCTCCTTCGCTGCTGAGCATAATCTCGACAGGAGTAGGATTCTCGTCATTGAACTCGATACGCAGAATATCATCTACGGCAGCACAATTAAGGTTGACCAGATCCTGAGCAATAGTGCTATCAATAGCATCCTGTTCACTCATCTCGTCGACACTTCCAACTACCGATCCGCCTATTCCAGTAGCATCTATCGACGCATTGACCACCGTGTCTATTTCAGCCATGGCAGCACGAGCATCAGTATAGAGATAGTCTTCGTCCTTACGCGTCGGAAGGTTGTCTATGTAATCAGTTATCTGCATAGTCTATACCAAATTAATCAGGGAACTGCTCCTTAATCCAGTCATATCCGTCCTTCTCAAGCTTCTGCACAAGCTCCTTGGTGTCTGTCATGACAATGCGGCCATGATAAAGAATATGTACAAAATCAGGCACGATATAGTCGAGAAGACGCTGATAGTGAGTAATAACAACAGTTGCGTTCTTCTCGTTCTTGAGTTTTGTCACACCAGTGGCAACAATACGTAGGGCATCAATATCGAGTCCGGAGTCAGTCTCGTCCAATATTCTCAACGTAGGCTCGAGCATAGCCATCTGGAAAATCTCGTTCTTCTTCTTCTCACCACCAGAAAAGCCCTCATTAACAGAACGGTTAGTAAGGTCGTTGTTGATCTCAACGAACTTCTTCTTCTCGCGCTGCAACTTGAGGAACTCAGATGCAGAGAGAGGCTCAAGTCCCTGATACTTGCGTTTGCCATTGATGGCAGCCTTCATAAAGTTGGTCATGCTCACACCAGGAATCTCGACAGGATACTGGAACGAAAGGAACAGTCCTTCATTGGCTCTATCCTCTGGCGACATAGCAAGAAGATCCTTGCCATTGAACGTCACCTTGCCCTCAGTTACCGTATAAGCAGGATTACCAGCCAACACAGCCGAAAGCGTACTCTTTCCCGAGCCATTAGGACCCATTATGGCATGCACCTCACCCTCGTTTATCTCAAGGTTGATGCCTCTCAATATCTCTTTGCCATCTACTGTGGCATGAAGGTTCTCTATCTTTAACATCTTTATAATTAAGAATTAAGAATTAAGAATTAACAGCCTCGTGGGCTCAATCCATATAAAGTTTATCCGACACTATTTTCGAGCGATATCTGCAAAAGCTTCTGCGCCTCCACGGCAAACTCAAGAGGAAGCTTGGACAGCACATCCTTAGCATAGCCATTGACAATAAGACCTATGGCATCTTCGGTCTTAATGCCTCGCTGATTGCAATAGAAAATCTGATCCTCGCTTATCTTTGAGGTAGTCGCTTCATGCTCCACCTGAGCAGTCGGATTATTTATGTCGGCATACGGGAAAGTGTGAGCACCACACTTATCACCCATAAGCAACGAGTCACATTGTGAATAATTTCTTGCTCCATCAGCATCCTTCGCAACCCTGACAAGACCACGGTACGAATTCTGGCTATAACCAGCAGATATACCCTTCGATATTATCGTGCTTTTAGTATTCTTGCCCAGATGAATCATCTTCGTACCCGTATCGGCCTGCTGATGGTTGTTGGTAACTGCAACTGAATAGAACTCGCCTACAGAATTGTCACCCTTCAGGATACACGACGGATATTTCCATGTAATAGCCGAACCGGTTTCAACCTGTGTCCATGATATCTTTGAATTATCACCCTTGCATATTGCTCTCTTGGTAACGAAGTTGTAGATTCCGCCCTTGCCATCCTTGTCGCCAGGATACCAGTTCTGGACAGTAGAATACTTGACCTCGGCATTGTTCATAACAACAATCTCGACTATTGCCGCATGCAACTGGTTCTCGTCGCGCTGAGGAGCCGTACAGCCCTCAAGATAGCTCACATAGCTATCATCATCAGCGACAATAAGAGTTCTCTCAAACTGACCAGTATTCATGGCATTGATACGGAAATAGGTCGACAGCTCCATTGGGCAACGGACTCCCTTGGGTATATAAACGAACGATCCGTCAGAAAACACAGCCGCATTGAGCGCTGCATAGAAATTGTCGGTATGAGGAACCACACTACCCAAATATTGCTTGACAAGATCAGGATGATTCTTAATCGCCTCGCTAATCGAGCAGAATATAATACCCTTTTTAGCCAGTTCGGCATGGAACGTCGTCTTGACAGACGAAGAGTCGAGCACAGCATCGACAGCCACATTCGACAGCTTCTTCTGCTCGTCAAGCGATATACCAAGCTTGTCGAACGTCTCGCGTATTGCAGGGTCAACCTCGTCGAGACTCTTCAACTGTTCCTTCTTCTTTGGAGCCGCATAATATATTATATCCTGGAAGTCAATCTCAGGTATTTCGAGATGAGCCCACGTAGGCACACCCTTCTCCTCATAGAGTTTAAGCCAATGACGATATGCCTTGAGACGAAAGTCGAGCATAAATTCTGGCTCTTCCTTCTTGGCAGATATAAGACGGACAACATCCTCTGATATACCCTTCGGTATCACCTCTGTCTCTATATCCGAGGTGAAGCCATATTTATACTCTTCACCACCTATCTGCTCTATGTTCTTTTCTTCTTTCATTGTCTGTAAATTCAACGCTTTTACAATTGCGCAAAATAATGACTACAAAGATACAAAAAAAGCACGTTAAATAGAGAAAGAGACAGATTTTTAGGAATATTTATAAAAAAGAAAAAACCGAACTGCCATCGGAAGCAATTCGGATAATTATCGTGGGCGTTGAGGGATTCGAACCCCCGACCCTCTGCTTGTAAGGCAGATGCTCTGAACCAGCTGAGCTAAACGCCCGTAGCTTATCGCTATGGTGTCCTTTTTTAAGACGATGCAAAATTAGGCCATATTTTTCAATCTACCAAATATTTCTCGAAAATTTTATAATATCTCTGCAATCACAAAGTTGCTACCACCTATGAATATCAAATCATTAGCCACAGCATTTTTTTTCGCAGCAGACAACGCTTCACGCACACTCTCATAGCTTTCGCACTCAAATCCACATTTTTCGCCTATCTTTTTCAACTCAGACACAGGGAATGCGCGTTCCACACCGGGACTACAAAAATAATATTTAGCCAGCTTGGGCAGCATTGGCACCACATCCTCTGGATGCTTGTCATTGGCCATGCCCCACACAATATGAACACGACCATATTCTGAGCAAGCCTTAAGCAACTGTTGAGCAACCAGTCTCACACCATGAGCATTATGACCAGTATCAATTATCATATCAGGTTTCGATGATATCTTCTGCCATCTGCCGACCAGGCCAGTTTGGCTAACAACCTTACGCAACCCACTACGCAAAGCATCACCAGTTATCTCATACCCAACCTTGCGCAACACATCTACGGCAGCCATCACAGTCACAACATTTTTCTGCTGACACAAGCCTGTCAACGCATAATGAACAGCATCCCTGCCACCACAACAATTGCTCATCTTAAGCGCCAACATATCAATATCATCCTCAGCCCAGTCAACATGCCACATATCCTGAGCAAATATTATCGGCGAACCAGCCTCCAATGCCTTTGACATAAAAACGCAATCAGTTTCCGGATGGCGCTCTCCAATCACAACTGGAACGCCAGGCTTCATTATGCCAGCCTTCTCGCCCGCGATAGCACCCAACGTCGAACCAAGCAACTGAGTATGCTCGAGACCTATATTAGTTATAACAGACAAATCGGGAGTTATGATATTCGTACTATCGAGCCTTCCACCTAATCCGACCTCTATCACGGCAACATCCACCTTACACTTACGGAAATAGTCGAAGGCCATCATCATCGTTATCTCAAAAAAAGACGGATCGACCTTAGGCATCTCTCTTTCAGCCCTCTCAACAAAAGCGACAACCTCATCCTTCTCTATCATTTTGCCATCAACACGTATTCTCTCTCTAAAGTCCACAAGATGTGGCGACGTGTAGAGTCCGACCTTATAACCAGCCGACATCAATATCGAACACAAAGTATGGCTTGTCGAACCCTTGCCATTGGTACCTGCCACATGTATGCTCTTGAACGACTTGTGCGGATAGTCTAGCCACTTGTCGAGTTCTATACTATTGTCAAGACCGGCCTTCATTGCCGAAGCGCCCACTTTCGAAAATGCAGGAAACTGCTCATATAGCTTATTAATGGCTTCTTCGTATGTCATGTCTCTATATTTTTTCAACGCAAATATACCCTCTTTTTGCTTTTTGTGGTTGCAAAAATAAAGTTTTTTCACTAAACTCGCACCATATAACACGTCCTTAATATAAGAATGACAACAACACACGACTCATCCGACAGTTTCTCACTTTTAGCAGACAAGGCAATGGAGATCATCAACTCCGCAAACGACTTTCTTTGGAGCTATATCGTAATCACCATGCTTGTCGCATGTGCCATCTATTTCACAATTCGCATTCGTGGAGCACAGTTCTCCATGCTTCGAGAAATGATGCATCTCTTGAGGCACTCCACTTCATCCACCCACAAAGCAGACGGTTCAAAAACCATCAGTTCGTTCCACGCCTTCGCCGTATCACTCTCGAGTCGTGTCGGCACAGGCAACCTAGCTGGAGTAGCCTCAGCCATCTTCATAGGTGGTCCAGGTGCCGTCTTCTGGATGTGGATCATGGCCATATTAGGCTCAGCCACCGCCTTTGTCGAAGCCACACTTGCACAATTGTATAAGCAACGTGGCCAAGATGCCTTCTATGGCGGACCAGCCTATTACATGCAACACGGACTCCATCAGCGCTGGATGGGCATTCTTTTCGCCGTGCTCATAACTCTAACATTTGGTATTGCCAACCAACTTGTACAAAGCAACACCCTTTGCGACGCACTATCTGACGCATTCTCAATCAACCGAGTTTTTGTGGGCATAGCGCTTGCTGTAGCCACTCTTGCTATCATTTTCGGCGGAATCCAACGCATTTCACGATTCTCGGCCATAGTCGTCCCTATAATGGCTTCCGGCTACATCCTCCTCTCAGTCTTCATCGTATTGGCAAACATCAATGTAATTCCAGAGATCATTCGGCTTATCATCAGTTCGGCATTCGGTCTTGAGCAGGCCGCCGGAGGCATGGTCGGGGCTGCTATCGTCCAAGGAGTCAAGCGAGGGCTATTCAGCAACGAAGCTGGAGAAGGTTCAGCTCCTAACGCAGCAGCCATTGCCGACATCTCGCATCCAGTCAAGCAAGGTCTACTCCAAGCCTTGGGCGTATTCACCGACACACTAATCATCTGCACCTGCACCGCATTTATCATTCTAATCGCAGGCGACTATAATGGGAACTACGACGGAATCCTCCTCACAGCACAATCTATGGAGACGACAATAGGACCTGCAGGACGATATTTTCTTACTGCAGCAATCTTCCTTTTTGCATATAGTACAATCATTTCAAACTATTTCTACGGAGAAACTAACATCCTGTTCATAACTAACAAGAAATGGGTTGTCACATTTTTCCGCCTAGCAACAGGAGCCATAGTTCTTGCTAGTGCCTTCATGACACTTCAAACCGCATGGAGCCTAGTTGACATCTGCATGGGCTTCATGACTATATGTAACATCATAGCTATCACACTTTTAAGCAACAAAGTTTTCAATCTATTAAAAGATTACAAAACCCAACGACGGAACAACACAGATCCTGTTTTCAACAAAAAAACTCTTCCTGAAGACGAGGCTCTAGACATCGAATGCTGGGATTAAATATTTTTTAACAACTTTTTTACAGGTTATCTGTAACCTTTCAACAACAATTACGTTATAGAAAATGAAGTCACAAGGCAAAATTGACAATTCAGCCCACGACTTCATTGAGGATGAATACAAATACTAACAAGAATGAAAAGTTTGAACATCACAATCGCTATTGCTTTGACACTGATCGTCGGTGCATTGGTTTTCAATTCACTCAACGGTAGCGATAATGTAAACATGGCTGAGTTCAACATCGACCTCAACCAGAATGAAAATCTCTGTGACCTTGTATTTGACAAGGATGGCCACTTGATTACAGGAACAACCTACAAGTGGAACAACGTAACCGACACTCGTGGCGAAGTCATTTCTGCACTTACAAAATAGTTTTCGCACCAAGAAATAGGGAAACATAGTTTCCTGACGGCAACAGAGAAAAACATTAAAGCCGCACCCTTCAAAGGATGCGGCTTTAGTTTTATTATATTCTGTCCTTATTAAATTACACCATGCTTCTTAAGTTCTGCAGCCATCTGCTCCTGAACTTTCTTGGCTTCCTGTGCCGCAACCTCTGCAAACTTTTCTGTCTTATCTGCATAGATTATAGCACGACTTGAGTTCACAATAAGACCACAATCCTTAGTCATGCCGTATGTACACACCTCTTCAAGTGAACCGCCCTGAGCGCCAATGCCAGGTACAAGGAGGAAATGCTGTGGAACAACCTTACGAATATCCTCAAACATCCTACCCTGTGTAGCGCCAACAACATACATCATATTCTGATCATTACCCCATTGCTGACTAACTCTAAGAACCTTCTCAAAAAGGCGTTCTCCCTGTGGATCAGTCGTAAGCTGGAAGTCATGCGAACCCTTATTCGATGTCAAAGCCAAAAGTATAACCCATTTACCTTCGTATGTAAGGAACGGACTGACCGAATCTTCGCCCATATATGGAGCTACAGTCACAGAATCTATCTTCATTTCCTCAAAGAATGTACGGGCATACATAGCAGATGTATTTCCAATGTCACCGCGCTTAGCATCTGCGATGATGAAATGATTAGGATAATTCTCATTAAGATATTTTATCGTCTTCTCAAACGAAATCCATCCCTTTACACCCATCGACTCGTAGAAAGCCAAATTAGGCTTATAAGCCACGCAATATGGAGCTGTTGCATCTACTATCTGCTTATTGAATGCAAATATAGGGTCCTCATCCGAAAGAAGGTGCTCTGGTATCTTCTTGATGTCTGTGTCGAGACCAACGCAGAGAAATGACTTTTTCTGCTTTATCTGCTCGACGAGTTGCTGCTTGTTCATATTTTATCTTTTTTGATTTTCTAAATAACAACGCAAAGATATGGTGTTCATACGACATAAACAAAAAATGAGGCTGCAAACCATCACGGCGCAACCTCGCACATCAAACGTTATGAATAAATTCCAATACCTATGTTTCTACAAATTTAGTTTCACATTAAAGATTGATTACTAGCCCTTACTTCACTACTACCTTCTGAGCACTCTTAGTGCCGTCACCATACACCTTCACAACCATGTTGACCCCTCTGGCTGGAGAAGCCATCTTCTGGCCCGAAAGTGAGTAGTACTCTATGGCTACAATCTCTTTGTCGGCATTTTCAGCCTCAACGGCTGTGCCTGTACCATTGGTTACAGCAACTGCCTCACCGAATCCACCACGAGCATTTGCCTTGCGAATAGTGTTTTCAGCATTTGCATCCGCATCGAAGTCTTCGCCCTTGACAATAGTTACAAAGTTGCCATCCTTATCCTCAACAAGGTAAAGCGCATCAGCGTCAATAGCCTGAGGGTCAGCAATGGCCTGAACTGTTGCGGCCTTAGCTGTTGCAGCCCAGTCACCAAGGATACTTACTACGTCATATCCATCAGCAGAAGAAAGATAAAGTTCTTCCTTAGTGCCTGTTGTCTCACATTTACTGAGGTTGTGACCTGTTACTGCGTCACCGTTGGCGTCAACTGTACC
The DNA here is from genome assembly GCA_024401355.1 of Bacteroidales bacterium. GTDB lineage: Bacteria > Bacteroidota > Bacteroidia > Bacteroidales > Marinilabiliaceae > W3P20-009. Next base: position 10,053 of record JAKSLF010000037.1, on the reverse strand, counting down.
AAACTCATGGAATCTGATTCCATCAACCTTGTTCATGCTTGTCCAGCCATCTGATGAACCAGCCTTCAACATTGTGGTATTGATAAATGCCGCAGTTGAATACTTGTTCCATGGACGTCCGAAGTTATAGATGCCCGTCTGGTTGGCCGTAGCATCAATCTTACAACCGTTGAATACATATCCCTTCTCTGACTGATATCCATTAGGAGCTGTAATCACATTGGCAGAATTTGACTTTGTTCTATCTGCCACATAAAGCAAGCACTGCTCGAAGAAGACAGTACCACTACCGCAGATAAAGTCAACTGTACCCTCTATCTTGCAGTTTTCAAAGTAACCCTTCATACCTTCAGCACCGTTTGAGTAGTATGTATCCTGAAGTCCCTTGAGGTACACATTCTTAAGGATATTGTTTGTACCCTTATCCTGAATAACAACGCCACGTTCAGCAGACTTAGTATCATCGCCTGTGCCGTATGGAGCAATACAATCAAGAGTAACATCCTGGATATAGATGTTAGAACCTGTGAGAAGAAGAGTTGCTGTGATAGCAATTCCTTCCTTTACTGGACGATTCTTGATAACCACACCCTCCATCGACTCACCAATGATAGACACATTGCTTGAAACTGCAGTCAAAGCAGTAGCGCCAAGGTCGTATAAGCCATTTGGAAGGAAGATTGTACCACCTTCTGAATTAGCATTATTGAGTGCCAGCAAGAGGCTTGAAGCATCACCAGCAGGAATTATATACATGCCTGTTGCAGCATCCTTCTCAACAAAGTTTTCAACGTTGTAGACCTTCAAATTGTGAAGATAAGACACATTACTGAATGTGAATGTAAGCGTAGTAGCATCACCCAAGTAGTTGAATGCATACGCAGCTCCATCAGCCTCATTATAACCATCGAATTCAGCGACCACTTTAGCATTTTCATCAGTCACGGTCACCTTGCAGTCAGTCTTAGTGTACTTACATAATGAAGCGACAACCTGTGCCTTGCCAGCGACCTTCACGCTGAGACTACCACCTGCAGCAAAATCAAAGCCATGCTGATTATCATGATACTTACCATTCACCGCACTTATATTCTCATGATCCTCAATGTAGAAATAGTTCTTTGTGAGATCATATTCCTGTACAGTACCCACTGCTACCGTCTCAATGTCGGTTGCTCTTGCATAGAGCTTTAAGTCAGCCTCGATAGCTTTACCTTCAGCCACCTTCAAAGCGTTTGTAGCGGTTGATGCGAACCATCCACGGAATGCCTTACCAGCAGGGACTTTCACATCCTCCGCACCATAAGCATACACCAACGCTGAACCGCCATCAATAGTTTTGGTACCAATCTTAGTTCCATCAACATCATAATAAGTCACATCAACCTGCTCAATATAATCACATGCCTCTGCGAACAAGAATGGTAAAAAGCCATTCAATTCAAAAGTAAGCGTTGCAGCCTCCTCTACATTATATGTCCAAACAACATAGTTATTGTATGTGGCCTTGGCAATATCACTGACGCCATTTTCACAACCATTATTATTGTCAATCGTAGAAATCACCACATCACCGTTCTTTACCGTAACAGTATGGGAACCATATTGACAAGAACCAATAGTAAATCTAACAGGACCATCAACAGGCACCGTCACTTTAGCACTCCCCAAACCATACTGATTACCATTATAGCTAAGGTTCTCCAAAACCACACCTGTAGGCAATTCAGCAGGAGCGACTACTGTATATGGATTTGTGCGGAAATCGAGCTTGAAGTCTGTGAATGCACGAGGCTCCTCTGTGCCATTAACAATACCATTGATTGTTACATTACCAAGCGCAAGGGCTTTTGACGCATCATGACCAGATGCATATATGCGCAATGTAACAGTCTTGCCGGCATTAGCATTGTCAATCTCTGCCGAATGGGTAAGATCTGGTGTCGTACTGTTGTCACGACGGACATCATCTGCTACTACATTTGTAACGCTACTTTCTACACCATCAACAGTATAGCTCCATGAGTGAGATGCACTAGATGTACCTTTCTTTACTGCATCATACGATATGCTTGTAGGCTTGAATGTAACACCCTTTGGCATCTTAACGATATACTCAATCACAACGTCAGAAACGTTGCCGGCCTTGCTTACTGTCGGATTGAACATTGTCATTTCGTTCGAATTAGCAGTACAAGCAGCCATTTTCGAAGGCTCTAGGCTAGAACCCACTTTTATCTTTGAACTAACAGCATCAACGGCACCAGTAATTTTTGGTGTAGCCTCGTCGCCAAGTGCCCAAACTATTGTAGTGGCAACGTTGTCATAACTTGCAGCCTCACCTGTAGTTTCTTTCTGTAAAACAGTTATTGTATAAAGGTAAGCAGTATTCGTGGCAACAATTTCTACATAGCCCGCATTCACCTCTGACGAAGTTGCCTTATGTTCTTCTGAATCAGCTGCAGCATCTTTTCCACCTATAGTATAATAGTGATAATTAGGGTAACTAACAACAGTCACCACGTCGCTAGTCGATTTAACAGGAACTTTAATCTTTGCACCTGTGCTAAACTGAGCATCAGAACCACGTGTAGCAAGTTTGCCTGATGTTGCATCGACTGTGAGGGAGATCCCCTCAATATCCGAATCTACGGAACCTGTCGTACCCTCAATTTTCACAGCATCCTTCACCATGGTCTTAAAATCCCATGTCGCAGTAACGTCGTCTGCCATCGCCGACGTCACAGTTCCTAGCAACGCCAAACATACAGCACATAAATTTTTTAATATTCTAACCATACCTTTTGTTATGAGTTTTAATTGTTTTTCCGATGCAAAGAAAATAAACAATCGTTTGCATTGTACACTCATTTGTTATAAAAGGTTAATCCTCCACGTTATAATAACAATTTGACCCCCATCAGAAACACACCTACCAAAACCTCCACCACAGGGATCTGACCAATATTTCCTGAACGCTATTCTCATAATAAAAAATCCCCTCCAGCAAGACCGCCAGAGGGGACTAATATAACAACTAGTATCTATTACTTCTGATATATCACAAGAGCCGAATAGGTATTCACACCAAGTGCAGAATGGCCCTCATACTTTATGCTTATCAAGTTCTCTGGAGCAATCTTCTCTTGGCTCAAAAAATCATTTATCTGAGTATCTAGTGCTGTATCGAAATCATCTGTTCCAGAATACTGAAAGTGCTTTGTTAAAATCTTTGCCATAACTTTCTATGATTTTGTTTTTTGCAAATATACACTTTTTAAGTATATGTTGTATCGCAAACCATCAAAAAATAACGTCTATATCCCCAATTATCTAGCCTTTATAGAACCTATTTTCACTGGGCTTCCATCCATAGTCTAAATTCATTAAATAAGTCACCTTCTTCACCCGATATCCACTCCAGCACTTGGGCATGATGCGTCTTGTCTGATATAAAATAAACAAACGGCTTCACAAAATTGCGTGGCACCAACTTAACCATAAAGTCGGTATAATACACTTGCCAAAAGTCCAAATTATCCTCAGAATTCTCAAGCAAATAGCGCAATAGTGCATCTGTCTTATCCTTCAACATTTCTATCTGCTCCCTACCTTCTACTTTTGCGATAGAGTCGTTAGACGCTAATCCATTTATATACCTATTTACCTTGTCATTAAACGGGTCAGCCACGACATCAGTTTTCAACAGCTGCATTGTCTGCGAACTACGTCTCCATAGCGATATAACCTGATCGTACGCCAACTTCTGTTTTTCCGCATCATCATTGATCAGCATGAAATAATACAATGGCATCATTGCCTTGAATCTGTCACACTTGCTCGCCATGACAGACCCGAGCAACAGATGAGCTTCTGGCAGGTTCTTGTCATACTTTATTGCAGTCTGCGCCGTCTGCATTGCCTTGTTGAGATATCCCCTTCTATATAGATTTGACGCATAGCAGTATGCCCCCATTGCACTCTTATCCTTTCTTATCAACTGTTTATATAGTCGTATAGCAGCCCTTTCAAACCCTTGTCTTTCCCTACACAATGCCAATAGGACTTTAGCATCAGTGGCATAGTATGTACCTAATTTTATTATAGACTTACATTCATCGACACACAAGGCTATTTTCCCATCGCTATAATGTTCCTGAGCTAAATAATAGTTTATAGAATCTCTTTCCGATGTTGTCTGGGCCGTCACTGCTATTTCTGCCAATAGCATCAGTAATACGCCAATAATTATGATGCACCTCTTTTTCATATTGCTATCATTTGTTGTTGTTTTCCATCTCCATCTGCTGCCTACTTTTGCTCTGCGTTACAATATACACACCTGCAAACACCATGCCTATAGCAACACCTTTGACAAGTCCAAATGTTGTCATGCCCCATATCAGGGTAACGGTTGTCGACACTACCGGTTGAACGTAGTTGTACATACTCACGACCGTAGGCCTAAGCCTTTTCTGCCCTACAGGCACCAGCAAGTAGGTAAAGAATGTCGCCACAAAAACTGTATAGCACACTTCTAGTATTACCGTCCACGGCATCGCCGAATAATCTATCCTCATTATACCCGGCAAAGCAAATGGTGTTATCACTATCGCTGACCACAAGAACATCCACTTCATCAAAGTAACGGCACTAAATCTTGATATAAAACCTTTGAAAAACACCAAATAACATGCAAAACTGAACTGCGCGCCAAGACACATCATATCACCCTTAAGACTCTCCTTGTCAAGCGAAAGCCCATGTTCACCACCCAAAATCAGCAACAACGCACCACTCATACCAAGCAACACGCCAATGGCCTTCAGCCCTGTTATCGGCTCCTTTAATACTATAGCCGCTATAATCATTGTCACTATCGGCAACATGGTGGTCACAACAGATGCATCTATCGGCGTCGTATATGACACTCCTATTATAAACAGGCACTGGTTGAATACTATTGACAACATTCCTGCCATAAACATCTTTCGCCTGTCGACCCATGTCGTAGGTTCGCTCTTGACGAAAATATCCAATATCCAGAACGAAGCTGCCGCCCCTATCATTCTGAAAGCAGCAAGTGTGAATGCAGATATCTCATTTGCATGAAAATAGTTCAATGCATCTTTCGACACTGGAGCCATGAGGCCCCACATGATGTTACACACCAAGATTGCAATATGTCCAGGGAATGTCTTCTGTGACACGTCTTTAATTTTTATCTTGTTTTTCTCAAAGCAGTCGCCTTCTAAACTCGCTACAAACCACTGCTGTAGCATTCGCAACGTTCAAGCTCTCACTTGTCACCTCTCCAGGAGGATATGACGGTATGAATAGTTTGTCTGTTACATACCTCTTCAGGCAATCACTAATACCCTTCCCTTCATTACCCATCACTATATACCCTGCCTGCTTCAGTTCAGTATGATAGATGTTGCTACCCTCAAGGAAGGTACCATAAACTGGCAACTTTGCACCATTCCTATTCGTTTCAAACAACGTTTTCAAGTCGGTCTCCTCAACTTTTACTCTTGCTATTGCGCCCATAGTTGCTTGAATTGTCTTCGGACCAAAAGCATCGGCACATGTATCCGAACATATAATATGACGGATGCCGAACCAGTCGGCTGTCCTTATTATGGTTCCCATATTGCCCGGATCCTGTATTTCATCCAGGACAAGTATCAATTCCTCATTTTTGCCAACCGACTTGTATTGCGGCTTCCTGAAAATAGCCACCGCTTTCGATGGTGTACGCAGTTGCGATATAGCTTTCAGGTCGGCCTCATTACAGTCACACACCTCTTCACACACACCACGCAGTTGTCCTATTACATCAGGCAACCCAACCACATACACCGGTGACAGACCACCTCTCACCAAATCCATGATTATCTTGGCCCCCTCAGCTATAAACATTTGCTGCTGGTCTCGCTGCTTCTTCTGAGCTAACGACTGAATGAGTTTCTTTTTATTGATGCTTAACATTGTCCTGTTATGAATATGTCACCGGCAAAGTTACAATTAATTAGCCAAACGAACAATAAAGATAGGAGACACTCCCATAAAAGAAGTGCCTCCTGACATATAAAATGAAAAAAAGGAGAGAGCAATATTAATCCCACTTAGTGTTACGCATATCGCCAGTCTCTTCAAAGGCGATGTGCATTGCCAAAGCCTTCTTCAGAGTCATTGGTGTATGAGCATGACCAGCTGCGATCTTGAGGTAATCCCAAAGGAGTTCTTTGTACTCTGGATGTACGCAGTTCTCAATGATTGTCTGTGCCTTCTGGAGTGGGCTCTTACCACGCAAGTCAGCAATACCCTGCTCAGTAGCAATAATCTTCACAGAGTTCTCCGACGAGTCGATGTGGCTTGCCATTGGCACGATTGCCGAAATAACGCCACCCTTGGCTACTGATGGACATGTGAATATAGAAAGGTATGCGTTGCGCGAGAAGTCGGCTGAACCACCGATACCATTCATCATCTTCGAACCACAAACGTTAGTAGAGTTAACGTTACCAAATATATCAACCTCGAGTGCTGTGTTTATACCGATAACGCCGAGACGACGGCAGACCTCTGGATGGTTCGAGATTTCCTGTGGACGGAGCATCAACTTATCCTTGAAGAAGTCATAGTTGTTATATACATCCTGAAGCACATCATCTGACAATGTCAACGACGATCCGCTGGCAAATGTAATGCGACCTTCTTTCATCAAGCCGATAACCGAGTTCTGAATAACCTCTGTAAACATTGTAAAGGCAGGTATATCAGGACAAGAGCCAAGACCACCGAGCACTGCATTGGCAATATTACCGACACCACTCTGCAATGGAAGGAATTCCTTAGGAATGCGGCCCTTGCGAAGCTCGTTGATAAGGAAGTTTGCTACATTCTCACCAATCTTTGTTGTCACAGGATCTGGCTTTGTGAATGCTGCGATACTATCTGGCAAATCTGTCTTCACGACACCTATCACCTTCTTTGGATCAACTTTCAATGTCTTCGAACCAATTCTATCTGATGATGTATAAATAGGTATCTCGCGACGATATGGAGGATTGACTGGCTCATACAGGTCATGCATTCCTATAATATATGCAGGATGATGAGCATTGAGCTCAACTATTATCTTGTCTGCACATGCTGCAATAGTAGGAGTGATGCCTACAGATGTTGTCAACACCAACTCACCTTCTGGAGTAATATCGGCAGCCTCTATTATTGCTACATCCATGTGACCAAGGAATCCATATCGCAAGTCCTGTGCAACATGCGAAAGGTGCATGTCAGAATACTGAACCTCACCCTTGTTTATTGCTGTACGCAAATCCTTGTTCGACTGGAAGCCTGCACGGAATTTCATTGCCTTGGCACGTGAAAGGGCACCATCTATCTGGTCACCTGTCGAACCACCAGCGATAATGCTCACCTGGAAGGCATTTCCCTTGGCATGCTCTGCCTCAGCCTTTGCAGCAAGAGCTTCTGTAACTGCCTTTGGTGTTCCTACTGATGAGAATCCACCGATTCCTACTACGTAGTCATTCTTGATAAATTCTGCAGCCTCTGCAGCTGTGATAAATGGATATTGCATACTTATGAATTTTTATACGTTATCATTTATTTATAACGCAAATGTAAGAAACTATACGCACTTTAACTACTAATCTTTACCAAAAGTACCTGTTTGATGCACATATTTAATATCCTTTTGCATTATTTATCATTACATGTATAAACTTACAAAGCAAAGGCGGCTGTCGATGTCCAACAGCCGCCCTCAAACTTTCAATATATCGTTTTATATTACTTCACGATTTCAAGAAGTTCAATATCAAAGACAAGCACCGAGTTGCCTGGCACATTTTCACCAGCACCACGCTCACCATAACCAAGTTCAGATGGTACATAAATTGTCCACTTCGAACCAACTGGCATCAACTGAAGTGCTTCTGTCCATGCCTTAATCACACCACGCAAGCCGAACACCACTGGTTCGTTATTGCGATTCTCTGTCGAGTCAAAAACTGTACCATCAATGAGTCGACCTGTATAAAGCACTTTCACACGATCTTTAATTGTTGGCTTTGCACCTGTTCCATTGGTGATAATCTTATACTGAAGACCATCCTCAAGAACAACGACGCCCTCCTTCTTCGCATTCTCTGCAAGGAATGCCTGACCTGCTTCAAGATTCTTCTTCGCTATTTCTGCGTGCTCTGCCTCTTTGCGATTACGAACTTCCTGGAATTTATTCTGACACAACGAATTAGCTTCTGCATCATCTATCTGCGATTTGCCTGTCGCCATGTATGTATGGAAACCATACTTGAACGACTCTACGTCAAGTGTGTCAAACTGCTCACGACGAGCATCCAAATAGTCTTCTGTCAATTGGCTCTTAGCAAATGCTTCAGAAAACATCTTGAAATTAACTGTATCGAATGGTGTACGCTCCAAAAGCTGGTAGAACCCTTTTGCCTCAAAATAACCCAATGAATAGCTGACGCTGTCCACGTTGTTTTTGAGATTGCACTTCTTCACATAGCCATTGCCACACGATGTTGTCGAAAATGCGGCAGCAAAAACAATAGCTACCAATGCCATTTTCTTGAAAATGTTTTTCATTTTTCTATCTCTATATTTTATTATTTCCTTTTAATCTTACTTCTCTATGCCAAGAAGCTCCACTTCAAAGATAAGTGTTGAGTATGGCGCAATAGAATCACCCGCACCACGTGCTCCATATCCAAGGTTGTATGGAATAAAGAGTTTCCACTTCGAGCCAACAGGCATGAGCTGCAATGCCTCTACCCAACCTTGGATAACTCCATTAACTGGGAATACGGCTGGTTCACCACGACGTACTGAACTATCGAATACTGTTCCGTCAATCAATGTTCCATGGTAATGACACTTCACCTTATCTGTCGACTTTGGCTTTGGACCATTGCCCTCTTTCATTATTTCATACTGAAGTCCACTCTTCAATGTAACAACTTCCTTACGCTCACCATTTGCTGCAAGAAATGCTGCACCATCCTCAATGGCCTGCTTCGACTGTGCTTCCTGAAGCTCTGTGAAGAACTTGTTCAACACAACTCCAACTTCATTCATTGGCACTTCAGGTGTCGTTCCGTTCATTATAGCATCTATGCCTTCTGCAAAGGCTTTGCTGTCCAATGTCTTGACACCCGACTGCTTCAACTGAGAAGCAATGTTCATTCCGAGAGCGTAGCTAATCTTTCTCATTTATTTTTGCTGTTTTTATATGTTTTCTTTTCAGTGTGCGAATTTACAACTTTTCGACGTAATTGAGGCATTTATTTTGCTATTTTAGGATTTACCACAACAAATATCACATTTCAAGCCACGGGCGGCCACTCCGGCATCTTTCCCATAGACTTACATTCACCTCCAACTATTTCAAAGCAATAGTGCTGAAGTCCATTTGTCACGGCTACATATTTCACACCAAGCTTTATATTGTACCTCAACGCCTGTTGAACGACTTCTGCCGTCAGCGTCACGGTCGTCGCCTTGCATTCTACTATCAGATAGGGTTTCATCGTCCTGTCATACACTACTATGTCAGCCCTCTGATGAAGTCCGTTTATCAACACCGGATTCTCCATCAATATAAGCGATGTGCTATACCCCAATGTTACCAAATAGGCAACAAAAGATTGGCGCACATACTCTTCCGGCGTCAGTTTCAGCAGTTTCCTGCGTACAAGGCACATTACTTTTACCATGCCCTTCTCTTCTCTAAGGTCAAGACGGCAAGGCGGCAGATTCAATGCAGGAAGCTCTATCTCCATTTTTTCTGTTTCAATTAAAAGAAGCGCTTCCCACAGGGGAAGCGCTTCTATCCGTACTCGAAGCGGGACTTGAACCCGCACGGCCGTGAAGCCAAGGGATTTTAAGTCCCTCGTGTCTACCGATTCCACCATTCGAGCAGAACGTCCAACACTTGCGTGCTGCACCTCTGGAGCGGAAAACGAGACTCGAACTCGCGACCCCAACCTTGGCAAGGTTGTG
>JAKSLF010000036.1 GCA_024401355.1 Bacteroidales bacterium | reverse complement strand
AGGTATAACCAGCAGATTTACAGTCTGCCCCATTTGGCCACTCTGGTATTCACCCAAAACCAATATTTTCAAAGTTCGTCACTTTAGAGCCTCTGGACGGATTCGAACCGCCGACCAGCTGATTACAAATCAGCTGCTCTGGCCAACTGAGCTACAGAGGCAGGTGAGTAAGCTATCTACATCGCACCGCTCAACCTTCTACCTTTGCTGCGGTCAAGCCCTGGAGGGTTTGAAAGGAGCTGGTCGTGCAGGACTTACTCATTTTGTTGCACCCGATTGTTCTCGATTGCGGTGCAAAGGTAGGGACATTTTTTGATTCTGCAAACGTTTTGGAGAAATATTTTTCAACTTTTTTCATCGGCAGGCACATCAAATGGCGATAATATTTTTATTTTCAAACACATATAGACAGCAAAGCAAAACACATTTATATATAGAAAAAAAACATCGCAATCTGCTAAAATTCAAAAGACACTACAAAATAGCCTGGGACATCTGTTAACAAAGTGGCAGATTAGCCAGAGAAATCCCAATATTATATCAAAAAACGAGAATTGAAATGTTAAAAAATACCCGCATTTTCCGAATTATAGAGTCTGACAACTTTGACCACGATCATTGTTAAAGTGAGTTAAAGAAATGTATTTTGAGATGTAGTCAGAAAGGTATGGTAAGGGTACGTTAAGGTACCGTTATCCCTCCGAGAAAAGTGTCTAAAGTCGAGACTGCTTTTTTTGTGAAATATTATTAAATGTCATTAAAGGAGAAGTGCCTGATTTAACACAGGGGATTGGCGTTTTAACTAATAAGAACACGAACTATTTGGAGTATAATGCAGAAAACGTGGAATGGTCACGGTCAAATGGTCAAAGTTGATTTTCGACTCTCCAAGTCGCATTAGGTTTTTGTTACAATAATATATAACTTTGCATCAAGCATAACATTCACGCGACATGAGCACTTATAACAACATATCACGTCAATGGGCATTGGCATCTGCATCGGGCTTGAACATTGGAAGGGAGTGGGTGACAACAATAATTTGCACAATTCTCATTTCAATATCAGCCTCAGCACAGTCTATCACATCACGCGAAGTAACCAAACTCGAACGCTTTGACCGTGTCGTACTTGCCAACGGCATCAACATGAACATCATCAAAGGCAGCAAACCTAAGATTACAATCAAAGGAGAGCGGACCGTCGTTGCACAAGTTGTCTGCCAAGTAAAAGACGGAGAGCTCAACATATATGCAACAAAGTTCAAATATAAGAAGTCGCCTAGAATAGACATCACCCTTGAAATAGACAGCGCACTAACAAGCATCTATGGCTCTAGCGGCAACAAAGTGCGATGCGAGGTGCCATTCCCATGCGAGAATCTCGAACTCACGGCAAAATATGGCTGTGACTTCTTCTTCAACGTGAACACGGACTTCATCAAAGTCAAAGCAGAGACAGGAAGTGACATCCGACTTGTCGGCAACACACATAAGGCAGACTTATATGCAGAGACGACCAGCACAATCAGAGCATTCAAGATGACAGCCTCAATAACGTCTATAGCTTGCCGTCAGCAATGCGAAATTGACGTCTATACATCAGATGCACTAACCGTTTCGTCAAGCAGTTACTGTACGATCCGCTACAAAGGCAATCCGCCTTCGGCACAGATTAACGTTTCAAAATACAGCACAGCACACTCAGTTGGAGACGACGCCATATAACGCTCCAAGCTCACCAATTAGCCCAGTCGATAGGCTGCTTTCCATGAGCAGCCAAATAGTTGTTGGCCATACTAAAATGACGGCATCCCATGAATCCTCGATATGCAGACAAAGGCGACGGATGAGGAGCGGTAAGGATACAATGACGAGATTTATCAATCATCTGAGCCTTACGTATAGCGTATGATCCCCATAGCAAAAACACCAAACCATCCTTGGCTTGCGCAAGTCGCGCTATCACATTGTCGGTAAACTGCTCCCAGCCTCTTCCTTGATGAGACCCTGGCTGATGAGCCCTAACGGTAAGAGTAGCATTGAGCAACAGCACACCTTGTCTGGCCCATCGTTCGAGATTACCAGAAGGCATAATAACATTGCCAAGAGAATCGACGGGCAGAGGTTTACCCATATCATCAGCCACTTCCTTGTATATATTAACAAGAGAAGGCGGAACACGTATTCCATCGTTGACAGAAAAACAAAGTCCATTAGCCTGCCCCACATCATGATAAGGATCCTGTCCCAATATCACAACCTTCACATTATCTAACGGGCATTCATCAAAGGCACTAAAAATCTGTTTTGCCGGAGGGAAGACCTGCATAGTACCATATTCCTGCCTGACAAAATCAGTCAACTGCCCAAAATATGGATTGTCAAACTCCTCTTGCAACAGAGCCTTCCACGATTGATCTATCTTAACTTCCATAGTTTATACCGCATATTCTTTTGAGTATCTGAGCATCTGCTGAACATACGATTCATCATAACTCATCACTACATCAACTATGTTTCCATCTTTCTTGACCAGTTCCATCCTAGGATTAACAAAACCGCTGAAAGGAGCCACATTAAGAGATGCATAACGTTCCCTAACCTCCTTATGAAGAGCTTTATCGGTCTTTACTCCATAGGTTTCGACCATGTTCTTCGCCGCCTCATAATCGCCTTCAGACTTAATTCTCTGCACTTCTCTCAGCATCTCACCGAAAAGCCTACGCATTTCCTCATAATCAGAAATCCGAACGTAATGTTTTCCATCTCGCTCAAAAATGCTTGCAGCTCCACTTTGTTCAGCCCTTTCCATGGTCCATTTACAAATCATCTGACGATTGCGCATGTGCGCTTCCTCAATATCCTTGCCTTCTTCAATACGAGCCATCTGGACAAGAAGACCGCCGCGCAAATAAGCATCATAATGAGCCCAAGCGACATCCTTGGAAGGAGCCACACCTATTTCCTGCATTTTATCATCCGCCATAAAATAGAGGGCGTAAAGGTCTGCCCTAGCCTCCTCTATTGTACTGCCATAAGCCTTGAGATCATCAAGTGTGACACCATTGGCCATCTGTCCTGAACCATGCCCCAAACACTCATGCAACTGTGTATGCAGATCGTCTGACAGCTGTCCGTATTTCTCCTGACGCTCAATTTCCTCTTCAGATGCTGCGAACTCCTGCAAAACGCCAGCACTTCTCGAAGCCTCGTGATGCGCCTTTGTAATATTAGCCAATGATATAGACTTGGAGCCATACTGCTCTCTAATCCAATCGGCATTAGGAAGATTGACTCCAATAGGAGTGGCCGGATAACAGTCGCCGCCAAGCATCACAGCATTAATAACATTCATGCTGACACCAGTAACCTTTGGCTTGCGCCATTTGACATCAACTGGCGAATGGTCTTCAAACCACTGAGCATTTTTCGATATAAGTTCAATCTGAGATGAAGCGGCTTCATCAACAATCTCAACGATAGACTCCCAAGTAGCCTTCAAACCAAGAGGATCATTATAAACCTCAATGAACCCATTTATAAAATCGACAGGAGAATCTTTCTGCTGGACCCACTTGATATTGAATTTATCGAAATCTTTCAAATCGCCAGACCTATAATAATTGACCAGCAGTTTGATTACATCTACCTGATCACCATCAGCCCACTCTTCAGCCCTCTCGAGCCAATAGACAATCTTCTCAATAGCAGCATCATACATGCCACCTATCTTCCAAACCCTTTCAATAATCTCGCCACTATCGGTCTTTTTAACCTGGCTATTGAGAGGATTTCTGCCATTGCCATCGGCAGAATATAGTTTTTCGACCTCTGCCTGAGTGACATTTCTATAAAAGTTCACAGCAGACGTCACCACCAAATCTTCCCCTTCTTTCAGATTGACCTTCTTAGACTGAAACGAAGAGTCAAACAGCACAGGCTTGAAACGCTCAATGATTTCGAATTGAGTTTTTCCAACCTTAGAAAGGAACACATCGGCAGGGACTTCCTGCACCCAACGTTCGAAAGTCTTCAAATCAAAATCGACAGGAAACTTATCGTTACTATAATGATGGTAGATGCCATTGGCAAACCATATAAGCTTGATATATTTTTCGAGACGAGAGTCGACCTTACTTCGTTGCACCTGATAACAATAAAGACACTCCATGACTCTACGAACGATAAGACTCTCATGACCATTCTGATGCCAAAAGATATCTCTACCCCACAGAGCCGCTTCACTCAAACAGTAAAGCAACATTTTGCGCCTTAGCGGCAAACTCTCGAATCCCGGGACTTCGTACCTCAGGACTCTTATGTCAGCAAACCTGTCAACTATTTCACCCGTCATAGCTTATATTTTTATTTATCTCCATAGTGTCAATTATGACACAACACAAAGATACATAATTTACACATATAAAAAAAATCACCCCAACATAAGTTGAGGTGACTTTAGAAGTTATTTATAACCACTATTTCAGATTCAACTTTTTAGCGATATTCTTTGGAATAGCATCCTTGTGAACAAGAATATTCATCGTCTTATAAGCCACAAAAGTCTTTGACGCATACCAGATACCATCATATTTTCCTGCAGAGCCCCATGAGTTCTTCACGATAAAATACTCGGTTCCATTCTGATCCTTAGCCAAACCATAGACCAACATGCCATGATCGTCAGTTGTTTCCCAATTGTCATAGGCTTCCTGACGCATTTCCTGAGTCACCTTAATCTCTGGCAAAGGCTTTGAAGTAAGCTCCCTCTTTCTGTCGACAACAGACTTGCCCAGCCAGTGAGCCATATCACTACCCTCCTGACTACGATATTTTTCTACATCAGGGCAAACAGCGACGCCATTTCTTGAAAAGCCATCCTCGCTAACATCTGCACCCCAAGCGAAAGTATAACCTTTGTCAATAGCATTGTCCATAATAGCCATCATTTCATCCATAGGGACATTATAGCTAGAAGCCCAACGCCAGTTGTCTTGAATCTCGAGTATGAACTGCTCGTAGAATGGATGGTGAGTATAAGAAGTTATAGATACATAGTCATCAGGATTGATGCCAGTGCTTTCCATATAACTCTTTGGAGTATACTTCTTGCCATTATACTCAAATTCAGTAGGGCACTCACCAAGATACGTATCAAGTATAGAACAAAGTCCCTTTGACCATGCAGGTGTCAACTTCTTCTGAGTACCTTTGGCAATACCATCAACGAGACCAGTTGCGACCTTGAAGAACTCATTGAAATTTGGTAGAGTATCACCATAAAGAGTACCAGGCTGTGGCATTGCGGACTGAGGAATCATACCATAATTCTTCATGCAATACACACAATCATAGAACGAACCGCCTTCGCTGAATGAAATATCACCATGCAAGCGAACGCTAGCCTTTGCACGATCTTCATAAGTCTTGTGAGCGAGGAACATCTCACAAAAATCATACTCACCTTTTCCCATTCTAAGCAACTCAGCTTCAAAAAAGCCAAGGCTTGAATATGCCCAGCAAGTACCACTTTGATTCTGGTTTTTTATTGATGTTATAGGAAGTTCCTTCACAGTTGTGAACTGAAATCCATCATTCGATTCCTGTGCATTAGCTACCGTAGTATTTATTGCCAACGAAGCAACTAAGATAGAATAAAAACTCTTGTTCATATACATTTGTTTAATATGTCACAAAACAACTATTATACAACTGCAAATTTATACAAATAAATGAATATCGAAACCAACACCACCCACATTTTAATGTTCTAAATGGCAAATTCACTGATTACATCTGGATTATCTTCTATTGCAGTGCCTACCACGACCATATCAGCACCAGCATTAAAGGCATCAGCCATGGCCTGCCTGCTTCTTATTCCACCGCCGACAATAATAGGAATATCCACCATCTCTCTTACTGACTTAATCATCGAAGTTGGCACAGGATGTTCGGCTCCGCTACCTGCTTCAAGATAGAGCATCTTCAAACCTAGCATTTCACCAGCCACTGCAGTAGCCACTGCTATATCGTTTTTGGATCTAGGGATTGGCATTGTTCCGCTGACGTACTGAACAGACGTCACATTGCCACCATCAATCAATATATAGCCCGTAGGTATAACCTCTAAATTACTACGCTTAATAGGTATTGCCGAATTGACATGCTGACCGATTAAATAGTCAGCATTACGTCCAGATATCAGAGACAACAAAAGAATGCCATCAGCCTTATCAGTAATCTGAGAACAGCTTCCAGGGAAAAGCACAACCGGAGCATTAAATTCGCCTTTTATTTTCTCTACGGTTTTTCCCGTATCTCCGACAACAAGACTACCACCGACAAGGACAATGTCTGGCCATCCATTACCTTTAGAATCAAAAAGCCTTCCAATCCTTTCAATCTTCGAATCGTCAGACTTATCAGGATCGAGCAATACGGCAAGCATCTTCTTTCCTTGAGCTCTCTTCTTCAATATCTCCTCATATATCCCTTTCATTACCGCACCTACCTTTTAACAATAAACTAGGATCAACTCACCATGAACTTCATAAGACAATCTGACATCTGCCTGAAAGCCATCTTTCACGACACTTCCCTTAAAGTGACCGCTTGTACCAAGACGCAAATTTGAAATGAAAACATGCTCATCAAACAGCACATCTGTAAAATCAAAAAGCTTATACAAAGTCTCTTTGGCGCTCCATATTATAAGTGCCGCAGTTATCTTGTCAGGTCCTTCTTCTTCGGGTATATACTTCATTTCCCTACTAGAAACATATCGAGGGATAAGATGCAGGACACGTCTTGAAAAATATTCCATATCCAATGCAACCGGATGAGAAGCCAACCTGATGCCGACATATCCTATTGTATGAGTTATGCTAATGCAATGCGAAGAATCTTTCAGATATGGTTTTCCAGAATCCCTATAGCATATCTCAACATCTTCACCGAGCATTTCTTTCAGCAACACCCTAACCGTCAGCCACTCCTTTCTGCGTCTGTCGTTTCTGAAACCATAATACAGGTCCTTTTCCGATGACTTTATCTCGTACATCGACTCCAATTCCTGCAATGTTTCCGTCATCTTCCAGATGCCCATTGAGGCGTTTAAATTCTCTACCTTATTAAAAAGTGGCATTATCTATTCCAGTTAAATGTCTCTATTATGTGAGCAATATCTTCTTCAATATAAGCAACTACAGGGGCCAGACTATCCGCATTTGGCTTACTATAGAAATATAGTGAACCTCGGAACATATTCTTCACACTATCTGTGAGTGAAAATTGTAAAGGTGTAGCAGCATTGCCTTTTATTTTATACAATGTACCATACACATTTCTATCCGCATTCTCATAATAGCTTTCTCCTATAGCGTCAGCTTTCACAGTGTGCTTATAAACAAGCTTTCGGCTATCCTCCAGCACTTCCTCCGCATTATCCTGTATCTTTCTGTAGGTTACGTGAATTTTACAGTTTAGTTTCGGATAGACAATGTTTATCCAATGTTTTTCAGAATTAGCATCATTATCTGGCTCAACCTTGCTCCACACAGATTTTTCAAAACGATATGGTTCACCAATGCTGTCATATAAAACATATTCAGGCGCTGGTAGTTCTATTCTGAAGTACCCTCTAGGTTTAGGAACGACAGCATCACCACACGACACCACCATACAGACTATACAAGCAATAGCAAATATGTCAAACATCCACCTTTTCATTTCTCACCAATTACAAGCCTAACCTTCTCAATCTTTCTCACATCTGCAGCCAGTATAGTAAACTTATATTTCTGATATTTGATAACAGCACCCTTTTTAGGTATAAGACCATTTATCTCGAGCAGGAATCCAGCCAAAGTTTCGGCTTCACCTCTAGCCTTTTCAAACTCATCACCATCAGAATCTATCACCTTAAAGAAATCATTAAGAGATATCTTGCTCTCAAAGATTATCGAACCATCAGGCTGCCTTTGCCACATTTTTTCTTCCTCGTCGAGCTCATCATTAATATCACCAACAATTTCTTCTATAACATCCTCGAGAGTAACGACACCAGACATTCCGCCATATTCATCGACCACGACAGCAAGATGCGTCTTGCTTGTCTGGAACTCCTGCAAAAGATCATTAATCATCTTAGCCTCTGGAACATAGAACGGCTTTCTCAGCAATGTCTTCCAGTCAAAATCTTTTGTTCCCAAATGCGGCAGAAGATCTTTAACAAACAATATTCCAACAATATCATCCTCTCGTTCGTCATGCACAGGAATACGTGAATATCCCGAATCAAGAACAATCTTTAAAACCTCATCAAATTTATCAGATGCATCGAGACTAACGACATCCATACGAGGAGTCATTACATCTGCCGCAGACAAATTGGTAAACTTAACAATTCCATCGAGAATATCCTTTTCCTCGTTTAGGCTTTCCCTAGTCAACTCAACAGCTTGCGACAATTCATCTATCGACATATTATGCTGATGCCTTGACAACCTATCATTAACAAGGCTGGTTGATTTCATCAAAATATTACTGAACGGAGTAAAAACAACCGACATGAAACTAATAGGCATAGCCATAAACGAAGCAAAGCCATAACTATGCTGAGTAGAATAAATCTTTGGCATAACTTCACCAAAAAACAAAATCAGCAAAGTAATAATTATGGTTTCGAAAACAAACTTCAAAGTGGTAGCATCGCCAAAATCGAGCAATGCAGAACTAACGAATGCAGAAAGCATCACTATTGCCACATTGACAAAATTATTGGCAATCAAAATAGTTGCTAGCAGTTTTTCGGGATTGTCCAACAACTTTTTAATTTTCCTATCTGAACTTTTTTCTCCATCATTAATCTTCTCTAATGTCGATGGAGTCAATGAAAAATAGGCAGCCTCGCTACCCGACACCAATGCACTCATCATCAATAAGATAACAAGTGCAAAAAGCATAAGAGCTATCTCAAAAGTGACCGGTCTTAGGACAATCGCCCCAAGATCGGTCGCTATCTTGCTAAATATCTCGCTAAAAATATTATCGCTCGAAATGATACTGTGATACGAATCAGAGTCCAATTTTCTTTCACATTAGTTTATAACTCATCGACATCTCTTTTACAGATATCGACATCAGTGTTAGAATGGCGAGGTGTAGTCACCTTCATCATCATAAACACTCTTGTAATTGTCCTCATCAGGTTCGCCCAACTCGCTTGTTGAGGTATAACGTGCTGCAGGAGCAGAGTTACCATTAGGCTCACGCTTACTCAATATTTCAAGTTCGTCAACCAATATCTCTGTTACAAAACGATTCTGATTATCTCTGTCAACATACTGACGGCTTCTGATTTTTCCCTCGATATAGAGCTTAGATCCCTTGTGTACAAAACGCTCCACAACCTGAACCAATCCTCCTCTGACAACGATATTGTGCCACTCTGTTCTCTCAGGTATCTGCTGGTCATTTTTTCCAGTATGAGCTCTCTCAGTTGTAGCCAATGTGAAGTTGGCTACGGCCCTGTTCTGGTCGAAATAACGGATATCCGGATCTTTGCCAACGTTCCCCAATAAAATAACTTTATTTACTGACATAATGTTTTGCTTTTTTGTTTCCTTTTTATTCGTTGTTAAAAAACAATATCAAACTTTTCGGATGCTAAAATAGTGAATTATTTTTTTTCTTCATCCTTTATTTATAAAAAACTTTAATTTGCACCCTGCTTTTCCAACACAGCCTCTATTTTTGAAAGTTCTTCGCTGCTAAAACTGCAGTTTTCTATTGCGCCAAGATTACGGTCAAGCTGCTCAGTCGAAGAGGCTCCGACTAAAACAGACGTAACCCTATTGTCTTTCAAAAGCCAAGCTAATGCCATCTGTGAAAGACTTTGACCTCTTTCCTGAGCTATTTCATTTAGCCTAACTATTTTTGACATCACTTCGTCAGTCAAGTGTTCAGGCCTCAAGAACTGGCTCTTAGTCATTCTTGATCCTTGAGGAATACCATTAAGATAGCGATCAGTCAACAATCCCTGTGCCAACGGAGAAAACGCAATAAGACCGACCCCCATATTGCCAACAAGGTCGAGCAATCCGTCTTCAACCCATCGCTCCATCATACTATACTTTGCCTGATGAATGAGACATGGAGTTCCCATATCCTTAAGTATCTCAAACGCTCTCTTAGCTTCTTCCGGCTTATAGTTAGATATGCCTACATACAACGCCTTGCCCTGCCTTACAACATGATCCAAAGCGCCCATTGTCTCTTCAAGAGGAGTCTCGGGATCTGGCCTGTGATGGTAATATATGTCCACATAATCAAGTCCCATCCTTTTAAGACTTTGATCTAGACTAGCGATCATATATTTTCTAGACCCCCAATTTCCATAAGGTCCATCCCACATGTCATATCCAGCCTTTGTCGATATCACCATTTCATCCCTATGGGTTCCCAAACCATCCTTCAAGACTCGGCCTAAAGTCTCCTCGGCAGACCCTGGAACAGGACCATAATTATTTGCCAAATCAAAGTGCGTCACACCCCTATCAAACGCATGACAAAGAATTTTCTTCGCATTGTCATACACATCACAACTGCCAAAATTATGCCACATTCCCAAAGAAACTGCAGGTAACATTAAACCGCTTCGGCCACACCTATTATATTTCATCGCACTTTGTTTTTATCATTTCAAAATTTCTTGACCACACCGTAGCAAAATGTGCTTACAAATCGTTATCAGCATGAATTTCAATAGCAAATATATAGTTTTTTTGTTGTTTCAATGCTATTTTGAGCGTTTTCGTTTGCATATTTCTTTTTTAGATATAATTTTGTAATGTCTTTACAAGACGAATTATCAACTTCGAAAAATTAGTATTGTTATGGCAGAAATTTTTGACAACAATCTTCAAATCGACGAGCTCGACAAGAAGATTCTCTCACTCATAATGACCAACGCCAGAGTTCCATTCCTTCAGGTTGCACATGAATGCAATGTATCGGGAGCGGCTATTCATCAGCGTGTTCAGAGACTAAAAAACATGGGAGTAATCAAGGGCTCTGAATTCGTCATTAATCCGAACAAGATCGGATACATGACTTGTGCCTACATTGGCATTTACCTCAAGGATGCACGTTTCTTCGATGAAGTCGTTGCACAGATGAAGGAAATCCCACAGATTGTAGAATGTCACTATACAACAGGCAAATACGCCATCTTCATTAAAATCTACGCTAAAAGCAATGAGCACATGAAGTACATCCTTCACGACCGCCTCCAGGCTATCGATGGAATCTCGTCAACAGAGACTCTCATTTCTCTCGAGGAAAGCTTCAAACGTCAGATTACAATCGAAGACTAATACTCTTCCATATATTTTCAATAAAGACGCATTATTTTATGCGTCTTTATTTTTTACTTGTTATCCAACTCTTGTTTAACAAACTTCCAGGTATATCCCTTAGCCTGCTTAACGATTTCCTCTGGCGTACCAAAAGCCATAACACATCCGCCTTCTTTTCCTCCTTCAGGTCCCATATCGATGATATAGTCTGCCATCTTTATAACATCGAGATTATGCTCTATGACAATCACAGTATTACCCTTGTCGACAAGTTTATTTATCACCTCCATCAATATTCTGATATCCTCAAAGTGAAGTCCTGTTGTCGGTTCATCAAGAAGATATAACGTCTTACCAGTATCCTTTCTTGCCAACTCAGTAGCAAGCTTAATTCTCTGGCTTTCTCCACCAGACAATGTGGTTGAGGGCTGTCCAAGTGTTATATATCCAAGACCGACACTTTGCAGAGTCTTCAACTTGTGATGAATGCTCGGAATGTTTTCAAAGAACTCCGCCGCCATGTTTATTGTCATCTGCAGAATATCACCAATCGACTTGCCCTTAAACTTAACTTCGAGTGTCTCTCTATTATAACGTTTACCACGACAATCAGGACATTCGACCATAACATCTGGCAGAAGACTCATTTCGATGACTTGAACTCCACCACCCTTGCATGTTTCACACCGTCCTCCACTAACATTAAATGAAAAACGGCCTATCTTGTAGTTTCTAAGTTTCGACTCAGGCAACTCGCCAAACAACTTCCTTATATCATCAAACAGTCCTGTGTATGTTGCCGGATTAGACCTTGGAGTACGTCCTATCGGTGTCTGGTCAACAGCCACAATCTTGTCAATATTCTCGTCACCCTCAATACTCTGATAAGGCATAGGGTCTTTCAACGACCTATAGAACTTTTGGCTCAATATAGGCTGCAGAGTTTCATTTATCAATGTAGACTTTCCTGAACCCGAGACACCCGTCATGCATATCAGTGTACCAAGAGGGAAAGTAACATCGACATCCTTAAGATTATTACCGCTACATCCTCTAAGTGTCAATGTCTTTCCATTGCCACGACGCCTCTCAGATGGCACTTCAATTTTCTTTCGGCCGTCAAGATACTGCGCCGTCATAGTATCCATCTTCAATATCTCTTGAGGTGTTCCACAAGCCACAATATGGCCGCCTTTTCTGCCAGCTCCTGGGCCAACGTCAACTATATAGTCAGCCTCCATCATCATGTCTTTGTCATGTTCAACAACAATGACACTATTGCCTGTATCTCTAAGTGTCTTTAGAGAGTTGATCAAGCGTACATTATCACGTTGATGAAGACCGATGCTTGGCTCATCAAGAATATACAACACATTAACAAGCTGTGATCCGATCTGTGTTGCGAGCCTTATTCGCTGGCTCTCGCCACCAGACAGACTCACTGCGCTACGATTCATAGACAGATAGTCCAAACCGACATCGAGCAAAAATCCCAACCTGCTTCTTATCTCCTTCAGTATCTCTGTAGCAATAGCCTTCTGGCGCATGCTTAGTCTATCCTCGAGTCCGTCAGTCCACTCACGTAACTCTTTCATATCCATTGCCGCAACATCAGCAATATTTTTTCCATCGATATAGAAGTGTAAAGCCTCCTTGTTAAGTCTCTGTCCCTTACATTCTGGACAGACTATCTCTCTGGCATACTGAGTAGCCCACTTCTTTTCTTTTGCTGAAGTCGATGTTTCCTGAATTTCATTTATATAGTTAACAATGCCATTGAAGGTCGGGAAAAAGCTATTTGACAACCCCGATTCATTCTTCAACTGAAGACGTTCTGGTGTGCCATATAAAATGGTATCCATTGCTTCTTCTGAGATCTCACTTATTGGTGTTTGCAGAGTGAATCCATATTTCTCAGCTATAGCATCAAGTTGAGCGAAGACCAACGTATTACGTTGTTTACCTATTGGCTCTATGCCTCCGTCAGCAATGCTCTTCTTGGGGTCGGGCACTATCTTTTCTATATCCATCTGCACCAAGGTTCCCAATCCTTTACATTTCGGACAAGCACCTTGAGGGGAATTGAACGAAAAATTATGTGGAGCAGGTTCTGAATATGATATGCCTGTAGTCGGACACATAAGTAGTCGGCTGAAATATCGAGGATTACCACTCTTGTCGTCAGCATCAACAACCATCATCACTCCCTTGCCAACTCTCAAGGCAAGTTCAATAGACTGCTTCAAACGCTTCTCGTCTGTGTTGTCCACCCTCATCTTATCAACCATGAGTTCTATGAAGTGATTCTTGTAACGGTCAAGCTTCATACCGAAAGTCACTTCTTTTATCTCACCATCGACTCGAGCATACAAATAGCCTCTTTTTCGAATCTGCTCAAATATCTCCTTATAATGTCCTTTACGTCCCTTCACCAATGGAGCAAGCAGGTAAACCCTCTTTCCGTCATAAGCATCAATTATAAGCTGCAAAATCTGGTCTTCAGTATATTTGACCATCTTTTCGCCTGTTTCATACGAATAGGCTTCTCCAGCCCTGGCATACAGGAGTCGGAAAAAGTCATAAATTTCCGTAACAGTACCGACAGTCGATCGTGGATTATTGTTTGTGGTTTTCTGCTCTATTGATATAACCGGACTAAGTCCTGTTATTTTGTCTACATTCGGTCTCTGGCCACCGCCAAGAAACTGTCTGGCATACGCCGAGAAAGTCTCGATATACCTTCTCTGACCTTCTGCATATATAGTGTCAAATGCAAGAGATGACTTTCCACTTCCACTTAGGCCAGTAAAAACGACAAGACTGTTACGAGGAATCGTGAGATCGATATTTTTCAAGTTATGCTCTCGTGCACCATAAACATGAATCTCATCCTCTTCGTTCTCGATACGGTCTCTGTTTACCTCTTCTATTTTGTTCTTGTCTGCCATCTTATTCTTGATTTGCACTTATTACACATGCAAAGATAACCAAAAAAGAAGCCGCAGGTGTTTGCCGCGACTTCTTTTAATATTCTACAAACTCACGCAATGATTATGCCTTCTTAATCTCTACAAGCAGGTCATCTTTGCCGACTGAAATACCAGCCTTTACCTTAACTGCTGTAACAACACCCTTCGACATTGCTGTCAATGTGTTCTGCATCTTCATTGCCTCAAGAACGAGCAATGTGTCACCAGGGTTAACCTCTTGGCCTACTTCCACTGCTACGCTAACAATCTTTCCAGGCATTGGTGCATGGAGTTCTTCTGTGTCGCTAACAGGACGATTGGCCGCCAAAATCTGACGACGCTTCAATGAGAATGGAGTCTCGATAGTGAAATTGTAGCTCACTCCGTTTACCATCACCTCATAGTTGTTCTGGCGCACTGACACAATTTCTACTGGGTAACGAACTCCTTCACATGCGAAAAACAAGAATCCGTCAGCTTCTTCGATTATTTCGACCTTGAGCTTCTGACCTTTGGTACTGAACTCATAACTGTTCTTTACCTGAAATTCGTATATCGTCTCCTCATCCTTGCCTACTGCAATGAGAGTACGGTTCTGTATATTGCTTTCCATTTGTTTCAGTTAATTAAAGGTGTCTAATACGCTTCTGGAGTACCCATGGATCCATTGACTGCTCACCACTTTCTGTGTTATCCTGGAGGAAGTCGTTATCATGGTTATACTGAGATACAGCAAGCAAAGCTGCAATAAGTTCCTCATGCTCCTCTTTGTACACAAGTTCCTTGAGTTCCTTCTCAATAAATGCAGTATTGAAGTCGCCCTTTCTGAACACTTCATTATGAAGAACTGCCTTGTCAAATGGTATTGTTGTCTTCACACCATTAACATGGAAATGCTCAAGTGACTTAAGAGTCAAGTCAATTGCATCCTGACGATTTTTACCATGAACAATAAGCTTGGCAATCATCGAGTCGAAGAAAGGAGTAATTTCCGTTCCGATTCTCACGCCAGAGTCAATACGGATATTATTGTCTGATGGCAAACGGAGGTTCTTTATGATGCCGATGCTTGGTGTAAAACCAGCCTGCACGTCCTCTGCATTAATACGACATTCAATTGCCCAACCTTTCAACTTAACGTCCTCCTGAGTGATAGGTAGCTTTTCGCCCGATGCTATCAGAAGCTGAAGCTCAACAAGATTCTGACCAGTAATCATCTCCGTCACAGGATGTTCTACCTGAATACGGGTATTCATCTCCATGAAGTAGAAGTTGTTATCAGAATCGAGAAGGAACTCTACAGTACCTAGGCTCTCGTAGTGTGCTTCCTTTGCAAGGTCAACGGCAGCCTTTGCCATTTTTGCACGCAATTCCTCAGACAAAGCTGGCGATGGAGCCTCCTCCATAAGCTTCTGGTGCTTACGCTGAATTGAACACTCACGCTCACCAAGATGCACCACATTACCATATTTATCGGCTACAATCTGGAATTCGATATGCTTTGGATTGACAACATATTTTTCAATGAATACTGTAGGGTCATTGAATGCTGTCAATGCTTCGGCTGTACAAAGCTCGTAGTTCATCTTGACTTCGCTCTCCTTGTAGCAGACACGCATACCACGTCCGCCACCACCTGTAGCTGCCTTGATGATTACTGGATAACCGATACGATTAGCTTCCTTGATGGCTGCATCTGCATCTGCTACTCCACCTACAGTACCACCTACCATCGGAACATTGCTTCGATGTGCAATCTCTTTTGCAATTATCTTGTCGCCCATTGCCTTGATAACCTCTGGCGATGGACCAATGAATATCACTCCTGCATCGCGGCATGCCTTAGCAAAGTCCGCATTCTCCGATAGGTATCCATAACCAGGATGCATTGACTCAATGTGATTGTCGACTGCAAGTTTTACGAGGTTAGGTATATCAAGGAATTCTGGAATCTTGCCGTCTGTCTCCGGGAAGTCAACTATCTGGTCAACCTTCTGAAGATAAACCGCATTAGGTTCTTTCTTTGTCCTGATACCGTATGTCTTGACACCCATTCGGCTCGCTGTACGAGCTATACGGATGGCTATCTCACCACGGTTTGCTATCAGTATCGATTTTATCATATCAATATCTTTGAAATTAATCTCTTCTTTTTAAAGTGGCGTATTGCCGTTCTTTCTACGTGGCATGCTGACAGACTTATTATCGAGAGTCTTAAGTACCTTGTAGATCTTTGCACGAGTCTGTGCTGGATCGATAACTTCATCAATGAATCCCTTCTCATCAGCGATGTATGGATTCGCTACTTCGTCACGATACTTCTGAACAAGCTCCTTCTTCAATGCTACAGGATCAGCTGCCTCAGCAAGTTCCTTGCGACACAAGATTGCAATTGCGCCATCAGGGCCCATAACTGCAACCTCAGCTGTTGGCCAAGCGAAGCTATAGTCACCACCAATACCCTTACTGTTCATAACGATATATGCACCGCCATAAGACTTACGGAGAATAACAGTAATCTTTGGCACTGTCGCACGTGTATATGCATAGAGCAACTTAGCACCATTTCTAATGATGCCCTGATGCTCCTGGTCTGTACCTGGCAAGAAGCCTGGCACATCCTCAAATGTTATAATAGGAATATTGAATGCATTACAGAAGTTAATGAAACGCGCGCCCTTGACTGATGAGTCGATGTCGAGTGATCCTGCCATCACCTTTGGCTGGTTGGCAACAACACCAACTACATAACCACCTATGCGAGCATAACCGACTACAAGATTCTGAGCAAAGTCCTCTGACACCTCAAAGAATCGACCCTTGTCGACAACAAGACGAATGACATCTCTAACATCGTATGGCTTATCTGGATCCTCTGGGACGATGTCACGCAATGCCTCTTCAACACGATCAGTAGGATCATCCGACTGAACGAACGGAGGGTTCTCTATGTTGTTTGAAGGCAAGAATGTCAAAAGCTTCTTGATGCCAAGGATAAGGTTGGCGTCATCAGAATAAACGAAATTAGCTACACCGCTCTTTGTTGAGTGAACCTTTGCACCACCAAGCTGCTCAGTAGTAACATCTTCGTTAAGCACCTGTCTAACCACGTCAGGACCAGTCACAAACATGTAGCTTGTACCTTCCGACATAAACACGAAGTCTGTCAATGCAGGTGAATAAACCGCACCACCAGCAGCAGGACCCATAATCGCCGAAATCTGTGGAACGACACCAGACGCAAGTACGTTACGACGGAAAATGTTAGCATATCCGTTCAAACTGGAAACACCTTCCTGGATACGTGCACCACCAGAGTCGATGAGAGCAATCACTGGATGACCTGTCTTGAGGGCCATGTCCTGTACCTTAGTAATCTTAGCAGCATGGACAGCACCGAGCGAACCACCCATGATATTGAAATCCTGAGAGTATGCGTATGCCTGACGACCATTGATCGTTCCAAAACCTGCTATCACACCATCACCAAATGCCTTGGTTGTCTTGCCGAACGACGCGCCACCTGCCGAAGGGACGAATGCGTCAACCTCCTCAAATGTTCCTTCATCAAACAGCATCAATATACGCTCACGTGCTGTGAGTTTGCCACGGTTGTGCTGCTTCTCATAATAGGCATCACCATACTGCGACTCGAGCTGTTTCTGTCGTTCGAGATATTTATCGAATGCTTTTCCCATAATCTTTTATAATAATATAAGTATTAAGGTTTGTCCCAACAATATTCTCAAGAACATTGTGAGAGGATATACAGCCGCATACGCAGTCGACTGTGCATGCGTAGCACACAGACCGTTTGCATATTCAAGCGCTGGTGGATCAGTCATCGCACCTGCCATAAAGCCGCATATCTTGAGATAATTTACTTTCATTATTCGAGCTACTGCGCCGACAATGATCAATGGAATGAATGTAATGGCAAAACCATAAGCCACCCACATGTAACCACCATCGAGGAATGTCTGCACAAATTTTCCACCGGCGCCAAGACCGACACATGCAAGGAACAACACAATTCCAAGTTCACGCAATATCATATTCGCACCAGAGTTCATGTAGAACGACATATTGCCTATTCTACCCTTCCAGCCGAGAAGGATCGAAATCAAAAGCGGACCGCCTGCGAGACCAAGTTTTGCTGGAGCAGGAAGACCAGGAATGAAGAATGGAATTGAACCAACAAGCAAACCCAATGCAATGCCCATGAACAATGGGATAATATTAGGGTGTGACCATTCGCTGATTGAATCACCAAGCTCCTCCTTAATCTGAGGCATCACCTCTTTCTTACCAACGACTCTTACGTTATCACCAACTTCAATCGTAGTGCGCTTGGTTGGCAACACTTCGAAACCGGCTCTGTAAATTCTTGTTATGTTAGCAGGATAACGGCGGAAGATACCAAGTTGCTCAAGTGTCATACCGGCTATCTTATGGTTCGTTATCATGAATCTGCGCATTACAAGGTCGCCATCGACATCTGCCTTCTGGCCTATCTCAACATTACCAAGTTTAATTCTCAGATTGTCTATATTATTGGCATCCGAAACGCCATGAACAAGGTCACCTTCTTCAACAACAAAATCAGCTGTAGGGACAAGGAATTCACCATTTCTCTCGATTCTCGAGAACACAAGCTCCTTGTCGACAAAGTTGACTATATGATCTATGGTCTTTCCAAAAAGATTCTGGTTTGTAATCTTCACAACAACACTTTCAAGTTTGTTACCACCGCTGAGCGACTCGTTGTAACTGTCAACTTCCTTGGGGATTCTCACTCTAAACAATGCCTTAACAAGAATCATCGAGAGGATAATACCCATGACACCCAGTGGATATGCCATTGCATAGCCCGAACCGAGAAAACTATCATCGAGGTCGGCAGTTGGATGTTCTGCAAGATAGTTGCTTACGACCTGCTTGGCCGCACCAAGACCTGGAGTATTGGTCACGGCACCACACATGATACCTGTGATAACTTCTGGCTTGACATCAAAAATATAATGGATAGCCAAAGCAACGCCGAAACCACCAAACACTATGCATATCGCAAAGATGTTCAACAAGAAACCATCACCCTTGAATGTACTAAAAAAACGAGGACCTACTTCTACTCCAATTGCATATACGAATAGAATAAGTCCAAACTCCTGAGCGAAATGCAACATCTCGCCGTTAAACTGTGCTCCAAAATGAGCAAGGATAATGCCCGTAAAAAGTACTCCCGCTATTCCAAGCTTTATCTTCCCCACCGAAAGCTTACCAAGCGCCACACCTACACATCCTGTTATACAGATGTATAGAAGTGTCGTGGCCAAACCATTGCCTGCAAATAAGTCGACAATAAAATCCATAATTTACTTTTCTATCTTTCTTTTCTTATCCAATTTGCAAAGTTAGCAAAAAAGAACAAGCAACGGCATGTTTTGATGTTTTTTTAGACGTCAAAGACTTAAAGTTTGTGAAACTGGCACACTTGTTTTACAATAATCAAGTACTATATTTACAAAAAACGACCTCCAGTGATTCACACCAGAGGTCTGTTTTATATTTGACTTAAAGTCTTTTTCTATTACATATTCATGCCACCATCAACCTGAATAACCTGTCCAGAAACGTATGAAGACATATCGCTTGCAAGGAATGTTGCCACATTCGCAATATCTTCTGGCACACCACCACGACGCAAAGGAATCTTCTCTGCCCATGCCTTCTTGACATCATCAGAAAGCTGATCTGTCATTGCTGTAATAATAAAGCCTGGAGCTATAGCATTTGCACGGATGCCCTTAGGACCCATTTCCTGTGCCACTGACTTAGCCAATGCTATCATACCAGCCTTAGATGCAGCATAGTTCGACTGACCTGCATTACCATGTACGCCAACGACACTTGCCATGTTGATGATTGAACCCTTACGCTGACGCATCATGATTGGAACTACCGCATGAATGAAGTTGAAGGCAGACTTGAGGTTTACGTTGATTACAGCATCCCACTGCTGCTCTGTCATTCTCAACATAAGACCATCCTTTGTGATGCCGGCGTTGTTAACAAGGACGTCGATTGAACCGAATTCTTCCTTGATTGCTGCTACAACCTGCTCTGTCTGAGCAAAGTCAGCTGCGTTAGAAGCGTATGCCTTTACCTTTACACCAAGAGCAGCTATTTCCTTTTCTGTCTGCTGAGCATCCTCGTTGATTGCGAGGTCTGTGAATGCTATATTTGCTCCTTCCTGAGCGAACTTGAGGGCCAAAGCCTTACCAATTGCTGTAATCTGATGATTGAGCATGATATCTTTTTCTTCGATGTACTTCATTTCGATTTCTTATTTATTACTTGTTTTTTCCCTTTCAGGACCATCCACTTTTTAAATGGCAAATTCTTTCAAGATGGAATATTAATGATTTTTTTTCGGATAATATACCTTTTTACGCAAAGTTTGTCACAAAATCACTCTATTTCTATTCCGAGTTCATTAGCGAGTGCCACAAATGCCTCACCAGCTTTCATCGGGATATAAATATCTGTATACCTTTCCGT
Organism: Bacteroidales bacterium; assembly: GCA_024401355.1. Classification (GTDB taxonomy): domain Bacteria; phylum Bacteroidota; class Bacteroidia; order Bacteroidales; family Marinilabiliaceae; genus W3P20-009. The sequence goes on along the minus strand of JAKSLF010000036.1, from coordinate 4,238 downwards.
AAAAGCCGATTTTGTAGGGTTCACCTCGATTATTGTTGCTCCATTACGTTTAGCCTCAATCGGTATCATTCCGGCCGGCATAACTTCTCCTGTTGTTCCGACAACAATAACCACCTTTGCTTTCCTTGCATCGGCAAACGAACCTTCAAGCGCTTCTGAAGGTATGCCTTCGCCAAAGAAAACGAAGTCGGGTTTCAGCAATGAACCACACTTCGGACATCTCGGTGGCATCTGCTCCAAATCAACTTCTTCTGGCTTGACTTCATAACCACATCCGCTCTTGGTACAGATAACTCTGCCTGCCGTTCCATGGAATTCATACACTTTTCTTGAACCAGCCTCCTGATGCAGGAAGTCTATATTTTGTGTCACAATGCTCTTGAGCCATCCTTTTTCTTCCATTCTTGCTAGCACTTTATGGGCTGCATTGGGATGTATCTCAGTCTTGAACATGAAGTTGTAGAATATCTCCTTTATAGCTCCCCACGACTCTTTCGGATGACTATAAAAGTAATCTATCTGAAGACATTCCGGATCATACTTCGACCACACCGAATTTTCCGAACCTCTGAATGGAGGGACTCCACTTTCGACCGATATTCCAGCACCAGTAAAGGCGATTGTATATTCCGAGTTTCTTATTGCCTCGGCTGCTCTTTTAATCTGCTCATTCATATTTCGTATATCTGCTATTCCTTGCTTAAGGGTAGCTTATCCCTTGCTCGAAAGTACGTGTTTTGGTTTCTGCAAATATAGCAACTAATCACCAATATACAAAAAAAAACAGAGCCAACCTTTCAGGCTGACTCTGATTCTTTTATCGAAGTTTTACTAACTTACTTTGAACTCGACAATTCCTAGCGCTTCAGACGCCATGATATTTATGTTTCCAAAGCCGAACTTCGTTTTCCATTTCAATATCTGCGAAGGGAATCCCTTCTTCAGATACGCATAGATGTACGGATGACAACGAACAATCACCTTACCGTCCTCCTTTTCCTCAAGCGTATGCTCTATGGCGTGTTCTATAAGGTCCTTCACGTCTATCTGCATTCCGGTTTTTCCTGTTCCGTTACAGAGTGGACACACTTCGGTTGTGTCTATCGTCATTACCGGACGGACTCTCTGACGTGTAATCTGCATCAATCCGAATTTGCTAAGTGGCAAGATGTTGTGCTTTGTACGGTCTGGTGCCATGCACTCTTTCATCTTCTCATACAGTTTGTTGCGATGTTCTGCGGTCTGCATGTCGATAAAGTCGACTACCACAATACCACCCATGTCACGCAACCTCAACTGTCGTGCTATCTCCTCTGCTGCCGCCAAGTTCACCTCAAAGGCGTTATTCTCCTGGTCGGGAGCCGACTTCGACCTGTTACCACTATTCACGTCTATCACGTTGAGCGCTTCTGTCGTCTCGATAATCAGATATGCACCACTCTTGAACGATACTGTCCTGCCACACGATTGCTTTATCTGCTTTTCTATGTTGAAGTTTTCAAACATCGGCAGATTGCCAGTATACATCTTTACGATATCCGTGCGGTCTGGCGCTATCTGCTTCACGTAGTTCAGCGTCTCCTCGTAGAAACTCTTATCGTCTACATAAATGGAGTTGAACGACGGACTAAGCAAGTCGCGTAGCATTACCGACGAACGTTCCATTTCACCTAGTGCGAGTGATGGTGGGCGAACCTCACGAACGCGGGCTATACATTCATCCCAGCGTCTGAGCATTGTATTGAACTCGTCCTCAAGTTCTTCCTCTGGCTTACCCTCTGCCACTGTGCGTATTATGACGCCGAAATCTTTAGGCTTTATGCGGGTAATGAGCTTCTTGAGGCGGTTGCGTTCTTCGCCCGACCTTATTTTTTTACTTACCGAAACCTTGTCTGAAAATGGAATAAGTACAAGGTTGCGTCCGGCTATCGATATCTCGCTCGTGAGTCGTGGACCTTTTGTCGATATAGGCTCCTTGACCACCTGTACGAGTACTTCCTGACCGGCTGAAAGCACATCGGCTATTGAACCGTCCTTTTCGATATCGTTCTCACGCTTGACGTGCGGCATGCTATTGTCGCCATTCCGGCGCTCGATGACTTGCTGGAGAAATTTCTGCAGTGTCTTGAACTGAGGTCCCAAATCGAGATAATGAAGAAATGCATCCTTCTCATATCCGATGTTTATAAACGCGGCGTTAAGTCCAGGCATTACCTTGTGTACTTTACCTATATAGATATCACCGACCTCAAACTGCACGTTACGCTTCTCCTTGCGCAGTTCAACGAGCCTTCTGTCCTCCGTAAGAGCTATTGTCATCTCATCCGGAGCTACGTTGATAAATAATTCTGCGTTCACGATTTTTTGCGTTAACGATATTATTAATATTTCAAAGAACTTTTTCGCCCCATCGGGCGAATCTTAAAAAAACGGGCAGAAAGCTTTGATAACCCCCGCCCGCTTTAGATCCTTAGACCTTTCTAAGTATGACCTTAGATGATTGATTACTTCTTAGAACTGTGACGGTTCTTTCTCAATCTCTTTTTACGCTTGTGCGTAGCCATCTTATGTCTCTTATGCTTCTTTCCGTTTGGCATAGCAGTAAGTTTATAAGGTTAAACAATTATTGAATTCTTCTCTATTTTTAGTCAACGTCCTTGTCGTCAGCCTTCACCTGCTCTGGTGGAATCTGCTTTACCTTTGCTGCAAAGCTCTTCGAAGGCTTGAACGAAGGAATTGCATGCGCTGGAATAACAAGTGTAGTATTCTTTGATATGTTACGTGCTGTCTTCTCGGCACGTGTGCGTACTACGAAGCTACCGAAGCCTCTGAGGTAAACGTTCTGATTGTTAATCATCGAGTTCTTTACAGCGTCCATGAATGACTCTACTGTCTTGAGAACGGTAATCTTCTCAATTCCTGTCTGACGCGCAATCTCGTTAACAATATCTGCTTTAGTCATTGTATGTATTGTTTGATAGTTATCTCATTTTTACATTGCAACATTTCCAATCGCCGCAATCGGAGTGCAAAGTTATACCATTTGAGACTAAATTACAAGCGGTTAGTAAAAATATTTTTCTTAAATATGCTTACACTTGATGATATCCTCCTTTTTTTCTACCTTTGCTACCCGATTTTCGGACAATAAGCATTTCGTAACTCTTTATTTTATGGCAAAACAACAAAATCGTAGCACCAGAGGTGGCATCACGGCTAATGATGTCATCGCTCAGCAGGCCGCACTTGGCGGAAAAATGCCTCCACAGGCTGTAGAGGTCGAAGAGGCTGTCCTTGGCGCCTTGCTCGTTGAACAGGATGCTTTCCAAATCGTTTCTGAAATACTTAAGCCCGAACATTTCTACAAACACCAGCATAGCCTCATCTATGCTGCGATGGAACGCCTTAATATAAAGAATTCACCTACAGATATTCTTCTCGTCACAGAAGAACTCCGACGTACAGGCGAACTCGAAGAAGCTGGCAACATGATCTACCTCGCACAATTATCTGAAAAGGTAGCATCAGCTGTCAATGTCGAGTTCCACGCTCGCATAATTTTCCAGAAGTACATGCAGCGCTCGCTCATCTCTCTGGGCACCGACATGCAGACCAACGCCTATGATGACGGCATCGATGTTGACGACTTGCTTGAAGACGCAGAAAACAAGCTCTTCAACATGACTCAGGGCTCGATGAAGAAAGATGTGCAGCAGATTGCACCTGTCATCAGCGAGGCCGTAAATCAAATGTATGAGTCGGCAAAGAGAAAGGATTCGCTCAGCGGTATTCCTTCTGGATTCTTCACCATAGACAAGGTCACTTCCGGATGGCAAGCATCAACTCTTGTCATCATCGCTGCCCGACCTGCCATGGGAAAAACCGCGTTCGTGCTCTCAATGGCTCGAAAGATGGCACTCAACCACAACATTCCAATTGCCATGTTCTCCCTCGAAATGTCGAACGTCGAACTCGTAAAGCGTCTGATGGTAGGACAGACCGAAATCGAGTCCAACAAGATAAAGAGTGGACGACTCACTTCTGAGGAATGGAAAATTTTCGACGCCAGAGTCAATCCACTCATTAGCGCACCTATATATATAGATGATACACCAGGACTTTCTGTCTTCGATCTTCGCTCAAAAGCACGCATACTCAAAAAGAAACATGACATCAAGTGCATCATCATCGACTACCTCCAGCTCATGACTGCTTCAGCCATGCGTCCTGGCAACCGA
>JAKSLF010000035.1 GCA_024401355.1 Bacteroidales bacterium | reverse complement strand
TGGCAAGATTGTGATTATGAAGAATGGCAAGAAGTGGGATGTAAGCGGTCGTGAACTCTAGCAAATAGACAAGACCAAAGAGAAAATGGAGAGCCTCTGCAAGGGACTCTCCATTATTATTATATAAGGTCAGAATTCATCAAGACAATCAGACCATGACGTTTTCGTGAGGGTAGGAGTAGTACTGCTTTGGTGCAGGGTCGATGAAGCAGAGGGCGAAAGAGAGAATGCCAATTCTGCCGATGAACATGGAGACGAGCAGTACGATGTGTGAAGCGAGTGAGAGATGCGTGGTGACGTCGAGTGTCATGCCGCCAGTGTAGACCGCAGAACTAGCCTCGAACATCAGCTTGGCAAAACCTATCTGTGGGTCGAAACATTTGAGCAAGATGGCGCATGTAAGCATGAAGAAGCCAGACAGTCCGATGACGGCAAAGGCGCGACGGATGGACTGGTCGGAAATCTGACGTCCATAGACCTCGATGGTGTCTCTGCGCTGAAGTACGGAACGGATGTTTAGCATGAAGATGGCGAAAGTGGTGACCTTGATACCACCACCAGTAGAAAGAGGTGCACAGCCGATCCACATGAGTCCGGTGAGTATAAGGAGAGAAATAGGTCCGAGGAGATTGAGGTCGACGATATTGAAGCCGGCAGTACGAGCGCAGACAGAGAGGAAGAAGGAGTCGTTGAGACGCGAGAGCCAGTCGGAGTCGGACTGAGTGAAGTGAGACTCGGTCAGCATGAAGATGATGGTGCCGATGATGAGCAGTCCGATGTGAGTATAGAAGACAATGCGGTTGTTGGCATTGATGAGTCGAGATCGGAAAATGTCGGTATAATTCTTGCCTCTGAGTCGGTAGAAGAAGACCTTGATGTGGTGTTTAGACCAGTCGATGACAGCGGACTGGAGTGGGAATCCGAGACCACCGAGAATGACCGTGAAAGCGATGGCGAGCTGGAGTGGACGCATGCCGGCGACAAGAGGATTCATCATTCCGCCATCGAGATTGGAGAATCCGGCATTGCAGAAAGCGGAGATGGAATGGAAGGCGGAATAGAAGATGAGAGTAGGAGTAGGGACGTCGGGTACGCGGAGCTCCATATAGTTGAAGATGAACCAAGCACAGATGGCCTCGATAGAGAAAGTGACGACCATGATGCGCTTGAGCATCTGGAACATGTCGGTCATATTGTCGGCACTGACAAGGTCCTTGATGACGAAACGATTCTGGAGTGAAGCCTTGCCGGTGAGTGAGAGAGCGAAGAAGCAGGTGAACGTCATGACACCGATGCCTCCGACCTGAATGAGAATAAGCAGAACGCCCTGACCGAAAAGAGTGAGCTGGTTAGGAATGTCGATGATAGAAAGGCCATTGACACAGACCGCAGACGTGGCCGTGAAGAGAGCGTCGAAGAAAGTGAGAGAGCCATCGTTGGATTTAGGCATCAGAAGAAGACCGCAGCCAATGAGGATGATGATGATAAAACTGCCGATGAAGAGGGCAGTAGGGTTGGTGCGTCGGCTGAGAATAGTGATGCCGAGACGTGAAAGTTCGTTGAAAGCAATAATAGCAACGATAGTGATAATCGCATAGCGATGGAAGATGTATGCCTCCCAGCCGACAAGAGGAGCGTCGATAGGCGGCATATAATAGGAGTAGAGGCAGTTGCCAAGAGAGTAGAGCACCTCGCCAACAGGTACGACATTGCCGACAAAGAGAAAAGCAAACAACTGGCGAATGCGTTGCCAAAGAGATTGGGCGAAGAGCTTGCGAACAAACGAGTGCCACATGAGTCGGACCGAACGCCAGACGGATCGTCCGCGCCTCTGACGAGAGCGGATGGAATTGGCACGTCGGACAGCAGTCTTGAAAGGACTGAAGGCACTTGCATGGATGTATGTGATGAGCTTATAGACCTGAATGAAAGCAAAGAGAGCGATGATGTTGCGATTGGCGACAAGGAGGCTGTGGGCAGTCTCGGGAGTGATGTCGAATCCAATCTGCCAGATGATATTGCCAATGCACCACAGAGCAGCAATGACCGTCACCGTGTCGACAACGAGATTGACCGGACGGCGGCAGACCTCGACAACCTTAGTGAGATGGAAAGAGACACTATAATATAGGTTGACGAGACCTTCGAAAAAGCTACGCACAGCCCACTGATGGTTGAGCTTGATGATGTGTAGCAACTCCTTTATTTCATTGACAAATCGCATAGGCACGGAAAAATCAGAAATGAATCAGATAGTCCTGGACGACGAGGAAAGCCTTCTCGAGATTGAGCATGTTGCTGATGAGGAAGTGGATCATATCGGGCCACTGCTCCTGGTCGTAGATGTTGGCATCGCGACGGACATAGATGCGAGCACATGTGTCGCCAGCCTGCTTGACATACTCCTTTTCCCAAATGAGTGGAGAACCGAACTCCTCCTCGAAGAGAGAGCGGCAAGAGATCATCTTTTCCCAGAGATTTTCGAGCTTCTCGTCCTGCTGAGGATTGATCTCCATGGCTACCATAGCCATCTTGTTGTCGACATCGAAACGGAGGTCGAGACCCTTGATGCCGGTGCGGTCGGCAATCCACTTGATGGGACGTCCGTTCTGACCTGGGAGACGGCGAGTCTTGCTTTCGAGCTTGTGCCAAAAAGTCTGTCGTATATCGAGTGCTTCCTGCTTAGTGTACATGATTATAGCAATTGGTAAAAAACAACAGGACAAAAATAAGAAAAAATGGTAATAAACCAAATATAAAAGTTTTGCCATATAAATTAAAATGGCTAAAATTGCAAAAAAAAACGACAGATGGAAAAGATAACAATGCTTGGAACAGGTGCCGCAATGGTAACGACATGCTACAACACATGCTTTACGATAAGCGATGAAAGCGGAGAGCATCTGCTAGTAGACGGAGGAGGAGGCAACGGAATACTGAGACAGCTTAAAGCAGCAGAAATAGCCATCGGACAGATACATAATGCATTCATATCGCATAATCATACGGACCATATATTAGGAATGATATGGGTGATAAGATACATTGCCCAGGAGATAAACAAAGGACGTTATGAAGGGAACTTCACCATATATGGACACAAGAAATCGACAGACACGCTGAGGACCATAGCGACATTGCTGCTGCAGCCAAAGCAGTCGAAACTGCTGGACGATAGGATAGTGTTTTGCGAAATAGAGCACGAGAGCAGGAAGAACGTGCTGGGAAGAGAGATGGAGTTCTTCAACATCTGGAGCAAGAAAGAGTTGCAGCATGGATTTGTCATGACGCTGAAAAACGGCAAGAAGCTGGCATTTCTGGGAGACGAGCCATATAACACACAAAACGAAAGCATCATAAAAGGCAGTGACATAATAATGCAGGAAGCATACTGCCTGCACAGTGAAGTAGACAAATATAATCCGTACCCCAAGAGCCATGGAACCGTGCTGGACTCGTGCAGGAACGCCAAGGAGTTGGGAGCCAAGATGACAATACTATTTCACACCGAAGGAAGGACACCGATGGAAGAGAGGAAAAAGCGATATACGGAAGAAGGGAAGACGATATATGACGGCGAACTGATAGTTCCAGACGACCTTGAAGTGATAGAACTTTAAGTGGTATTAATCAGGTGATTGTGAAGTGAGAGGAGGAGAGATGATAGTACACTGGATGGGGAGCGAAACAGACCTCAGCGACCTGCCTGAGCGATTCACATATCCATACTGCTATGAGCCACACAGGCTGATAAGAGAAATAGCGAAGGAAGTGACAGCCAAGTATCATGAGATACTGGAGAAGCAGGGAAGCGGGAAGATGATGGGAGCCATGATAGTGAGAGACGAGCAAGGAAAGACGGGTTATCTGCTAGCATTTTCGGGTGAGATGCCGGAAGCGGAAGGATGCGTGCCACCGATAGTGGACTACCTGTCGCCAGAAGGCTATTTCAAGACAAAAGAGAGAGAGATAACAGCCATAAACAGGAAGATAGACGAAATAGAGACATCGGCGGAAATGGCAACCGCCAAGAGAGAGAAAGAGGAGAGCGAAGCAGAGGGGAAGAGGCAGACGGAAGAGATGAAAGCCCTAATGAAAAAACACAAAGAAGAGAGGGAAGAACGCAGGAAAGGGGAACTGACAGAAGAGGAAACAGAGGCAATGACCCGAGAGAGCCAGCATGAAAAAGCCGAGCTGAAACGCCTGCAGAACAGGATAAAGGAGCAAAACGAGAAAGCAGCCGAAAGAGTAGAAAAGATAGGCAGAGAGGCAGAAAGACTGAGAGAAGAAAGGCGAAGAGAATCGAACGGACTGCAGGAATGGCTGTTCGCCCAATACAGACTGCTGAATGCACAAGGAATAACGAAAAGACTGGACACCATATTTGAAGAAGAGACCAGATCACTGCCACCATCGGGAGCTGGTGACTGCTGTGCGCCGAGACTGCTGCAGTATGCATACAGCAACGGACTGAAGCCAGTGACGATGGGAGAATTTTGGGTTGGTCCGTCGCCCGACAACACATTGAGAAGAGAGGGTACATTCTATCCGGCATGCCAGAGAAAATGCAAGCCAATATTGACACATCAGCTGAAGGGACTGAACGTGGAGGAGAATCCGCTGGCCAAGACAACGACAGACATGGAATTGCCGACCGCATACGAAGACCAGTGGCTGATGGTAGTGAACAAGCCTGGAAAACTGCAGAGCGTGCCTGGACTGCTGACAGAAGACTCGGTGACAGTCAGACTGCAGGAGAAATATGGATATGGCAAAGAGACAGAGCCGGCACACAGACTGGACCAGATGACCTCTGGACTGCTGATAGTGGCAAAAAGCAAAGAGATATTGGCGGCAATGCACAGACAATTTGAGAGACACGAAGTGAAGAAGAAATATGTAGCATTGCTGACCAAGAAACCCGTGCACAACTCGGGAACCATAGAATTGCCAATAGGTTATGATATGGACGACAGCGTCAGGAGAGCCGTGGACAAGACGAACGGCAAGGAAGCAATCACAAGATACAGAGTGATGGGGGAAATGATGGGGAAGATACTGGTAGAATTCACTCCGGAGACTGGACGTACACATCAGCTGAGAATACACTCGGCACACAAGGATGGACTAGACTCGCCAATAGTGGGAGACGGACTATACGGGACAAGGGGAGAGAAAATGTATCTGTGTTCATACAGCATACAATTCATGCATCCGGTGACAGGTGAAAACATAAAGATAGTACTGGAGCAGAAAGATTGGTTTTTATAGAAAAAGGTAGTAAATTTGCATAAAACTAAGGATTAGTACAATCTAAATAACTCAAACAAATCAAGATGAACGACGCAAAGAGCAGTATCATAAAAAGATACCTATATTTTATCATAGCCTTGTTTTTCAACTCGCTGGGTGTTGCTCTGATAACAATAGCATTGCTGGGAACATCGCCGATATCGAGCATACCATACGTATTGAGCCTTTCGACCCAATGGAGCATGGGAGAATGGACGATAGCATTCAACGTGATCTTCATAATGCTGGACCTTATATTAATGAAGCGAGAAGACATACGCCAGCATGTGTTTGACCTGTGCGTTCAGTTGCCAGTGACCGTGTTGTTTGGACTGTTTATAGACCTGTCGATGGCGATGCTATCAGTTGTAGATCCAACAAGTTATGCGATGAGTGTAGCGACACTTGTTGTGGGTTGCATAATATTGGCACTGGGAGTGTCGATGGAAGTGCAGGCAGACGTAGCGATGCTACCAGGAGAATTTCTGGTAAGAGTGATATCAAAAGTGTCGGGATGTGAATTTGGCAACGTGAAGCTGTTCTTTGACGTTACAATGGTAGTCATAGCATGCATATTGTCGTATGTCTTTGCCGGAGAGATAAACGGAGTGAGAGAAGGCACGGTGATATGTGCATTGCTGGTAGGACCGATAACACGAGTGATACGTCCACGCCTTTCATTCGTTGACGGATGGCTGTATGGCAACAAAAGACAAGAAGACGATGAACGGGTGGCAGAGGATGACAACAACTATCCATTTGTCATAACGATAACAAGAGAATTTGGCAGCGGTGGTAGAATACTGGCGCAAAACATAGCCAAAGAGATGAACATACGCTATTATGACAAAGAACTGATAGCGATGGCGACGGAAGAGAGCAAGCTGAACGAGCAGTATGTGATAGAAAACGAGCAGAAAGCCTCGACGAGTGACCTGCTGAGCCTGATAACACAAGGATATGAAAGCAGGGTAGAGAAGAGCCTCTCGAGCTCGGACAGACTATTTGTGGCACAGAGCAAAGTGATAAGAAACGTGGCAAAGAAAGAGCCATGCGTAATATTGGGAAGACTGGCGGACTACGTGTTGAACGACTGGCCGAAGCACCGCATAGTAAGAGTGTTCTGCTACTGCGACACGAAGACATCGTATGAACGATGCAACAACGTCTACCAGGATCCATGGACAGAGGCGGACATCATAAAGAAAAACGAAGAACGAATAGCCCACTACGAACACTACACAGGAAGGAAATGGGGAGATCCGCATAACTATGACATAATGGTGAACACGGGAGTAATGACAATAGAACTGGCGACAAGACTGATATCAGCACTGGCAGTAGAGAAATACAACTAAAAAGATGGGCATCATACACATATTCACAGAGACGGACTTCAAGAAAGAGGAGAACCGGAAAAGGATAATGAAAGAGATGGGGCTGGAGAGCCTTGAACTGTGTGGTGCCAACCAGATACACTCGGCCAACATAGCATGCATAGAGAAAACGGGAGTGAGCATATTGGACAGCGTAGACGCTCTGATAACTACCTTGCCGGGAACAGGAATATACATGCTCACAGCAGACTGTGTGCCGATACTGGTGGAAGATGCAGAGAATGGGGTAGTAGCAGCAATACATGCCGGATGGAGAGGAACTGCGGAACAAATCACAGCGAAGACGATAAGGAAAATAAAAAAAGAATACAATTCTCAACCTCAAGAGTTAAAAGTATACATAGGACCACATATAAAATCATGTTGCTTTGAAGTAGGAGAAGAAGTCGTCAGAGGCATAGGTGAGAAATATATCGACGGCTATTCGGAGAACAACAAGCCGAAGATAAACCTGACAAAAGCGAACATAGATCAGTTGTTGTCGGAAGGAATAATGGAAAGCAACATAAACGTAGACAGCCGTTGTACGTGCTGTTCGGGACTACCATCGTGGCGAAGAGAGAAAACTGCAGACAGAATAGGAAGCATAATAGCCATCACTCGATGACGAGACCATCGTAGGCCATGTGGACACCTTCGGGAAGAAGATTGTCTTGGACCGAGTGGAGTCCGAACTGGTGGCAGATGTGAGTAAGATAGGCACGCTTGGGCTTGACACGGTCAATGATGTCGAGAGCCTGCTGGACAGAGAAATGAGACATGTGAGGCTCATGGCGCAAAGCATTGATGACAAGCAACTCACATCCTTCGAGAAGACTAAGCGTAGAATCAGGCATAGAACTTGCATCTGTGATATAGGCCCAATTGCCAATTCGATAGCCAAAGATCGGCATCTGACCATGGATGACACGAAGAGGCTGAATGTCGATGCCTTTGACAGAGAAGGTGTTTTCGGTAATAATATTGATATTCATCTGAGGAACACCTGGATACTTATTCTCGGCAAAGACATAAGGAAACATTCTCTTGATAGCATTGGCATGCAGCTGTTCGACAAAGACATCAATAGGTTTGCCTTGAGAATAGTTTAAGCCACGGACATCATCAAGTCCCCCAATATGGTCGAAATGCATGTGAGTGATAAGGATGCCATCGACACGGTCGACATTGGCATTGATCATCTGCATACGAAAATCGGGACCGGCGTCGATGACTATCCTGACATCATCAATATCCCAAAGGATAGAAGAGCGGAGTCGCTTGTCGAGAGGATCAGACGACCTGCACACATCGCAACGACAGCCAATGACAGGCACGCCAGTTGAAGTTCCGGTTCCTAAAAACGTAATACGCATATCAAAAGAATTATACGGACATCAAAATTAGAGATAAAAGAGCAAAAAAACAAGAAAAACAGACTAGGCTCTAACAAAGATTTCGACACCCTCGGAATTGTCGACAACAGAATCATCGAGAGAAAAATCCTTGGGCAGAGAGAGCAGCTGAAGAGATGGACAGAAAGCGAGAGCCTCGTGACCAATGGAAGTGACAGAATCGGGAATGGCTAGAGTGACGAGTCCGGAACAAGCGAAAGCGCCACCACCAATAGAGACTAGATTTTCGGGCAACTCGATGCCTGTCAGAGACTTGCATTCGATGAAACACTCGTTGCCAATAGACGACAATGAATCGGGCAAATCGACATTGGACAAAGACGAACATCCGTCGAAAACGCCATCGGGAAGCGACGTGACATCATCGGGAATAATAATATCGACAAGAGAAGAACAATTGACAAAACAATTGCTGCCAATAGAACTAAGAGCATCGGGTAAAACGATATCAGTCAGCGAAATACACTGGCAGAAAGCACGAGAACCAATGCTTTCAACTGTATGAGGAAGACGGACGTGCTGGAGACGAGAGCAGCCCATAAAAGCTTCGGACGAGACATGGAGAATCTCGGACTGGACATCGACAGATTCGACAACAGGACAATCGCAGAAAGCCCTGGAAGCCAGACCAGTAACAGGACCATCGATGACGATAGCAGACTCATTGATAGCAGGCGGACAACGGAGCAGAAGTCCACCAGACGAATAGAGAATGCCATCACGGGAGAAAAAGGAAGTGTTGGCTTCGTCGACCACAAAAGAGTCGATAGAGTGGCATCCGGACCAAGCGTCATCATCCAAGGAATCTAACGAAGAGGGTAGAACGACCGACCGAAGCGACTGGCAATCAGCGAAAGCGAAAGCAGCAATGCCGGTGACACCTTCGGGAACAACAAAAGTACCTACTGCAGCAGCAGAAGGACAATATACAAGAGACAAACCATCCTTGGAATAGACAACGCCATCGTCAGAACGATAATATGGATTGGACTCCAGGAGAACATATCGAAGTGACGAACATCCGGAAAACATGGACGCGTCGACATAGACCAAAGAAGAGGGTAGAGAGATGGAAACCAAACTCTTGCAACCACTAAAAGCATCGAGTCCGATGTCGTCAATAGAAGCTGGAATGGCGAGCGACGTCAAAGCATTTCTGAGACCGAAAGCGGCTTCGCCGATATACTTCAGTTGAGGAGGCAACTGAATGGTCTGTAGGTTGTTGCACCCCCAGAAAGCATGAGCTCCGATGCTTTCAACAGAAGATGGAAGACAGACCGAAAGCAAACGACGGCAACCGAAAAAAGCACCATCGGCAATAGAGACAAGACCTTCGGAAAAAGTGACAGACTCGACGTTGCGGCAACCGGCAAAAGCACCTTCGGCAACAGCAACAGTATCGGGACTGGCGACATAATGACCCTCGAGGGACTTGGGTGCAAAGAGCAATGTGTGTCGATCATCGCTATAGACAACTCCATAGTCGTCTGAAACACCATCAACATGAAAGTGCTCAGCCTCAACATCATCATCAAAAATATCGTCCATATCGCTCTTTTTTGTGCAAATGTAATGAAATACATTTAATAATAAGTATATTTGCAATATGAATTGTTAATGGAGTTAGCATTAGGTAATTATTTGAAAATGGGAATGAAAAAAACATTTGAAGTTAACGAATATCTTGTTCCTATATATAGATTTATAGTCCTTTTGTTCATATATGCGTTGTTACGCATATCGTTCTATCTCTTCAATATCAGTCTTTTCCCGAATGTCACTCCAAGTGGAATGATGGAAATAATGGCGGGTGGAATACGTTTTGACATCAGTGCACTTATCTACATAAACATATTATATTGGCTGCTATATGTATTGGCATTCAGAGCCAAGACAAATAAAGTATACACGAAAATTGTGGATGGGGTATACTATGTATTGAACGCCTTCTGCATTGGTTCGAACTGTTGCGACTTCATATACTATAAATTCATATTGAAGCGAACTACATTCAACGTACTTGACTCACTAAAAAACGAAGATCTGTTTGACCTGTTTGGTTTGTTTATCATAGATTACTGGTATGTGCTACTATATTTCATAGTGGCAATAGCGATGCTGGTATATTTGACAAGAATGGTAAAACCACGACTGACACCAATTAAGAATACGTTTGCCTATGCAGCAGTAGGAATAGTGTATCTGGCATTGATAGGATTGCTGTCTGTAGGTGGAATAAGAGGCGGATTCAGGCACAGTACAAGACCGATAACACTCTCGAATGCTGCAGCATATACATCGTCACCAGAAGAGAGTGCAATAGTATTGAACACACCATTTTCAATAATAAGAACCATAGGAAAGAAGAGCTTCGTCAAGTATGAATTCTTCAGCGAGGAAGAACTGGAAAGACACTTTACACCAGTACATCATGCTGCAGAGACGCAGAACGGAATGGAGAAGAAGAATGTAGTGATATTCATACTTGAGAGCTTCAGCCGTGAATTCTTCGGGTCGCTCAACGAAAAACTGGAGAATGGAGAATATAGAGGTTATACACCGTTTCTGGATTCGTTGATAAACAATAGTTTGGTATTCACCAATGCGTATGCCAACGGACGTAAATCGATAGATGCGATGCCGAGCGTATTGGCAAGCATACCTTCGCTGACCATGCCATATATAGTAAGTGAATACTCAAACAACCACATAAACAGTGTGGCGTCGCTGCTGAATAAGAAAGGATATAAGACAGTGTTCTTCCACGGAGCGCCTAATGGATCGATGGGATTTGATGCATTTGCAAATACGGCCGGATTCAGTGAATACAGAGGCAAGAATGAATATGGAAATGACGAAGACTTCGACGGAATATGGGGAATATGGGACCACAAATTCTTCCAGTATTATGCAAATGAAATAGGGAAACTCAGCAAGCCATTCTGTACAGCATTATTCTCGTTGTCATCACATCATCCATTCAAAGTGCCACAAGAATATGAAGGGAAATTCCCTAAGGGAAATATACCATTGCAGCAATGCATCGGATATACGGATAATGCACTGAGGATGTTTTTTGACAATGCACGCAAACAAGAGTGGTATGACAACACACTGTTTGTGATAACAGCAGACCACAGTATCGGAGGCGACCATGAAGAGTATAAAAACAATGCCCAGGCATTTGCCGTTCCGATCATATTCTACTGTCCGACAGACACAACACTGAAAGGCAGAGACAACAGCATAGCACAACAGGCAGACATCATGCCTTCGATATTGGGCTATCTGGGATATGACGAAGACTTCATCTCATTTGGAAACAACCTGTTTGACAAAGAGAATGCAGACAAACGCTTTGCCATAAACTATCACAACGAAATGTATCAGATATACATGAACGACACGATAGCATATTTTGACGGCAAACAAATAGTAGGCGAATTTGATATGAAGGCGGACCCTTCGCTAGAACATAACATTGCGGAAGGAACTAATAGTCAGGTAATTCTAGACAAAGTCAAAGCGTACGTACAACAGTACAACAACCGCATGATAAATGACAATCTGACAATCAAGGCACAATAATATTAAACCGGCAAACCAATACAAGAACAATGCGAAAGACGATAACGATACTAACAAGCATCATATTATTGGCTCAAACTGTGTTTTCCCAGGTGACGCCAGAAGATACAACATCACAGAAGATAACCAAGAGGCCCAAGATAGGCTTGGCACTTAGTGGTGGTGGAGCAAAAGGCTTGGCTCACATTGGTGTATTGGAGGCTATAGATAGTGCCGGGCTAAAAATAGATTACATAACAGGAACCAGTATGGGTGCGATTGTAGCTGCAATGTATGCAGCTGGATACAATGGCAAACAGATCAGGAAGATAGCATCGAACATGGACTGGATGAACGCGATCATGAGTTCGTCGGCAAGATTTGAAGATATGACCATAGATGCAAAAGACGAATATGGCAACTACATAGGAGAAATACCACTGGAGGACTGGTACAAGATGAAGATTTCAACTGGCTTTTTTGAACCACAGGAAGTCATGCTGAAACTGGAAGAAGTGTTTTTCCCTGTGTATAAGATAAAAGATTTTACCAAACTGTCGATACCATTTAAATGTGTTGCAACAGACCTGAGGAATGGTAGCGCAGTAGTGCTAGACAAAGGTGACCTTGCATTTGCGACTCGAAGCAGCATGGCAATTCCAGGTGTCTTTTCAGCAACAGACTATAACGGGACTAAACTTGTGGATGGTGGAGTAGTGCGAAACTTCCCGGTAAAAGACGTCATAGACATGGGTGCTGACTACGTGATTGGTGTAAATCTGTTTGAAGGTCTTACCAATCCGCATGACTTGACAACAATGCTGGACGTGATGATGCAGGTGATGAACTTCCGTGATGCAAATGACCTTGTTACTGAGAAAAGCATCTGCGACATGGTATTGGAGCCTGACGTATCGAAATATTCAGCAGCAAGTTTTTCATCGTGCAATACAATTCTGGCAATAGGAGACTCGATAGGACATGAATTCTATCCACTATTCCGCCAGCTGGCAGATTCACTGCATAGTGCATACGGAGTAGAATATGCAGACACAAGCCGCATGAGGGATTACTACGAAACAGTCAGAATAGACAGCTTTGACGTCAGTGGACTCAAGAATACGGACAAACATCTGCTGCTCAACAACCTTATGCTAAAGCATGGTCATTATTATACTGTATTGGAATTGAACGAAGCAATTAGAAAAGCATATACATCGCAGTATTACAGTAAGATAACGTATGAACTGATACCTACAGATGAAGAAAACGGCGTCTGCATGAAAATGAAAGTGGACGAGATACCAATGTCATTTCTTAATGTAGGACTTTCATACAACACATTTACAGGAGCTTCGTTAATACTTGGCTATACAAGAAAAAACCTCCTGTTTGAACGGTCGTTGACAAAATTCAAGATAGCGATATCCGAAGCCTTCAGATTGCGTCTGAATCACAGACAGTATTTTGGAAAGAACTATAATCAATATGGAGAAGCAATATGGGACTTTTCGAACTTTGACGTACCTATATTCAACAACAGACATAAGGAAGCATTATACGATTATAGGCACAACAGCATATCACTGACATTGGGAAGAATATCATCAAAATATTCAGACCACAGGATAAAAATGGGCTATGAGTCGTTTTTGCTCAAGAGTAACGTATCAAAAGACACAGTAACGTATGATGGACGCGTCAACAACTTTTTTGTGAACTTGTCACGTAGAAAGAATACACTGAACAGCAAGTACTTGCCTCAGAAAGGAGTATGCCTAAACACAGACATCTATATAGCCTTTAAGCCAAAATATAAGCTGGATGACTTTGACTACAAACGAGACAACGTCTATAGAATAACCTTTGACGGTGCCTTTTACCAACCAATAGGAAGCAGAGCTGCATTGTTTGAAAATATCAGTGCATCAACATCATACGGCAGCAAAATGCTTGTACACCACACATTCCTGGGTGGCCAACATTCATTTCTGCCAAGTCACTTTACATTTATCGGCCTGAATACAGCACAACGAAATGAAGCTACAATGGCGGCCTTAAAAATAGGTCTGCAATATAAGCTTATCGGTGAATTGTATGGAATAATAAGAGCTAACACAGCAATGGTTTTAAAGCCTCTCGATGCGTATATTGATAACAATGAAGCAATAAAAGTTGAAGACTGGATACATGGAGTAGGTGCGACTGTGGCATATAATCTGTCATTTTTGCCATTTGATATAACACTCATGTATTCACCTGATTACAAGTTCAACGTATCAGTTAACGTAGGCTTTTATTTTTAACGGAAATAGGGTAGTAGAGGAGTATTATGGAAGCAGATCAGTATAAAACAATTGAAGCACCATCTGAGGGAATCTATAAAGAAAAGGGTAGTCGTTTCCTCGCTTTTGCATTTCCTGTTTATTCGCAGGAAGAGATAAAGGCACTCATAGAACAATATGAGAAAAAGTATCATGATGCACGCCATTGCTGCTATGCATGGAAACTGGGAATGACCGATGACCTTTACAGGCAAAATGATGATGGCGAACCATCAGGAACTGCTGGAAAACCTATATATGGTCAAATATTATCGAATGAACTAACTAATATACTGGTTATTGTTGTCAGATATTTCGGAGGTATCAAATTAGGAACAGGTGGACTTATTGTTGCATATAAAACAGCAACAGCAGATGCTTTCAGCAATGCAAATATTGTGGAACAATATATAATGGATACATACGACATATCGTTTTCATACGACAATATGAATGATGTAATGAAATGTGTAAAAGATTCAGCGTTAGAAGTAATCAGTCAGAGCTTTGACCTGAATTGTTCAATCAGATTCAAAACGCGTCATTCGAAAATAAACGATGTGATATCGAGACTGGAAAATATTGATGGTGTGTCGAGTGAGTTTATATCATCAATATAGTCTATAAATATATGGTCCTGAAAATCAATATGTTATAGTCTTAGAATTTATATTATGATTAATTAGATATTTGTTTTGCATTAATATAGTGGTTCCATTCAACATCATCAGCAAGCATATCAACATTGGGCCAAGCTTTAACTTTGAGAACAGCGCGATCAACAACTTGTCGTAACATGGTGGCCAGTTCGGGACCTCTGTAGTTGCAGCAATTAAGCAATACAACATAATTGATACCATTAGGATGACGGGCAATCATTGCTGATGTTGCTGATAAAGTTCCGCTACGATACCACGAATCACCAATCGTACTTCGCCAACCAAGCGGATCATATCCCAATGAATGATGAACCATCGTATCAATAGATGACACAGACAATTGGTCTGGAATATCATCAAACTTGTCTATAGTAAGAGTTAGTTTCAAGAGGTCTATGGCATTGGAAACCCAACCGCCAGCGGCACCAAGAGTTTGAATGTCAGAACCACCATAAGCCCTTCGGACCATCTCTGGTGCACCCATATAGTCGAGAGCTACATGGCTCGTATCTGACTCATAATAAACAACTTCATCAACCAATCGTTCAGATAATCTGGAATAACCAATCTGTGTATCGTAGATACCAAGAGGCGCCAAAATTTCACTTTTAACATAATCTTCGTATGGCATACCAGAGACTTTAGCAACAACTTCTCCTAGGATTCCATATCCGAAATTGGAATATGCAGATGCCGAACCTGGCTTAAAATGCATAGATTTAACCTGCATGAAACGAATAATGTCCTCCATTGAAACTGGCAGCGATTTGCCCATTTGACGAGCAATATTATGTGCCATGAACATCGGATCGCCATATTTTGACGTCCATCCACCAGAATGGTTAAGCAATTGATAGATAGTTATATCTCCCATTCGTCGGTCCTTAAATGCCAAGTATTTGTCATCATTAAGTACTCCAACAGGACCAAAGACCTTTTGGTGGAGACTGATCTTATTCTCTTCGACAAGATGCATTATTGCAACGGCAGTCAAAAGCTTTGATACGCTGGCAACACGCATTCGGTTATATGGCTGCATAGGAATGCTGTCTTCATTTATTGAAAAGCCATATCCCTTAGCATATACCAACTTGCCATTTTGGCTGATAGCAATTGTAGCACCTCCCTTAAGATTTTCAGATTTCAAAAACCGTTTAATTGCATTATCGATTTCTTCAATTGTCGTATCGCTATTGCTAACTGCATAGGAACGGCAAATATCTGATTCAAATGATTTTGTCATGACAATGTCTTGCGGATATTGAGTAATATCCCAAACATTTTTAATAACAATCAGAAGAAGCAGCAGTCCTCCTATAATAATTGATATTTTTCTTATTTTATGCCTTGTCACTACTCTACCCTTATAAATCCATTAATTCCCCTAATGAGTTCGATGTTGCGTATAATCAAAGCAAAAGAGATTGGTATTGTCATTGATGCCGTATCTTGAACTCCAATAAAACTTAACAAAACATACGCCGTGAGAAATAGAATATTCAATACCGACATCGACATCATAGATTTTGACGAAAAATTACTATAACGATTCAAACTCCTAAAAAGCATGATTGACATCGGTATATAAAGAACTGAAGCCCACAATACATTCAAGTTAGATGAACATACCGAATGCTTTGTAAACAACCATAAATACCAAAACAACAATGACAACAGAGCGCATGAAATAAAGAACAGTATGTCGAAATATTTGAAATACCTTTTATTTCTTATTTCATATATGGTTATAGCGACAGAGATAAGCAGCAAAAGCCATCCAAACATATCAGGACTAAAGTAGAAGCTGTCATTAATAGAAGAATCACGACGTTTTAACAACTCCGTTTCTTCAGAAATAACATTAGTATTGATGAACAATGAGTCGAGATAAGCTGGAAGATAGGCTCGATCATAAACATCGGCCTTATCATCTGTTTTCATACCAAGTAGAAGATCAATACCCTGAGCCGTCCATGTAAACTCTGGAACATACGAATGAATGTAGTCTCTGAATGTTTTACTAGAATTCGACCCGAGAGACTCATTATTTCGAATATCATTCTCAGTTATTGCCTTTACATTAAAAACAATATCGCGTATTCTAGTTGCACAGTTATCAAAGAAGAAATCATATCTATAGTATCGATTTTCGGGAAGAATATTCCAATTAAGAAAATCCCACAGCTGCTTACGCTGAACACTATCCAACTGGAGAATTCCCTCACGAACGGCGCGACCTTCATAGTTGTATATTGCCATAAACCTTTTAAATGAAGATAATGACATCATATACTTGAGGTCGCCATTCATGAATTTGAGGTAGAAATTTGGAGTATTAAAATCAAAAGTTCCATAATTGTATACAACATCAATGCCCAACGAATCATCGTAAACTCGAATTGCACTATGTCCAAAAACAGAGTATAATTCATCTCCACTTGAACATGTGAGTAAACTAATTCTTGCATTACTACTCAATGCAGGAATATCATTATCGGCGTAAACAATTTGTTGTTGAAACAAGCAAATGATTATTCCGATATATGTAAACAATCGCTTATAAACCGCATTAAAACACTCCATATCAATTCAATTAGTGTAAACCTAATTATACAAGTAAACCACCGGTTATTTCACTTACTGATGTGAAATTATGACGTATCATATAGTCTTGTATACCGTTTACAACTTGTATACTTATTGTAGGATCAATGAAATTTGCTGTACCTATCTGAACGGCTGATGCACCTGCCAACAAGAACTCAACAGCATCTGTTGCTGATGCAATACCACCAAGTCCAACAATAGGAATACTAACAGCCTTTGATACTTGCCATACCATTCTCAATGCTACAGGTTTTACAGCAGGACCAGACAAGCCACCAGTAACAGTAGAAATCACAGGACGACGACGCTCCGCATCAATTGCCATACCCAACAAAGTATTTATAAGCGAAACCGAATCAGCACCAGCTTGTTCGACTGCCTTGGCAATATCAGCAATAGAAGTAACATTAGGTGTCAGCTTGACCATCAAGTGTTTCTTATAAACCTCTCTAACTGCCTTAACAACATTAGATGCTGATTCACAACTTGTGCCAAAACCCATTCCTCCCTCTTTTACATTTGGGCAGGAAATATTCAATTCTATTGCAGGAATATTATCCAACTCATTGATTCGCTCAGCAGTAGCTACATAATCATCAACACATGATCCAGATACATTAACCAAGACTTTGGTTGACTTATACTTCTTAAGTTTAGGGTTTATATTCTCGCAGAAATAATCAACGCCCTTATTCTGCAATCCGACTGCATTAATAATGCCATGAGGAGTCTCTGCCAATCGAGGATATGCATTACCCTGACGTGGCTTTAGAGTAGTTCCCTTTACGATTATTCCACCAAGAGAATCGACATCTATAAAATCATCGTATTCATATCCATATCCAAATGTACCCGACGCAGTCATCACAGGATTGTTCAATACAAGGCCCTTGCCCAGGTCGACAGACAAATCTATATTCATCTTGATAATGTTTACAATTATATACTTAATCCCAATTCAAATCGTTAACCTCAAAAACAGGACCATCAGAGCATACGCAACGATGACCATCTTTCGTTTCGGTTACACAGCATAAACAAACACCAATGCCACACGCCATCTTATTCTCAAGAGAAACATAACATGGAATAGATGCAGCTTTAGCTGCTTTGGCTACTACCTTCATCATTGGAGTAGGTCCACATACAAGTAAACTAGTAAACTGATTGATATTATCCTTTAACCAATTATGGTCAGAGACAAATCCCTTGGTTCCAACTGAGCCATCTTCAGTAGTTACTTCTACTTTTCCAATCTCCTTATATGCATCAATTCTCAATAATCCATCAGCAGATCTAGCTCCAAATAAATATGATACTTCAGTTCCTCTACTCTTAAGCGAACGACCTAGCAGCATCAATGGAGCTATACCAACTCCACCTCCTATCAACAGAGGTTTACTACCAGCTTTGTCAAGGTTAAAGCCATTACCTAATGGGTAAACTAAGTTTACTATATCACTCTTTTTGAGTTTACCAAGAAGATTTGTTCCATTACCGACTTTTCTAATTAGTAAACTTATTGTGTTGTCACCATAGTTTACATCATGAATAGAAATTGGCCTTCTAAGAAAAGTTCCAGATGTATCAGGTATACGAACTTCAACAAATTGACCTGGTGCCATATCAGGCAGCGTTGTAGGATGTTTAAGCTTTAGCAAAATATAGTCCACACCTATTGACTCATTCTGCTCGACAGTAAAGTCTGTAGTAAATCTCTTCAGCATTACAGGGTATAATTAAAGTATTCCTTATTTGCGTTAAAACAACACATCTATTTGATAGATGAGTTATCGTGCAAATTTATAAAAAAACACTTTAAGATGCAATGCTGAACGCTAATTGTAGAAGAAATCGGCTATTAAATCAATAGCGATTATCGCCAGGTTTATATTCAACAAATGTCCCATCTGAATAGAAGATCACGATACGCGAGACGGATTTGGGCGTATGTGTAGATGTTTGAACAACATCTGGAACAGTTGTATTGGCATTAGAATGCTGATTATCAAATGTCTTTTTAGGACTATCTGTCTTATGAGGCTTTTTGGCCATATTTGATTTTGGAGTAATAGACTCTTTATTACTTGATGCTTGATTTATGGCTTTAGAATCATCAACATGAACAATACTATTATTGTCATCGCTGCTTTCATTGGCAGAATTAGAAGAATCAGAGAATTCAAAAGAAGGCTGAAAAGCTATAGATTGCTGCGAATCGCCATTCAACATGCTTCCAATACCGTTAACAAGCCAATCTCGATTAACTGATGGAAAAACTTCTATTATGCGGTTAAACTTGTCTTCTGTAAATGAACTCTGACGACCAGTTGGAGACATGATATGAGACATCATACCTTTAGAAATGCCGATCTTTTCAGCAAATTCGGTCTGATTAATAGAAAAATGCGATAAGAGCATTTTAATACGTTCCCTAAGTTCATCCATAATAACAATCTATTTACATGTATATTTTACACGACAAAGTTAACACATTTTATTCAAGTATACAAACATGTCAACATATAATTTGCAAGTAAACTTCTAATAAATACATAAAGAATATCATTGTAATATTAGTTTACTTGTGCAGTTTACAAATAAATCATAGATAGTATGGTGATCTTATTTATCTAGGACAAAAATGTACAACCTGTAGATATAATATAAATAAACCTTATAACCCACTGACTACTAAGTGAATACCTAATAACAAGTAATAAATAACCTATTATTATAATAATATGGCCATAAATCATTGCAATACCACTTTAATACACTGACACTAAACGACTGATTATCTATACTTTATATTGCATAAATTACTATAATAAAACGTGCCAAAATCAATAGTTTACATTGTAAATTGCGTTATATACCACATAGAATGATTATAAGATTGATGTATACGACAAGAGCAATACCCTCCCCTACGCCAGAATACAATTTGTAAGGCAACTCGTGCAGACTAAAAACATTTGTTATCATAAACAAATAGCCAAGAATTTGCCATTTATTTAGTCACGTAGTTGGATAAATAAAAATGAATATCTATATTTGTATATATAAATAGAACTCAATTATGAATGACGAACAACATATAAAAGAACTTCGTGATTTTTTAAATACACAGAATCATAACTATTATGTTCTAAATTCACCAGTCATATCAGACCAGGAGTTTGATACCAAAATGCATGAGCTTATAGAACTAGAAAAGGCTCACCCAGAGTTTTTCGACCCCAACAGCCCTAGTCAGCGAGTGGGTTCAGACATAAATCTTGAGTTTGAACAGGTTCGTCACGAAAGACCAATGCTATCGCTTGGCAACACATATAATAAAGAGGAAATAGCTGAATTCTACCAGCGAATAGCGAAATCCACTGGCAACAGCAATTTTGAAATAATGTGTGAACTCAAATTTGATGGCACGTCAATCAGCATCATATATGAAAACGGAAAACTCATACGAGCAGCAACAAGAGGAAACGGAACAATAGGTGATGACGTTACGAGAAACGTTCGCACAATAAAGAGCATCCCACTAAACTTGATAGGCGACTACCCTTCTTATTTGGAAATGAGAGGCGAAATCATCATGCCGCGCGATGGTTTTGAGGCTCTGAACCAGCAAAGAATAGACATCGGGGAAATGCCGTTTGCCAATCCTCGAAATGCTGCAGCCGGATCACTAAAACTACAAAACAGCAGTCAGGCTGCACAGAGGCCACTGGACTGCTTCTTATATTATACAATTACAGACGAAAGAGAATACAAAACCCATTCTGAGAGCCTGGACGATGCACGAAATTGGGGATTCAAGATATCTCCACATTGTAAGCTTTGCAAATCGCTTGATGAAATATATGAATTTGTAGACGAATGGACCATAAAACGCGAATCATTGCCATACGACATCGATGGAATTGTATTCAAAGTGAATGACCTAAGACTGCAACAAGACCTAGGCTTTACCGCCAAAAATCCAAGATGGGCAATTTCATACAAGTTCAAGGCCGAGCAGGCTCATAGCCGACTTATAGAGGTGACATATCAGGTCGGACGAACAGGCACAGTTACACCTGTAGCCAATATGGAGCCAATGCAACTGGCCGGCACAGTCGTGAAAAGAGCCACGCTTCATAATGCTGATATAATAGAACAACTGGGTCTACACGAAGGTGATACTGTCGTAGTAGAAAAAGGCGGTGAAATAATACCTAAAATTGTCGGCATTGACCTGGATAGGCGTCTGCCAGATGCATCGCCTGTCGCCTTCCCTCAAAAATGTCCTGTATGCGGAACAGCTTTGATCCGCGAGGAAGGCGAGGCTGCCTACTATTGTCCTAACCAGGAGCACTGCCCACCACAGATTGTCGGACGTCTGATTCATTTTATAGCCAGAAAAGCGATGAACATAGACAGCATCGGAGAAGAGACTGCGGAGCTGTTATATAAGGAAGGACTTGTAAAAAACATTGGAGATTTCTATAGACTGACTTTTGATGATATTATTGGACTTGAAGGATTCAAAGAGACATCAGCCCAAAATATCATCAACGGAATAGAAGAATCCAAGAAGGTTCCATACGAGAGAGTGCTATTCGCACTCGGAATAAGGTATGTAGGCGAAGTTGTAGCAAAGAAAATAGCAAACGCATTCCCTACAATCGAATCATTAATGGATGCAACAAGGATGCAATTGTTGCTGACTGAAGAAGTCGGCGAAAAGATTGCAGATTCCATTTTGGCCTATTTTTCAAAAGACGAAAACAGGACTCTGATATCAGACCTGAAGGCATGCGGTCTGCAGATGGAAAAGAAACAAACACAACTGGCTAGCGATGCTCTTGTCGGCAAACAATTTGTCATAAGTGGAACATTTGCCAATCATAGCCGCGACGAACTGAAGGCACTTATAGAAAGTCACGGAGGCAAGATGCTTAGTGGCGTTTCGTCAAAAACAGATTATCTTGTAGCAGGCGAAAACATGGGACCATCGAAACTCGAGAAAGCCAACAAACTTGGAATAACTATTATAAGCGAGGACGAATTGCTAGAACTGATAGGATAACTTTGTATATGCGATGATGGAATATATAAACAAATTATTACAGAAAATTGGTGACAGTCTTAATGGACTGAAGAAAATAAAACCCACTCAAAAAACATGGACTAACCTTGCTAATGTAAAGAATGTAGTCATATTGAGCGACGTCACAGACAAGGAAACCGCAACAGCAATAGTCAACCTTCGCTCAGAACTACGAAAACTATGTCCCGACGCAAAGGTTGTTATGCTCAGTTACTATGACAAGAAGGTATGTACCGAAGTCAACAACTTTGTCAGTAACCAGGGAATAGTAGAGTATTTTACCAATGACGACTTTTCTTTCTACTATAAGATAGAAAGCGAAAGCCTGAAAACATATCTTGACGAAGACTATGACATGGCAATAATGATCGCCCAAGGATCAAAGAAGTACGTTCCTTATATATTCAGATATATACGTGCCGCACTTAGAATTGGCAACAAATCAACAAACAATTGTCTTATGAACTTTGTAATCAATGCAGATACTCGTACATTGGCTGATACAAACAAAGAAATTATCAAATATCTCCAAATGTTCTTTTCCTAAGACCATTTTTTACACGAGTTCAACATGTCTTGTGGTCCTCAAAGGTCGAAAATCAACTTTGACCATTTGACCGTGACCATTCCAGCTTTTCTGCGCTTTACTCCAACCTATCTACCCCATTTAACTGTTTTTAACCGACTTCGTTTGTTAATTTATATACCCTTCCTTTGATAATATTTAGCAATATTTTGTAATTCAAGCAGCCTCGACTTTAGACACTTTTCTCGGAGGGATAACGGTACCTTACCGTAACCTTACCATACCTTTTTGACACTATTAAAAAAGGCATTTCTTTAACTCGCGTTAACAATGGTCGTGGTCAAAATGATCAAACTCAATTTCCGGCTTTTTTTAACATTTGGATTTGCCATCTTTCATGGCAAACCATTGAGCAAGCAGAGTTCCTGAAATAGAATGCCATGCACAAGAAATGGCACATGGTACAAGTGCTAATGGATTAGTTGCAAGGAAAAAGTTTTGTGCCAAATTAGTCGCCAGTCCGGCATTCTGCATACCTATCTCAATGCTAACTGTTCGTTTTTTTGCCTTTGAAAACTTAAATATGCGACCAACCAGATATCCAAGTGCATATCCCAAACCATTATGTGTAAGCACAACAGCAAAAGTGACAAGAAACAGCATCAGACCATTTGACACCAGGGCATCATGAACAGCAAACACTACCCCACCAACTATACACGCCAAACACGTGACACTCAATCCTGGCATCGCTGAACGAACCTTGACAAACGAAGCATTATTACCACAATACATATTCAGTAAGAAACCTATTCCAACTGGTATCAGAGTAACAATCAATATATTCTTCAACATATCCATTGCATCAAAATCAACATACTGACCCGCAAAAAACAAAACCAAAAAAGGTGTAACGACAGGAGCCAAAATAGTTGATACTGTTGTCATTCCGACAGAAAACGCAACATCACCATGACAAAGGTAACTCATTATATTACTTGACACTCCACCAGGACAGCATCCCACCAGGATAATACCTATAGCAATGGATTCATCAAGCCCGAAAGCTTTGGAAATTCCGTATGCCACCAAAGGCATCACAGAAAACTGTGCACAGGTGCCAATAACTATATCAAGAGGACGAGAGAACAATATCTTAAAGTCATCAACAGTAAGAGTGAGTCCCATTGTGAGCATAATGACACCTAAAATTACCGTCTGAACATTACCCTTTACCCATGAGAAAACCTCAGGGAAAAACATTGCGACAACAGCCGCTCCAATAACATATAACGATGTATGACGAGATATGTGTGCTGATATACTTGATAATATACTAAACATTGAGCTTTAATTTTTATATTTGCAAAAATAATCATTTGTTACCTAACAATCAAGATTAATGCGTTCTATAATCACATTAATAACCGCTATAATACTAGCAGAGACGCTAAAAGCCCAGACAATAAACTTAAGCGGCACTTGGCAGTTCTCTACCGACTCTATTGACTGGTCTGAGACCATACAATTGCCAGGATCAATGCTTGAGAACAGAAAAGGCGAACCTGTTTCAATAAACACCCAATGGACTGCCTCTATCTATGATAGTTCATATTATTATAACCCACATTGGGCTGCGTTTCGCCAACCAGGCGAAATAAAACTACCCTTTTTTTTGACTCCTGACTATCATTATATAGGTAAAGCATGGTATAAAAGGACTATTGATATTGACAATAAATATCCTGATGCGATACTATTTCTCGAACGCGTTCATATAGCTAGTAGTTTATATATAAACGGACAATATATAGGAACACAAAACAGCCTGTCTGTACCACATCGCTACCCTGTTGGAGAACATTTACATGCAGGAAAGAATGAAATACTAATCTGCATTGACAACGATCCCGATCTGGTTGGTGTAGGTAAAGACAGTCACTCAATATCAGATCAAACCCAAGGCAACTGGAATGGAATAGTTGGAAAGATAGCCATTGAAACCAAGCCTAAAATGCCCCCGTATCCCACAGATTCTACATTCCGTAAATTTGAAATACGAGGTAAAATGTTCTATGTCAACAATAGAAAAACTTTCTTACGAGGAACTGTTGACAACTGCAATTTCCCATTAACAGGATATCCGCCTATGGACAAAGAAAGCTGGATAAAGATATTCGCCCAATGTCAAGAGTACGGATTTAACCATGTGAGATTCCATTCGTATTGTCCTCCTGAAGCAGCATTTTTAGCAGCTGACAGCCTCAACATCATACTTCAAGTAGAAGGTCCATCGTGGCCCAACCATGGAGTAAGACTTGGAGTGGGCGAAAAGGTAGACACATATCTATGGGACGAGCTGGACAGAATAATAAAAGAATATGGTCATCATCCATCATTTTGTATGCTTTCGGCTGGTAACGAGCCAAGAGGTAAATGGACGCAATGGGTCGAAAAGTTTACTGAATACTGGTCGAATTCGGATAGTAGACGAGTTTACACAGGGGCTTCGGTGGGCTGGGGATGGGCTTGGCTGCCTAAAAACCCCTATCATGTAAAAGCAGGTGCACGTGGATTATCAGCATGGAATAGTGAAATTCCGAATACTATGGACGACCATAGAGATAGGATTGATAGCATATCAGTTCCATTTGTATGCCATGAATTAGGACAATGGTGTGCGTTCCCTAATATTGCTGATACAACCAAATATACAGGTGTATACAAGGCAGGAAACCTCAGTATATTTGATTATCAAATGAAACGCAATGGAATTGAGTCCATGTCTGAAAAATTCCATTATTCAAGTGGAAAACTTCAGTTATTATGCTATAAATATGAGATAGAAAAAGTACTAAGGACTCCTAACTATGCCGGATACCCAATACTGTCGCTCAATGATCATACAGGTCAGAGAACAACTCATGTAGAAATGACTAATA
>JAKSLF010000034.1 GCA_024401355.1 Bacteroidales bacterium | reverse complement strand
GCCTTCGGCGATAATCTGTTCCATCTGTTCCGGGTCGCTCAATGCTCCGATTGTGGCTACTGGTTTGGTGACATGCTTTTTGATTTCAGCTGCCAGCCACACGTTTACGCCATGTGGGTCGAACATTGGTGGAGTAGTGTTGAAGAATCCAAACTGGTATGAACCAGCCGATACATGTATGATGTCTACAAGGTCTTCCAGTCCTTTCGCTATTTTGCATCCGTCCTCAATTCCATATCCTCCGTCAAACAGTTCGCTTCCGCTGATTCTCAATTCTATAGGGAATCCTGGTCCAACGGCATTCCTGACCGAAGTGAGCACTTCTCGAGCAAGTCGCATGCGGTTTTCAAGCGAACCTCCATATTCGTCTGTGCGGTGGTTCTGATATGGTGACAAGAATTGCTGTATGAGCCATCCGTGACCGCCATGCACCATCACCATTTCATACCCGGCACGTTTGCATAGAGCCGCATTTTCACCATACGATTTTACTATGTCTGCAATCTGCTCTTTCGACAATGCTTTCACTGGTCTTCCGTCGGGTCTCGTCCCGTCGCTTGGTCCCCACTGGCACAGGCTGGCCTTCTTGTTCTTGTCCGACATGTATGTGCCGGCATACTGACCCGAATGCGACAATTCTATGCTAGGAATTGCACCATGTCGTCTGATCGCGTCTGCAACAAATGTGTGTGCAGCCAGACATCCCACGGTCTCTAGGTTGAGGTGCAGCATGTGGCTTCCGTCGGTTTCGGGATGTACCACAAGTTCGCTGACTGTTACTGCAGCTGCTCCACCTTTTGCTCTGAGTTCGTAGAACCCTTGCGTGCGTGGACCTGGACAGCAGTCTGATGTTATGTCTGTTGCACCCATTGGGGCTGAAAATATTCTGTTGCGGAATATCACTCTGCCAACCTGTATCGGACTGGTCAAGTGCGGATATTTTTCTTGTCGCATTTTTGGCTACTTTATTATTGTGTTGTTATAGAAAGTTGTCTGTATTATTCGCGTTTTTATATGATATCTTCATATTCTTTTGTGACAAAGATAGTCAATTTTCTATCCCTGCATAGTAATATGGTTAATTATCTTATTATTTTTTGACGAATTTTGCCGTTTTGCCAAATAAAGTATATCTTTGTGCATGTATGGACCATATTGCACCATATTGCGCAACCTTTTGCTGTGAGTGGTGGCGGCGAAGCCTTGTCTTGTCGTTAAATGGTTCGTGAATACTCGTTTTTTTCAGACAAAAAAAGTAGTAAAATATAATCACACATTGTTATGAAGGGTATTGTTCTCGCTGGTGGATCGGGCACTCGTCTCTATCCTATTACGAAGGGCGTCAGCAAGCAGATGCTTCCGGTCTTCGATAAGCCAATGATTTACTATCCAATTTCTGTCCTCATGCTCGCTGGCATCAGAGATATTCTGATTATTTCAACGCCACATGACCTCCCAGGTTTCAAGCGTCTGCTTGGCGATGGTAGCGATTTTGGAGTACATTTCGAATATGCAGAACAGCCTTCTCCTGATGGACTTGCACAGGCTTTCATCATAGGTGAGAAGTTTATAGGCGACGACTCCGCTTGCCTTGTGCTTGGCGACAATATTTTCCATGGCGCCGGCTTTAGCGCTATGCTTCACGAGGCGGTCCGTACTGCCGAGGAGGACAAGAAGGCTACCGTTTTCGGCTATTGGGTCAGCGATCCAGAACGCTATGGTGTCGCCGAATTTGACAAGCAGGGCAATTGCCTCTCGATAGAGGAAAAGCCAAAGGAGCCTAAGTCCAACTATGCTGTTGTCGGTCTCTACTTCTATCCTAACAAGGTTGTCGATGTAGCAAAGAATATCAAGCCATCTCCACGCGGCGAACTCGAAATCACTACTGTCAACCAGCGTTTCCTCAACGATGGCGAACTGAAGGTTCAGACGCTCGGACGTGGTTTCGCTTGGCTCGATACGGGTACTCACGACTCACTTTCCGAGGCTTCTACTTATGTCGAGGTACTTGAAAAGCGCACTGGTCTCAAGATCGCTTGTCTCGAAGGCATCGCATACCGCAGAGGCTGGATCGACGAAGCTAAGATGCGTGAACTCGCACAGCCTATGATTAAAAACCAGTATGGTCAGTACCTTCTCAAGGTCATTGATGAAGTGAAGAGAAACGTGTAATTTTTTATTAGTTTATTCCAGTGGAAGTAATAAAGACAGCAATAGACGGTGTCGTAATTATCGAACCACGCATTTTCGGTGATGCACGTGGCTATTTCTTCGAGTCTTTCTCGCAACGTGAGTTCGACGAGAAGGTCCGCAAAATCAATTTTGTACAGGACAACGAGTCCATGTCTACCTATGGTGTGATGCGTGGACTCCATTTCCAGCGCCCTCCGTTCACTCAGAGCAAACTTGTGCGTGTTGTCAAGGGCGCTGTTCTCGATGTGGCAGTCGACATCCGCAAGGGCTCTCCAACTTATGGTCAGCATGTGGCTGTCGAGTTGACGGCCGACAACCATCGCCAGTTTTTCGTGCCAAGAGGTTTCGCTCATGGTTTCGCAGTCCTCAGCGACGAGGCGATTTTTCAGTATAAGTGCGACAATTTCTATGCACCACAGGCTGATGGAGGCATCTCCATCCTCGATTCCTCACTTGGCATAGATTGGCACATACCAACCGAAAAGGCGCTCCTCAGCGAAAAGGATACCAAGCATGAGTTGCTCAAGGATTTTGACTCTCCTTTCTCTATCGACATGAATCTTTATCCTGAATTATAGCAGATGAATATTTTAGTTACAGGAGCCAACGGCCAGCTCGGCAATGAGATGCAGATTGTCTCTAAAGGCTCCAAAGACAAATATATATTTACCGACGTAGCCGAACTCGACATCACCAACCTCGATGCCATCCGCAATATGGTCAAGGCTGAAAAGGTCGATGCTATTGTCAATTGTGCCGCCTATACCAATGTCGATAAGGCTGAAGATGAACCAGATTTCTGCGAAACTCTCAACGCTAAGGCACCAGAAAATCTAGCCATAGCGATGAAGGAGGTCGGCGGACTTCTCGTGCATGTCTCTACCGACTATGTCTTTGGTGGCGACCCATACAACACTCCTTGCCGCGAAGACCAGAAGGGTACACCGACTGGCGTCTACGGACTCACTAAGCTCCATGGCGAGCAGAATATCATCGCCACTGGCTGCAACCATATCATCATCCGTACGGCATGGCTCTACAGCGAGTTCGGCAAGAACTTTGTCAAGACGATGCTTTCGCTCACTTCCACTAAGCCTCAGCTCAAGGTCGTCTTCGACCAGGTCGGTACGCCTACCTATGCCTTCGACCTCGCCAAGGCAATTTTCGACATTATCGAAGGTCGCAAGTTCAGCGGAAACACCGGCATCTATCACTATAGCAACGAAGGTGTCTGCTCTTGGTTCGACTTTACAAAGATGATTGCCCAGATGGCCGGAAATACACAATGCGACATCCAGCCATGCCACTCAAGCGAGTTCCCAAGCAAGGTGGTCCGACCAAGCTACTCTGTACTCGACAAGA
Source organism: Bacteroidales bacterium (assembly GCA_024401355.1). Taxonomy (GTDB): domain Bacteria; phylum Bacteroidota; class Bacteroidia; order Bacteroidales; family Marinilabiliaceae; genus W3P20-009. The sequence continues at coordinate 23,087 of JAKSLF010000034.1, read as the reverse complement.
CTAAGATCAAGGAGACGTTCGGACTCTCCATTCCATACTGGACCGATTCCCTCACTAAGTGCCTCTCAAACCTTAGTAACGGATAACCATAAACTCAAAAACTCATACTATTATATATATGAAAACTATTGTCATCACAGGAGGTGCCGGATTTATCGGCAGCCATGTTGTTCGACTCTTTGTCAACAAATATCCTGACTACAATATCATCAATCTCGACAAACTTACCTATGCAGGCAACCTCGCCAACCTCAAGGATGTCGAGAACCGTCCTAATTACAAGTTCGTAAAGATGGACATCTGCGATTTCGATGCATTCTATAAACTCATGGTCGACGAACATGTCGATGGTATCATCCATCTTGCTGCCGAAAGCCATGTCGATCGCTCTATCAAGGATCCGTTCACTTTCGCACGCACCAATGTGATGGGCACTCTCAGCCTCCTCCAGGCTGCCAAGCTCTATTGGGAGTCACTTCCCGAGAAGTACGAAGGCAAGCGCTTCTATCACATCTCTACTGATGAGGTCTATGGCGCTCTCGAAATGACTAATCCAGAAGGTATCAAGCCTCCTTTCACAACGACTGCGTCAAGTTCCGAACACCATCTGGCTTATGGTACTGATTTCTTCTACGAGACGACAAAGTATAATCCTCATTCACCATATTCAGCTTCAAAGGCTTCAAGCGACCATTTCGTCCGTGCCTTCCACGACACTTATGGTATGCCAACTATCGTGACCAACTGTTCCAACAACTATGGTCCATACCAGTTCCCTGAGAAGCTCATCCCTCTTTTCATCAATAACATTCGCCACCGCAAGCCACTTCCTGTCTATGGCAAGGGCGAGAATGTTCGCGACTGGCTCTATGTCGAGGATCATGCACGTGCTATCGACACCATCTTCCACAATGGCAAGATCGCCGAGACATATAATATAGGTGGTTTCAACGAGTGGAAGAATATCGACATCATCCATACTGTCATCAAGACTGTCGATCGTCTTCTTGGCCGTCCAGAGGGTGCCGACCTCGATCTCATCACTTTCGTTACCGACCGTCTCGGACACGATGCTCGCTATGCTATCGACTCTACAAAGCTCCAGCGCGAACTCGGTTGGGAACCTTCCCTCCAGTTCGAAGAGGGTATCGAGAAGACTGTTAAGTGGTACCTCGAAAACCAGGAGTGGATGGACAATATCACAAGTGGTGAGTACGAAAAATACTATGAGTCGATGTACTCCAATAGATAAAAATCGAACAGTTTGTGTCTCGAATTTTATCGGCTAATTTCTAGATAGGGATAACGGAAGGATACCGAAGGAATACCATAGAGATAGCAAAGTACATATCGAACAAAAACTAATGTATTCTGAGATTATCGTTCCATAAATAATACTAAACAATGAGCAACATTCAAATTGCAGTAGCCGGCACAGGCTACGTCGGCCTTTCAATCGCTACGCTTTTGTCGCAGCATCACAAGGTCATTGCAGTAGATGTAATCAAGGAGAAGGTAGACCTTATTAATAATAAGAAGTCACCTATCCAAGACGACTATATAGAGAAATATCTTGCCGAGAAGCCACTCAACCTGACTGCCACTCTCGATGGCGCTTCTGCCTATCGCGATGCCGATTTCGTTGTCATAGCGGCTCCAACCAACTACGATCCTGTCAAGAACTATTTCGACACTTGCCATGTTGAGGAGGTTATCGAACTCGTCATGCAGGTCAATCCACGTGCCGTGATGGTTATCAAGAGCACTATCCCTGTTGGTTATACCGAAAGTCTCTACAAGAAGTATGGCCCGTCTCTCCGACTCCTCTTCTCACCTGAGTTCCTCCGCGAATCAAAGGCTCTCTACGACAATCTCTATCCTTCACGCATCATCGTCGGTTCGCCTAAGGCCGATCGCTGTGGCATCTCCGAAGCTTCTGCCAACGAGCTCGCCGAAGCAGCCAAGACTTTCGCATCTCTCCTTCAGGAAGGTGCCATCAAGCCCGAAATCGACACTCTCTTCATGGGTCTGACTGAGGCCGAGGCTGTCAAGCTCTTCGCCAACACATACCTCGCTCTTCGTGTCAGCTACTTCAACGAACTCGACACCTATTCTGAGATGAAGGGACTCAATGCACAGCAGATCATCCAGGGCGTTGGTCTCGATCCTCGCATCGGCACTCATTATAACAACCCTTCATTTGGCTACGGCGGCTACTGCCTGCCTAAGGATACCAAGCAGCTTCTCGCCAACTATCAGGATGTGCCTCAGCAGATGATGACTGCCATCGTCGAGAGCAACCGCACACGAAAGGATTTCATCGCCGACCGTGTCCTCCGCATGGCAGGATACTACGACTATTACAATCGTGGCGACTTCAATGCTGCTGCTGAAAAGGAATGTGTCATCGGTGTCTTCCGTCTCACCATGAAGTCCAACTCCGACAATTTCCGCCAGAGCTCTATCCAGGGTGTCATGAAGCGTATCAAGGCCAAGGGCGCTACTGTTATCATCTACGAACCAACACTCGAAGACGGCACCACTTTCTTCGGCTCACGCGTTGTCAACGACCTCTCGCAGTTCAAGGCGCAGAGCCATGCTATCATAGCCAACCGTTATGATGCTTGTCTCGACGATGTTAAGGAAAAAGTATATACACGCGACCTCTTCGGTCGTGATTAAATATTGTTGATATGTATCCATTTCTGTTTCAACCAAACCTCCACACTCTGGTCTGGGGCGGCCATCGCCTCAAACCCATGAAGGGACTGCCGGCCGACGACGAACCAATCGGCGAAAGCTGGGAGGTTAGTGCCGTGCCGTCAAGTCAGAGCATTATTGCCAATGGCTCGTTTGCCGGTAAGTCGCTGGTTGAGATGGTCGAGACGTATGGCGACTTCATTATCGGACATGCCAATCTCGAACGTTATGGACGTCAGTTCCCGCTCCTCATCAAGTTCATCGATGCCAAGCGCGATCTCAGCATTCAGGTGCATCCCAACGACGAACTGGCTGCTGCACGACATGGCAAGTTGGGTAAGACCGAGATGTGGTACATCATCGATGCCGAGCCTGGTGCTTGTCTCTATTCCGGCTTCAGCAAGAAGATAACCCAAGAAGAATATTGCCAGAAGGTTGCCGACGGCACCATAACCGACGTCCTCGCACGTCATACAGTCCACAAGGGCGATGTCTTCTACATCCCAGCCGGACGTGTCCATGCCATCTGTGGAGGTATTCTCCTTGCAGAGGTACAGCAGAGTAGTGACGTCACCTATCGCATCTTCGACTACAATCGTCTTGGTCTCGACGGACGTCCACGCGAACTCCATACCGAGTTGGCTGTCGATGCCATCGACTTCGATGTCCAGACGGATTATCTCACCCATTATCGCCGACGCTTCAACCGTCCCGAACCGGTAATCGAGAGTCCATACTTCAAGGTCAAGATGCTCAAGGTCAGCCGCAAGTTCCATCGCAAGATGTTCAAGTACGACACCTTCGTCATCTACATGTGTCTCAAGGGCAGTTGCACCATCCGTATGCGTGGCGACGACAGCAGCATAACGCTCAACGAAAACAACACAGCGTTGATACCAGCCTGCGTTGCCGACTACGATGTCATCCCATGCGAAAAGCGCACCAAGCTCCTCGAAATATACATCGACAACCGTCAACCAAATTTCTGGAGCAAAGTGAAAAACATGTTCCGCCACAACTGACCCCCAAAAAATAACTGTTACAACTGTTACGCGTTACGCAAAAGCAAGTCAGAGAATTTGCTCTGTTGCGTTATAGGTTGCCTAGATGAACGAATCGCGAATAAAGAAGAGTCTGCTTAATGCGAGGGTGAATTTCATTTTTTATTTCATCACTCTCTTCATCTCTTTCTTCTCCCGCAAGATATTCCTCGATACTCTTGGGGCCGATTTCATGGGGCTTACTGGCACGCTGACCAATATTCTGGGAATGTTGAGTCTTGCCGAGCTAGGCATCGGAACTTCTATCAGTTTTCATCTCTACAAACCTATTCGTGACAACGACTATGTCAAGATCAATGAGCTAATGTCATTGTTCGGTTGGCTCTATCGTCTTGTCGGTGGATTCATCCTTGTTGCCGCTGTCATTGTTAGTTTGTTCTTCCCGTTCATATTCGATGATGCATCAATTGACCTTCCGCTAATATACGTAGCCTATGCCAGCCTCCTGGGCTCTTCGCTGATTGGTTATTTTATCAATTACCGTCAGATGCTTCTTGGGGCCGACCAGAAGGGGTATGTTGTAGCCGTATATCTTCAAGGAGCATCTGTTGTGAAGACTCTTGTGCAGATGTATCTGTGCAGCGTTTATCTCAACTACTATTTGTGGATAGCTATCGAGTTCGGCTTCGCAATCATTGCTTGTGTCATACTCAATTGGAAGATCAATAAGACCTATCCGTGGCTCACATGCATTCCATCCAATGGACGAGAACTATACAAGAAATATCCGACCATACTCCAGAGTGTCAAGCAGATTTTCGTTCATCGAATGAAGGATTTTCTCCTGACTCAGAGCGATCAGATATTAGTTTTTGCTTTCGTATCATTAAAATATGTCGCTTATTATGGCAACTATACTCTGCTGACCCTAAGGATAACGGCTTTGTTCCGTTCCGTTATGGGCAGTGCTGATGCCGGCATTGGCAATCTCATCGCTGAGAATAACAGAGAAAAATCACTTGCAGTTTTTTGGGAACTGATGTCAATGCGCTATTGGCTGTCAGTAATTATCGTTGTCATATTATATTTCACCATTCCTCCGTTTATTGAACTTTGGCTCGGAAGCGAATATCTTCTTTCCAATGCTGTGTTTGCCCTCATCATGGTCAATGTTTTCATTGCTATGACTCGCACAGTAGTCGATTCCTTCAACCATTGTTCAGGTCTTTATGCAGATGTTTGGTCGGCCTGGACCGAAGGAGGCATTAATCTCTTTGTTACGATTGTTGCTGCATCACAATTCGGACTTATAGGTATTTTGCTTGGAAAAATCGCGAGTCTTGTGTCTATAGTAGTCCTGTGGAAGCCATTCTACCTCTTCCGTGATGGATTACGCGAAAAGTATTTGGTATATTGGCGTCATGTAGGCGTGTACTATCTGCTTGCTCTTCTGACTATTGTGTCTGCTTTCGCTGTCAATAGACTATTCCCTGCATCTCCGACAGATTCATGGACACTGTTTATAGCATATTGTGCCTACATTGGCTCTTCCATTTTTGTCGCTCATACTGTATTGATGTATTTCCTTTCGCATGGTCTCAAAGGAATGTTCTGCCGTCTGATTAATAATTATAGAAACAGATGAAACTCTCCATCATTACAATAAACTATAATAATAAGGATGGTCTTCAAAAAAACGTCGACTCCATAAATTCTCAAACATGGCGAGAGTTCGAATGGATTATTATTGATGGTGGCAGTACGGATGGAAGTTTATAACAATAAAATAACGCAATTTATTACGTATGCCACAAGAAATACAACAGTTTGCTGGCAAACAGATACGAACATACTGGGACGCTAACGAAGAGAAATACTACTTCTGTATTATTGATGTCGTTGAGGCCCTTACCGATAGCAAGGATCCTGCAGATTACTTTAAGAAGCTCCGCAAGCGAGATTCGGAACTCGACACTTTCGTGAGGGGGACAAATTGTCCCCCCCATCAATTCATCTCTTCGGATGGTAAACGGCATAATCCTAAATGCATTGCCAATGAAGATATTGACAAGTAACGCCTAGTTGCTCTTAAGGGGACTTAAAGATTAATCAGTTTTCGCTTTAGTTTTAGAATATGAAGCTCTCCATCATTACAATAAACTATAATAATAAGGATGGTCTTCAAAAAACCATCGACTCCATAAATTCTCAAACATGGCGAGAGTTCGAATGGATTATTATTGATGGTGGCAGTACGGATGGCAGTAGAGATTTGATAGAGAAAACAGCAGCCAATCCCAGTTCAAATGTCAAATATTGGTGTTCAGAGCCGGATAAAGGTGTTTATAATGCCATGAACAAAGGCATCTCTCATTGTGAGGGCGACTACATCAACTGCATGAATAGCGGAGATGTATTCTATGACTCCAACACATTGATGACGGTGTTTGATGACAAGGTTTATGAGTCAGAAATATTATATGGGGACTGGATTCAGGATTATGGCTCTTACCAAAAGAATGTTCATTTATATACTCCAGTCGATATGTATTCGATATGTTATGGCAATATATGTCACCAGGCTATGTTTGTGTCGGCAGGAATGATGAAGAAAAAAGCATTTGATGAAAGTTACAAATTTTTAGCAGATTGGAATCGCTGGATTGAGGCAGCTGTAGAAGGAGCCAGGTTTGAATATTTAAAATGTACAGTCTGTATTTACAATATGGATGGTATAAGTTCAAGATACGAATATGGAGATGAAGTCCATAGAGCACGTCAGGTTGTCCCAGGTGTAATAAATAATGCATTAGTTCGATTGAATAAATACGAAAGTAATATTTATGTTAGAGATTTGGTGGACATTCTAGAACGAGGAAGGGTTTGTTCTTTGGTCGTTAAGGTATTTATTAAAATTATTAATAAAATATCTAGATGTATATGACAATAAATGTATTGTGTGCATCTGATAATAATTATGTAGCGCAATGTTCTGTGATGTTATGCTCTTTGCTTGATAATGCAAAGAGTGCGAATATTGTAATACATATTATTGATGGAGGCATAACTGAAGAAAATAAAAAGACATTAGCTGAACTGGTTGCATTAAGGGGTGCGAAGTTGAGCTTGTATTCATTCAGTTATGACCAATGTAATTTATTTGGTACTGGTTTGTGTGCGGCTACGTCAATAGTTACATATTTTCGTTTATTCGTTGCTTCTATCATTAAAGACTCAAATGTTGATAAGATACTTTATTTAGATTGTGATATAGTAGTAAAGTCTGACGTGTCTGAATTATTCTATATAGACATGCAGAATTATGGATTGGCTGCTGTTAGGGATGTCGGAATGCCTTATAACTCTAAACACCAGTATTCATTGAGATGTAATTATAAAGAGAAGTACTTCAATGCTGGTGTATTAATGATAAATTTAGATTATTGGCGTAACAATGAAATAGAACGCAAACTTATCGAATTTGCATCATCTAATAAAGAATTGTTATTTGCTGACCAAGATGTTCTAAATGCTGTTCTTCGCAATCAATGGCTCGAGCTTGCTCCCTATTGGAATAGATTCTCTCTTGTGAAATATAAGGATGTTTATTTCCGAAACAAGGCAGATGAATTACAATATATCTACCAACCCAAAATAATTCACTATGCCAGTCCTACTTCTCGTCCTTGGATGAAGATGTGTTTCGTCAAGTTTCAGAAGGAGTATGACACATATCTCAAACTTACTCCTTGGGCTGGCACTAAGAAAGTCGAGGTAGAAAGGTTTGCTAGATATAAGTCTATTTTCATGGTGAACTACTCTAATTTCATTTTCCGTTCACCTCTGCTGATTAGAATTGTTCTCACTTCTATGTCAGATGTTTTGCTCGTGTTTTACCATCTTTTAAGACATTTCTCGTTGCGATATTTTTCACCGCATAGATAATTATGAAAATCGCCTACATCATATCTCCATTTGTCGTTGTCGATGGTCTGTCCAATGGCATTCGTAGCCAGGCCCTGACGTGGGGCGAAGCACTCAAGGCTAATGGACATCAGGTCGATTATATCGACTCATGGGGCATATACGATTGGCCTTCTTATGATGCTGTGCATTTCTTCGGCAATGGACCATGGGTCAACACCATTCGCACATATCTCAGAAAGAAGAATCCTCGATGTGTCTATTCGCCGATCTACGACCCATCTCCTTTCCATGAGAGTCGTAGCCAGCGATGGCAGAAGGTGATTTCCAAATTGACTCATGGCAAATGGCATAGCGCATTGCATAGCGTTTGTCTTGAATATACTGGCTATCAGAAGGTGCTAGTGCGTACTCAGCACGAACATCAGATGGTTCACAATCTTTTCGATGTCCCTGAGTCTCAGATAGCCAATGTGCCATTGTCTTATTCTAATGGCCTCTCCTTTGAACAGCCCTTGCCAGAGAAGGAACCATTTGTATTCCACATGAGTCTCTTCACACAGCCTCGCAAAAATGTTATCCGACTCGTCAAGGCTGCCAAGAAATATAATTTTCGTCTCGTCATTGCTGGTAATCCTGGCACAAAGGATGCATACGATGATTTTCTGAAAGCGGTCGGTGATGCACCGAATATTCAGGTGTTAGGTTTCATAGGCGAGGAGCAGAAGATTGACCTCTATCGTCGTGCACGTGTCTTCGCTCTGCCAAGTATAAGCGAGGGTGTTGGCATCGTTGCTGTCGATGCCGCACTATATGGTGCAGATATAGTAGTGACAAATATTGGTGGACCAAAGGAATACTACAATGGTATGGCTGAAGTGGTTGACCCTTATAGTGTTGATGAAATTGGAGAAGCTTGTATGCGACTTTTAAGTGGAAAGACATATCAGCCACAGCTTCGTCAATACATTCATAATAATTGTTCTTTGTCTGCAATTGTCGACAAGCTAGTCGAAGCCTATTCTTCTCTCTGATTCACAATTATTAGTGTTCCTTATGGAAAAAGTAAAGGAAGACAAAACATTCATATATAATGTGCCTCGTAAGAGAACTCTGAAGTACTTGCTTCAGTACATATCTCTTATGGTCATGGAGTGGTGTTATAAGTTCATATTTACTTTCTTGGGCAAAAATATGAAGCCAAAGAAATATACACTGAGCATTTGTGCCATTTTCAAGAACGAGGCTCCCTTCATGAAAGAATGGATTGAGTTCCATCTGTTGATGGGCGTCGATCATTTTTACCTCTACAATAATAATTCTGAAGATAATTTCCGCGAGGTGTTGGCTCCGTATGTCGAGCAGGGTGTTGTGACTCTCATCGAATGGCCAGATGTACCGGGACAGATTTCTGCTTATAGGAATTGGTATGACACCTATCGCCATGAGTCCAATTGGTGTACGTTTATTGATCTCGACGAGTTTTTGTTCCCTACTCGCCAGACAAATCTTAAAGAGTGGTTGTCGTATCACGTCAAATATCCACTCTATGCTGTCTATTGGCGTATGTTCGGCACTTCTGGTAGGCTTGAACATGACTTTCACCAACTGACAATCGAGCAATACACATGTTGTTGGGATAAGTATGCTACTGCTACGAAGTTGATATACAATACCGACTATGACATCGAGCGTTTCTTTTCATCAATGATGCACAAGTTCAATGTTAAATATCTCGGATTGTCTGTACCTCCGGTTAATCCTTATGGCCATTTTATTAACAAGTGGGAGATTCATCGTTCTTCGTCAAGTGTCGTAGATATTCAGTGCAACCACTATTGGAGTAAGGCTTTCCGCGAGTACGAAGCAAAGCATCGCCGTGGTGATGCGGTGACACTAAGGTCTGTTCGTGATATGGATATGTTTCTTTGGCATGAACATTATAATCGTGGTACAGATTTCAAGATATTCCGTTTCTTGGTTGAGTTGAAAATAAAACTCGGTGTCCGATGAGAGTCCTTTGGCTTAGCACATGTGTGCCCAATAATTATAATAATGGTGGACGACTGATTGCTAGTTGGCAAGATTCTCTAGAGAATATTGTTCGACGCGAATCAAACATTCAGCTGGCAGTGGCTTTCCCGTCTGAAGATAAGGATATCAAGGATGTCAATGGCGTTCGTTACTATCCACTAAAGACTACATTCTCTATTTCCGAGCGCTTATGGTCTAGAGTGTCTGCCGAGGTGATAACTGACAAATGTATTGAGAAGGCTCTTGACGTAATTTGTGATTTTAAGCCAGATGTCATCCAGGTGTTTGGCACAGAGTTTGGGTTTGGCCTTATTGCGTCTAGGACAACCGTACCGGTCGTTGTTCACATTCAAGGGGCAATGCTTCCTTATGACAATGCCAAATTTCCTCCCGGATATAATAGCCACACATACCACAATGCGGTGTCGTGGAATCCCTTGCGTATCTTAAATAATAAGATGCTAACCACTTTCCGCGACTCTCGTGTTAAGATGGAGAAACATGTATGGCACCAGGTGAAGCATTATATGGGACGTACCGATTGGGATTATGCGGTCAGCCGTGTCCTTTGTCCTGACAGCACATACCATCATGTTGATGAGGCTTTGCGTCCTGAGTTTCTCGAAGGCAAATATGTATGGCAGGTCCCATCTAAAGGTAGCAGACTCCGATTGGTGAGTGTAGGTTGTTCAAATCTTTGGAAAGGCCTTGATATGATGCATAAGACAGCTCGCATTTTGAAGCAGATGAATGTCGATTTCGAATGGAATGTATGTGGACGTATGCCAAACGATTTCCGTATGCTTGTCGAGTATCAAGAGAAGGTGACTTTCAAGGAGGTCGGCATCAATGTCATGGGCATGACGCCTGCCGACAAGATTGCTGAATTGCTATGCTCGTCTACTCTTTATGTCCATTCATCATACATTGAGAATAGTCCTAATTCCATTTGTGAAGCACAGTGTATAGGTATCCCTGTCATAAGCACAAATGTTGGCGGCATTTCTACCCTTGTGCGTAATGGCGAGGATGGAATATTAGTTCCCGCCAACGATCCTTATCAGATGGCCTATGCCATCGTTGCTCTGTCCCGCGATGAGGAGCGAATGAAATACTATTCTACTATGTCCATGCAACATGCTCTTACTCGTCACGATCCTCATAATATAATGCGTCAGCTGATTGACTGTTATAACTCTTTATGTAATAATCAATGAAGCGTATATTGTTCTTCATAGGATATATATGGTCGTATATCTATAATTACAACATGGCTCTACGATTCCGGTTCGTAAAGTCATATATATATACAGGCTGGATATCACGCCAATTCAATATTATGAATGGTTTCGCCAATTATCCCATTGGAGTAGGTGGAGGTCAGTATATATCAGTAGGGAGGGGTAGTATATTAGGAGCTAATACTCTTCTGCAAGCATGGGATTCATATCATGGCCAAAAGTTTTCTCCAAAGATTATTATTGGTGAAAACACTCGTTTGGGTACTGACTGCCATATTACTGCTATTGGAACTATCAAGATAGGCAATGGCGTTCAAACAGGTCGAGGGGTACTTATATCTGACAATTCGCATGGTGTGACCAATGGTTCTGATTGTAAGCTAATACCAGTAGAAGAACGGCCTCTCGTGTCCAAGGGCGATATCTTAATTGGTGATAATGTTTGGATAGGTGATAATGTTGTGATACTTTCGGGGGTTACTATAGGTGATGGTGCCATCATTGGAGCTAATGCTGTGGTGACTAAAAATGTAGAGAAATTTACTACGGTGGCTGGAGTGCCGGCAAGAAAAATATAAATATGAAGATAGCTGTTTTAATACCATGTTATAACGAGAGCAAAACTATCTCTAAAGTTGTAAGCGACTACAAAGAAGTATTACCTAACGCAGATATATATGTTTATGATAATAATTCAATGGATGGCACAGACGAGATTGCCCGTAATGCGGGAGCAATAGTACGGTATGAATATCGTCAGGGCAAAGGGAATGTCATCAGACAAATGTTCAGAGATATCGACGCTGACTGCTATCTTATGATTGACGGAGATGATACATATCCCAAAGAGAATGCTCCGGAAATGGTAGATTTAGTACTAAATAAGGGGGTGGATATGGTAATTGGCGATAGGCTCAGTTCTACTTATTTCAAAGAAAACAAAAGACCATTCCACAACTTCGGCAATTCGTTAGTATGTTCATTGATAAATAGGCTTTTCCATTCTGACGTTCATGATATTATGACCGGCTATCGAGCCTTCTCTCGTCTATTTGTCAAACATTTTCCTGTGTTAAGTAAAGGTTTTGAAATAGAAACAGAAATGACGATTCATGCGTTAGATAAAAACTTTCTTATTGAGGAAATCCCTATATTATATCGTGATAGACCTGAAGGTAGTGTTTCGAAACTTAACACTTATAGTGATGGGGTAAAAGTATTGATGACAATAGTATTATTGTTTAGAGACTACAAACCATTTATATTTTTTTCTGTTATTTCTGCAGGATTTCTAGTTACTTCAATAGCTCTGTTTGTTCCAATATTATTAGAATATCTTCATTCTGGGCTGGTTCCAAGATTTCCTACTTTAATTATTAGTGGCTTGATTGCGACCTTCGGATTATTGTTCTTCTTCTGTGGATTAATACTAGAAGTGATTACCAAGAAGCACAAGCAGTTGTTCGAAATATTGATGAACAAATGATTATTAGGGAAATACTAAAAGATGCCAAATTACAAGAATTCATAAGATTTTGTATTGTTGGAGTGATTTGTACTTTGATAGATGCTGCAGTTTTCTACTCTTTGCATGTAATTTATGGTTATAGATTTGCATTGATCTGCGGATTCATTATGAGCGTATCTGTGAATTATATTTTGAATATCAAGTGGTCTTTCAAAAAAAAAGTGACACTAAAGAATGCCGTAGGTGTTATGTCTGCTCATTGTTTCAACATATTTGTCGTAAGAATGTTGTTAATGTGGATCATGGTCGAGATCACTAATCTTACAGATGGTATTGCGTTTGTCCCAACATTGGGTGTTTCGATGATTATTAATTTTTTTGTTATTAGATATATAGTAAATGAATAACTGGAATGTGAAAAGGGTTATTCCGTATATTATTCCGTCAAACATAAAAACTAGTGAATGGCTATTATTAATGTTCATAATGATGGCCTATATGGCTTCTCCTGGATTATTTGACAATATTCTAACCTCCATTCATGAAGGTCAAAAGTCATTAATGATTCAAGAATTGTATTATATTGGTTGTAGAGTATTATATGCATTAGTTTTACCTGCCATATATAGTCTTTTCAAAAGAAGAATCACTAACAAACGACTAGTTATTCATAGAATAGTATCCATTTCTATTTCATTATTTATTGCGTTTGCTTGTACTATAGGATATAGTTTTTCACTTCTGGGAAATTGGAATCTTTGTTTTGGAAATAGTACTTTATTTTTGATTTGGAATTGGCAAATGGCTTCTTTCTCACTTTCTTTTTATTGGTGCATAATGCTTTTGTACTATTGGTTTGATGAAAAATATACAAATGGCCCAACCGAATTAAAGTCAACGATAGCAACAAAAAAATGGTTCATGCGATTTCTACTAGCCTTTCTCCCATATTGGATCCTTTTATGGCCCTGCGTATTTCAATGGGATTCTTTTCATTTGTCGTATAAGTATCTTGAAGGGAATCTTGACAATCATAATCCTATTATATACCAGTTTTTCTTTGGAGTATTAATGCAACTTGGGGCAACTATAGGAAATGTAGAAATCGTTTTCTCAGTGTTGAGTCTGTTGCAGATAGTTGTTTTTTCAATTTCTATTATATATATTACTAAATACATACAACGCACGGTTGAAATAGATTTTTTGCATATTAAGTATATACTCGTGTTTTATGCCATAGTGCCAGTTTATGCAATAAGCTCTATGCAGGTAATAAAAGATTTCTATTTTTCAATAGTTATTTTACTATATTCTTTCCATATGTACTCTCTAGTAATTGCAGATGGAGTTAGATGGCGGAATCCCAAGAATATTGCTATTCATTTCGTCCTTCTTGTGTTTTTGTGTTTAACAAAAAATCAAGGAGTGTATATAGCATTATTGACAGGTTTGTTCTTATGTATCTACCATATAAAACACATAATATACATAGCCCCAACATACGTTATTATTGTTGCGTCTTACCTGTTTTTATTTATAGGATGGTTATTACCATTATACAATGTAGATCAAACTACAAGAAAACAGGAAAGTATAGGATGTTTGCTTCAGGCTACAGCAAGATATGTCATAGAAAACCCCGATGATGTGACTGAAGAAGAAAAGAATATCATAGGAAAAGTTCTTGAATATGACAAGTTAGCGTGCTGTTATGAACTAGAATGTTCTGATGGAATAAAAGGCTCATCTATGCGTGATGGGTTATTCAATAGGAACAGTAGTGATAAGGAGCTAACTGATTATTACAAAGTATGGTTACAAATGGGTTTAAGGCATCCCTCATCGTATATTCAAGCGTTTATAGGTACTAGTTTTGTTAATTTTTACTATGGACAGGCGTACCCAGAACAATATACGCCAGAAACAGGACGTGTTCCATCAATTTCTCAAAACCCTATGAGAGAGGTTTCAAGCACGATAGTTGCTCACATAGTAAATAGAATTCCATTTATTGGAAAGTTGATGAACACACCGACTTACGATTGGTTGTTCGTAATCATTATTGGATATTTTGTTTCTAGAAAGAGATTTGATTTAGTTATTGTATCATTACCGGTAATACTATGTCTATGCATTCTATTTGTATCTCCATGTGGCGGATTTAGATATTCAGAACCTATCATTTTGTGTGTCCCACTATTTTTTTGTTTAGCCAAAGGGAGCGATACGCCCTTAAAATTAGAAACACGTAAAAAATGACTCGCTTCATAGCATTTTATCTTCCTCAATTTCACCCTACACCCGAGAACGACGAGTGGTGGGGAAAGGGGTTTACCGAGTGGACTAATGTGGCTCGAGCTGAAAAACTCTTTCGAGGCCATTATCAGCCTAAGATTCCTGGCGAACTGGGATTCTACGACTTGCGCATGCCTGAGGTCCGTAAGGCTCAGGCCGATTTGGCTCGTGAGTATGGCATCGAGGGTTTCTGCTATTGGCACTATTGGTTCGGCAATGGCAAGCGCCTTCTTCAGCGTCCGTTCGATGAGGTTGTCGCTAGTGGCGAACCTGATTTCCCTTTTTGTTTGGCGTGGGCCAACCATTCGTGGGCTAAGAAGCAATTTGACAAGAATGGTACTCAGCAATTGCTGATGCAGCAGACATATCCTGGTGAGGAGGATTTCCGTCTCCATTTCCAGACAATGCTCCCTGCGTTCAAGGATCATCGATACATAAAGGTTGATGGCAAGCTGCTATTTGTTATCTACAATCCTCTCGACGATGAGAGTATCTATAAGGTGATGTTGCCTTTGTGGCAGAAGTTGGCCAAAGAAAACGGACTCGAAGGTTTCTATTTTGTAGGCAAGTCAGATAAGGGTCGACTTTACAAGGAGATTATTGAGGCTGGATATGATGCCGTATATAACGATTCCCTCCATAATATCCACCATAAACAGACACTCTTAAAAAAGATTTGGTTGGAGTTCGTTACTCGAATCTTACGTCGCCCTATGGTGTTTCAGTACAAGGATGCTATTAAATATATGATAGGAGAGGATGCTAGTGCTGAGAATGTTTTTCCTGTTGTTGGACCTAATTGGGATCACACGCCTCGCTCTGGCGGAAATGGAATGCTTTTCCATGATTGTAATCCTAAATATTTCAAGAAGTTAGTGAAAAAAGCGATTGAAGCGGTCCATGGTAAGAATTATGACCATCAAGTTATAATGATAAAAGCATGGAACGAATGGGGCGAAGGCAATTATATGGAACCTGATTTGCGTTATGGTAGAGGATATCTAGAGGCTTTGAAAGAGGCTTCTAATGATAGATTATAATGTCCATGTTTATATCGTCGGTTAGGCACAATATGCATATTATAACAGAATGATCAAGTTCTTCAAGAGATTGTTCCAATACAAATTAGAGATGGCATTAGTCATAATGCTGTTTTCTAATCTTTATACTTTTTGGTTGCCTAAACCATTATACTATCTTTTGTGGGCGGTGTCTTTATATTATATCAATAAAAGTCATTCGAAAAGTGTATCAGGAAGGTCTAGTTTGGCTGTCGCTCTTATTGCCGTTATTGTTTTTACGTCATTAATCAATCTGGCGCTTGATATTAGATTTGTTCTAATCAGTGTTGTGCTTTTTGTGACGTTGGCAAGAACTTCTTATGGATATTATCAATATAAGGTCAATTTTATATATGCTGCACTATTTGGTTTCGCTGTGACGGGTGTAATCAATTACATTGCATACGAATTAAATATCAACTATTTTACTGAGGTTGAAGGTATGCATTTCGGTGAGGAACTATATAAGAATTTCTCCGGATTTACTACAAATCCGATGTGGTTGAGTGCTGCTAGTGGTGTTGGAACAATTTTTGCTTTCTATTGGGCGAATAAGTTTTATAACAGAGGAAAATTTCTGTATGCTGTTCTAGTTTTGCCAGTCATCTATATGTGCATTCTGACAACGACTCGTGGAGCTTCCCGTTCAGCTTTGGGTGTTTCGCTATTTGCTTCTTTGGTGCTGCTTTTACTGAATAACAAGAAACCTGCTAAAATAATCGGTATCGCGACAGTTGTTTGTGTCGGCTCTTTCTTTCTTATGCCCAAGATAGAGGCAAATTCACAACGAATACGCGAGAAGCAAATGGCACAGGAGTCTCGAGGTCAAATATCCCGTGCCGGTTTGTGGAGTCAGCGTATTGAAGAATTCAAGTCTTCTCCTGTTTGGGGCATAGGGTATGCTAAGTTTGGAGTTGGTGAGTATTCGTATGTCGGGACAGGTGAAAGTGGTAATGGTTATTTATCAATGTTAGCACAAACAGGCATTGTCGGCCTTGTCTTGGGACTCTCGATAATCAAAAGGGGTGTTCTCCCACTCAAAAAAATACGAGGTAACGATAAGGTCGCCTTGTTTTCTTGTGTCGCCTTGTATATGGCCATGCATACTAATTTTGAAGGTTATATTTTTCAGGCAGGATGGTATTTGTGTTTCTTTTTCTGGATGATTATTAGTACGCTAGATGATTATCGACGATATAATAGAATGGAAGTGTGTCCGTTGGCACGAGTCAGATTGAGACGTCGAAGGAGGCTGAGTAGAAAATGAATATAGCATATTGTATTTCCGCATATAAAGATGCGTCTCACATGGCCCGCCTGATTGATGCGCTTACTATGCCTAATGTCTTCTTTTTTATTCATGTTGATAGAAAGGTTGATATCTCGTCTTTTAGAGCGGTCGTTGACTCTCGTGTCAATTGTCAGTTTACATCCGAACGTTATGCTGTTCAATGGGGCGGATGGAATCAGGTGCGTTATCAGTTGCATTTCTTGCGTGATGCATTAAATTTCCGTGAGCGTATCGACAGAATATTCGTCATAACTGGCCAGGATTATCCATTGTGGAGCAACGAGAGGATTAGAACTGAATGTGAACTTAATCCAGATAAGATATGGATGAAAGGGATTAATCTGACCAGGCTTGAGGCTATGAGCAATATGAAACGTTTCTTGACTTTCCCAAATCTGTTCCGTGATGTCAATTTTCATAGTCAGCTCGTACGGCATTATGTCACTGGATGTCAGCGTGAGTTCTTCTCACGGTTTCTTCCTGCTATGCGCCATGACTATCTGACTATTGATGGTGACAAATGGGATGTTTGGCAGTCGTCTGGGTATTTCAGTTGTAATCGCGAGCAGGCTCAGTATATCCTAGACACTGTAGAAAAGCATCCTAAGATATCAAGGTATTTCCGTTACTGCTTTGTACCTGAGGAGATGACAATACCGACAGTTGTGTTTAATTCTCCATTCAAGCAGAATGCCATGGATACAGGACAGACCATTTATCATGGTCTTTCGAGCCTTGCCTCTTTACATGAATTTTTCTATTCTGGTGAGATTAAGACATATACAGAATTTGATTTTACAGCTCTGTTGGATAGTGGAAAAATGTTCTGTCGGAAGGTTGTGAGCGGAGTTAGCGATACGCTTGTTGAAATGATAAACCATGCTAGAAATGGCAAATGATAGTAGGGTAGAGTATGTTGATCTAGCAAAGGGATTTGCGATAATAGGAATGATTGTCGCCCATTATTGTGTGTGGCAAAAGACTGATGTCGTTGACCAGTATGTCCACGATTGGTTCTATTCGTTCCACATGCCTTTGTTTGTAATCTTGTCAGGCTTCTTTTCTAAAGTTACTGACGTTAAGAGTACAATAATTAAAGCAGGAAAAAGTATTATGCTCCCATATTACCTGTTTGAGTTGATAGGTAATGTGATGAAAATAGCAATTGACAGCAATTCATATTCATTGTCGTTTAAATTGGGACTATTGCCTGGTATATTTCTTGGTTTTCAACGATATGAATTATTGGCTTTGTGGTTTCTTCCTGCTCTGTTTGTTGGTAAAATCGTTTTGAGCATAATCGATAGGTATTGTCCCAAGTATGATTGGACTATATCCGTATTGCTTTTCATGTTTGTATTTATATTGAAGTCTTCTGTGTCTGATATTAGAGGTATTCCTTTGCGAATGGATATTGGGTTGTCGTTTGTCTTTTTCCTTTTGGTCGGTCGTAAGATAAGAACTTCAAATATTCTAGAATACCCATTGTCACTAAATAGCGGTTTGCTCCTATCTTTGGTCCTGTTGGCTGCATATCAATTCCCCGTGTCATTCCCAGGAGAGCTTTCTCTGCCTTATGGCATAATAAGTGTCATTCTGGCAGTTGTTTTCTCTTTTTGCGTTATCCGCATTTGTAAGTCTATTGCCGATAATTTCACAAGTCGTATGTTTTATGTTCTCTTATATGCAGGCAAACATTCCCTTGTCATTTTGGGACTTCATAGTTTGACTTATTTGATAGGCCTTCAGTGGTTTTTTCATTTTGGGGATGGTGCGGTTTCTGGCTTTTTTGTGGCACTTTTGACTGTCGCATTGTGCTATGTCGTGTTGAAGTTGTATAACATGATTTTTTCAAAATGATATCATTCATTATCTGTTCCACAAATAAGTCACTCCCTCCGCTTTTTGAGCAGAATATTAAGGAGACTGTCGGGTGCGAATATGAAATTATTGTCATAGACAACAGCAATAATCAATATTCAATATTCGAAGCCTATAATGAAGGCATAAAGAGGTCGAAATATGAGTATCTCGTCTTTTGCCACGATGACATAATGTTTAGGACAAATAATGTGGGGAATGTATTGAAGAATGCATTCCAAGATGACAAAATAGGGCTTGTCGGTGTCATAGGTACTTGTTTGTTGCCTCGTATGCCTTTCGGATGGTGGGCTGCAGGAAAGAAATATTATGTTGGTAGTGTTATAGGTAGTCGTAAGAAGGATAAAGTGGTTTCTGGATATAAAAAGTTAGACATTGGTGTCTGCTCTTATTCCGACGCAGTCGCTTGTGATGGACTTTTTCTCGCTATCCCTAAACGTCTTTTTGATAAAGGGTCGCTAAATTGGGACAATGAAACCTTTACTGGATTCCATTGTTATGATTTGGATATATGTATGCAAACCATACAAGCAGGGTATAAGGTTGTGGTAGCCAATGATATTCTGATTGAACACTATTCTGGCGGTTCTCCTAAGGAAGAATTTGCAAGGCAGTGTGCAAAGTTACACATGAAGTGGCGTGGTCTGTTGCCTGTTTATTCCTCAGTGGTGAGCAAGGAAGAGGCAGATAAGGTGTGTGATGAGGTTGTCATGGAATATATTGAACTTAAGCCGCTTGCCTATAGGTATCAGCATATCGTCGAAAACAAGATGGGACGCATGGTACTGTCGTTGATGAAGTGTGTCCGCAATTTCTTTGATAGGTTTAAATAGAATGAGGATAAAAGGCATCATAAAGTGGGGTGTACTTTTTTTTGTCGGGACAGTTCTTCTCTCCGAACTCCTTCTTCGCCTCATCTGCGGCTTCTGCGATGCTCCGCTATTCCAGGCAAGTGACAAATATGAGTATATACTCCAACCTAATCAGGACCGATGCCGCTTCGGTGCACGTGTAGCAACAAATTCCTACTCTCAGCGCAGCGAAGAGCCTGATTCGACAAGGAAAATAATTCTTGGACTCGGTGACTCCATCATCTTTGGCGGCACATGGATGGATCAGGATTCACTGGCCACAACACTCTTTACTAACGAGACAGGTGTCCAGATGCTCAATATCTCTGCTGGCAGCTGGAGCCCCGACAACTGTGTCGCTTATCTCCATGAATATGGCACTTTCGGTGCAGAGGCCATGCTTCTTGTTTGTAGCAGCCATGATGCCTACGATGCGATGACTTTTGTCCCTGTTGTCGATGTCTATCCCAACTATCCTTCGCGTCAGTATCCGTTCGCTCTTTACGAACTGTATGACAGATATGTTATGCCCTATCTGCACATGATGTTTAGTGATCCAGTCTATGCTGATCCGGATGCAGATGCCCAGAAGGCACCCGACCAGCAAGTGGTCCGCAAGTCACTACAGTTCTGTCCTGGCTTCGACCAGCTGAAGGCAGTTTCCGACTCCCTCTCCATCCCTCTGTTTATCTATCTCCATGCCGAGACTGGCGAGGTGGGGCAAGGGCGATATAACAAGTTCGGTAGATATCTTGTAGAGTGGGCTGGCTCGAATGATATTCCTCTCATCAATGGCATTGAACACGGTGAGACTGTCGAAATGTATCACGATGTACTTCATTTTAACGAGATGGGACAGCGTCATCTGGCCGATGTGTTAGAGGCGGAGTTGAAAGGTCTAGTGGAAAATTGTGATGAATAAGAAGATAGCGATACTTCAACCCGAGGTGCCACACTTCCGCAATGAGTTCTTCCAATTGCTTAGGCAGAAGTTTTCCGGATTATCCATCCACTCCTATGTGACGGCCGAACGTGCTAAACGTGATGGTTTCAATATGACCCTCGATGGCTTGAACTATGTTCCCAACATTTCGTGGCACTACATAGTGCTCTATTCACCATGGCAGTTGCTCAAGGCTGATGTCATGGTGCTTATGCTCACCTACATTCACATCACCACTTGGCTGCTTCTCTTCACAAAGTTCATCCATCGACGCAAAATCATCCTCTGGGGGCAGGGCATCTCTGTCGGACGATACCTTAAAGAGGAGAAGAAACCCGACTGGAAACTGCGTCTGATGATTCGTCTTTCCGATGGCGTATGGCTCTATACCGAAAAGGAGGTCGCGATTTGGAAAAGGCTCTTCCCCGATAAGCCTATCGTTAGTCTCAATAATAGTCTCACGGGTGTCGATGAGATGCTTGGTTATGAACCAGCAGTCAATGCCAAGGCCCTTAAAGATAAGTATGGTGTCCAAGAGGAAGTCGTCTTCATCTTTTGTGCTCGATTCGAGAACCCTTATCGCCGCATCGACTTGTTGCTTGAGACAATAAAAACTCTCGATAGTCACAAATATGGTTTCATCATCATCGGTGAAGGCCAATATAAGCCCGACTTTTCGCAATTCAGTAATGTTCATGACTTTGGTGCACTCTTCGACACTAGTGTCAAGCATGAGTTGTTCTCTATAGCCGACCTCTATTTCCAGCCTGGCTGGGTCGGACTCTCTATTGTTGAGGCTATGGCCTACGGTAAGCCTGTGCTTACATTCCGCCGATCAGAGCACACCCTTCAGTGTGTTGAGTATAGCTATATTCATGAAGGCGAAAACGGACTGATTTTCGACACCGTTGATCAGCTGGTTTATGCTGTTGCGGCTCTTACACCAGAAGCTATATCACAGATGAGTGTCAATGCGAAGTCTTTTGTCAGAAACAATATTCGTCCAAAAATCATGGTTCAGCGTGCAGCATCTGTGATAAACGAAGTGACTCAATTATAGTGTCGCACGTTATTTTTATGCCCAAATCAAATGATTTATACATTCTATTCACTACATTTGCAAGAATAAATACATCTTTTGCCATCGTTAGTCATAAAAACATTGTGTGACTGACATGGCGAAGCCATGCTTAAAGTAGTAAGTATTAAGTCGGTAAGTTTTGTAATAATATATGTAATTCCTAAACCGTAGTATCGAAATGACGGTTTCCGAAACGGCTGTTTCGATCCTCCCATTCGTTTTGCAAAGAAAATAAGTTCCATGTGTAAACAATTTCGATATGGAAATTTATCATGGCAGTTATATAAAAATTGAATCGCCCAAGATTATCACTGATGTCTATACAAAGGACTTCGGTGTAGGTTTTTATTGTACGATAATTAAAGAACAAGCCAGAAGATGGGCAATGAGATATAAGGATAATTCAGTCGTTAATGTCTATAATTGCCAGATAGATACTAGTCTGTTCGTAAAGGATTTTGGACCTATAAGTGATGAATGGCTTGATTTTGTTGTCGATTGTAGGGCGGGAAAAAGCCACAGTTATGATATAGTGATAGGTGCTATGGCAGATGATCAGATATATAACTATGTTAATGATTATATTGCTGGCAATATCAGTAGAGAACAATTTTGGGTACTTGCTAAGTTCAAGTATCCTACCCATCAAATAGCATTTTGTAGTCAAGAATCATTGAAGTGTTTGAAGTTTGTAAAGGCGGAGTATATCAGTAATGGAGAGAGAGGATAAAAAACAGAATGACTTGTTCTTTGTGTGCAGTCTGATAGAATATATAGGACGAGCTACGCACAATTATCGCAAATATGTTGTTAATGCTTTAGGAAAAGAAGAGCTTGAACATATTTATGAATTTGCCGACGTTTATCATTGTGAAAACATGGACAAGTTGGTTGCAGAATTCTCCCAGATTCACAATATAAAAGAAGGGGATTATGACAATGTTTCTTTATCAGAATATAGGGTGCCCACAGCATGGGAAATAGGACGTGTCATGCAGAGGTTAGTGATACATGTTGCCGAGGATGAAAAACTTGATGTCCCTGATGCGATTATAAAATTATATAACTCATGGATGCCAGAGGCTATAGGCGATTATAATAGTTCGTTCTACTATGATAGCCCAGGTTATCAATATGCTTCGTATAGGGCAGGAAAACCGATATAACAGAACTACAGCACCAATTCTATCTCGCATATCTCGAGCAGAGAAGGTGCAAAGTGTTTGGAATATAGTACAACTGTTACGCGATGAAGGAGGAGAATAGGAAGAATTTGCAGGAGTTGGTGTTGAGACACAAGAGTCTGGGGATATGGG
>JAKSLF010000033.1 GCA_024401355.1 Bacteroidales bacterium | reverse complement strand
CGCCGACACGCATCAATGGTACATCCTCAAATTTGAAGACTTTACCGATAGGGCGCGATGGAACCTCAATCACAAGCACACGACGATTCTCTTCGTCGTAGAGTTCATAAATCTCTGGACGAATCGTTGTGTCTCGATAGATGTCCGACTCCAGCTGTCCGACAGCATCCTGAGCCTGGCGAGTGCCTGTGACACGATGCGGATAGTTGTCGTGCATACCTATGACCAAACGACCGCCACCTTCGTTGCAAAGGGCGATGACATAGCCAAGGATGCAGCGGCGACGATCCTTCGGATTGGTCTTGCCTCGACCATCGTAGGAAACGTTGCCTCCTTCGCCCGCCTTGAACTCAACGCGGTCTTCGGATTCGCGCATCTGCTGGAGTTGCTGTATGGTGAATTTATTCATTATTGTTGCGGTCTTGATAATTATGGTAGTTCATAGACTTCATAGTACACCTTTTTCTTTCAGATACTCGGTGAGGTCTTCCATTAGATATTCCTTGCCGAACGTTGACAGAACATCATAACTAGGCACAATGTAACCCATAAGGATTCCCGACTGCTTTAGTCTGCGATATACCTCGCTTGCCGTCATGTTAAGGCGTCGCGAGAGGTTGCCGATACAGTACGTTACAAAGTCTATGTTGTTATAGTTCATATCTATTTCTTTTCTTAGACGATAAAACAAATATAACTATACAGTTTCTTCGGCAGAAAGAATCTCAGGCAGCTCTTCAAATCGCAACAGATCATCTACTGGTGTTTCGAGGACTCTTGCAATCTGCATCATCGTTTCAAGATTGGGTTGGGTGGTATTTGTAATCCATTTGGACACAGTAGCCTGGTCTTTGCCCAATTTGTCAGCCAACCATTTGTTGTTCAAGTCACGTTCCGCAAGAACAACTCGTATTCTATTAAGCTTAGCCATATGAAGTTATTGTCAGGTAATCGCTGGATATTATATTCACTTGAGTTACGAAGTTCTAGAGTCCTATCAACCATATATGATTGTTGTGGACTCGCAGCCTTTGGCTTCAAAATCACCAAAAACAAGTGAAATATTGACCTGATTACTCAAATATTTTTTCAAAATCGTCAAAATTTGATTATTTCGTCAAACTTTTGATTGTAGAGATGCCAAAACATACGCTCATACGTGTAAAATAATGATTAGTTGCCACTTCTGGTTGTCAAGACCTAATCCAAATCAAGAAAATGTAGCAAAATAGTGCTTTTTTATGTGGTTATTTTTGGTTATTCGGGTATAAATTCTTACCTTTGCATCGGTTTTGTAACATGTTGATTATCAATGCTTATTTTGATTTTTGCGACATGTAAGCAACACCCAGTGCTAACGCATTGATAGTCAATATTAGTCGTTTTCGAGGAGGTTAAGTAGTTTTTAGAAATAAAAATAGCTTGATATGATTATGCGAGCGTAACTCTGGAGTTGCGCTCGCATTTTGTTGTTAATGTTTGGTGCTTTAAATAAAAAGAGGGTGTATCAAAAATTGACACACCCTCTAGGAATGGTTATAAAGTAAATGCTAATGCTGTGCAGGTTGCTTTGAGAATATAGCCTTAATGCGCTTCATATCGAACTTAGTCGAACGGTCGTAGAAGTAGATACCATTCTGCTCCTGCTCAACATCTGTGAGCTGAGTATAGCAATATCCCCAGACATTGTCAGAGAGAGACATCATGGCGTCAATGATACCTTCGAGACGTGAATAGAACTCCTCAAGCGAGTGAGGCGGCTCGCCATATCCCCATGAGGTTTGGCTGTTACCAGTCTCTGCATCTTGACCTTTAACCCACTTGATTCCTCCTATCTCATCCATGATATAAGGGGTGGTGGCAGGGTTGTACTCTGGAAAATCGTAAATATTGGTATCCGTCAGACGGTTGAAACCGGTATTCATACGTGGCACGTCCTGCACTTCTGGATAACCAGCGAAGAAACGCTCGCCATTGAAGATAATATCTTTAAGTTTGGCTGGGTCCTGCTCATAGTGGTGCATAGCCCAGATGTCAGTCTTGATATGTACACCGCCACTTACATCGCATACAGGGCGAGTAGGGTCGATCATCTTGCTGATGTTATAGACGTCAGTCACGAAACGAGGGAACTGAACACGATCTGGCCAGAACTCTTCGTTCATAGGAGTCCAGCAAACGATGGAAGGATGGTTGCGGTCGCGCACCAACTCTTCACTCCACTCCGTCATGAAATTGCGAGCCACCTCAGGGTCGTTACAGTCCATGCCCCATGATGGTGCTTCGCCCCAAGTGAGATAACCAAGGCGGTCGGCCCAGTAGTGGAAACGTTCCTCGAAGACTTTCTGATGGAGGCGAGCGCCATTGAAGCCAGCTGCCATAGAGAGTTCGATGTCATGCTTGAGAGCTTCGTCAGAAGGGGCAGTCCAAATACCGTCCTCATAGTAGCCCTGGTCGAGAACAAGGCGCTGATAGTAAGGCTGATTATTGAGGTAAACCTTATTGCCGGCGGTGTGTATCTTGCGCATACCTACGTATGAGTCGACATGGTCAATCACCTTGCCGCCATTGTCAAGAACATCGTATGAGAGGTCATACAAGAAAGGAGACTCGGGCGACCACAATTTAGGCGACTTAACAGGCAACACGATGACTGTATTGTTCTGGGCGTTGACTGTCTTCTGGGCGACAACTTTATTGCCGTCCTTGAGAGTCACCTTGAGCTTAGAGCCAGCCTCACTGTAGAACTCTGGTTTGACAACGACCTGATTCTGGTCGATATCAGTGATAACCTGTGCACGCATAACAGCCTTGCTATCGACAGGCTCCATCCATACCGTCTGCCATATACCAGTACAGCGAGTATACATGCACTCGAATGGAGTATGACGCATATTCTGCTTGCCGGCAGACTGCTTGCCTGTACGGGTATCGCTGTAAGCGTGAACTACAAGGGAGTGCTCCTTGCCATCAGACACGAACTTGGTGATGTCGATAGAGAAAGATGTGCTGCCACCGAAATGACGGCCAGCGAGATGACCATCCACGAACACCTCGGAGTTGTAGTATACGGCTCCGAAATTGAGGTTGACATGTCGGCCCATCCATTCTTGAGGGATGGAGATAGAGCGCTGATACCAGATATTATTGATAAAATCTGTATAGCCTACGCCCGACAGTTTGCTCTCTGGGCAAAAAGGGACGATGATCTTACCATCAAAGCCTGTGCTTTGATGCATCTGTTTCTCCATGCCACTTCCGACGAAATCGAAAGCGTATGTCCATTCGCCATTAAGGTTGGCCCATTCAGCCCTTTGGAACTGTGGACGAGGATATTCTGCTCTAGGTTGTCCTGCATAAGCACACAGGCATAAAGCCCATGAGCCTAGCAACAGTAATAAATTCTTCATATTATACGCAAACTAACAAATTATCATTTCTTCAACGGAACAATTGAGATAGCGGCGCCGCCACTGCGAGCGAGGAGTTGCTTGAGCTTAGTCTTGCTAGTCACCTGCTTCTTGGTAACAGTGTATGCCTGAGGATTGTTCTGGTAGTCGGCATCAGGAGCGTCGGCATAGATAGTTGCCTCATACTTGACACCAGGAGTAAGGAACGAGAGGTCGATGAAGGCAGTGCGAGGATTCTCATCGGTGATAGTCCCGACAAACCAGCGTTCACCATTCTTTTCCTTACGAGCTATAGTGAGATAGTCACCAGGCTCAGCTTCGAGGTAGACACTCTTCTGCCAGTCGACAGCAACATCCTTAATGAACTGGAAGGCATCCAAGTGCTTCTCGTAGTTCTCCGGCACGTCGGCAGCCATCTGGAGAGGGCTGTAAAGAGTAACGTAGAGAGCGAGCTGCTTGCAGAGAGTTGTCTGGATCATGCCATTGCTCTTGAAAGGGAGGAAAGTCAACTTAGTATCAAAGATACCAGGAGTATAATCCATTGGACCGCCCTGAAGACGAGTGAAAGGCAAGCAGAGAGTGTGGTGAGGCTTATTGCCACCAAAAGCCTCGTATTCCGTGCCGCGAGCCGACTCGTTGCCGATAAGGTTAGGATATGTACGGCAAAGACCCGTTGGGCGGACAGCCTCGTGGGCATTGACACATATCTTGTAATCGGCAGCCTTCTTGACACAATAGAGGTAGTGGTTGATAATCGACTGACTGTAGTGATGTTCACCACGAGGGAGGATGTCGCCTACATAGCCGCTCTTAACGGCGGTGTAGCCATAGTCGTTCATAAGCTTATAGGCAGCATCAATATGGCGCTCGTAGTTGACGGTAGAAGATGACGTCTCGTGGTGCATCATGAGACGAACGCCCTTGGAATGGGCATAGTCATTGAGCGCCTTGATGTCGAAATCAGGGTAAGGAGAGACGAAATCGAAGACACAATCCTTCATGTTTCCATACCAGTCTTCCCAACCTTCGTTCCATCCCTCGACAAGTACCTGGTCGAAACCATGTTCGGCAGCGAAGTCGATATAACGGCGAACATTATCATTATTAGCGGCATGATGACCATGAGGCTTAGCCTTTGAGTAATCGGTCTCGCCAAGATGGATGCTGCGAAAATCGTCGGTATAGTTCCAACTTGTCTTATTGGTAATCATCTCCCACCAGACACCGATGTACTTAACAGGCTTAATCCAAGAAGTATCCTCGATTTTGCAAGGTTCGTTGAGATTAAGGATAAGTCGAGACGCAAGAGTCTTACGGGCATCGTCAGTAATCATCACAGTACGCCAAGGAGTATGGCAAGGAGTCTGAACGTGAGCCATCTGGCCTACAGCATCGGGAGTAAGCACACTATGGAAGGTGAAGTTATTCTCGCCCAGTTCGAGGTGCATACAAGGGTAATCTACAAGAGCAGCCTCATGGATATTAATGTATAGGCCATCGTCGGACTTCATCTGGAGAGCAGTCTGGACAGCGCCATCCGAGATGAAAGTCTGCGAAGAGCAACCTGTGCGTGAGGACTGGTTGAGCTTGCGTATCTCAGAGAGACGAGAGTCGGTATAATCGTACTCCTGGCTATCGTAGTCGCCCGAAATCCACCATGCACGATGATCGCCAGTCATAGCGAACTCTGTGCATTCATCAGATATGGTAAAATACACGAGAGACTCCTGCTCAGGGAATTCGTAGCGAAAACCAATGCCATCGTCATAAACACGAAAACGGACACTGATGATACGATTTGTTTCCTTCTGGTTAAGACGCACCTCCATTTCATTGTAGGTGTTATCTATTTCGACCTCTTCACCCCAAACAGGCTGCCACTTCTCGGAGAAGTTGGAATAGAGGACATCAGACATTTCAAAACCAGATATAAGGTCAGCGGCATTATGGAGCTTGAGTCCGAGACGGCTCTCAGCGACAACAGTTCTGCCATTGAAATCGACCTTATAAGAAGGAACACCATCGCTGACACTGATGGCTACACGAATGTTTCCCGAAGGTGAAGAGACCTCCTGAGCAGATGTCAGCGATGTCTGCCAAACCATAATAACCGCCAGGCAAAATGACTTGATAGATGTGTTGAACTTCATTGCAAACAAAAATCAAACTATATTAGTAAACTACAGACTTAAGGAACCACTCCTTGTTCTCAGCGCCCATATCCTGACGGTCGAGGAGAATAGGAAGATTAGAATAGCTCTTGCGGAAATCAGCGACACGTGAAGCGAACTCACTTGGGTAGTAGTTGATAGCCTCGCAGATAGAGCCCATTTCGCCAAGACCTTCGAGATAGTTAATGTAAGAAGATCGGAACTTCATACCAGTCATTGTGTTCTTAACACGGCGGAACTGGCCGACGAGACCATCATTGAGTTCAGGAGTACCTTCAGGGTAAGTGATAACAAGAGTCTGCTCACGAGAAAGATCAGGTTCGCCCATCTCAACTGTGAGAGCCAGCTGAGTAGGATCGTAGCAAAACGCTACAGAACGACCATTCAAAATTACCTCATTAGGAATTGCAACACCATAAATACGAGCAGAATAATTGCGGTGAGCAGGCATACCATTGTAACTGCCGTTACGAGCGCCGAGAGTAATAATCTGTTTCTGTCCATCATATTTAGAAGTAAAACGAGTTTTAGCATAATTATTTGCATAGTCACGGTCATTACCATTGTCCTCATAGAAGAGGCCTTCGCTTTCAGTAGCACCAGGATAGATATCAATGCAAACCTTATCGGAACAAGATGCGAGGTTCTTAACGGCATTGCCAGTCACTGGGATGATGCTACCCGCCTTGACGTAGACAGGATACTCATCGAGAAGGAATCGGCGTTCAACAACCTGGCCACCCTTGAGAAGAGTACCTGTAGCAGTTTCGTACCAATTGCCCTCTGGCAACCAGACCTTAACAATGCTGACACCATCTTGCATAGGAGCGGTAATAGGAGCGATAAGCATCTGAGAGCCAAACATATACTGATTGCGGAACTCAGGAGCATAAGCCTCAGGAACCTCAGGATAGTCGTAGTAGAGAGGGCGGCATATAGAGACACCAGTCTCGTATGCCTCACGGGCTGCAGTATAGATATAAGGAGCTAGCTTATAGCGTTCCTGGATAGCAGAAGTCACAATAGGCTGATATTCCGGACCAAGATTCCATGGCTCCTTCTTCATGTTAGCATCCTTAGTCGAGTGGCTACGCATAACAGGCAAGAAAGTACCTAACTGCATCCAACGAGTGTAGAGCTCACGGTCGAGTTTATTG
The DNA here is from genome assembly GCA_024401355.1 of Bacteroidales bacterium. GTDB lineage: Bacteria > Bacteroidota > Bacteroidia > Bacteroidales > Marinilabiliaceae > W3P20-009. The sequence goes on along the minus strand of JAKSLF010000033.1, from coordinate 20,884 downwards.
TCGCCAGCTACAAACATGTGACCACCAAGATCGTGGCTCCAATAGCCGTAGCCAACGTTAGAGGCAGTAGAATTGAAGTAAGGCTGAAATGCGAGTGAAGACCAAGTAGAATATGCATCACCAGAGAAACCTATCTGATAGCGGTGGTTGCCCAAGCCACCCCAACGATGGTAGAGCATAGGACGGTGCTCAGGCTGAGTGCGACGCTGATTCTCGAAAACACAATAGTTAATCCACCATGTATTGCTCAAAGAAGAAATCTTAGAATCCTGAAGCTGCTGTTGCCAGTCGAGCCACCAGAAATCGACACCTTGCTTTTGCAATGGGAGCAACATCTTATCGAGCCAACCACGCATAAACAAAGAGTCGGAGCCAACATAAGGAATAGTCTCCACGCTCTTAGGGTCACGACCAAGGAATTCAGCAAGCTGAGCATACTTATCTTCGTATGCTGGAACGCCATCGGCAGGGTGAAGATTAAGAGTAATCTTAAGGTCATTATCTTTGAGATACTGAAGGAATTTCTCTGGAGATGGGAAAAGTCGGTCGTTCCAGGTGTAGCCAGTCCAGCCACCCTTGCCCTGCTCAACCCAGTGCCAGTCCATATCAACAACAAGCACGTCGAGAGGAATACCATAGGTCTTAAAATCCTCGACTACCTTACGCATTTCTGCATCGGAGTAGCTCCAATAGCGGCTCCACCAGTAGCCAAACACGAAACGAGGAGGCAATGGAATGCGACCAGCGAATACAGTAAAGTCGTTAAGAGCCTGTTTATAGTCGTGGCCATAAGCCATAAAGTACCAGTCTTGAGACTTGTCATTTTCGTTTGAAACCTCAGAATTTTTACGTTCCTTAACCCAAGGAAGTCCAGGTTGAGACAAATCATTGACATCGCCACCGAAAAGAAGGCCTTCAGAGTCATCAATAAGAGTCCATCCATCGCGAGCCAGAAGACCATTCTCCAAAGGCATATCATTTCCCTGAGTAAACTTGCCATTTACCCAAGAATAGAATTGAGAGCCATCATAGCAGTCGAGAGTGCGATATGTACCGCCAAGATTTTCCTTCTGCACATCGCCAGGATGCCACTCAAAAGTCTGAGAGAGAGAGACGTCACTATGTATAGTGAGGTTATTAGGCGTAAACCTTCCAGATCCCTTCTTATAAGTCATACACATCTTTGGAGTAGAGATAAGCACAAACTGTTCGGTCTCCTCGACAGAGAAATCACTCTTAGGATACTGTCGGACAGTAGCTATGAAAGACTGATTGTCTGTAAAATTGCCATCAGCAGCATACTCCATACGGATAACGCCATCGGTAATGACAGAAAATCGGACCTGCTGGTCTTGCCAAGCAATGTTCCTGTTTAACTTCATGGCTTCGTCGTTTTGCTGGGTTGAGCCGTTGCATCCTTCAAAAAGAGCAGCGACACCCATTAGGGACAAAGCCAACAATGATAATTTTATTTTTCCCATTATAAAAGAATTATAGTTTTACGATTCGCATCTGGTCGAGCAGAGCCTGATCAACCAGAAGACTCATGTTTTCTACACAATTATTGAATTCTAAAGTAATAGTGTGCTGTCCCTTAGCTAGTGACACGACAGAAGCGTTGCTCCAGCCCCAATTGTCCCATTCGTTGGTACCTCGCTGAGGGAATACACTGATGCCAGCAAATTGACCATCAACAGAGAGAATACGGGTAGCACATTTATTCTCGGTATTCACCGGACCATTTCCATTAGCATAACGCCAATCGATAGCATATTGTCCGTCGGCAGCAATCTCAACAGGAATTGTGATTAGGATATTCTCGTTGCGAGATATATTGACAGCCTTAGCATTGCCGGAAGAAGTGATAGCGAAATTCTCAACTTCATAATAAAGGACATTGCTATAGAAGCTGATAGGTTCGCTCATATATGAACGCCACTTGTTGTCATCAACAGCTATGACTGCGTATTCTCCATCACCATCTAAAGGTTGACTTAGAGTGGTAGAAGGAAGCGATAGCCAATCAACACCATTCTTGAGCACGACATAGCTTGCTGCGCCTTCAACAGCTTCCCACTTAAGTAGAGAATTCTCGATGTGAGATTTCGGCGTGAGAGGCTGATATTGGTTGGACTGAAGTACCATCTGCATAGGATTAGGCTGTCTATTAGCCAAAACGATCTCGACAGTATGAGTACCAGAAATGGATGCAGGAATAAAAGGACTGGACTCTATACCATCGAGACGGAATGACTTTATAACATTGCCGTAGCCGGAGATCTTCATATCAAGGACGGCATTGCGATACTTGAAATTTGAGAGATGACGGGTAGCCTTAAGAGCTTTAGGCACCATAGGCGAAAAATGAATACCATCGAGACAGTATGAGATACCAAAGTATATATTAGGCACAATAGCGGCATTGGCAGCAACGCCCCAAAGCTGACGAGGAGAGTTGATTGGCAACCCCTTTTCGCAACCGCTATAGATGACCATATTCTCGAGGTTGGTCAGAGCAAGAGCCGCAAGACGATAGATGGAAGATATGGCGTGAAGCACGCCATCTTCATTGCCCACCTTTGCTTGAGCCTTAAGCCAATAGCCCTGAGTGAAAGGCCACATGGCATCGTTGTGATATGGATACTGGTCTTTTAGGTTAGGATAGAAGTCTGGAGTGCCGAAAGGTTCACTAACCATATGTTGACTGACAGTCCGTTGTCTTTCGGAAGAAGCAATATCCCAAAGGATAGCAAAAGACTCTCCAAGAATTTCCATCTGCTCATGCTGAACAAGATTATTTCGGCCATAGAGATATATGGCATAGAGACCCATCTTATCGTTCCAAAGACGAGTGTTCATACCATCCTTAAGGTCCTCAGCCCAGCTATCATATTTAGCAGCGAGTGCGGGCTGATGTTGTAGACGGCAGATTTCGGCAAGAATCTGAGTTGCACGGAAGTGTACAGCAGTAGTATTCATTGCCTCGGAACTATAAATATCTTTAGGTTCGGCCCATGTAGGATATTCCTGTTCGCGCCAATCAAGCCAAGACGTCTCGCCACGCATAAGTTTAGTCTCTGGATCGTATACTACTACCCTATCATCCTCGAGTGTATTTTTTATAACTGGGAAGATAAAGTTAAGCCAATCCTGAGAGCCTGTCACCAAGTAGCACTCCCACGCTGCCAATACCCAAGTAGTACGGTCAGTAGAACAAGGCCAGGCACCACCGGTACCAGTATCCTGAATGATACGATTATGGCTATTTACCTTGGCACGAAGAGACTTCATCGATACTTCGGGACAAAGCTGAGCAAGAGAGTGAAGAATCGAGTATGAGACATCACGAGTCCATACACCACCCCAATAGACACCTGTACGATAAGTAGAGTCTGGTTCGATAGCCAACTCACTTTCTTCAAGACTCATATTATAAAGAGCATTGTCTATGAGAAGAGAAGATGTGTAGTGAGGCAAGTGGGAAATGTCGCGTCTGAGCTGCCAATGTTCACGGTTAATACCTGTCTCCATCTGTGGCATGAAGTTAGGCGCTGGAGAATTCCACTCAAGTTCAACGTAATTGCTGACTATATCAGTAGCCGACTTCGCTGTAGACTTGAACTTACCTTGTATGAACTGGTTCCCCTTCCATTGATACTCACTATTCTGATATATGATCTGTGCCATTGCGGCAGAAGATCCAAGTGCCAGAAGAAATAATGCGATGAAACTTTTCATTTATAAATAATTAAAATCCACATCGCAAGAATAACACTTTTTTTAATATTTGAAAGATTGCATGGAGTATTTTGGGAGTTATTAAGTAACGTATATTTCAGTAAATCAATACATTGCGATATCGCCAATGCAAAAAAAGGGAGTGTTAAGCAACTCTAAAAAATGACGAATCAGTACTCTTTTATGCTTCAGTTATGCCAATATCCATAAGTTGTTCCTCGAGCAAGGCACGATCTCCGAGAGCTTTGTTGCGAATTTTTGTACGATAATTGTAGATAGTCTTGACAGAGCATCGTAAGAAGGAAGCAATATCCTCACTATCATTGATTCCTAAGCGAATAAGAGCAAATATACGTAACTCCGTAGAGAGGTGACGTTCTTTTGGTTCCGAGAGTTGTTCTTCTGGACGTAATAACGTGTTAAAATCTTTGACGAAAGTAGGGAAAAGACCAAGGAAAGTTTCGTCGAAAGACTGATAAAAGACGTCAAGTTCATGGTCAAGAATCTCAGTATTCTTGATAGTCTGTACAAGCTTGCCAAAATTGGAAGTATGAGCGACCTTAAGAAGCATCTGCTGGTATGATTCGAGTTTTGCGATACCTTCAGAGAACTGCTTCATATAATTGGTTATATACACCTCTTTTATCTGGTTGCTCTCCTTTAGATCTCGGTTAACAAGCTGTACTTCCTGCAAAGCCTGCTCCAGCAAGCGCTTACTCTGTCGCAAGTCATCGTTTGATCTGAGCAATTTTGCCTGAGCCACCTTGAGTCTGTTCTGAATTTTATATATCTTATAAAGAGAATATGCTACAACAAAAAGAAGAATAGCAAGAACGGCAATAATTATTTCGAGACTAAATTTTTGTTTACTAACAGTTTCCTGATATGTATTAAGAATAACAGGAAGATCATCAGCCATCTGAATTGTACGCAAACGAGCTCCGCAAACCTTGGCATCTTCCATACATACATTAATATAATTGTATGCACGAGTAATTTCGCCCTTTGCAAATAGTTTTACTGCAAGACGACGAAGAGATGTATGCTCCATAACACCCTGCGACACATCAGAAATGGCACTAAGAGCATAATAGTAGCAAGACGAATCGTTGTCTCCCAACGTATCGAAATTGGATGCAACAGTGTTGGCTATAAAACGAAGGTTAGGGTTGTCATATGACATAGTGTCGAGTATAGGCAAGAGCATACGATTGGACTCAGCGTTGTCAGTATATGCCTTAATAATAGCTGCTGTATGAATTTGATGAACCTTTTCTGTTTCATAGAAAAGAACAGAATCACGACACTGGAAGACCTTGTCTTCAGTCCGCTGATAGGCATCGGGTAGCGTAGAGAACTCAGCTTCCCATATATATACCTGAGTAAGAACTCGGTAATAACTTAGCTTGTTTTCATTGTAAAGATTTCCTTCAACCTCCTTGAGTTTCTCTTTGGCCTGTTCGTACAATCCGTTGATAGCCATACAATGAGCGAGTTTTATATGTGCTCCCTGAAGGCGAACATCACTACACCATTCGGCTTTCTTGGCGAAAGCAAGACAAAGTTCACTATAGTGTCGGGCGGAATCGGTATTGCTTACCATATAGAGATTGCATAACACATCACACACCTCATAACGAGCATTGAGAGGCGAGCGCTGAAGCAATACCTTCATTTCCTTAATCTCATTTTCTTTCTGCTGAATATACTGATTGCGGTTGGCAACAACTTCATCGAGACGATCAAGCAATGTATTAATATCCTTTGCGAACGTATCGTTCGACACAACGACAATAAGCGCAATAACGACAAACTTGAATAGAATATTCGACATTTAATAATTGTAAGATGTATGTATAATGTAAAAGTATTGCAAGATTACTCATTTTTTTCAGATTTTACAATATTTCGAGGATAGAATTAAGTAAAAACAAGATACAAATGTGAAATAAACATAAGAACACAATCAAAACGCAACCTAAAAACTGCTCCTTTTTTAAACCATGTAAACAACGCTATATTATTGATTTTCAACACTATAACATCACATAGACACTCCCAAAACGCTCCTATGAATGTTTTCGATTTGTTAAATAGTCTATATTCGCAACATCAAAAAATGTTTCGGCAAAAGTCGATATCCAACGATACGCTTTTCTAAGCATTTAAGACTTATTATTATATAATTCACATCATGAAAAGAAACAGTCTATTCATTCTGATGGCTTTTGCTAGTCTGACGTCTTGGGCGCAGACAAGCAACATCAAGGGAACAGTCGTAGATACATACGGCGATCCCGTGATAGGAGCCAGTGTATTAATCAAGGGCACTACAACAGGTACTGTTACAAATGTGGACGGTAACTTTGAACTCCCAGGTGAACCAGGAACAACTATTACAGTAAGCTGCCTTGGTATGGAAAGCCAAGATTTGGTCTATAGCGGTCAGCAGCTGAATATCACAATGGTTGACTTCGAGCTTGCGCTTAACGACATCGTAGTTATCGGTTACGGTACTATGGACAAGAAAGAGCTCACATCTGCTATTTCTCACATATCTGAGAAAGACCTTCTTATGTCGACAAGTTCGGATGTGTCAATGATGATTCAGGGTAAGGTTCCTGGTGTATCTATTACAAACACAGGTGTAGGCGACCCGAACCAGCAGGCAAGCATCCAGATACGTGGTGTAAGCAGCCGTTCAGCAGGAACAGGTCCACTGATTGTCATCGATGGTATTCCTGGTGGCAACCTTACAAACGTGAATCCAAACGACATCGCAAGCTTTGATATCCTTAAGGATGGTGCTGCATCAGCTATCTATGGTACACGCGGTTCGAATGGTGTAATCCTCATCACTACCAAGAAGGGAAAGAAGGATGGTGAAGTACATACTACTTACAACGCTACTTTCTCAATGGACAAGATGATCAAGGAGCTCGAAATGCTAGACGCAGAAGATTACAGAAAGTATGGTCGCGGTGTAGATTTGGGCGGTAACGATAACTGGCTCGACGCAGTTAGCCAGACTGGTCACAGCATGCAGCACACCTTAACAATCAGTGGTGGTAATCTAAAATCAAATTTCCGTGCATCATTTGACTACCGTGACGCTAAGGGTATAGACATTCGTTCATCACGTCGCGAGTACGGAGCACGCTTGTCAGTTTCGAGCACTACCAACAGTGGCCTCTTCACATTCATGGGTAACGTAGCACCACGTGTAGCGAACCGTGAGACAGGCGCATGGGATGTATTCCGCAACAGCCTCGACATGAATCCTACTACACCTATTATGGATCCAGAGAACCCAGCAATGTACTACAATGTACAGGGTCAGACAGCAGGCTACAACCCTGTAGAACTCGCTAAACTCGAGGAAGATGGCGGTGAGACAAAACTCATAGACTGGGATGCTACTGTAAAGGTAAATCTCTTCCCATTGCTCATGCCAAAATATGAACAACAGAGTTTCGACACACAGTTGACTTACGCAGATCATCAGTATGACAACTTCAACTACTGGTTCCGTCCATCAACAAGCACATTAGCTATAAACCACGGCTATAATGGTGAAGCCTCACGTTCATACGGCAAATCGAACAGTCGTTCACTTGAGTGGCTTGCCAACTACTCAAACACTATTGGCAGAAACACTGTTAAGTTGATGCTCGGTTATAGCTACCAGTACAACCAGAATTCAGGCATGTCGGCCGAGAATAAAGACTTCCCTAACGATGGTTTGACATACAACAACCTTTTTACAGGTGACTATGCAAACGAGGAAGGCGAAAAATGTCTAGGCAGTTACAAAAACGATTCGAAGCTCATCGCATTCTTTGGACGTTTGAGTTATGACTTCGCTGGCAAGTATCTTTTCACTGCATCATTGAGACATGAAGGCTCGTCAAAATTTGGTGCTAACAACAAGTGGGGTAACTTCCCAGCTGTATCAGCAGGTTGGCGTATTTCTGAAGAAGATTTCATGAAAGATATCTCATGGATTGACGATGTAAAGATACGTGGTGACTTTGGTGTCACTGGTAACCAGGAATTCGGAAGCTACATTTCGCTCAACACATTGTCGGGCTATGGCTACTACAACTACGAAGGTAAATACTTCCAGGTATGGGGTCCATCGAAAAACGTAAACCCAGACCTCCGTTGGGAAAAAGGCAAGAACTGGAACGTAGGTGTTGACTTCTCAATTCTCAACAACAAAGTAAGCGGTTCCCTCAACTACTATAACCGAACACAGCAGGATTTGCTTGGTGATTACAAAGTATCAGTACCTCCATACCTCTTCGGTTCTACATTCGTGAATGTAGGAACGATGAACAACTCTGGTTTTGAGTTTGATATCAACGTAAAGGTAATAAACACAAAAGACCTTGGTTACACAATCGGTGTTATAGGTGCGACACAGAACAATAAATTTACAAAGTTCAGCAACTCCGAATACGTTGGACAGGACTTCTTCGATGCATGTGGCACAGAGACTCCATATCCACGCTACAACTTGCAGCGTATCAAGAAGGGTGAGCGCCTCGGTAACTTCTATATGCTTAAGTATGCAGGTATCACAGAAGACGGTAACTTCGTAGTTTACGACAAGGATGGTGATATGATTCTTGCAGACAATGCAACAATGAACGACTACCAGGTTGTCGGAAACGGTTTGCCTAAGTTCACAGGATCAATGACTCATAACTTCCGCTACAAGAACTTTGATGCGACTGTATTCTTGCGTGGTGCATTTGGCTTCGATCTCTTCAATATCCACGATTTTTACTATGGTACTCAAGCATTCACAGGCAATACTTTAAAGAAAGCATACGAGAAGAACGAGGCAATCAAGGGCAACCAGGTATTGTGTGACTATTATATAGAGAAAGGCGACTACCTAAAGCTAGACATGGTAACTCTCGGTTATACATTTGATATCAAAGCTAAGTATATAGAGAAAGTTCGTATCAACGCTACTGGCAAGAACCTAGCTACATTTACAGGATTTAGCGGTATCGACCCATCGAACTACAATGTCAATGGTTTGACTCCAGGTGCGAAGGGATCTCGTACATACTATCCATCATGCCGCCAGTTTATCTTCGGTCTCCAGATGGACTTCTAAACAGAGGCATATTTGGTCAAATAGTTAATAGAAAAAACAAGACATTATGAAATTAAAACACATATTATACGGCATCATTTGTAGTACAGCAGTAGCAAGTACTACTACAAGCTGTACTGATCTCGACGAGACGCTCTATGATCAGGTTGATGCCTCTAACTATTATAATACAAAGATGGATGTTGTGCGTAGCGTATTCCGTCCTTTCGAGCACGCTTATTGGAGCATCATGCCTCGTCAGGCCCTCAATGAGCTCGCAGCTGACCAGCTTATCACTTGTTCACGCGACTCGTGGTGGGAAGATGGTGGCAAATGGCGCAGACTGCACTACCACACATGGACAGATACAAATGACAACATCCAGACAGAATGGACAGGTTGCTATCAGGGTATCGGACAGTGTAACTACGTAATAGAAGACCTAGAGAATCTTAATCCCGACAAATTCGGTTTCACTCAGGCAGAATGGAACAACTTGAAGGCTCAGAGCCGTACTCTCCGTACATGGTTCTACCTCCGTTTGATTGACGAATTCCGTAATGTACCACTTGTAGTGAGCTACTACGACCAAAGCCTCAATACAATGGAGCAGGTTGATCCAAAGGTATTGTTCGACTTCATTGAGAGCGAACTCAAGACTTGTATCGAGCTTCTTGCTGCGAAACCAAATGCAGACGGTGGTAACGGCAAAATCCAGGGTCAGTGGACAAAGGCAAGTGCAGCAGCACTTCTCGTTCGACTCTATCTCAACGCAAATGTTTATATTGGTGAAGACCGTTACAATGACTGTGCTACATACGCTCAGGACATCATCGACGGCAAGTATGGAAACTACACACTTGCTGATACTTGGGATGCTCCATTTGACTGGAACAACGAGAATTGTAACGAGGTTATCTTCGGTTTCCCTGGCTCAATGGCATACAGCTTCTGGCATTATGGTTGCGACGTATACTGGTGGACAGTTCCAGCACAGATTAAGCACTATGTAAATGATACCAAATCAGAAGGTGGCGACCACAACTGTATGTACGCATGTACTCCAAGCCACGCGCCAAATGGCGACATGCTGCCATACGAACTTGGCAACACTGTCAGCAAGTACCAGAAGTATCCAAATGACTACCGTTTGAAGCTCTACAAGAACCTAGGCAACAGTCGCCGCGAAGGCATGTTCTTCTTCGGTAAACTTCCATGCCAGGATGGTACAGGCGGTTTTGTTAAAGACCCTAACGGCAAGTATGACCTTAACATCCGCGATGCTGTTGGTCAGTTCCAAGCAGAAGAAGGATGGATTGATAAGGCTACAAGTACACTTCAGGATGGTGACCACAATTCTGGCTGGCATTTTGCTAAGTATCCATTCTATACAGACGACGATGAAGGTCAGATGGAATCGGACTACACAGAGATACGTCTTGCAGAGATATATTACTCATTGGCAGAATGTAAGCTTCGCAGTGGCGATGTCAATGGAGCCAGCAGCTTGCTCAATCAAGTTCGTCGCCGTAACTATCCAGAAGCAGATTGGAGCACTTATCTCTACGCTCCAGAAGGCAGCGCAGTACTTGACGAGGCTGAGATGCTTGATGAATGGGGTCGTGAGTTCTTCGCAGAGGGAGGCCGTCGTCGTACAGACTTGATACGCTATGGCAAGTTCTCTTCAGGTACATGGTGGGACAAGACTCCTGATGCAGACAGACATACAGAGATTTTCTGCTTGACTCAGGACATTCTCAACACCAACTCGGCTCTCAAGCAGAACCCAGGCTACTAAATAGCTCATACTTAATACTTTAATAATCTATGTCACGCTCCGCTCTACAAACAGAGCGGGGCTCATAGAAAAACTAAAAAACAAAAACAATGAAAAAGCTATTAAATATATTGGCTCTAGTTGGAATATGCCTCTCTATGGCTAGCTGCTCAGACGAGAAGGATGTGATTATCATTGAAGGTAATCTGCCTATAAAGTCTCCTAATCTCTATATGGTAGGAAATGCAACTCCAGCAGGATGGAATATCGGCGAGCCTGTTGCTCTCACTCAAACAGAAGAAGACCCTTTGATTTTTGTCTATAACGGTCCACTCTACAAAGGTGAGATCAAATGTCCACTGACAACAGGAAATTGGGACTGCAACTATGTGATGCCAATTACTCACTACATAGAAATCAATAAAGAAGGTTGTTCTGAGAGAAATTTTGATCTTGTCAATGGTGGTCAACCTGATAAGAAATGGAATGTGACAGAAGCTGGTATCTATACCCTAACATTCGACCTTCGCAACTGGACTCTTGATGTTAATTATGAGTCAAAATTGCCTCTTGAACTTGAAACTCTCTACATAACAGGAGATGGCACCCCAGTCGGCTGGAATATCGACGAGCCTTTTGAGTTGACAATGGCAGAACCTTCTGTATTTGTATATGACGGTCCACTCTATGAGGGCGAAATGAAGTGCCCTATCGCTACTGGCAGCTGGGGCGGCGACTTCATCATGCCACTCACAGACCAGATGGAAATCAACAGCAAAGGTTGTGCAGAGAAGGAGTTTGACTTTGTAAAAGGTGGCTCTCCAGACAAGAAATGGCGCATTACTGAGTCAGGGAACTACTCACTCAAGTTCGACTTGCGTAACTGGACTATCGACGTTGTCTATAAGTCTGCGCTTTAATTTATCACTATTAATAATGGAATGATATGAAAGAGTTACTCATGGTCGCAGCGATGTTGTCTATTATATCATGCGACTCAAACGGTAGTGACGAACCAACTCCGGAAAAAAAACCAGACTATGGTACGCTACCTACATACACCAATCCAGTTTGGCCTCGCGACTGGCCAGATCCAACAGTATGGAAAGCTGATGATGGCTATTTCTATAGTATGTCAACCAACTGTGAAGTAGTTATCAAGAGTACAAATCTTGTTGACTGGGAGGATGCTCACATAGACCCATTTGATAAAGAATCCAAGGCAAAACTTCAGGCTGCAGGTTGGAATCTCTGGGCGCCAGACGTTACGACAGTCAATGGTAAGCGTCTCTGCTATGTGGCATGCTATAACGGAGCTAATGATGCTTCAATATGTGTTTCTAAGGAAGTATCTCCTAACCGATTCGAGTTTGTAGGTATACTTACACAGGGCAAGATTACAGGCATTGCCGACACAATTGACCCTGAGGTTGTGGTAGATGATGAGACTGGCAAGGTTTGGCTTTTCTTTGGAAGTATCGGTGGTATTCACCGTATTGAACTTACATCCGACGGTATGGCACTTAAGGAAGACGCAGAATATGTACGTGTAGCCGGACTTAACGCAGATCAAGATCAAAGCAGAATCAAGGTGCTCGAGGGTTCGTACCTTCACAAGCACGGCGAATATTGGTATCTTTTTGTAAGTTCAGGATGGTATAACAACAATACATACCAGCTACGTGTAGGACGAAGCAAGAGTCTAGAGGGCGAGTTCGTAGACAAATACGGAAACAAACTCCTCACTGGTGTTGCTACTCCTATGGCATACTCAACAAAGCGCTTTTACGGTCCTGGCCACTGTGGCGAAATAATCCAAGACGATCTTGGACGCAACTTCATCACTTACCATTGTCATGACGCAGAGATAGACAATGGAGGTCCACGTCCGATGTTCTTGCAAGAACTCTTCTGGGGCAAAGACGGATGGCCATACCTATCAAATGAAGGTAGAGTCGTTACTGAAGCAGAAGGTCCTGTTTTTGAGTAAATCATAAAAAAGTAGTTATTAAGTTCCGCATCAAATCATTGTTTTTTCACTAGATTTGATGCGGAACAATTGTATAAAGGATATACTATGAAAACACTCATTCCGTACATACTTTGTCTGCTTGCACTGACTGCATGCGACAACACACCAGAGGCAAACGGCACACCAGCAGAAGAGACAGCGAACAAGATTCACAATCAGTCTGCCCCACTCTACTGGAGCATATATGAATACTGCTATACCAAGAGCGAGGAAGGAGTTCCGAACGAGAAAATGGACTTTACCGAACAGCAATGGGATGAAATAATAGAATGGGTAGAAAAGGAGCTCAAACCTTATGGCTATGACATGATATGCACAGACGGCTTCATACCGATGCTTACCGGCGACGACAACTCTGGCTACATGACACGCTATGGCTCTGTAAAGCTCACAACCCTCGTTGAAAAATGCAAAGCACATGGGCTAAAACTCGGAATATATGACAATCCTCTATGGATACACGGCGATGACTCAACTCCTATAGAAGGGACAAACGGACAGATAACATTTGGCGACCTAAAATATCGCAATGGCGACAAAATCCAGCACAATACGAATGACACATGGTTCAGCTGGGCAGTAGCCACACATGATGGAGCCAAGGAATATATTGACGGTTTCTTCCGACACTATGCCGAGATGGGTATCAAATTCATCAGGATGGATTTTCTATCGTGGTATGAAGACGGTAACGACAGAGGAATGGGCATTGTGGGACGAGGCTATGGACACGATTGCTACGAACAGGCCTTAAAATACATATCAGAATCGGCTCAATGCTATGGTGTGTTTACGTCGTTGGTCATGCCACATCTTTACAGCAACGCTGCTGTCGAGAAACAATATGGCAACATGGTACGCATTGTAGCAGATACTGGCAAAGGAGGATGGAACCATTTTTCGAATAACGGACGTGGAGCTGTATACCCTAACTGGCCCAACTGCGAAAATATGTTCGACGGTTTTATCTACTGGTCAAAAATATCCGGACAAGACAATGTTATCCTGGATGGAGACTTCACCAGACTCAATACCTTTTCTACTCCAGAGGAGTGCCAGTCGGTTATATCGCTGCAACTTTTGGCAGGTGGACCTATATCTGTAAGCGACATGCCATATAGTATTGGCGATAAGATTACATTCTATCAGAACGAGGAACTCCTAGCGCTAAACAAGGAAAAATTCGTCGGGAAACCGCTCTCGGCAAAGAGTCATGACAAAGAGAGCCAGATATGGTATGGGAAGACAAGTGACGGCAGTTGGATAATTGGACTTTTCAACCGCGAAGACCAACAGCAGAATCGCTCAATACAACTTTCGAAAATAGGTCTGAAAGGCACATGGAAAGTTAGAGACCTGTGGCAGCATAAAGACTTAGGGACAACTGACACGACAATAAGCCATGACATACCAGCTCGCGGCTGCCGTATATTGCGACTGACAAAAGCACTATAGTTATTTTTATATTTGCTGGCATAGTTGTATTTTCATTAATGCGTAAAAAAAAAGAGTTGGAAGTCTTTTCGGTAAGGACTCCCAACTCTCATATCATCTTTTCAGTCTCTCTTATTTAATTAAAATTAGTCCAAAAAATCATCATAATGCTCTGCGGCTTCTCTTAATTTGTCTTTCATGTATTTGACGGCTGTGCGTGGATAGATAATCTTCACTCCCGGGCCATAGCTCATGAATACCGAATACATCTCGAAGTTGATTACTACTTCGATGCTGAAGATGGTGCTGCCATCTTCGTTTGTTCTGATGACTTTCTGTGATGGATGAATAGGCTTGGTCAAGATGTAGTTGCTTTGCTCTTTTGATGCCCAGAACTTTATCTTTCGTGGGGTCGATGTAATGTTTTTGCTTACGCCTATAACGTCATCAAAGAAGTGCTCTGAGTCAAACTGTGGATTCTCTTTGAAAGGTTCGTCATATGGTTCTACACTCACAATTCTGTCGAGAGGCAGATTGAACATCAACATATTGCTTGCCTTTGAGCCAAACAGGAACCAACGATTTCTGAACTCCTTGAGCAGATAGGGAAAAAGGATGAATTCAACTGGTTCGGTGGCATTGAACGACTGGTACATTATACGCAGTGTCTGTTTATTGGCTATATAATTATATAGCGGATTGAGCAGACGAAGTCCTTTGAGGTCTGGCACCTTGTCGAAGTTCACTATCGGCTTTCGATTATGCTTGCCTATTGCCAGCTTGTCCTGGAGTCGGCTCACCACATCGCTCATCTCACTGAATTGGCTGAAGTCTTCCAGTTGGCGAAGCATATCTATGGCTTCCTGCATAACCTCATAGTCATTCTGTGAAAGTGGCATATTGGTGATGCTGAAGTCCTTATCGGCGTATCTATAATATTTATGGTCATAAACCTCAATAGGCGCATTATATCCCAGCTTGTCAGAACGCATCATTTGTATGTCACCCTGCACAGTGCGCACTGACACGCCTTTATCTATACCCTCCATTTCATAAAGAGCATCACTACATGCGTCAACGAGGTCCTCAAGAGTCCATTGACGGTAGTGGTTTCGCAGGCAATTGTCGATTGTCTTGTAACGTATCAAAGCATTTTTATTGGCTGGCATAAGCGTTTTTTTTATTGTTCAAAAACAAAAATATAGTACTTCTACGCAACCTATTTGCGTAGGATGCAAAAAGATACGAAAAATTTTCTGACTACGCAAAAAGGCTGCACACTTGCAGCCATAACTTTGCGTTGTCAAGCTCAAGGACAGATGGAAGTGGCCGTGGAGCATAACAGGAGTAATAATATTAAAAACTAGACGATTATGAAAGAAGTAACAGGAACATACAATACAGCAAAGGTGTTCACGGACATCGTTGACGAATATTCTTTGCAGCAGATAGAGCTTCTGTGCAATCAGGAGTTTACTCAGGGGGCGAGGATACGCATGATGCCCGATGTGCATGCTGGTGCTGGTTGTACTATTGGTACGACTATGACCATTACAGACAAGATTGTTCCGAACCTTGTGGGTGTGGACATAGGTTGTGGTATGGAGACGGTAATGTTCAAGGCTGACTCGGAGTTCAGCCAGACATTTGACCCTGCACAACTCGACCGCATCATCCGTCGCAACATTCCGTCTGGCTTCGACATTCGCGACTCGCATCACGAGCTTGTTGGTGAAGTCAACTGGGACGGAGTGCGAGGCAAGTATAACAAGGCCAAGGCGAAGCAGAGTCTTGGCACATTGGGCGGTGGCAATCACTTCATTGAGGCTGACCGTGACGAGGACGGGAATCTCTATCTGGTAGTTCATTCGGGTAGTAGACATGCAGGACTTGAGATAGCGAACTACTATCAGGAGGAGGCATGGAAGCAGCTAAATGGCAATCAGCAGTCTGACATGGAGGATATGATTGCCAAGCTGAAGACAGAAGGACGGGAAACTGAAATAGAGAAAACACGTCGTGACATGAAGTCGCAGATACTTACCGCCATACCAAAGGATTTGGCATACGTAAGTGGCTATCTGTTTGATGACTACCTGAACGACATGGGTATCATGCAGCACTTTGCCATGCTTAATCGCAAGGCGATGGTCGATGTCATACTTCGCTGTATGCATGTGAAGAGTTCGGACATTGCAGATCAGTTTACTACGATTCACAACTATATTGACCTTGACCACATGATACTCCGCAAGGGAGCAGTCAGTGCTCAGAAGGGCGAGAAGTTGCTTATCCCTATCAATATGCGAGATGGCAGTCTCGTTTGCGTAGGTAAAGGCAATGAGGACTGGAACTGTTCCGCCCCACATGGAGCAGGACGTATTCTGAGTCGTACACAAGCACGTCGCATGCTTGACCTTGAGGAATACAAGGCCGAGATGTCGGGTATCTATTCCACATCAGTAACTATGGAGACTATTGATGAAGCTCCAATGGCCTACAAAACGATGGATGATATAGTTGCGAATATTGGTCCGACAGCAGACATTATGAACGTCATAAAGCCTATTTATAATTTCAAGGCGGCAGAGGTTCAGAAAGGCTCACGCAGAAAAAAGACTGTTTAGTATATTCTTCCTGAGTCTTGAACTATTTCATTCACATTTTTGTGGTAATATGTTTTTGTGATAAATATTTGGGAGGACGTTAAGTAGTTTTTAGGGAACAAAATAGCCTAATATAAATAATCGCTTTTTGTTTACTTAAAGTGTTAAGAAAAAACATTTTGTAGCTTCTAAATACGATTATCGGGGTTAAATGACAGTTAAATGAATCATTATACATACATTTGTAAAAAAATTGGCAACGAAAGCTATATCGTCGATGGAGAACAATGGGATGGAGTTGAGATGCGATACAAAGAATAGACATAACAGGCGATAGTATAAACATATAAAACAAAAGAAAACATATGTAGTTCGCTAGTTTTATAGAATCTTTTTGATCAATATCTAAAAAAAAATACATGTATGGTTAGTTTTTTGAACGTCTAAAAGGTATTACAATAAAGACGTGATGGAAAAAAGTAAAATTCAACAGCTGTTTATTCAGCATTATGCCAAGATGTACAGGGTGGCACGGTCCATTCTGTATGACGAGCAAGAGAGCAAGGATGTGGTCAGCGACATCTTTGACCGACTGCTCCGTGGAGGTATTGTTCTATTGCCAGAGACTGCGGAACGTTATTTGCTGACAAGCGTTCGCAACCAGTGCATAAAACGGATACACCATGAGGAGCTGAAACGGCAGTTGGAGCAAGAGTATCCATTGGAGTACCAGAATGAAGAAGAGAGAGACGAAAGATGGGATGACATCATCGAATATGCCATAACACATCTTGATGAACGCGACCAGCGAATCTTTCATCTTCGATATACTGAAGGCTATAGCTATGAAGAGATAGCAGCCAAAGAAAGTATCAGTAAGGTAGCAGTATGGAAACGGCTGTCACATCTTATCAATTGTATTAAACAACAATTTAATCATTCAAAGAAATGAGACTATTAGACGAAAGAAAACAGTTGTTCCGTGATATGCAGAGCAATTCAGACGACTACTCGGATGAGCAGATAGAGGAACTGATGGATGATATAGACCATACACCAGATGTAGAGGCTGAATGGAAGAAATTTGAATCAACTCATTTTGCGACAGAGAAGAAGATAACTATGCCATACTGGTTCAACAAGATTGCTGCAATGATAGCTATTATCATTACAACAGGAATAGTCTATGCGGCATCAGTGGCAATTGGCATAATTACGAACCCATTTACAAGAACAGAGTCACCCAGTACTCATGCTGTAGTAAAAGCAGAAGTAAAGACATCAGCCAAGACTGAATGTGACACAACCGGATTAATGCAGACAATAATAGAACCTGTAATTTTTGATGGTGCCCAGCTATATCAAATATTAGATGAATTCTCGACTTACTATAATGTAAAAGTAGAATACACGAGCGACAAAGCAAAGTCGATACGATTATTTTTCAAATGGGATAAGAAGAAAGAACTTTGCAACAACATAGAAGCTCTCAACTCGTTTGAACGAATAAACATATCTTTAACAGACAGCATCATAGTTGTAAAATAACAAAGCTATAAATATGAAAAGAACATTTATTTTCTTTGTGCTGATGTTATTTTCAACAAGCACAATATATGCTCAAAGAATAAACTACTCTTTCAACAATGTATCGATGACCGAGGCACTGAAAACTATAGCCGATATGTCAGACAAATACACAATAAACTTTGCATACGATGAACTTGAAGACTTCAGAGTGACAGCACAAATCAAAGGAAAAGATATACACGAGGCCTTGCAGGAGATAATAGGCTTCTACCCTATCAGAATATCGACCGACAAAAAGAACGATATAATCACGATAGAGTGTATCCAAAAAACCTCTTCACGTGTAAAAGGAAGGATAATAGATCAGAATGCCCAACCATTGGGATATGCCAATATTACCCTGCTAAACCCTAATGACAGTACATTCATCACTGGAGGAGTCAGCAATATGAATGGTGACTTTGTAATACCATGTGATAATCTACCGGTATTGGCAAAAGTATCTTTCATTGGCTATAAAACTGTCTATAAATTGTGCAGTGGCTGGAATGCTGGAACAATAAAGACAGACGAAGAGTCGGTAAAACTCGAACAGGTAAAAGTGGAGGGTGATTTACCTATTGTAAAGACTGGGAACGGGAAATTAGAGTATAACATACCAATGCTTATGCAGATATTCCCGTCAGACAACGCATACGACGCATTGAGCCATATTCCAGGAGTATATGAGAATGAAGGAACCATAAACTTTGCCGGACATGGTGCAACACTTATCATCAATGGCAAACCGACGACACTGTCAGCAGAAGAAATTGTTGACAGATTGAAAAGCATGTCTGCAGATCAGGTTGCCAAAGCAGAGATTATGATGTCAGCCCCATCGCGATACCATGTCAGAGGATTAGCAATCAACATAATAACCAAAGACTACATTGGTACGAAGCGTCTATCAGGTCAATTACAGACTACCTATAAGCAGAGTAAATATGCATTAGGATATGTAAGTGGCAGTGTAATATATCAGAATGATAATTTCGGAATAGATGCCACCTACGGCTTCACAGGCGGTGCGAACTATGCACAAGCAGAACATGAAGCGCAGCATCCACTAGGCGACAAGAGGGTTTATTACGCAGACAAGACAGATAGAAAATCGAGTGGAGTAAACCATGATTATCGTATTAGCACGGAATATGCATTTGCCGAAAACAACCGCTTGGAGGTATCATACACTGGGAACTGGTCATTGGACAACGGAACAAATAAATCAATAGGTGTAGAGAATTCTACTCAAAAATCCGTTCTTCACGACTACATGCACAATGTTGATGCAAGTTATTCGGCACCGTTTGGAATGCAACTTAGTGCTTCATATACAAACTTCCAGAATCCTCGCACACAAAATCTGGATGGAAAGATGTATGAAGAGATACGAAACTATTCCGTTGAAAGCCGTCAGCGCATAGGCAAATGGCTATTCACAGCAGATCAGGTACATAATCTAAAGAATAACCTGGAGCTAAGCTATGGAGCAAAGTATCAGACAACTTCGAATGAGAGCTACCAGACAACAATTGATAAGACAACGGGAGAAACTATCCCAGCAGCAACGAGTTACGTCAACTATGACGAACAGATATTTAATTGCTATGCAGGATTTAACAAACAATTCTCTCAAGCCATAAATATTGATGCTTCAATAACAGCAGAACACTATAAGGCACAGAAATGGGATGAGTGGCGATTATACCCGACATTCAACCTAATGTGGAATGTAAACAGTGCGCACATGCTCAATCTTTCATTCTCAAGCGATGCGGTTTATCCGAGCTACTGGAGTACGATGAGCGATATATACTACTCGTCTGCATATGATGAAATATGGGGAAATCCAGAGCTTAAACCATCATCTGTATATGATATAGATTTGACATGGCAACTAAAGCAACGATATACCTTCGATGCATTTGTCTCGATACGCCCGAACTATGCTGTACAATTACCTTATCAGCCTACAGATCGAATGTCAGTTATCATGAAAGAAACGAACTTTGATTATTCCAATCAATCTGGAATAGTAGCTTCGGCACGTTTTAATATTGGCCAATGGCTAAATGGAATGATAAACACTACGATGGTTTATCGTCATGACAAAAGTGAGAAGTTCTTTGATTTACCATTTGATCGACATTGTGTATCGGCAATCATTTCAGGAAATATATCTGCGAAACTGTTGAAAAAGCACGACCTTAGACTAAACCTGACACCATTTTTCCAGTCAAAAGCAATTCAGGGAGTATATGATATTGACCCTCTGTTTACTATGAACGCGCAAGTTAGGTGGGCTTCAATAGACGGGAAATGGAGTTTATATATAAATGGCGGGAATATTTTCAACAATCACATGGAAGTAGAATCAATTCAAGGCAACCAAGACTACAAAATGCGAATGTGGAAAAATTACCGCAATGTATCGCTTACAGCCATCTATCGCATAGAAGGATTCAAAGAGAAGAAACATAAAAAAGTCGATACATCACGTATGGGATATTAAATTTCAAATAGAATTTTGTGATTTATTGCGTTTGTCGAATAAAGTCAGAAATGTCTTTTCCTGAATTAGGTTTACACGATTTATTAAATATTCATTCAGTTTC
>JAKSLF010000032.1 GCA_024401355.1 Bacteroidales bacterium | reverse complement strand
TTTTGGACAGAGCGGAAGAGATTAAAAAGGAATATGAGGAGTTTGAAAGTTATGAAGTGATAGAAGAAAAATGACCCCCAAAAACAACTTTGACCACTTTGACCGCGACCATTCCAGCTTTTCTGCGTTATGGTCCAATTCTCTTGCCTCAATCCCTGTTAAAATGCCAGATTGGTCTGTTAATTTTAGTATGATTGCTTTAATGATATTTAGCAATCTTTTACTATTTAAGCCGTCCCGACTTTAGATACTTTTCTCGGAGGGATAACGGTACCTTACCGTACCCTTACCATACCTTTTTGACTCCATTAAAAAAGGCATTTCTTTAACTTGCGTTAACAATGGTCATGGTCAAAGTTGTCAAACTCGTTTTTTGACCTGTTTGTTAAAAATTTTAAGAAGGCTAACTGCGTTTTTATTATATGTTCAAGGTGCTTTAACATTTGTTTATTGACTTTCCCTTGTCTGATAACTACATCCAGTTCCTTGTTCGGTTGCTTTTGTCATTTGTTTTTATACTTTCTTCTTTACACCATATACCAGATATTTTATATCTTTGTCCATCATTCTAAAATAAAACTATTGATATGAATTGTCGGATAATACTTCTTCTTCTGCTTCAGCTTTTTGTTTTTAGCGCTGTCGCACAGCCGCGTCTCGAACGCAACGGTTCTGCTGCTCACATCGTGGCCAATGGCAAACCTATGCTGATGATTGGTGGCGAAATGGGCAATTCATCGGCTTCAACACATGCTGATGTCAGCCGACATTTTGCTCACCTTAGTCGTCTTGGTCTCAACACCGTGCTTGCTCCTGTTACATGGGAACTCATCGAGCCACGTGAAGGCGAATTCGATATGTCATCGCTCGACGATATCCTCACCGAAGCACGACGAAACAACCTGAAGGTGGTCTTGCTCTGGTTCGGTGCATGGAAAAACAGCATGAGCTGCTACGCTCCCGAGTGGTTCAAGCGCGACACCAAGCGTTTCCCACGTGCACATACCATCGACGGCAAACCCGTTGAGGAGGCTAGCTCGTTGAGCCGCAATGTGCTCGAGGCTGACAAACGTGCTTTCTGCCGCATCATGCAGCATCTGAAGGATAACGACGCAAAGGATCAGACGGTGGTAATGGTACAGGTGGAGAATGAAATCGGCATGATCGATGTTCCACGCGATTATTCTGCCGATGCCACTAAGCTCTACAATTCGCCCGTGCCAAAGTCTCTGACTGACTATCTTGATGCACATCGCAAGTCTCTTCATCCATATATCGCCCAACGATACAAGGCTGAAAAACGCAACATTTCGTGGGCCGAGACGTTTGGCAACGATATCTATGCCGAGGAGATTTTCCAGACATGGACCTATGCTACGTATGTTGAGCAGATCGCTTCTGCCGGACGTGCTATCTATAATATCCCTATGTATGTCAATGTAGCTCTCGACAGCCGTGGCCGTAAGCCCGGACAATATCCATCCGGTGGACCGCTAGCTCAGTTCGTCGACATCTGGCATGCTGCTGCACCTGCCATTGATGTGCTGGGCGTCGACATCTACGACAAAGGACTGGCCGCATGGCTCGATAAGTATCATCTCAGCAACAATCCGCTCTTTGTCCCTGAGATTCGTCTCGAAGATAAGGATGCAATGTATGCTCTCTATGCTTTCGGACACCATTCGGCCATGGGTTTCTGTCCGTTTAGCATCGAAGATTATCCGCTCTATCAAGCATCTGCTGCTGCCGATTGGAAAAATATCGATTTGTCGCAGGATGATCAGCTGAACGCATTCTCATCACATTCAGGCAATTTGTCGCCACTCGCTTCGTGCTATGCTATGCTCCGTCAGGCTGAGCCTCTCATCATCCAACGTCAGGGTACCAACGATATGGATGCCGTGCTGCTGACTGACGAACAGCGTGAGTGTGACATCATCACTCCCGACGGCATTCGACTCACAGTCAAGCATAGCTACTCTCTGGGCTGGGAACCAGGAGCCAAGGATGAACATTGGCCCGAAGCAGCTTGCATCATCTTGCGTATGGCGCCGTCCGACTATCTTGTCATCGGTAGTGGGGTAGTGCTAACCTATTCCGACGCAAAGGCTGATAAGGTTTGGAAGAAGGGCGATGCTCGTATCGGACTTGCTAAATGTGAGCTTGTCGAGGTCGATGATGCCAAACTCAATGTGGTGCGTCACCTCAACGGCGACCAGACGCATCAGGGACGCCATGTTCGCATACCTGTCGGCGATTTCCAGATGCAGCATTTCAGACTATATAGGTATTAGAACCTATTCGTTGGATGTTGTCACGCCATTTGTCATGTTGAGCTTCTCGTCACGGCCAAGCGACCACTTGAGGTAGGCGTAGCCTATAATGCCCGACATCATTGAGCCGATGAAGATACCAAGCTTGGCCTGTGTCAGGATGTTGGGATCCTTGAATGCAAGTGCTGCGATGAAGAGTGACATGGTGAAACCTATACCACCCATCATGCCGATGCCAAGCATGGTATGCCACGAACTGCCCTGTGGCTTTTCTGCCAAGCCTGTCTTTACTGCTATCCATGAGAAGAATGTGATGCCAACGGTCTTGCCAATAAAAAGACTCGCTGCAATGGCTACGGTCACTACCGAGAAGAGTACTGGCTGCTCGTTTGCGTAGTAGTTGTAGACTATCACACCACTATTTGATATGGCAAAGAGTGGCAGCACAACATAGTTTACAAACTCGTGGAGCGAGTTCTCGAGAAACTGAAGTGGACTCTGCACGTTCTTGGCCAGATGATGAATTGAACGCATTCCATCTATCTGCGATATTGTTTTTCATAGGTTTGGCTACGTTGCCCAAGACGCCATACTGACGGAGTGACTCCATCCTTTCCGTGCGTCGGGCCGCTCCATACACCTTGTGTCCCTTTTCTGCAAGCATTCGGGCAGCTTCATATCCTATTCCACTGCTTGCTCCTGTTATCAGAATTGTAAGCGCCATTGTTTCTTGTGTGATCTATTATATAGCAAAAATAAGATTCTTTTGTCTTAGTTCTGCAAGAGTTGATTGAAAAAGTTGCGGTAACGTTTGCGGTGATTGCAAAAAAAATGTTTATCTTTGCTATGCGACTAATAATTATCACTCATGTGTGCTACTTCAAATCAGTGTTTGGCGTCAGTCCCTGCCGGTTTGGTTGTAGCCGTGGCTAATAGATTTAATGATGAATAAACCACATCAGATAACGATAAAGGATATAGCCAAGACTCTTGGCATCTCCGTTTCTACGGTTTCGCGTGCGCTTAAGGATCATCCTGATATCAGCGAGGAAACGAAGCGTCAGGTGCAGCAGTTGGCTTCGTCTGTCAATTATAGGCCTAATGCGTTGGCTCTTGGTCTTCGCAAGAGTAAGACTAACACTATTGGTATCGTTATCCCCGAGATTGTCCATCATTTCTTTTCGTCGGTCATAAGTGGTATTGACGACGTCGCGTACGCTACGGGCTACAATACTATGATTTGCCAGACCAATGAGAATGTCGAGCAAGAGAAGAGCAATATACAGGCAATGATTGATTCGAGAATTGACGGCTTTCTCATCTCTATAAGCAAGGATACTACCGATTTTTCACATCTCAAGCGACTGCAGGATGACGGTTATCCAGTGGTTTTCTTCGACCGCGTGTGTGAGGATATGCCTTCTCACCGCGTCATTACCGACGATTTCGAAGGGGCCCGTATCGCAACTCGTCATCTTGTAAGTGTCGGCTGCCGTCGAATAGTCCATTTGACAAGTGCTCCTTCACTCGTGATAAGCCGTCAACGGCGTAGCGGCTATCTGATGGCTCTTAGGGAGTCTGGCATCGAGGTAGATGAAAGTTTGATATTCCAGGCCGATTCACGTGAGTCAGTCTATGCACAGGTCGAAAAGCTTGTCTCGATGGTACCTCATATCGACGGTATATTTGCTATCAACGATATGACAGCCATCGCTGCCATACAGGTGTTGCAGCAGAATGGGTTCCGTGTACCTGAAGATGTCGCTGTCATTGGTTTTGGCGATGGACCAATGAGTGAAATTGTGTCGCCAACTCTTTCTACTGTCGAGCAGAAGGGCTATGAAATAGGTGCCGAAGCTATGAGAATGCTGACTAGGCAAATCGAAGGTGGTGTGATGAATTCGGATTTCGAAACACGTATGTTTACTCCTGTTCTCCATCCTCGCGAATCTACTCGCAGATGACTCTCCCGTCTGGTTGTTATAAAATAAAGACAGGCTCCTTTTTGTTGTTGGAGCCTGTCTCTTTTTTTGATGTTTTATTTCGTCTTATGCATTGTCGGTTGTGACTCCGCTTGCTTTGTTAATCTTCTCGTCACGTGAGAGCGACCACTTGAGGTAGGCGTAGCCTATAATGCCCGACATCATTGAGCCGATGAAGATACCAAGCTTGGCCTGTGTCAGGATGTTGGGATCCTTGAATGCAAGTGCTGCGATGAAGAGTGACATGGTGAAACCTATACCACCCATCATGCCGATGCCAAGCATGGTATGCCACGAACTGCCCTGTGGCTTTTCTGCCAAGCCTGTCTTTACTGCTATCCATGAGAAGAATGTGATGCCAACGGTCTTGCCAATAAAAAGACTCGCTGCAATGGCTACGGTCACTACCGAGAAGAGTACTGGCTGCTCGTTTGCGTAGTAGTTGTAGACTATCACACCACTATTTGATATGGCAAAGAGTGGCAGCACAACATAGTTTACAAACTCGTGGAGCGAGTTCTCGAGAAACTGAAGTGGACTCTGCACGTTCTTGGCCAGATGATGAATTGAACGCATTCCATCTATCTGCGATTCGTCGAGTATTACCGAGTTGCGAAGTCCTTCTCGTATGTTACTGAAGCGTGGCAGTATCTCGCGTATGCCGTCGATAAAGGCTGTCGACTTGACTTTGGTCTTCATTGGTATAGCAAAGGCAACAAGCACACCTGCAATTGTCGAATGTATACCACTCTGTAGCAAGAGCCACCAGATAACGACACCTGTGAGAAGATATACATGCAGTCTCTCTATGTCGAAGATGTTGTTCGCTATCAGCAGCAAGCCAAACAATACCAATGCTCCGATGAGGTAGAGCGGTTGTATCTGCGATGTGTAGAATATTGCAATGACCATCACACCTCCAAGGTCATCAACGATGGCAAGGGCTGTGAGGAACACTTTTAGTGACGTCGGAACTTTGTCACCCAGCAAACTCAAAATACCTATCGAGAAGGCAATATCCGTAGCCATCGGAATGCCCCAGCCACCTGCCGCCTCTCCTTCCATGCCAAAGCATTTGTAGGTTATGATTGGCAGTATCATTCCACCGATAGCACCAAATATTGGGAGTGCTGCCATCTTGATGTTCGACAATTCACCAGCCTGCATCTCTCGCTTGATCTCCAGTCCTGCCATGAGGAAGAAGACCGCCATGAGACCGTCGTTGATCCAGTGGATCGTATGCATGTCGATGCTGAAGTCGTTTACTGCAAATTTTAGGTGAAATTCTTCGAATATATAGGTGTAGATGTCCTGCCATGGACTGTTGGCCCATATCAAGGCTATAGCGCCCACACACAGCAGCATCAGACCACCATTTGTTGATATACGTTCGAAGGTCTTAAATGGTCTCTCGAATGCCTGCTCGAGAATCTTGCGCCGTCTCAACTGACGCATTTTCTGTTCACGTTTCTTTCTTTCAAGTTCTTCCATGATTGAAAATAATAGGATTGATGATTAATTGTTTTTTTCCGGATTTTGGTTTTTATTATTGTTTCCTCTGTTTTACAAATTCTTCTACTGTGTTGAGCTTCTCGATTGTTCCCACGTCAAACCAGTAGTACTTCTTGTCGAGGTCAACTTCATATATCTTGTCGTCTGCAGCCACTTTGAGGTACGCATCGATGATTGGGAATTTGTGCACCGGAAGCCAGAATCTCACTAGTCCCTGCTCGATAACGTGGAATCCGCAGAAGGCCGACTCATGCAGGCTCTCTGTCGCTACGTCTTTGACTCTAGGTAGACGCTCTTCTTCTGTTGTCTTGTTCCTCCATCCCGACAGACGACCGTCTGCATCAAACAGAAGCTGACGTGTCGATGGACGCTTGCGTGTCAGCAATGTTGCCGAACGGCTGCTCTTGAGGTGCTCGTTGTAGAGCCAGTCAATTGGCACATCACAATAGACATCAGCATTGCCTACGACGATTGGTTTGTCATCGGTAAAGTATTCAAGCGCTTTGACTAGTCCACCACCAGTGTCGAGCAGGTAGTCCGATTCGTCTGAGATGCATATCTTTGTGTTTGGCCATTTCTGTTTGTTCGCCTCTACATATTTCTTGATGAGGTCGGCAAAGTGATGCACGTTGATGACAAGTGTCGTTACTCCTCCCTTTGCAAACTGGTTTATAGCATGCTCAAGAAGTGGCTTGCCGTCCACTTCTACAAGCGCCTTTGGCATCGTATCTGTCAGCGGTGCTAGGCGTGTGCCCAAGCCCGCAGCGAATATCATTCCATTCATTTCGTCTCTCTTTTCTTTTTCTTGTTAGTGCTCCCAATGTTTCAGGGTCACTTCCACGTCATAGTTCTCGCTTATCCATTTGGCTGTCTGCTCGGCACAGTATACCGATCGGTGCTGGCCACCTGTGCAGCCAAAGTTTATCATCAGGTTGGTAAAACCTCGCTCTACATATTTCTCGACGCTTATCGCTACTATTTGCTTCACCGGACTGAGGAACTCCTCCATCTTGTCTTTGTGCTCGGCAAAGAATTCTATCACTTCCTGGTCGCGACCTGTGAGATGTTTGTATTTTTCATATCGACCAGGGTTTGGCAATGCTCTGCAGTCGAACACAAATCCACCACCATTGCCCGAGTTGTCCGTCGGTATACCATGCTTGTACGAGAACGATGATACGCTCACTTTCAGTTTCGTGGTCGATGCTATGCTAAGCAGCTGCTCCGATGTCGTGATGCTTGTCAACACTCTCATCAGCTCTGGTACGTCTATTGGCAGAGGATGGTTGTCGATGATGCTGCTCATGTTGGCCAATGCAAATGGAATGCTCTTCAAGAAATGCGCTTTCTGCTCGAAGAATCCTCTATATCCGTATGCACCCATCGCCTGCATTATGCGTATCAGCACGTAAGCATAGTAGTGGCTCTCGAATGCTTTCTTGTCAAATGTGTCTTTGTCTGTCGATGCGCTGCTCTCTATCGCTTTTCCCAACTCTGTGATGTAGAAGGCAAGCAACTCATCTCTGATGCCTTGTGGTATGTCGGCCTTCGCGTCATAAAGCAATGATGCTACGTCATATTGCAATGCTCCACGTCGACCTCCCTGATAGTCGATAAACCATGGCTCACCATCTACTATCATGATGTTTCTGCTCTGAAAGTCGCGGTAGAGGAAATAGTCATGACGAGCCTCCAAGAGATAGTCCATCAGTTTGTTGTAGTCATTCTCAAGTGCCTGCTCGTCAAATACTATGTGCGATAGTTTCAAGAAGTAGTATTTGAAATATTGAAGGTCCCACATCATGCTCTGTCTGTCGAATGCCGCACGTGGATAGCATTTGTCAAAGTCTATGGCTTGGGTGCCTCGTGTCTGTATTACGGTCAACGCTTTCAACACGCTCTTGTATGTCTCCTTCAGCGAGTCGGTAAACGCACCTCCATTGTCTCTCCTTTCGTTGGTCAACTTGGCGTATAATGTCTCGTCACCAAGGTCCTGCTGCAAATATGCTCCGTACGCCAACTCTTCACCATATATCTCTGGCACGTTGACTCCTGCCTGCCTTAGGCTCCTGCTGAAGCTGAGGAATGCTTCGTTCTCTTTCCTGTCAGCGTTGTATACGCCTATCGCTGTCCGTCCGTCGTTACCACTTATTCTGAAATAGCGTCGCGAACTTCCCGATGGCGGCAACTCTGTGTAGTGGTTTGGCCATTCGCCACTCCACTGATGGTAGAGCTCTGTCAATATGTTGTTGATCTGGTCTGTCATATATTAGTTTTGAGTTGGTGTTATAAGTTATTTGTTGTCTAGCATCTCGTCTACCAGGTATTTTGCATTTCCATATTTGTCTACTATGAATAGCAGATACCTGATGTCGAGTGTTATGTTTCGGCATTGAAGTGGGTTGAAATACATGTCGCTCATCACACCATTCCATGCCCTGTCAAAGTTCAGGCCTATCAGTTCTCCGTCGGCATTGAGAACCGGACTTCCCGAGTTTCCACCCGTGGTATGGTTTGTCGCCACGAATGCCGTGTGCAACCTGCCGTCTCTCTTGTCTGCGTATTCTGAATATGCTTTGGTCTCATATAGTTCTTTCAGTTTGTCCGGTATCGCATAGTCGCTGTTCCCGGTTCTGTTTTTCTCTATCACTCCATCAAGTGTGGTGAAGGCACTATATTCTACCGCATCATCGGCTTCATAACCACTCATGTTGCCATACGACACTCGCATCGTAAAGTTGGCGTCAGATGGAAGCAGACTGTCTGGGTATGCTTCAAGCATTGCCTTGATGTAGCGTCGGTCCAGTTCATCTAGCTCTTCGTTCTTGATCTTGATGCCGTATGTCGACTTCAACTGACTGCTCGTTATTTCAAAGTCGCGGTATAATGCATATATCGGGTCCTTCCTCATCTCGTAGATGAATTTGTCTCCCTTCTTTTCGAGTAGTCTCAATGCTGTCTGGGCATTGCGGAAGGCACTTCGGGTGTAGATGTCGTTTATTAGATTTTCTATTGATTTCGCTTCAAGCAGTGGCTGCGTCTTTGCGTCGTATTTGCCAAGGTGTCGCCAGTTGCTCTTGTCTATGTTTCGGCTGTATACGTTGAGCACTTCGATGGCCATCTCTTTCGATAGGTCATGGTTGTAGTCTCTGTAGAAGCTGTTCAGCGTTTTTTGTATACCCGCAATGTCGGATCCTCCCTGCGAGTTTAGACGTTCAAGGGTTCGTACTAGTTGCAGGAGTTCAACTCCTCCGCGGAATATCTCGTTGATATATGTCGAGTGTATTTTGTATTCGGCATACTTTTCATTATATATAGAGGCATACTTGCTGAGCAACGACTCCGCTTCTGGATTCCTGAGTAACAACTTCTGCTGGATGGCACTTTTGTTTTCTACTGCATCGGTCTTGATGAGTCCCTTTACTTCACCCTGCCACTTTTTCCACGCATTCGATGTCGATGCGTTTTTTGCTGCATATTGTATGTTTATCTCCTGTGATGTTGCCTGATGACGATTCATCACTTTTAGCTTGGCTGTACGCATCTCGATCAGTTTCGGGTTGATTACGTCTTGTATCAGTTTGATATAGCCCGATGGAGCATAAAGGTTCGTCGAACCAGGATAACCCATCACCATGGTGAAGTCTCCTTCCTCGATGCCTTGTGTCGATATCTTCAGGTGTCGTGCTGGCTTGTATGGCACGTTGGAGGTCGAGTATGTTGCCGGATTGTTGTCTTTGTCGGCGTAGATGCGAAACATCGAGAAGTCACATGTGTGACGCGGCCAAACCCAGTTGTCTGTATCGCCACCAAAGCGTCCAAGCTCGTCTGGAGGTGTTCCCACAAGACGTATGTCGCTAAATGTTTTATACTTGAATAGCAGATACTGGTTGCCACCATAGAACGATTCCACTTCGACCGAGTGATATGTTTTCGGCGATGCGGCGTCTTCTATTATTTTCTTGATGTTGGCTGCTATTTTCTTCGCACGTAAGTGGATGCTGTCTGCTGGTATTGATTCCGTTCCTTCCATCACTTCCGAGGTGACGTCCGTGATGTTTTCGAGAAATGTTACTTCCAGTCCCTCGCATGGCAACTCCTCGTCTTTGCTCATGGCCCAGAATCCGTCGGCCAAGTAGTTGTGCTTTACCGACGATAGTTTCTGTATGGCATCATAGCCACAATGGTGGTTCGTTAGCAGCAGTCCCTCTTCTGAAACTACTTCACCCGTGCATCCACCGCCAAATATTACTACCGCATCTTTTAGCGATGCCTTGTTTATACTATATATATCTTCGGCAGACAATTTGCAACCCATATCTTTCATCTGGGTGATGTTGCGTTCGATGAATAACGGTATCCACATGCCAACTTCAGCATGCGCTGCTCCGGCTACTAATATCATTATTATCGCCATCGCTAGTCTCGTCGCTTTCATCTCTATGTTACATCTCTTTGTTGTCATGTCTGCTTCTCCCTTGTCCTAGAAGTTTTGAAGTTCTGCAAATAGTCGCTGTGTCGGCAGACCCATTACGTTGTGATAGCTGCCTTCGATGTGGTTTACACCTATCAAGCCTATCCACTCCTGTATGCCGTATGCACCAGCTTTGTCCATCGGCTTGTATGTCTTGACGTAGTGGTCTATGATGTCATGAGTCATCTGGCGCATCATCACTTTTGTCTTTACCGTGAACGACACTTGCTTGTCTCTCGTCGTGATTGCTACTCCAGTAAGCACTCTGTGTGTACTTCCCTGCAGCTTTCTCAACATCTCTCTTGCTTCAGCTTCGTCATGCGGCTTCCCCAGTATCGTCCTTTCATGCACCACTACTGTGTCTGCTGTTATCAGCATCGACTTCCCGTCTTCAAGCATCTCCTTGTATGCCTCAGCTTTCTTGATGGCTAAGTATTCAGGTACGAATTTCGGCATCATATCTTTCGGATACGATTCGTCAATGCCCTGCTTCGCCACTACGTCAAATTCGACGCCCATGTTGGATAGTAGCTCTTGGCGGCGTGGTGAGTTGCTCGCAAGGAGTATGTGGTATTTCTTTATGTTGTCTAGCATTCGTGTTGTCTCTTTGGGTGCTCGTGGCACTGCTGTTCTTTTCTTGCTTGTATTCCTTTGCAAATATATGCAAAAAATGAATATGATGTTTCTTGTCTGTGCAGGAAACATCATATTCATCTTCTCTTTTCTAAAAAATATCAGGCCGACATGCTATTTTTGATGTGTAGCCATCATTTTGTACATTTTGTCTTTGTTGCTGCTGAATGACAATTTGTCTATCGCTATTACATATTTCTCCTTGTTCGGGCAGAGCGGATAGCAGAATTCAAGAATCTCCATCTTGTCGTCGTCAAACGAAAATAGGTCTATCATTCTCGATATGTCCTCTGCTTTCATCGGAGTGAGCTGCATGCACAATTTGACTGCCTTTTTCTTGTCGTTCGATGACATTTGGTCGTTCACATAGTTATATATGAGGTCCACTTTCTCTGGTGAGGCGAAGTGCATCCTTCCTCCACGGTGGTGGCGTTTGCCCTGGCCGTGGTGTAATCCTTTGTGTCCCTGACCGTCATGATGACCGCGATTCTCGTGCATCTCTTTGTTCCCATGGTGCATTTTCTCGTTGGCGTTATCGTTGTTCTGGCCAAATGCTGGCAACATGAAAAGGCTCATTACTAATGCAAATAACATCTTTTTCATAGTTGTACAATTTAATGATTAATAATTAGTGTTTGTCTATGCATAAACAATAATTGTGCCAAAGTTTTTTCATGCTTCATTTGGCGCGTTTTCTCCCCATTATTACCTCTTTTATATATATTGTCTGTTGCGGTTTGGGGACGCCTACTGATTTGTTCGTTATCCCATTTGGCACATTTTTTGAATAATAAAGTGTGACAAACTAGTGTTTTTCTCAGTATTATATTGTATATTTACTGCCACAAATGACATAATTTCAACTTAATTATTATATATAGACTATGAAAAGATTATTGATATTGTTCTTTATGACTGCGCTAACTCTCTCTGCTACAGCTCAGTCTACTGCTCAAGATAAGGTTGAGGCTGCCAAGCAGAAGGCTGTCACTTCATACGAAGCTGCACGCAAAAAACTCGACCAGGCCAACCATAAGGCTTTCATGAGCGATTCTCTCATCGAGGTTGGTAACCGACAGATTCAGGATGCCGACAATCTTATTAAGGACCTTGGTGAGGCTCGCAAGCTTACTGTCAAGAGTTTCGCCGAAGAACGTAAGGGTTTTAATAAGTTCATCAAGGACGAGGATATGTCTGTCGCTAAGCAGGCCGCTGCTGATGTTAAGGCTCTCGACAAACAGTCTGCCGATAGTCTCAAGCGTATCGATAAGGCTATCGCCAATGCCAAGAAGATGAAGGCCAAGGGTGAAGCTAATGTTGCTAAGGGCAAAGGTTCTCAGAAGGCCAACCAGCAGGCTGTTAAGGCTGCTGAAGAGAAGTTCGATGCTGCTGCTGAAAACTATGAGAAGCTCACCGGAGCCGTTGCTGAACCTGTAACCACAAAGGCTGCACCTGCCGGCAAGAAGGAAAAGGCCGACAAGAAGTCCAAGGGTGACGACGATAAGGTGAGCCGTTCCGAACGTCGCAAGGACAAGAAGAATCGTCACGATGACGATGAAGATGAGGAGGACTAATTTATGCTGACCCACAGACATGGTGCCTACTTTATTAGTGGAGTCGACACCGATAGCGGAAAGACATACGTGACTGCTCGCATGGCTGCCTATCTTAGGCACCGTGGTGTCTCTGTGATTACACAGAAGCCCGTGCAGACTGGTTGCCTGACGGTGGCCGACGATCTCGTCGAACATCGTAAGGTGATGGGGTGTGGTATCCTTCCTGAAGATAAGGAGGGACGCACTTGCACTTACCTTTTCAAAAAACCATGTTCACCACATCTCGCCGCTCGTCTCGAAGGTGTTACTATCGACCCCGACCGCATCGACCTTGATACTCGCTATCTCCTCGGACGATATAGTGTCGTGCTTGTCGAAGGTGCCGGCGGACTGATGGTTCCGCTCAACGATGATATGCTGACTATCGACTATGTCGCTTCTCGCCGATTGCCTCTCGTGCTCGTCACAACGTCTAAACTTGGAGGCATCAACCACGCTCTCCTCAGCATCGAGGCTTGCAAGAATCGTGGTATTGAACTGCCCGCTATCGTCTTCAACCGATTGCCTTCCGATGAACAAATCATGGCCGACGATGCCTATCAGCAGATAAAGAAGTTCGCCATGTCACTCTATCCTCAAGTGCAGATGGTCGACTTCCGTAGCTCCGACAGTTTCTGGGATGTCAATCTGTAGTTTCTCTTTTCTATACCGACAATGAAATATACTAGTATACTCCTTCTCGCCGCATCGATGACTATGTCGTTCGTCGCTTGCAGGCAGACCAATAATCCTTCCGTCGCACAGAAGTCTGTCAAGATGCCTGTCGCCGACATCTCTTTCTCAGCCGATTCTGCTCTCCGTTATGTGGTCGAGCAGACTAGTTTCGGACCTCGTGTCCCAGGCTCTGACGCCCACTCTCGTTGTCTCGACTATTTCAAGGCTTCGTTCGCTCGTTTCGGTGCCGAGGTCGAGGTTCAGGAGGGTAGTGCCAAGGCTTTCGACGGCAAGATGTTGCCTGTTCGTAATGTTATCGCTAAATATAATAAGGAAAAGGCTAATCGCATCATCCTTTGCTCGCATTGGGACAGCCGTCCTTTTGCCGACCATGATGCCGACTCACAATATCACAACAAGCCCATCGATGGTGCCAACGATGGAGCTAGCGGCGTTGGTGTGCTGATGGAAGTTGCTCGTCAGTTCCAGGTCCGCAAACCCGATATCGGTGTCGATATCATCCTTTTCGATACCGAAGATTGTGGTACGCCCGACCATCTCCGACTCGACAATTATGTTCCCGATTCATGGTGTCTCGGAAGCCAGTTCTGGGGCAATAGCGATATGGGACGCGACTCTCAGGCTCGCTATGGTATCCTTCTCGATATGGTCGGAGCTCCCGGAGCACAGTTCTTTCAGGAAGGGTTCTCTAAGCAGGCCGCTCAAAGTGTTGTCGACAAGGTTTGGAAGGCTGCTCGTAATATAGGTTATGGCAACTATTTCGTCAACGACGATGGCGGATATATTACTGACGACCACTACTACGTCAACAAGCTTGCTAAGGTGCCTTGCATCGACATCATACAGTACGACCCACTCACTTCATCTGGTTTCTACGAACATTGGCACACTCACAACGATGTGGTCCAGAATATCGACAAGAATACGCTCGAAGTTGTCGGACGCACTCTGCTCTATGTCGTCTATAACGAATAAGGTATTATGTTGTTGCCATATCTTAAGGAAGGACGTGTCGAAGCCGGATGTGATGAAGCCGGACGTGGTTGCCTTGCCGGACCAGTGGTTGCTGCTGCTGTGATTTTGCCCGAGGGTTTCAACAACGAACTCCTCAACGATTCAAAACAACTTACAGAGCGTCAACGCGATATGCTCCGACCAATCATCGAACGTGAGGCTCTCGCTTGGGCCGTGGCTATGGTCGACAATGTCGAGATCGACAAGATCAATATCCTCAACGCTTCTATAATGGCTATGCATCTCGCTCTCGACCAACTCTCTTCCCGTCCCGATTTTATCATCGTCGATGGTAATAAGTTCAAACCATACACAAGTCCACTCGACGCTCCCGATGCCGGAACTGAAATTCCTCATCAGACTATTGTCAAGGGCGATGGTAAGTATATGTCTATCGCTGCAGCATCTGTACTCGCTAAGACTCACCGCGACGAACTAATGTCTCGTCTCGATTCTCTCCATCCCGAATACGACTGGAAGACTAATAAGGGCTACCCGACGCAGGCTCATCGAGATGCTGTCGCTAAATACGGACCAACCGAACTACATCGACTCACTTTCGGCGCTCCAAAACCTAAGCCATTGTCAAAAAAGTCTAAGAAAGCATCAAAGAAGTCATTTTCTGACCAACAAAGTACGTTATTCCCGTTGGAATGACTAACTTTGCATCCAATAAAACGATAACAAACAAAAAAACTATACATCCATGAGCAAGTATGCTATCACAGTTGCTAAGCAACTCCTCGACATCAAGGCAATTAAGCTTCAGCCTGCTAACCCTTTCACTTGGGCCTCTGGCTGGAAGTCTCCTATCTATTGCGACAACCGCAAGGCTCTCTCTTATCCTGAGGTTCGTACTTATATAAAGACTGCTTTCGCCGAACTCGCTAAGGAAATGTATGCCGATATCGATGTTGTGGCTGGTGTGGCTACTGGCGCTATCGCTCAGGGTGCTCTCGTTGCCGATCTTCTTGGCAAGCCTTTCGTCTATGTACGTTCTGCTCCAAAGGATCACGGATTGGCTAACCTTATCGAAGGTGAAATCAAGGCTGGTCAGAAGGTTCTCGTTATCGAAGACCTTATCTCTACTGGTATGAGCTCACTCAAGGCTGTCGATGCTCTCCGCAATGCTCAGTGTCAGGTCGTTGGCATGCTCGCTATCTTCACTTATGGTTTCCCTGTAGCTGAAGAGGCTTTCAAGGCTGCTGGCGTCGAGCTCACTACTCTCAGCAACTACCAGGAGATGATCGGTGCTGCTGTCGAGTCTGGCTATGTCACTGCTGATGATGTTACTGCTCTTCAGGAGTGGAGAAAGAACCCTTCTGAATGGGGTAAGTAATTTGTGCCCGACACTATTCTATAACGATTACAGGCCGAGCTTTAATATCAGATGGAGACTACAT
This sequence comes from Bacteroidales bacterium, assembly GCA_024401355.1. Taxonomy (GTDB): domain Bacteria; phylum Bacteroidota; class Bacteroidia; order Bacteroidales; family Marinilabiliaceae; genus W3P20-009. Next base: position 12,273 of record JAKSLF010000032.1, on the reverse strand, counting down.
ACGAGAGCGCAATAAAGGTGGTGACCAACAATGTCGGTGTCATCTATGGCAAGTTGTCCGACTTCCGCAATTTTTCTGCTGTCCTCCCGCAGGATAAGTTGAAGAATTGGGAGTGCACTGCCGATACATGCCGTTTTACTGTCGACGGTATGGGCGAAATGGGTCTTCGTATTATCGACCGACAGGAAAACTCCGTGGTCAAATATACTGCCGATGGTGCTACCCGATTCAATTTCAACCTTTGGGTCCAAATGAAGGAGGTCGAACCATATAGCTCACGTATCAAGGTCACGATGAAGGCCGACCTTAATCCTATGATTAAGATGATGGTCGGTTCACATCTTCAGAAGTTTGTCGATATGCTTGCCGAGGCTATTTCTCGTCATCCATACTAATCTCTGTTATTGACCATCTGTATAATTAGATATTCAAGGGCTGCTTCTCCCATGGAGCAGTCCTTTCTATAATTTTTAATATGAAGTATTCTGTTCTCGCTTTCATGTCCGTCATTCTCTTTCTTACTTCTTGCAACGAAGCTAAGGAGAGATATATTAAGGAGGAAGGTTTTGTCTTCGGCACTACCTATCATATTACATATAAGTATACTCGCAGCCTTGAAAAGGAGATGCTCGAACGACTCCGCACTTACGATGCGTCACTCTCTACTTACAATAAGTCGTCTGTCATCAGCCGTGTCAACCGCAACGAGGATGTCGAGGTCGATACTCTCTTTGCTAATGTATATAATAAGGCACGCGAGGTCTACGAACTTTCTGGACACCGTTTCGATATTACTATTAAGCCTCTGAGCAATCTCTGGCGTTTCAATGGCGACTATCCTGATACTATCTCTGTCGCTACCTACGATAGCATTCTTGCCAAGGTCGATAGCGTCCGTTCGTTCATCGGATTCGATAAGACTCGTCTCGAAGGTCGCCGTGTTGTTAAGGATGACGAACGTATAATGTTCGAGGCGGCTGCTCTTGCCGAAGGTTATGGTATCGATGTTGCCGCATCTGTGTTCGATGAATATGGTGTTACCGACTATATGGTCGAACTCGGAGGTGAACTCCACGTCAAAGGTCTTAGTCCTAGCAACCGCAAGTGGCGTATCTCTGTCGACAAACCTGTCGAAGGTGCCAACGAACTCAACCGTTCTTCACAGATTCTTATTGGTGTGACCGATGCTGCTGTCTCCACTTCTGGAAGCTATAGGCAGTTCTACTATGTCGAGGACGGCCGACGACTGCAGCATACTATCGATCCTCTCACCGGCCGACCTGTCGAACATGGTATGCTTAGCGTTACTGTCGTCGGACCTAACACTATGACTACCGACGCTCTCTCTACAACATGCATGGTTCTCGGACCTGATAAGGCTATTGAACTCGTCAATAGTCTCGAAGGTATTGAGGCATACCTTATATATGAAGATGATGATAAGGTGCAGCATCAACTCATGTCCGATGGCTTCAAACAACTGGTCGTCGAATAATAAATGCTAATTAGTTGTAAAAATTTATACCAACACTTTCTATATTGCGTAAGTTTTTATACATTTGCGCGTAATTTTAGAAACGAAGAAATAAAATTACAATACGATGTCATTCATTGAAGATAAGATCGTTTCGGATGGCCTGACATTCGACGACGTACTCCTGGTACCAGCCTATTCTGAGGTACTTCCTAGAGAGGTGTCAATGAGCACCAATTTCTCACGCAACATTAAGCTGAACACTCCTATCGTCTCTGCTGCGATGGATACTGTTACTGAAGCTCGACTCGCTATCGCTATAGCTCGAGAGGGTGGTATCGGTGTCATCCACAAGAACATGACTATCGAGGAGCAGGCTAAACAGGTCGAAATTGTTAAGCGTGCCGAAAACGGCATGATCTACGATCCTGTTTCTATCCTTAAGGACCGTACCGTTGGCGACGCCCTTTCTCTCATGAAGGAATACAAGATCGGTGGCATTCCTGTTGTCGATGAGTATGGCTACCTCGTTGGTATCGTAACTAATCGCGACCTTCGTTTCGAACAGGATATGTCAAGACTCGTCTCTGAGGTTATGACCGGCAAGGATAACCTTATCACTACCGACCAGACTACCGACCTCGAGCAGGCTGCTGAAATTCTTAAGCAGAACAAGATCGAGAAACTCCCTGTTGTCGACAAGAATTTCAAACTCCTCGGACTCGTTACTTTCAAGGATATCACTAAGGCTAAGGATAAGCCAATGGCTTGCAAGGACTCGAAGGGCCGCCTCCGTGTCGCTGCTGGTGTTGGCGTTACATATAATACTTTCGAACGTATCGACGCTCTCGTTAAGGCTAATGTCGATGCTATCGTTATCGATACTGCTCACGGACATAGCCGCGGCGTTATCGAGACTCTCAAGAAGGCTCGCGAAAAGTATCCACAGATCGATATCATCGTTGGTAATATCGCTACTGGCGCTGCTGCACTCGAACTCGTTAAGGCTGGAGCTGATGCTGTTAAGGTAGGTATCGGACCTGGTTCTATCTGTACTACTCGTATCATCGCTGGTGTCGGTGTTCCACAGCTTACTGCTATCTACGATGTCGCTAAGACTCTTAAGGATAACGGCTATGGCAACATCCCAGTTATCGCCGATGGTGGTCTCCGCTACTCTGGCGACCTCGTTAAGGCTCTCGCTGCTGGTGGCTCTTGCGTGATGTGCGGTTCGCTCTTCGCTGGTACTGAGGAGTCTCCTGGTGATACTATCATCTACAACGGCCGTAAGTTCAAGTCTTACCGTGGCATGGGCTCTCTCGAGGCTATGCAGAAGGGCTCTAAGGACCGTTACTTCCAGGATGCTGAAGACGATGTTAAGAAGCTCGTTCCTGAAGGTATCTCTGCTCGCGTTCCTTACAAGGGTTCACTCTACGAGGTTATCTATCAGCTTATCGGCGGTATCCGTTCTGGTATGGGTTATTGCGGCGCTGCGACTATCGAACAGCTTCACAATGCTAAGTTTACTCGCATCACCGCTTCTGGTATGCAGGAAAGCCACCCACACGACGTTGCAATTACACAGGAAGCTCCTAACTACTCACGTGGTTAATATTCTGTGCTACAATATTAAGAAGGAGGACTCGCTTTTGAGTCCTCTTTCTTTTTTTATGTGGTTTATATCTCTCTCGTTTACTTTTTTTTATATAATCATAATGGTATATTTCATTTTCATTTACTAACTTTGCGTCCGAAAATCGTTTTTTGTGCACATTGACGAAACTCTTTTATGATGAAAACGCGTTTTACTATTTTTGCTTTGGCAATTATGTTGCTTTCAACACTTTGTGCAGAGGCGCAGAGAATGAACAGCAGTTCTAGAAAAAAATTTGACCTCGCTCTCCAATACGCTGAGGAAAGTAATAACCGTAAGGCTATTGACCTCATGCAGGAGCTCTATAAGAAATATCCTGACGATATCAATCTTACATACAATCTCGGACTCTGCTACCTCAATATGAGTGGCAATCCCGACTCTGCTCTTTTCTTCCTCAACAAGACGCTTAAGCTCGACGATAGCAACGAGTGGACTGAAGAAAGAATAGAGACTACTATCGCTATCGCCCGTATCCGACAGTTGAAGTACGATTTCGATGGCGCTCTCAAGGAATATAAGAAGGTTGAACGCCACGACGAAACTGGTGACTGGAAGGAGATGATCGAACACGAACGCGAAATATGCAACAACGCCAAGATTATGATGAACAGTCCTGTACGTCTTCAGGTTCGTCGACTCGGCGAAAATGTCAATTGCGACGAAAACGACTACCGTCCACTCGTGTCCGACGATATGAAGACTCTTATCTTCACTTCGCGCCGTAAGAATAATGTCAGAACTCAGTTCGAAGATGGTCAGAACGAAGAGCGTACATACATCGCTACACGCAAGTCATTAGATGAGGAGTGGGGTGGTACTGAGCCAATCCGTAACATGTTCTCGTCTAAGGGTCAGGAGACTGCTACTTGCCTTCGCGACAGCAATCTCTATGTTGTTCGTGATGGCGATATTTATGTCTCTCATCTCGATACAGCTGGTGTGTGGTCGCCTGCTAAGCCTTTGTCACCTGCTATCAACAGCAAGTCTGAAGAACGATATGCTTGTATCTCTTCTGATGGCACACAGCTCTTCTTCTCGTCTAACCGCGAAGGTGGTTTCGGTGGTTTCGATATCTACCGCAGCTTCAAGTTGCCTAATGGCGAATGGGGTCTCCCTCTCAATCTTGGCGCTAATGTCAATTCTGAGTACGACGAGGATGCACCTGTTCTCCACCCAACTAAGGATATCCTCTATTTCTCTTCAAACGGCCATAATACAATGGGTGGCTTCGATATCTTCTATGCTCCATATAGCCCAGCCGATTCAACTTTCGAGGCTGTTGTAAATATCGGTTATCCTATTAATACTCCTGACGACGATCTCTACTTCGTGCCAACTGCCGTTAAGGATATGGCCTATTATGCAAGTATCAAGTGGGACAATAGCGGCGACGAGTTCACCGGCTACGATATCTACGAGGTCGAGTACGACGAACCAGAACTCAACAAGCTTGTCATTTTCAGCGGTGTCGTTAAAAGCCATGAACCACATGCCGTTCGTGTCGTAGCACAGGCCGATGGCGAGGATATAGGACGTTTCGTTCCTAATGCCGAAACTGGTAAGTTCGTTGTCGTTGTCGAAGAGGGTAAGTCATATACTATTCTTGCCGACAATGGTAGCATTGAAAAGCGTCTCGTTGTCAATACTTCTGTTGGCGACAGCTATAGCAAACTCGGACATACCGTTGTTATCGATCCTTTCGATTTCGTCGAGGATGAGGATGCTGCTATCGCTGCAGCTGCTGCCAAGGAGGCTCAGGCTAAAGCCGAAGCACTGCTCGATGAAAGAAAATATACCGTTCAGATACTCTCTCTCCGCGAACCACTCGACTATTCTAAGGTCAATAATCTCGAGCCTGACATGATTTCTGAACATGTCTATCGCGATGGATGGTATGTCTACAGCTTTGGCTCGTATGACACCTATAAGGAGGCTGTCGCTGCTAAGAGCAAGGTTGTCAGCAATACTCCTTTCGGCGACGCTTTCATCCGTAAGGTTTCTCAATACAAGAAGTTCGTAAAGTAAAAACCGCATGCTAAGCGGCAATATATGCTATCTTAGAGCCGTTGAAGTCTCTGATGTCGATATCGTCTATCGATGGGAAAATGATGCGGCTCTTTGGTCCGATGGCTCTGTGCGTCAGCCTGTCAACTCTGTCTCTATCGAGTCGCTGATTGCACAGGCCGGAATGGATGTCTATCAGACCCGTCAGTTGAGGCTGATGGTCTGTTCCTTGGCCGATGATGCTGTCGTCGGATGTGTCGATATGTTCGACTTCTTTCCTTTTGATATGCATGCCTCTTTGGGTGTTCTCGTCGATACACCTTTCCAGCGACGTGGCTTCGCTACTGAGGCTCTCTCTCTGATGTGTCAATACCTTCACGACACTCTTGCTCTGCATCAGGTCTCTGCCTCGATGCGTTCGTCCAATGTTGCAAGTGTCTCCCTCTTCAAAAAGCTCGGCTTCGATGTTATTGGTGTTCGTAGGCAGTGGATTCGCACTTCTTCTGGCTTCGAAGACGAGGTCCTTATGCAGAAGATTTTCTAATCAAAAACCCACTTTATAGAAATAAAAAAAGAGGAGCCATGCATCATCGCACACTCCTCGTGAATACGTTCGTAGATTGTTTTCTTAGTGGAATTACTTCTTGGTGATTATATACGTATAATACACTTCTACTTAAATATATTAACTTCTCTATGACATTACAAAGTTACGCATTTTTAACTTTAGTAATGGTATTTTCAAGGTCCCTTTGGTCGATACAAAGTGCCCGTTTGTAGATTATATGCATCCTTGGCTCTCTTTCCGCCTGTTTTGGCGTATTATAGGCCGTTTTTTTGACTGAAAAAAGAAAAGGTTGCCCGGCCAATGCCGAACAACCTCCCAATATTGATTTTCTCTTTTTGTCTGGATTACCAAGCAAACATAGGACGATCCTGCATCATTGCATTTACTTCCTTCTTTACTGCTGCGATGACGTTTGCATCCTCTGGCTTAGCCAATACTCTGTCAATCATGTCTACGATTACATCCATGTCAGCTTCCTTCAAGCCACGTGTTGTGATGGCTGGAGTACCAAGACGAAGACCAGATGTCTCCATTGCCGAACGTGTGTCGAATGGTACGAGGTTCATGTTTACAGTGATGTCTGCCGATACAAGTGCGTCCTCTGCAATCTTACCTGTAAGCTCTGCATATTTTGGACGAAGGTCTACAAGCATTGAGTGGTTGTCTGTACCACCCGATACAATGTGGAAGCCCTTCTCGATGAGTCCTGCTGCCAAACGTGCTGCATTCTTCTTTACCTGCTCCTGATATGTCTTGAACTCTGGTGTCAATGCTTCGCCAAATGCTACTGCCTTAGCTGCAATCACATGCTCGAGTGGACCGCCCTGCTGACCTGGGAATACTGCCGAGTTGATGAGCGAACCCATTGAACGGATCTTGCCGCTCTTGAACTTCTTGCCCCATGGATTCTCGAAGTCTCTGCCAAGGATGATGACGCCACCACGTGGACCACGCAATGTCTTGTGTGTTGTCGATGTTACGATGTCTGCATATTTTACAGGGTTGTCAAGCAATCCTGCTGCGATAAGACCTGCTGGGTGAGCCATGTCTACCATGAGGAGAGCTCCACATGCGTCTGCTATCTCACGCATTCTCTTGTAATCCCACTCACGGCTGTATGCCGAACCACCACCAATGATCAATTTTGGCTTCTCCTGCATCGCTACTCGCTCCATCTCGTCATAGTCCACACGACCAGTCTCCTGGTTCAAGTGGTATGCACATGGAGTGTAGAGCAAACCTGATGTGTTAACTGCCGAACCGTGTGACAAGTGACCACCATGAGCAAGGTCAAGACCCATGAACTTGTCGCCTGGCTTGAGGCATGCAAGAAGCACTGCTGCATTCGCCTGAGCACCCGAGTGTGGCTGTACGTTCACAAACTCCGCACCATAAAGTTTCTTCAATCGCTCTATTGCTATTGTCTCAACTTCATCTACGACCTCGCAGCCGCCATAGTGACGTTTGCCCGGATAGCCTTCTGCATACTTGTTTGTGAGGCATGAACCCATTGCCTGCATAACCTGATCGCTCACAAAGTTCTCTGAGGCAATCATTTCGATGCCACGCTTCTGGCGGGCATACTCCTTGTTGATAAGGTCGAAAATAATGTTGTCTTTATTCATTGTTATTGAGTATTTACTCTGTTTGTTTTTTCGACAAATGTAAAGCATTTCACGAAATTGTGCAAATTTATGGTCATGAAAATCACCTATATTGATGCTTAACTCTTTTTATTCATTATCTTTGTGCCGTAATTATAGGTATAATGAGTCAGAACCAGTATTCTTCACAGTTGCTCGATAACGCTGTCGGCCAGTTCGCTAAGTTGCCGGGCATCGGCCGCAAGACCGCTCTGCGTCTCGTCCTCCACCTCCTCCGGCAGGATGCGTCGAGCGTCGAAGAGTTCGCTGCTGCTATCCGTTCTGTACGCAATGATATTTGCTATTGCCGCTCGTGCCATAACATCTCTGATACCGACACTTGCGAGATTTGTGCCAATCCCAGTCGCAACCATCGTCAGGTCTGCGTGGTCGAGAATATCCGCGATATCATGGCTGTCGAGTCTACTCATCAATACCACGGCGTCTACCATGTGCTCGGTGGGGTTATCTCACCTATGGACGGCATCGGACCCGACGATCTTAATATCGACTCACTCGAGGCTAAGGTCGCTGTCCCCGATTCTGTCGACGAGGTCATACTTGCTCTCCCGACTACTATGGAAGGCGATACTACTAACTATTATATATATAAGCGCATCGCAAAGTATGGCATCCCCGTGACTACTATCGCACGCGGTATCGCTGTCGGCGACGAACTCGAATATGCCGACGAGGTCACTCTCGGACGTTCGCTTCTCAACCGCATTCCTTTCGATAAGACGCTCAATTCATAATTTCTTTCACACGTTAATTCATTCATCACTATGTCTACTTTCCTCAAGACTCTTCGCCAGTTCTTTCTCGTGGCTTCATTGCCTCCTCTGGCTTTTTTCGCTCTTTTCTATTTCTCGGCCGACGAACCACTCGTTGACGAACGGATGCACTACCTTCTCATGGTCATCCTTCTCCTCCTGATTCTTGTCGGCGTCCTGGTTCTCCATTTCTACATCAAGAATGCCGAGAAAAAGTGCATCGATAAACCATGGAACGAGCAGACTCGTATTTTTGGCGGCGCCTATAAGGTGCGTATCGTCTCTCTCAATGTCCTCTCTTTCCTCTCTTCTTTGCTCTATCTTGTTACCGTCGATATGAATTGTGTCTATTCGGCTGGTATGCTCACTTTGCTTATCCTTCTCAGCTTCCCTACTGCCCAGTATATTGGCAATGGTGTCGATTCACCCGACGAGTCTGAGGATGAGGCTAAATAATGTCAGTTTTAACTATTAATCTGTTCCCCTATGGATAAGACTATTGCTGTCGATTTCGACGGTACTATCGTTGAAAATCGTTACCCTCAGATGGGCCGTGAACGCATTTTCGCTTTCCAGACGCTCCGTGCTCTCCAGCAGAAGGGCTACATCCTTATTCTCTGGACTTGCCGCACCGGCTCCCTGCTCGATGATGCTGTCAAGCTCTGCAAGGACAATGGCATCGAGTTCTATGCTGTCAATAGCGCCTATCCTGGCGAGGTCCTCGATGGCTCTGCTTCACGCAAGATCGATGCCGACATATATATCGACGACCGCAATTATGGCGGACTCCCTTCCTGGGGCGAAATCTATCAGACTCTCTGTCCCGAAGGACGACCTCTCTACGAGGACCGCAAGAAGAAGAGTTTCTGGTCCCGTATCTTCGGATAGATCTCTATGTCCAGCCTCCGTCTGAAAATATTGTCCACTCTTGTGGTGTCGTTGCTCTCCCTCTGCTCCTCTTGGGCACAGGAAAGCGTTCTGGCGTCTAAGGCTTCCTCCGAGGCTCTGGCTGCTGTCTATGCCTACGACGATGCCGCTTTCGCTGAGGCTTTGTCTCGCATCGACGATAAGGCCATTGCTGCTTTTGTTGTCGAATATAAGTCTCTTCTCGACTATACCGCAGCCAATAACGATGGTAATTATAAGAGGTATGTCGAGGCGTCCGACAAGGCTCTCGCCGCTGTCGCTAAGCATCGCTTCGAACCCACTCTCACCAGCAATCTTCAGATGCATCGCAGCCTCGTCGAACTCAGTACCGGCAGCCTCTGGGGCGGTGGTGTCTATTTCTGGAAGTCATACCGTTCGTTCAAGCGTGGCGAGGAGTCTCACAAGGACTACGACGGACAGCTGATGCTTCGTGGCATCTTCGATGTCCTCCTTTCGCAGATACCCGAAAAGTGGAAGGGACTCGCAGGTCTTTTCGGCTTCTCCTCAGGCAATCTTCAGCAGGGCTTTGCCGAGATTGAGCAGTATCACCAGAAGGTGGCTTCCGTACCCGGACTCTCCGAAGAGTCGCAGCTTCTGGTCTTTGCCAACATCTTCCTCTCACACGACCAGCGTATCAACGACGAACAGCGTAGCCGACTTCGTAACAATACTACTCCTGTCGTTGTCTATGCATATATTCTCAGCAATGGTCGCAACTGCATGGGCTCCGAAGCCGATGCCGTCATGTCACGCTTGCCACAGTCTGTCATCGACCGTTTCCCGCTCATCATCCACCAGCAGGCCAAATTCGCACTTCGCCGACTCGACACCAAGTCCGCCATTCGCTATGCCGACGAGTTCCTCCAGAAGTATCGCGGCTCCTCATGCTGCAACGATGCTCCTCTCCTCAAGGCTTATGCCTATCTTGTCCAGGGTGACACCCGTCAGGCCCTCGAGAATGCTCAGAAGGCTGCCGATATGCCTTTCAGCTCCGATGTCGATAAGCGTACCAATGCCGATGCCAAAATCTTCCCGACGATGGACCGCACTCTCGTCAAGGCTCGCTTCCAGTTCGAGTATGGCAATTTCGCTGAGTCGCTTGCCACCCTTCGTGGCTACAACCCTCCACAGCAACATCTCATTGAGTATAATTTCCGTCTCGCACGTGCCGAGGAGAAGCTGGGCAACCTCACCTCCGCCATCTCCTGCTACGACAAAGCCATTGCCATGTCGGCCAAAGATAAACGTTATTTCGGACCCTATTCGGCTGTCTATGCTGCCGACCTCATGCTCCGCCAAGGCAATCTCGCCAAGGCCAAGGAATATATCCAGAAAGCTCGCTCACTCAACAACGGCGAGTTCAGCAAAGAGATCGACCAGCGCATCTCCCTCACACTCCGGGCCATCGATGGCGACAAGTAATTCCTGAAAACAAAAAAGCCTCAGAACCGAAGTTCCGAGGCTGTCTTTTGCGAAGCTTTTTCCGATTACTTGCGGAGGCCGAGCTTAGCGATGATTGCACGGTAGCGCTCAATGTCTCTATCCTTAAGATAGTCGAGCTGACGACGACGTGCACCAACGAGCTTAGAAAGTGCCTTGCTTGTTACTGTATCCTTCTTGTTTGACTTAAGGTGTTCAGTCAAACGGCTAATACGGTATGAAAACAATGCTATCTGGCTTTCTGCAGAACCAGTGTCAGTGTTAGACTTTCCGTACTGACCGAAGATCTCTTGCTTCTTTTCTTTGTCCAAGTACATGTTTGTAATGTATTAATTATTAAAAGCGGTGCAAATTTAATTCATATTTTGCGATATAGCAAATAATTGTACGAAAAACTTCTCTCCCCAGCACAATTATTTGTATTTTGTTGCGTTAGCAATACAACAACGCCCCGGCTGCTGCTGGCAGTCGAGGCGTCGCGTTAGTGTCTGACTATGCGTTTTTAGAAGCCGCCAAATTGCTTTCTCATCTCCTGCTGATGCTCGTCCCACTTCTTGAACTGCTCATCAGTCATGATCTTCTTCAGCTTCTCGTTCTGCTCTTCCTGAATCTTTCCAAATGCCGAAAAGTCTGGCTGACCGCCCGCCATAGCGCTCTGCATCTTCTCGCCCGACTCCTTGCATACCACAAGCACCTTTGCATACTGGTCGTCATCGAGAGTGCAAGTCTGCTTCATCTGGTCTGCCTGGAACTTAGCCATCTCCTCTGGCGAAGGCATCTGTCCGCCTGGCATCTGGGCACTTGCCATACATACGCCCATCATGAGCACAACAAAGCTCAACATTACTTTTTTCAAAAAGTTCTTTTTCATAGAAATACCTTATTAAATAGTTGTTTTATATGTTACAAAGTTGATAAAAACAACTACCCAATCCAAATATTTTCAGCATACACCCCAAAATCCCCCACCAATCCCCCTTTTTATATATCCAACCGAGTGGATGATTTGCTTGGAATAGTTGAGAGTGGCTGTTTGTGGTCTTGTTTCACGTCATTCATAGTGTGAGGCAAATCATTGGGGAATATGTTAAAATAAGCATTGTGGGAACCTTTGAGCTAAATAGTGCGTAAATAGAACAAAAATAAATATTATGTCATAAATGGAATAGAGGGTGGCCTAATGCGAATGGTCACTCTTTTTTTATTTTCTTATTGAGCAACACGTTCGTGTTGCCTTTTTTTGTTTTATGGGGTATGAGGAATGAGTGGTGATGATGTGTTGAAAATGAAGCGGGGTGCTTGGGAATGAATCTTCCCTTATAACATATCTCACCCTTTAGTGCTTCCTCGGACTCTCCAATATAGTAAAATTATTACCATAATGGTGAATTTTACTCTTCGTCTTTCTGCTGCATAGAGAATATCTCTTTCTGTTGCTCTATCTCTTTTCTCAATTGCTCTTTAGTCGGCAAGTAGGTCAAATACTTCGCGGCATACATTTGAGGATTTGTTGCCAAAGTGGAATATTGCGCCACAGCTCCGTGAGCTTGGACATTGGCTAATTGGTCCGACAATGCCTGACCAATTGATAAATGGGGGAATATCCAATTCTCGCTTCGGTTCCTATTCATGGATGCAAATATATCAGAATTATTTCAGAAGATTTCATCTACAGCCCTTAATCTTTTTATTTCTCAATTCTCCATTATCAATTCTCCATTATCAATTATCAATTCTCCACTCTCCACTCTCCACCACTAGTCCGCCCCTCATGCCAGACAACACCC